>CANHDJ010000021.1 GCA_947459425.1 Ignavibacteria bacterium
ATACGACGGTGCAGGAAAAGAACATCACTTTTCCGACCGATAGCAAATTGGCCATCAAGGTGATTGAGACCATATGGCGCATCGCCAAGCGCGAAGGTGTTTCTCTTCGGCAAAGCTACGTGCGAGTTCTCAAGCGCGAACGCTGGAAATTGCGGTATCATCAGCATCCGAAACGTGCGAAAGAAGCCCGTGTGTGTGTGCGGCAGCGCGAAAAATCAAGACTATTGCCGGACGCTTAACACGAGAAATGCGCCGTAAACTCTCTGCGAAGGCGGCAAAAGCTCACCAGCCGATGCTGGAGCGCTGCGAAAAAGTTCTCACGCAGAAAAAGACCGACAAGGACAAAATCTACTCTTTGCATGAGCCGCACGTGGCGTGTCATGCCAAAGGCAAAGACCGTGTGCGCTACGAGTTTGGCTCAAAGGTGGCGATTCTGACAACCAAGACCACAGGCATCATCACGGGCATCCAGAACTTCTCAAAAAACATCTACGACGGCAAGACGCTTGCACCCTTGCTCACACAGTCGGAGCGCTTACTGGGAAAACGCCCTGAGAGAGTGATTGTCGATGAAGGCTATCGAGGAGCGACTACCTGTGGCAGTACCGCCATCCTCCGACCCCATCAACTTCGGGCGAAGGCAGACATCGCACGAAAGCAAGGAGTCCGCACGCGACGAGCAAAGCAGTGGTTCAACCGCCGCGCTTCGATTGAGCCTCGTATCGGGGACATTTGAAAAGTGATTTTCGCCTGAACAGAAACTTCCTCAAGGGTATTGAGGGAGACGCTATCAATGCCATGATGGCGGCGGCAGCAAGTAATTTCCGAATATTCATTCGGCAATTACTTTCGTTCTTATTTCTTCGCCTCGCTTTTTAGACTTTTTCAGGGACGACTAACTATTTTATCAACAAGGTGAAGCGCTATCACTCCTAGCTGTCTATAGTGAGAAAGGATAAAACTGCATACGCAGCACCCGCCCGACGGCAGCGCATTTGCTCTCTTCAGCCGCCGGACGGGAAGAATTTTTCGACCTTGTTGAGTATAGTTATGCCCAACGCTCAATACTCCGGCTCTGCGGGCTTATTCTGCACAATCGTTTCGATGCGCCCTAGAATCTCTTCGGTTAATTTCGGAACAATCGCCAGCGACGCAATATTTTCCTGCAACTGCGCGACTTTTGATGCCCCCAAAATCACCGTGCTGACGTGAGGATTTGTGACGCACCAAGCAATAGCAAGTTGTGGTAGCGTTGCGCCAAGTTCGTCGGCGATTGGCTTTAAAAGCAGAGTTTTTCGGATGTTTTCCTCTGTCATCACATTGTTTTTCAGCCACTCCAAGCCTTTTCGTGCCAGACGGTCATTCTCCTGAACACCCGATGAATACTTGCCCGAAAGCACACCCGAAGCTAATGGTGACCAAATCGTTGTTCCTAAGCCAATGGTGCTGTAAAGGCGCTTATATTCCTGCTCAACGCGGTTTCGGTGAAATATGTTGTACTGCGGTTGTTCCATTGTTGGCGGTATGAGATTGTACTGTCGCGCTACCGCATATGCCTCGGTGATTTGCTGGGCGCTCCATTCAGACGTTCCCCAATACAACACCTTGCCTTGTTGAATCAGCGTATTCATCGCCCAAACGGTCTCCTCAATGGGGGTGTTTTTATCGGGGCGGTGGCAAAAATAGAAATCTAAATATTCGACCTGCAAACGCCTGAGCGCCGCATGACAGGCTTCCATCACGTGTTTGCGCGATAGCCCCAACTGATTCGGCTTGTCGCCGCCCCAATACACTTTGCTCGATACCAAGTAGGTGCTTCTGTCCCAGTTAAATTTTGCGAGAAGTTTTCCCATCACAAGTTCCGAACGCCCATGCGCGTATGCCTCCGCGTTATCAAAAAAATTGATGCCCGCCTCATAGCTTGTTCGCATGAGGTCTTCGGCAACATCATCGCTAATTTGGCTACCAAAGGTGAGCCATGAACCAAGCGAGAGAACACTGACTTGAACACCCGACGAACCAAGTCGGCGGTATTCCATTGCGGGCAAAGTGGTTGTTTCCATAGATTTTGGGAGTATGGTTAATGTTGGGGGTTGAAGTTGAGACAAGGTATGTGCAAGATACCTCAAGAATACAAATGCCGCAAAAGCCGCCGCTTGGCAACAGGCAGAATTGTCTCGTGAAAAGGAAATTCCAAATCGGTTGCAAATGCGTAGGTGGCGGGGTTGGGCAAGGTCGGATACTCTTGCACCAACTCAAGTTTAATGCTTTGAATTGGCTGCACGATTGCGCTTTGACGCAAGGATTTCACGAAGGAAGTTTTCAAACTGCGATAGCGCTCTTCGGCACTGGTAAAAATCGAAACTTCGTAGCGAATGACGTGCAGCGCCGAACTTGCATTGTCGGGAACAACCATATACCCTTCTTCCAGATACGTGGGCAAAATACCAACCACTTCCAACGACAAATTTTCTTCGACAAATTCAAACATCGTTTTGCCCTCTTCGATAGCATCCTGAATAAGCGGCAAAGACCAGAGAATCAGTTCTTGAATTTGCTCAAAATCATCGTCATTGATGGGCGTTTCCTCGTAAATAACTTTACGCTCTTTCAGATTGAGGTCTTTGATGCTGCGGTGCGCCTTGGCGCGGAGATTATCGGCGCTTTGCGTGATGGATTGCAACGAACCGAAAAGCTCAATCAGTGTGCTGAGGTCGGGAAAAATGCGGTTATGGTGAAAATTGGTGCGAATGGTCTTCAGACCGTTCAAAACCTCGAACCGTGTTCGTTCAGAATCATGGACAGCACCAATAAACGTGCTGATGGAAAGTGCAGGAAGCATAGTGTTTCTCCCAACGATAGTGAAAAAAACAAAGCGAAATAACGATAGTCATAATTCTTCTCTGACGCGCATCGAACGAAGAAGGATTACACCACATATTGCAGCAAATCCGGTCGGTCGTTCAAATATTCGTAGGTGATATTGCGTGCTTTCATGCGTTCAATCAGTGCATCAAAATCTTCTCGGCGTTGCAGTTCCAAGCCAACAACCGCCGGACCACGCTCACGACTGGTTTTCTTGGAGTATTGAAAGTACGAAATATCATCCGTTGCGCCCAAAACCTCTGATAAAAACTCACGCAATGCGCCCGCACGTTGCGGAAAGCGGACGATAAAGTAGTGTTTAAGACCTTCGTAGAGCATAGAGCGCTCCTTGATTTCTTCGGTGCGCGTAATGTCGTTGTTGCTGCCACTGACGATACAAACCACATTTTTGCCGCGAATTTCTTCGCGGTAATGCTCCAAAGCCGCAATAGAAAGCGCTCCTGCTGGTTCAACGACAATAGCCTCTTCGTTATATAACCGCAAAATGCGCCCACAGATTTGACCTTCCGGCACAAGCACGACATCATCCAAAAACTCTTGGCAAATGGCAAAGGTCAAATCGCCGACACGCTTGACGGCAGCACCATCCACGAACTTATCAATCTTCTCCAACGTCGTGTTTACGCCATTTTTGCGAGATTCGTACATCGCCGGAGCGCCAAGCGGCTCTACTCCTATCAACTTTGTGCGCGGACTGAGCATTTTGAAAATACTCGAAACACCCGCCGACAAGCCGCCACCGCCAACGGGAATAAACATATAGTCAATCGGCTCGGTAGCATCGTCCAATATCTCCAAGCCCACCGTTGCTTGCCCTTCAATCACTTTTGGGTCGTCAAAAGGATGAATAAAGGTTTTGCCATTTTGAGTGCAATCCGCAACGGCTTCTTTATAGGCATCATCGAAGGTGTCGCCTGTCAAAACCACTTCTACAAATTCTTTGCCAAACATTTTTACTTGGCGAACCTTCTGGTTTGGCGTGGGCGCGGGCATAAAAATTTTGCCATGAATACGCAATTTTTGACAAGAAAGCGCTACTCCTTGTGCGTGATTTCCCGCCGAAGCGCAGACTACGCCTCGTGCGCGTTCATCGTCGGAAAGGCTGGAAATCTTGTTGTACGCGCCGCGAATTTTATAGGAGCGCACAATTTGGAGGTCTTCGCGCTTGAGAAAAATATTCGCATGAAATTCTTCGGAAAGATTAGCATTCTGCTCAAGCGGTGTTTGCCGCGCAACGCCGCGCATGGCGAGTTCTGCGGCTTTGACGGCTTCCAGACGAGGGATGAAAATTTCGTTGGTTGTTGCGGTGAGATTCATTCGTTGTAAGGTTTTGTAAGAATTGATTTTACAGAGTATAGAAAAGATTTTTATCCAAGCCGGATTGCCGAATTATTGATGACAGTGTGTCAGGCTTGAGTTCTTTATGATTTGGTACAGGAACGGTTATTGTTCCTGCTTTCAAGCGCTTTTGCATGACAATATGGCTGCCCTTTTGCCTCACTTCTTCAAAACCATGCAGCGCCAACAATGCGCAACATTCGATTCCTGATAAAATTCTTAGCTTAGGCAAACTCAGCCTCCATGCGAGTCACATACACTTCTTCTCGCAAACGCTCGGCGATTTCTGCTTCCGAAGCGTACTCCAAAAATAATTCGACTGCTTCACGAAGATTATGTCGCGCCTCTTCGATAGTTTGCCCTTGAGATGCGACATCCAATTCAGGGCAAAGAGCCGCAAAACCGTCGCCTTCGCGCTCAATAATTGCAGTAAAGGGAAATGTTTTCATAGCATTTGATGGGCTTTTGCGTACGGTGAATGATACAAAAAAGAAAATAGCAAATTCTTCGACACAAAACCAGAATACAGAAAAAAAATCCCCGACGCACCGCATAAAATGGCGCATCGGGGAAATTTTTACGAAAAATTTATGCTGCTCGCAGCTCTAAAGCCGATGTTGTATCTTGTTTATTCGTGCCATGCGCGGCAAGCATACGGTTGATTGCCGAGAGATATGCCTTGGCGGAAGCCACGATAATATCAAGGTCTGCGCCGTGTCCGCCAAAGGTACGCGGATTTTCTTCCAACGTCTCAAGGCGCACCGTTACTTCGCCCAGCGCATCCATGCCTTCGGTAATAGCGTGGACGGCAAATTCAAGTAGGTTACATGGCGTTTTGATAATATCGTCAATCGCTTTGAAGGCAGCATCAATCGGACCCGAACCCAGCGCAGCAACGGTTGTTTTGCGCCCCGCCACATCGCGTAAACACACGGTTGCCGTCGGCATACCTGTCTTGCCGCATATTACCTGCATATCTTCCAGTGTAAAAAATTCACGTGGTTGGTAGAGTTCATCCGAGACGATTGCTTCCAAGTCTGCATCGGTAATGGTTTTCTTCTTATCGGCAAGTTGCTTGAAACGGGCAAATGCTTTATCCAGTTCTTCATCATGGAGTGGGTAGCCCATTTCCTTCAAGCGCATTTTGAAGGCATGGCGACCGGAATGTTTGCCCAAAACCAGTCGTGAAGCCGTCCAGCCGACTGTTTCCGGTTTCATAATTTCATAGGTTTGCCAATTTTTCAGCATACCGTCTTGATGAATACCAGCCTCGTGCGCAAAGGCATTTGCGCCCACGATTGCCTTATTGAATTGAATATTTAAGCCGGTATAATGCGAAACCATTTGCGAGGTGCGGGCGATATGCTGCGTGTTAATGCCCGTAAATACGCCATATTGCGCCGAGCGGGTCTGAATCGCCATGACGACTTCTTCCAACGATGTGTTTCCAGCACGTTCGCCAATACCGTTCAATGTTACTTCCACCTGCCGCGCACCATGCCGCACTCCAGCAAGCGTATTGGCGGTTGCCAAGCCTAAATCATTGTGGCAGTGTGTGGAGAAAACAACATTTTTCGCACCGGGTGTTTCCTCGCGGAGATAGGAAATAAGCGCCCCGTACTCTTCGGGAGTGCAGTAGCCGACGGTATCGGGGATGTTCAATGTCGTAGCACCCGCTTCAATGGCGGCTTTGAGGACTTCTACCAAGAACTCTTTATCCGAGCGTCCCGCGTCTTCGGGAGAAAACTCGACATTTGGCGTAATTCCTGCGTTGGTAAAATGCGATACTGCGTAGAGAACCATTTCACGGACTTTGGCGATAACTTGTTCGCGGGTCATCAGAAGTTTGTATTGCAAATGAATATCACTTGTGGCAAGGAACGTGTGAATACGAGGTTTCGCAGCATGGCGAACCGCTTGCCAGCATTTGTCAATATCGCCTTTTGTGGCGCGTGCCAAACCAGCAATAACGGGAATGTGCATGGAAATATGCTCACCCGGCGCAGGATTGCCGACCTCGGTAGCAATGCGTCGCACAGCCTCTAAATCGTCCGGTGAAGCAGCAGGAAAGCCCGCTTCGATAATATCAACCCCTAGAACCGCCAGTTGGCGGGCAATTTCCAATTTTTCAACGCTCGTCATCGAGGCTCCGGGCGACTGTTCGCCATCGCGGAGCGTGGTATCAAAGATCAATACTCTATCGGCATTGATTTCATGCGGGAAAATATTCATACACAACTCTTTAAACTGATAAAAAAATAAAATGTATAACGCTCTCTGAACTTCGTTATACTTCGACGATTCGGATTGCGTGAGAATAAGCCTCAACAATACTTTGAAAATCAAAATGTTGACACTTCACGTATTGAACTCTCAAATTGAATATACTCACTTTTCCTATCAAAGTCAAGTCACGGAACGATTTCTGACCGAAATGGCTGTTTTCTTCATGGTGGATTCATCAAAAATTCATAAACGCCCTTAAACAAAAAAGGAGTTCGCACGGGTACGAACTCCTTTTTCGCTAAATCTTTTTTCAACAATAATTTATCAAACTTTTTTTGTTACCGATTTGCCCTGCATAAAGAGCAACAGATAATCACGGCTTCCCGCTTTGGAATCCGTACCGCTCATATTAAAGCCGCCAAACGGATGCACGTCCACCAAAGCGCCTGTACACTTGCGGTTGAGGTAAAGATTACCAACAAAGAATTCATTGCGGGCGCGTTCTAAGCGTTCTTCGCTTTTGCTGTACAGAGCGCCTGTCAAGCCAAATTGTGTACCATTGGCAATTTCCAAGGCATGGTCAAAGTCTTTCGCCTTGATAACAGCCAGCACAGGACCAAAAATTTCCTCTTGTGCAAGTCGTGCAGTGGGCTGCACATCATCAAAAATTGTCGGTTCGATGTAATACCCATTCAAACCATCAACCTTTTTGCCGCCCGTCAGAAGTTTGCCTTCGCTTTTCCCAATTTCAACATATTCTAAAATTTTCTTCTCTGATTTCAGCGAAGAAACGGGTCCGGCAATGGTATCATCTTTTGCATCGCCGATGGTGAGAGCCTTCGTAGCGGCAACCAATTTTTCGACAAATTCTGCATGAATTTTTTCATCCACAATCACCCGCGAACACGCCGAGCATTTCTGCCCTTGAAACCCAAATGCCGCAGCAACTGTGCCTTTGACCGCCGAATCAATATCGGCATCGTCCGCTACGATGGTTGCATCTTTGCCGCCCATTTCCGCAACAACGCGCTTGATCCAAAGTTGTCCGGGCTGGGTTTTTGCAGCGCGTTCATTGATACGAAGACCAATACCCATTGAACCGGTGAACGTAATGAAGCGGGTTTTGGGGTGATCAACCAAAAAGTCACCTACTTCAAGCGGGTCGGCAGACAAAAAGTTCAACACGCCTTCGGGCAGACCAACTTCACGCATAATATCCGCAAAAAGCCATCCCATCATTGGCGTTTCCGTGGCAGGTTTCAGCACAACGGTATTGCCCGCAACAATAGGTGCGGCGGCTGTTCCGACTAAAATTGCAAACGGAAAATTCCACGGCGTAACGACGAATCCTGCACCAAGCGGAACGTAGAAATAGGAATTGTCTTCACCACTAATTTTGGTTAAGGGCTGCTTTTCGGCATAGCGCAGCGCCTCGCGTCCGTAGAACTCCAAGAAATCAATGCCCTCACACGTGTCGGCATCAGCTTCAAGAAAGTTTTTGCCCGCTTCGGAAATCATCCACGCATTGATTTCGAGACGACGCTTGCGAATAATATCCGCAGCTTTGAAGAGGTATTCGGCACGCTCGGCGGCAGGAACATTTTTCCATGATTCAAATGCTTTCCACGCAGAGGTGAGAGCATCTTCGGCGTGGGCTTGTGTAGAAAGCTGGAATGTGCCGATTGTCTCGCTGATATTCGATGGATTCAGCGAAGGAAGTTTTTTCTCGGTCAGAATTTCTTTTCCGTTTATGATATTGGGGTATTCTTTCCCAAATTGTGCGCGAACCTTTTCCAGCGCTGCTTTCTGCTGTGCGGCAATAGCGGGGTCGGAGAAATTCAAGTATTCTTCGGGTTTGTAGGGCGGACGGCTCATAAAAAAACACCAAAAGTGAGGAAAAATAACGGTTTGTTTTTTACGAAATTACCAGAATTTGGGGGAACATCCAACAGAGAGTTTCGCTGAGGGCGAAAAGCAAAGAAGAGAAGGCTTTCTAACGGCAAACAAAAGGCGGCAAAAAGAAATAATTTGGTTGCTACCGTCAAAAATAGTATATTGCTATTCTATTCAATACCGCGAGGTGGAGCAATTGGTAGCTCGTTGGGCTCATAACCCAAAGGTTGCAGGTTCAAGTCCTGTCCTCGCTACAAACAAAGTCTTAAAAGCCGCTTAGAATCTTATGTTCTGAGTGGCTTTTCTTTTGTACTGGCAAGAAACAGGGTTTTGTTCGTATTGTTGTCAAATTTGACAATAATCTCAGGGCAAGGGGAGCAGTACACTCTTGCGGGCATTTTTTTTGCGAAAGAGTGTTGAAGGGAACTTTGCTCTCTTTTAGCAAATCGAAAAAGCGTATATTAGTGGCTTGTGTGTTTTTGTACCTATAAATCATGCTCTCATCTGTTTCACTTATCGTCCGAAGACGTTATCATGGAAAAACCCGTTATTCTTTCTGCCGCACGCACGGCAATCGCCGCCTTTCAAGGCGCACTTTCTCCCCTCAGCTCACCAAATCTAGGAGCAGCTGCTATCAAAGCCGCCATAGCAAAAGCAGGACTCACTCCTGAAGCCATCGCTGACCATAACAGCGAGGTCATCATGGGACAAGTGCTGGCAGCAGGTGTCGGGCAAGCTCCCGCCCGCCAAGCGGCTATTTATGCGGGTATTCCGAAATCGGTTCCTGCTATTACGATGAATAAAATGTGTGGAAGCGGCTTAAAAGCAGTCATGCTGGGCGCTCAGGCAATTTTGACGGGCGATGCAGATATGGTTGTTGCCGGTGGTCAGGAATCTATGACCAATGCGCCCTATTTGCTTCCAAAAGCGCGTGGTGGCTATCGGATGGGCAACGGTGAAATTATTGATTCCATGATGTATGACGGACTCACAGATGCCTACGACAAAGGTTCGATGGGTGTTTACGGCGATATGTGCGCAAAAGAGTACGGTTTCACACGCGAGGCGCAAGACGAATTTGCTATCAATAGCTACAAACGCGCTCAAGAAGCGCAAAAAAATGGCTGGTTTACCCAAGAAATTGCTGATGTGGAAATCGCTGATAAAAAAGGAACAATAGTGTTTTCCGCCGATGAAGGACCCGGACGCGCTCAATTCGACAAAATCCCCACGCTGAAAGCGGCATTCTCCAAAGACGGCACGGTTACTGCCGCCAATGCAAGTTCGATTAACGACGGCGCAGCCGCACTCGTACTAGCATCTTCGGCAAAGGCTGCCGCGCTTGGTGCAAAGCCGATTGCACGTATTCTGTCTCAGGCTTCCCACGCACAGGAGCCTCAATGGTTCACCACCGCGCCTGTGGGGGCAATCAAAAAAGCACTTGCCAAAGCAGGGCTGCAAGCAAGCGATATTGACCTTTTCGAGGTGAATGAAGCATTTGCTGTTGTGCCGATGGCTGTCGAAAAAGACCTCGCCGTGCCACGTGAGAAAATCAATATTCACGGCGGCGCGATTGCACTCGGACATCCTATTGGTGCTTCTGGTGCGCGTATTTTGACGACGCTTATTTATGCCCTTCAGCGCACGGGCAAGCGCACAGGACTTGCGACGCTTTGCATCGGCGGCGGCGAAGCAAGTGCAGTTATTATCGAAATGCTCTAAAATCTGAATCATCTGTGTTGAAGCCGCGTTCACCACAATATTGCAATCATCTTCAACACCTCACCAAACCTCATTTCATCTATGGAACGAGAAAAACTTAATACGCATCAAAAAGCACTCCGTGTCAATCTCGACCCACGCTGGTACGGGACATTTGCAGAAATTGGTGCCGGACAAGAAGTTGTGCGCTGGTTTTTCCGCGTCGGTGCTGCTGCGGGAACGATTTCTAAAAGTATTTCCGCCTACGACATGACCGTCAGCGATGCGATTTATGGCGAATGTGAGCGCTACGTCTCGCGCCCACGCTTGGAGAGTATGCTTGAGTATGAACACCGCTTAAATCTTGAGCGTTTGAGCGAAAGTCGTGGCGACGACACCGCATTTTTCGCCTTTGCCGATACTGTTTCTGCGCTCAATTTCCAAGGTACAAACGAGTGTCACGGATGGATGGGTGTGCGCTACCAAGCCCGTCCCCGCGATGAAGACAGCCAAATTATCATGCACGTCCGAATGCTTGATCGAGAGAATGCATTGCAACAAGAAGCACTCGGTATTGTCGGCGTGAATCTGCTGTATGGCGCATTCTATCTGCATCAAGACCCCGAAGAACTCCTAGAATCACTTCTGGACGGCTTGAATACTGACCGCGTGGAAGTGGATATGATTGAATTTTCGGGCATTGAGTTCCGCAACGTTGACAATCGCTTAATGAGCCTGAAACTTGTCCAACTCGGACTCAGCGAAGCGGCGATGTTTGCCGCCAATGGCGAAGTGTTGCAGCCGTCGGAAGTCCTGTATAAGCGCCCCGTGCTGGTAGAGCGTGGCAGTTTCCGTCCGGTATGTTTTGTCAATATTGATATGCTCGAAGCCGCTTCGGAAAAATTCGCCCAAGAGCCGGAGGTGCAGGGTAAACAAATCATTCGCTTGATGGAATTGACGATGCACAAACTCACCACCGACGACGATGGCGACGTTGACCCACGAGATTTCCTTGCCCGTGCCGATGTGCTGGCAGCGTCGGGAATGACCGTCTTAATTTCCGAATATTTTGAATATGAAGGTCTTGTGAACTACCTTTCGCGCTGCACGAAGGAAAAAATTGCGATTACCATGGGTGCAGGAAGCCTAATGGAAATTCTGGACACAAAATATTATCAAAATCTTGATGGTGGTATTTTGGAATCATTCGGAAGGCTCTTTAAAACTGATGTTAAGCTCTACATCTATCCTTTGCGTGACCTCAAAACACAAGAAATGATAATGGTTCAAAACCTTCCCGTTGCACCTGAGTTACGCTATCTCTACGAGCATTTAGTCCATAATAACTACCTTGTCCAGTTAGATAACTACAACGACCAATACCTGCATATTTTCTCGCGTGATATTTTGAAAAAAATCAAAAATCAAGACTCTTCGTGGGAGGAAATGGTTCCGCCGGAGGTTGCAAAGGTTATTAAACAACGTGGATTCTTTGGCTACAAGCGCAATGTTATGCGGGTTTGACGGATTTCGTTGTTTCAGGCAGTTATTTTTTTATATATCATTTTTTTCTCTATGGCACGAGTTCTTATCACTGGTGGTGCGGGTTTTCTGGGTTCGCATCTTTGTGAGCGATTTTTAAGCGAAGGTTTTGATGTTATCTGCATGGATAATTTCATCACCGGAAATCCTGATAATATCGCACACTTGATTGGTAATCCGCATTTTCAGTTCGTCAAACACGACGTGACGGAGTACATCTATGTTGCCGGAGAACTAGACCACATCTTGCATTTCGCCTCGCCTGCCTCGCCGATTGATTATATGAAAGTGCCGATACAAACGCTCAAGGTGGGTTCGCTCGGCACACACAAAGCGCTGGGACTAGCAAAGGCGAAAAAGGCGCGATTTCTTATTGCTTCGACAAGCGAAGTCTATGGTGACCCGCTTGTGCATCCGCAGGAAGAGTCATATTGGGGCAATGTCAACCCGATTGGTGTGCGAGGTGTCTATGACGAAGCAAAGCGCTTTGCAGAGGCAATGACGATGGCGTACCATCGCTATCATGGTGTGGAAACGCGGCTTTTGCGCATTTTCAACACCTACGGACCTCGCATGAGAATCAACGACGGGCGAGCCATTCCCGCTTTCATGTCCCAAGCGCTTCGCGGCGAACCTTTGACGGTCTTTGGTGATGGCTCTCAGACGCGCTCTGTGTGCTATGTGGATGATCTTGTCGAAGGCATTTATCGCTTGCTTTTGTCGAACGAGACCGACCCGGTGAATATCGGCAACCCTGATGAAATCACGATGCTGGACTTGGCAAAAGAAATTCTGGAAATCACAGGAAGCAAAAGTGAAATTGTTTTCAAGCCACTTCCCGAAGATGACCCTAAAATTCGCCAGCCTAATATTGACCGTGCAAAGCGTATTCTTGGCTGGGAGCCGCGTGTGAGTAGGCGCGAAGGGCTTTTGAAAACAATGGAATATTTCCGCAAAGAGATTCTTGGTTGATACTTGCGATGATTTCTCAATAAAAAAGCCGTTGAAAGTTCACGTTTCAACGGCTTTTTTGTTGTGAGGCGAAGCCTGCTTTGACAACGAAAATTTACCGTTCCTACCTCTGCCCCATTATCATGAACACTTCATCATTACAAGAACCCTACATTATCACCCATGTTGTTGCCCAAAAGAAAAATCCGGCACGGTGTTCGGTGTTTATCAACGGGGAATTTGCCTTTGGCTGCACACTCGACACAACGCTGCGCTTTGGCTTGACCAAAGGAAAGCAGCTTACTAAGCAAGAGACAGAGAGGCTTCAAGAGCAGGAAGACATTATTGCTCTCAAGCAAACTGCTCTTCGCTATGCCACATACAAATCCCGCACTGCCGCAGAGGTTCGGCGAAAAATGCTTGAGAAAGATTTTGCACCCGAAGAAGCCGACTACGCTGTGCAGTTTCTTGAAGAGTTTGGTTACGTCAACGACCGCAAATATGCAGCAGCGTTCATTCAAGAAATCATGCAACGCAAACCTGCCGGCGAAAGCCGCTTGAGACAAGAACTGCTCAAACGCGGCATTTCCAAGCATGATATTGATGACGCATTCGCCGAAGCGTTTCCCCCGGAAACTTCTCGTGATAATGCTTTCAAGAGTGCGCTCGCGGCAGCAGAGAAAAAATTACGTTCCTTGGAACGCAAAGAACCTCAAAAGCGCAAACAAGCGCTTATCGGCTATTTACAACGCCAAGGGTTTGCATGGGAGGTCATTAAAAGTGTCCTCGCAGAGGTTTTGCAGGATGGCAGCGATGCCGATATGGAAGAATAGCTTGTGCTGCATAATTAGCCCAAACCCCGCACCGTTACGATGCTCGGTATAAAATCCGCCGTACTTCCAGCGCCAATGTCGTCAGAATCAGGGTTGCATTCACATTTCGCCGAAGCCGCTCTATGGCTTGTTCGATAGCACGAGCGGCGGCATCTAAATTTCCACTCACGCCAAAACGCCCCACAAAACGCTTCAAATCTTCGATTTGGTCAATATTGATAATCGTGTCTTCTCGGTCTGACACCGAAAGCGCATAAGCATCTCGTATCCACGTCAACAGAAGAATCAGCATCCGCTCCAATTTCGTGCGGTCACTGTCGCCACGACCTTTTCCAACCAGCGCTTCGAGTTCGTAAGTAAATTTTTGCACAAATCGCGGCGTTAGCATCAAGCGCAGTAAATTCACGATTTCTATACGCAATTGGCGTAAATCCTCGCCCAAAAGCTCGGTTGCTTTGGAATAACTCCCGTCGGCGAGTCTGGCGGCAAGCCGCGCCTCCTCAAGCGGAATGTGGTGCTGCGCCACCAGCGCATTGGCAATATCTTCGTCGAACAGCGCATCACAGCGTATTTGCTGGCAGCGCGAGAGAATGGTGGAAAGCAGTTGTTCGCGGCGTGAAGTGGTGAGAATGATGGTTACTTGCGAAGACGGCTCTTCCAATGTTTTCAAAAAAGCATTGGCGGCTTCTTGATTCATCGCATCGGCTTCCGAGATAATAACAAAGCGCCGTCCGCGCTGCGAAGAACTCATCGAAATTTGCTTTTTGACCTCGCGGATAGATGCAATGCGGATTTGCGCGGCATTGGGAATCGCAATATTGTGGTAGGGATTGGCTGCTTTTATCTTGAGCTGCTCTTGAATCAGATGGATTTGGTCATCGGAAAGTTTGAGAATCGGCGAGGTTCCCATTGCTCCATCCTTCTCGCTGGAAGCGGCTTTGGCTGCGGGAAGCGAGAAAATAAATTGAATATTGGGATGCTGTATTTGTGCGGCTTGGTGACAGCTTTTGCACGTGCCACAGGCTTCGATAATGCCTTCGGCATTATTGCGCGGCTGCTCACAATTCATCACCTTCGCAAACTCCAATGCTAATGCGTCTTTGCCGATGCCCTCAGCGCCCCAAAAGCAGTACGCATGAGCAATACGCTTCTCGGCAATCGCTCTGGTGAGAATATTTTTAACACGATGTTGACCGATGATGTTGTGCCAAGCCATAATGACGAAGGAAAATGAAGAAAGTACGCACTCAAAATACGGGTTCTAGGCGTAAAAATTCAGTAAAAAGTGCCATGCTTCCCGTATATTTGTGTTCACAAAAACCAATTCACTCTTTATCAACCTCTCTTCTTCAAGCCTTTATGATTCACTCCATTGACCAACTCGACCTTGCCGGAAAACGTGTTCTGGTACGTGTAGATTTCAATGTGCCACAAGATGACACTGGTGCTATCACCGATGATATTCGCATACGTGAATCCCTGCCAACGATTCAAAAAATTATTTCTGCTGGTGGAAAGGCAATTTTGATGTCGCATTTGGGTCGTCCGAAGGGCAAAGTGAACGCAAAGTATTCCTTGAAACCAGCAGCAGAGCGCCTTGCAGAACTTCTGGGCAAGCCCGTGAAAATGGCTCCCGACTGCATTGGCGATGAGGTTGGTAAAATGGTTGCACTCATGGAAGATGGCGATGTCGTATTGCTTGAGAACGTCCGATTTTATGCTCAAGAGGAAGAAAATGAAGAAGATTTTTCCCGCAAACTTGCCGCTTTGGGCGATGTGTACGTGAACGATGCTTTTGGCTCTGCGCACCGCGCTCATGCTAGTACGCATGGCGTGACGAAATACATCACCAAGCGGGCTGCGGGTTATTTGATGCAAAAAGAACTCAAGTATTTGGGCGATGCCGTAGCACAGCCCGTGCGCCCTTTTACCGCGATTTTGGGCGGCTCAAAAATTTCCGGTAAAATTGATGTCATTACCAATTTGCTTGATAAATGCGACACCATCTTGGTTGGCGGCGGCATGATCTTTACGTTTTTCAAAGCAATGGGCAAAGAAATCGGTGATTCGCTTGTGGAAGAAGATAAAATCGAATTGGCAAAAGAAATCATCGCCAATGCTAAAGCAAAAAATATCAATTTCATGCTTCCCACCGATGCCGTCGTTGCCGATGCCTTCAGCAATGATGCGGCTCACAAGACCGTGAGCATTGATGGCATTGAAAAAGGCTGGCGCGGTTTGGATATTGGTGCGGAGTCTATTGCTGCCTTTTCCAAGGCTATCACCACCTCGAAAACCGTTGTGTGGAATGGTCCGATGGGCGTGTTTGAAATGAGCAATTTCGCTGCCGGAACCAAAGCTGTTGCCGATGCACTTGCTGAAGCAACCAAACACGGCGCAGTGACGATTGTCGGCGGTGGTGATTCTGCGGCAGCGATTGAGCAATTTGGTTTGGTCAAGTCTGTGAGCCACGTTTCGACGGGTGGTGGTGCGTCGCTGGAGTTTTTGGAAGGGAAAGAATTGCCGGGTGTGGCGGCGTTGGATAGTTAAGCCAAGCAATGATTCCGCCTCTTCTCCGTCTTGAGAGATAACGCAGAACAATTTTCCTTTCGACCATTTTCCTTGTTGCTTCATGGCAAACTATTCTTTTCGCAGCAATTATAGCGGAGGCTTTAGCAGTGGAGGCGGTTTTTCACTCTTTACGCCTGTCATCAAAATGCTACTCATCACTAATGTTGCCGTTTTTGTGGCACAATACCTCTTCTTGGGCTTTTTGACCATAGGCGGAATGTCGGTGCAGCGTCTTGTGATGACGTATTTTGCCTTGCAGCCCGTTGAAACAGGCTTCTTTTACCCTTGGCAACTCATCTCGTACCAATTCATGCACGGCGGTTTGTGGCATTTGTTTTTCAATATGCTGGCGCTATGGATGTTTGGTTCGGAATTAGAATCTATCTGGGGTTCACGGCGTTTTCTCCTGTTCTACCTGCTCGCGGGCATTGGTGCCGGATTAGCGCAAATCGGCGTGAGTTCGCTGTTTCCGGGTTATGGTGGTCCGACAGTCGGCGCATCGGGCGCTATTCAAGGCGTGATGATTGCGTTTGGCTTTATGTTTCCTGACCGCCCAATTCTCATGTTTCCGATATTTTTCCCCATTCCGGCAAAGATTTTTGTCCTGATTTGGATTGGTATTGACCTCATTTCGGGCTTGATGGGCAGCGATGGCGTGGCGCACTTTGCTCACTTGGGCGGCGCATTAACAGGCTATTTACTGCTCCGCTACGGCGACCAAGCGGGAATTTTCGGCTTTTTTGACAAAATACGTGATTTGCTCAGTGGCGGCGGCGGGCGAAAAGTCTTTAGTAATAAGCGAAAAATCTATGATATTCGTGAAATCAACAACTACGGACAAAAGCAAGAATCCGGCGTTTCGTCATGGTTTCGTGCAAAAACAAGTTCTGACGGCAATCGCACTATTACGCAAGAAGAAATAGACAGCATTTTGGATAAAATCGCCAAAACAGGCTATGGAAGCCTTTCGGAAGAGGAAAAGCGTGTACTCATGGAAGCGAGCAAGAAATTATGAACGTGCTAAAAACGTTGTTATTGGCGGTAATATTATGCCTTGTGCCAATGATCATTACTGCTCAATCTCGTGCAAATGATTCTGCAATCACACAGCGTATGCAACGTTTAGAGTAGGAAAACCGTGACCTGCGTGTAAAGATTGACTATCTTGAGAAACTGTATGACCGACGCTTTGACGATTTTACCAAATGGCTTGGAACCTTGATTGCGTTGATTGCTGTAGGCGTTACTTTAGCAGGTGTTAATGCGAACAGCGCAGCACGAAAACAAGCGATAGAAGAACTGAACAATCTCCAACAGAAAGTGGCTTCCATTTGGTGAGCAATCTGTTGATGTTCAGCGAAAATTGAGTGAGATCGAATCGCAGGCAGAATCAATCGAACAATTACGTTCTCAAGCTGGAGAAGATAGCAATGAATAATCCGTATTATGCCGAACTTGAAGCTCTTCAAGCAAAAATTCGTTCAAACTCAGCCTCGTTAGCTGATTATGAACGATATGAAGAAATATTAATTACCAATGGCATTTCTCAAGAACAATTTCTGAGTGTTCTGAAAAGGAATGGTTTTCTTTCTCTTGAAGATTACTGTGAACAACGTAATCGTGCAAAAACTCTGAACCAACGATATATTACAGAAGGTGCTGCTCTTGGTGCTATACTTGGCATTGGAGCAGGTTTGCTCATGTATTGGCGCATTAAAAGTGTATCAAAAACTCCATCACAAGTACCTAAATCTCGACCACTCGATACCAAGGCTAGTGTACGCAAGCACGCTGGCATAAAACCTAAAAAAAAACGCAGCCGTAAACTTCACGCCTCACCGTAGAGTATAGGAAAGGAATTTTCATCATGAGCAGCTATACCGTAGATATGCGCCTGAAAAGCCCTTCAGCAGTTGTTTTTGAAGTGCTTTTCCCTTTGCTTATCATAGTTTCAACTTTGCGTGGGTTATTTCTCACACAATGGGCAATAGGTAGAATGTGGTCAATGCCACTGTTCTACTTATTTGTCAGCGCTTTATTCTCTCTCTTGGCACTTGCGTTCTATTGGTATTTGCCGAAAATAGATGTTGATGTCAGACCTGTACTTGCGGTTACTCCTGTTCTGGTGTGGCTTGCCAGTGCGTTTATACCGTTGGAAGAAGTATTGAAATCAGGAGCAGTCGAAAGCCTCACCGAGCGCACAATGGGCTATATGTTAGCACTTCCTTACGGTTTCGTGTATGTACGGTATGTGCAGTTGAGCCGGACACTTGGCGGTAAAATTGCTGCGGCGTTTTTTGCTTTTCTGTTCATACTGTGGGGTGTTGCTGCTTCGATTTTACGCGAACAATGGTAATGGAATGGAGGCGCGAATGCCACCGTATAGCATGATAATTCAATGGTCTAACGAAGACAACGCCTTCATCGTTTCTCTTCCAGAATTTTTGTCTTGTACAACGCACGGCGAAACATATACAGAAGCCGTACAAAACGGACAAGAAAATGATAGAATCACTCGTCGAATACTATCGGCAGGAACGCAAGGCTTTACCTGAACTTACAATATTCTCTTTCCCGCAACCCGCATAAAATCTATCTATTTTTCACCAACATTTTTTCACTATGTCCACAACCTTCGATTTGCCCGTAATGAACGGCAAAAATGGCACACACGAACAGCCCTACGCCACCGCCCCTTTCCGCCGCAGAAAATCTCGTGCTGTGATGGTCGGCGGTGTTCAAATCGGCGGTAATGCGCCGATTAGCGTCCAGACAATGACCAAAACCAAAACCTCCGATGTCAAAGCCACACTTGACCAAATCCACCGTTGCCACGAAGCAGGTGTGGATATTGTTCGCGTAACCATTAACGACAAACACGCTGCCGAGGCTATTGCCGACATCGTGAAGGGTTCGCCTGTGCCGCTTGTGGCAGATATTCACTTCAATCACATTTTTGCGATTAAAGCGCTTGAAGCGGGCGTTGCCAAAGTGCGCATCAATCCGGGCAATATCGGCTCGAAAGAGCGTATTCACGAGGTTCTGTCGAAAGCAAAAGAACGCCAAGTACCGATTCGTATTGGCGTAAATTCGGGTTCGCTTGAAGAAGATATTTTGGAAAAACACGGCTACCCCACGCCCGAAGCACTCTTTGAAAGTGCCATGCGTCATGCGGGAATTGCAGCAGATTTTGGTTTTGATGATGTGATTATCTCGGTCAAATCCACTGATGTGCGGCTTATGATTGAGGCATATCGTATGCTTGCCGAGCGCACCGATTTCCCATTACACTTGGGCGTTACCGAAGCCGGAACAACGCGCGTTGGTACGATTAAATCCGCCGTTGGCATCGGAACGCTTCTCGCAGAAGGCATCGGCGACACGATTCGCGTTTCGCTTACCGACGAACCGGAAAAAGAAGTTGAGGTTGGCAAAGAAATCTTGCGTTCGCTTGGTATGGCGCAGCGTAGCGTGGAAATCATCGCTTGCCCTACGTGCGGGCGCTTGGAAGTAGATTTGTTCAGCATTACCAATCAACTCGAAGAGGCAGTCAAAGGTATCAAAAAGCCCGTTAAAGTGGCACTATTAGGTTGTGTGGTCAATGGTCCTGGCGAAGCGAGTGAAGCAGACATAGGCATTGCGGCTGGAAAAGGCGTAGCAATTCTTTATCGCAAAGGCGAAGTTGTGCGCAAAATCAAAGAAGAGGAAATTGTCTCGGCACTTTTGGAGGAAATTCAGAACTTTGTTCCATCAGAAGAAGTGAAAGTTCATTAAACCTGGGTTTTTATTACTTTTTCTCTACACTCAATGACAGAAACATTTGTGGAGCTTTGGCAGAATACCGAACAAACAATTCTGCGAACCATTGATAAAATTACCGATGAAAACATTACAAAGCGCATCAAACCCGATATGCGCTCTTTGGGTGTTATCGCACTTCATATCGGCGAATCCCAATGGATGTTTGCAAAGACACTCTTTGGCAGCGAGATACCCCAAATCACTTTCCAAGCATTGGGTTCTAACGCAAACCCCGAGGATATTACGAATGCAGAAGATCTCAAAGCATTTGTCAAAGCATCTTGTGAAGCCATTGCTCGGGGTATTCGCACAATGGCTGATTCTGCTTGGAATGAAACGGTCATCACACCTTGGAAGGCAGAATTAAAGCGTACTATCTTGCTCAATTTCATGATGGGACATTCCATGCAGCATCTGGGGCAGGTTATCCAAGCACTTAAGTACGGCTCTTGATAGATTTCTGACAGTAAACTCAGTATAAATTCACTAAAAATTCATTCTCTCTTGTGTAATTTTGCGCTTGTGTTAGGGTAAAAAATGCCCTAAAAAGTCACAATATTCTCATTTTTAAGGAATTACGAATGTTTCGTTCTCTCGTTATCGCTTCGCTTTTCGCAGCAAGCACAAGTCTGAGTACCTTCGCTCAAGCCAAAATGGATGTAAGCAAGCCTGCTCCTGCTTCTCCCGCAAAAGCTACGCCGACTCCGGCTGCTGCTCCTGCTAAAGCTGCCGTAGAAGCCAAGCAAGAAGCAAAAGACATCAAAAAAGACGCAAAAGCTGAAGCAAAAGAAGTAAAAGCAGAAGCAAAAACTGCGGCAAAAGAAGTAAAAAGCGACGCAAAAGCTGCTGTTGCTTCGATGGATGATGCTAGTGTTACCAAAGCGGTAAAAGAAAAACTTGCTTCACTGCCTTCATTGAAAGATAAAAATATTGACGTTATGGTAAGTGGCGGTGTAGCGACGCTCAAAGGTACCGTTGATAAACCGGGCTTGAAAGGCGTTGCAACGAACGCAGCTAAGAAAATTCCAGGCGTAAAAAAGGTTGATAATCAGATCGAAGTTGAGAAAAAGAAATAATTCTCGTAATTTTCGGTTGAGTCGAAGGTCTGATAGGGAATTGTGCCTTATCAGACTTTTCTTTTTTCTCATCCCTTTCCAAAGGACTATAATGAAA
This sequence comes from Ignavibacteria bacterium, assembly GCA_947459425.1. GTDB lineage: Bacteria > Bacteroidota > Ignavibacteria > Kapaibacteriales > UBA4661 > PH2015. The sequence continues at coordinate 20,916 of CANHDJ010000021.1, forward strand.
CCCCGTTATATCATCGGAGGCGCAATAGCGCTGGTGTTTGTGGTTATCGCGGCATTGTCGCTGGATAACAGCAAAATCGAATACACCAATCTCGGCTACGCACAATCAAGCGGCAAGCGCGTACAGGTCAAAGGCGCATGGGTCAAAGACAAAGGCTGCACCTACAACAGCACCGAAAACACGTTCACGTTTGTTATGCGCGACGACGCAAATACAGAGGTAAAAGTCATTCATAATGGTCCTCGCCCCAATAATTTCGAGCTTGCTGAAAGTATCGTGGTTAAAGGTCGCGTGGAAAATGGCGTGATGATGGCAGACCATATTTTGACAAAATGCCCCTCGAAATACGAAGGAAATGGGCAACAAGTTAAGCAATCTGGCACGTAAACATGGATGGTTGATGAGATTGGCGGCAGGTGCGGCGCTTTAGAAAGGCAAATCGTTTTGAATCCAAAAACTTGGCATGGTAATTGAGCAAGTATCTGAGCAGGTTTGGTATTATATTTTTTTTGCTTATACCATTACAACGACATTTGGAGCGCGTTTTTTCATGGATTTACCATCATTACCGTCAACAACACAAAGCAGTAGCGATAGCTACTCCGACTCGCAATCAAGCGGCTTTCAAGGCATTTCATCCGACACAACCGAGCGCCGAAGTGACAAACAAAAAACACTAAAATTCCGTGTTTCCGGCAGCCAGCGCGTTGTTTGTTTTCCGCAACTCCGTTTTGGTACAACGGGTTCGCACAAAGACTAACGCTGAATTGTCAGGCGTAATGTCAGCATTCTCTGACACTCTGCCTGACATTCTGACAATGAAGACTACAAAAAAGCCTGAAGATGAGATGGAATCTCTTCTTCAGGCTTTTGTATTTTGAGACACTTGGGGCAAAATGAGACAATAAAGATGCACCGTTCATATCTTGTTTCTACGCCTCATTTGTTTCCAGTGCATGGCGCTTCAAATCGTCAAGCGAGACATAGCGTAAGGTCTCTTTATGCGTGCTTTCCAAAATCACTTTCGGCGCACACCCAGCATCCAGAGCCTCTTTCCAACGCGAAGCACACAAACACCAACGGTCGCCAGGCTTGAGTCCGGGAAAATTATACTGCGGCATCGGTGTAGAAAGGTCATTACCACGAGAACGGCTAAAAGCGAGAAAATCAAGCGTCAGAGCCACGCACACCGTGTGCGCACCGACATCATCCGCACCCGTGTCGCAACAGCCCGTGCGGTAAAAGCCCGTCAAGGGCGCAAGAGAACAGGGTAGAAGTTTTGTGCCAAGGACATTTTGGGCGTGAAGTCCGATACGAACAGTCATAAAGCCTTTTTGAAACAAACGAGGTGATGAGGTTGTTTGGGTTTCTCCCAGAGACGACCCAACACCAATTTTCGTGCGTAGGTACAAAAAAAAACAGCTCCAAGAGGAATACCTTTTGAAGCCGTTTTTATCTATGACGGAGAGATTGTGGTGTCGTTTAGTTTACACTCGCAATAGCGTCAAGTTTTGCCGTGATGTGCGATTTCGGCACTGCGCCGATGATTTGGTCAACAACCTTACCGCCTTGGAAAATAAGCAACGCTGGGATGGAGCGAATGCCATACTGCATTGCCACACGCTGATTATTGTCAACATCAAGTTTACCGATTTTCGCTTTGCCATCGTAATCGCGGGCAATTTCTTCGATGACAGGCGCAATCATGCGACAAGGACCGCACCATGCAGCCCAAAAGTCAACAAGAACGGGTTTATCGGAATCCAAGACTTCCGCCTGGAAATTGTCATCGGTAAGATGCGTCGGTTCTGACATAACAGAAACTCCAAATGAAAAATGATACGAGTGAAATTGATTCCACAAAATTGCGAAATTTTCATCACATCCAAAAAACCTTTCCATCTTATTTTCTTTATCAAGTACCCCAATGGAGCGATTTTTACGAAAAAGTTGGGAATTTGTTTCTGAGGGCAAATTTTTTGTTTGATGGTAAAGAGCCACACATTAACTTTGTATGCTTGTACAGTTTTAGCGGTTTTTACACATATTGCAACGCCAATATCGCGTTAAACCGCAACCGTCGCCGCCTTGCGGCATTGTTCCTTCGCAATTATGGCGTTTTCACTCAAAAAAAAGTACGCGCCGCAAAAAACGGCTGATGCGATACAGGAAGCAGCGCCATTGATGAATATTGGTTTTGAGCTTGCTGGAACTGTTGGCGGCTTTGGGTTGATTGGTTGGTTCATTGATAAATATGCCGGAACAACGCCATTTTGGTTTGTGGCATTGCTTATTTTTGGCGTTATTGGCGGGATGACAAAGTTTATTCTCACCGTCATACGTTACTCCAACAAGCGAAAAGCCATACATATTGAGACAGTGGCTAATTCGACTTCTGATATTTCACGTTCAGATATACCATGAACTACGAGGTATTAAGCGCTCTTTGGGGGATAATTTTCGCGGCAGTAAATATTGGCATTGCGATAATCACATTTCGCATTGCACTCCGCCAAGAAGATATAACCGTGTTTATGCGGCTCGTTTTCGGCAGCATGGCTGGACGAATGGTTGTAACGCTCTTTGCCGTTTGGTACGCCTTGCGAGTTTGGCACATCGCAACATTACCATTTGTCGTGACATTGCTTTTTTGCTACATAGCGGTAATGAGTGGAGAAATCGTCATATTACATCGAAAACAACTGGCAATTTCTCGCGCAATCTACGCGGCAAAGCGAGAAAATACGCAGCAACAAGACGCTGTGCTGCAACAGGATTAAATCTTATCAATAGCGCAAAACAACTAGATAACACAATAATCATTTCACTCTTCACGCCCGGACAGTATGAACGCTGATACGCATTCCACGCCTGCCGAACAGACAAAACCGACGCAGACAGATTCCACCCATAATGCCGCAGCCGCTATGTCTGAAGCCGCCTCTGGCGGTCACGATGCTCATGGTGCAGCGCACGATGTCCCGCCCGAAAAAGTATTTACTCATCTGCTTGGTGAACTCGGCGACCATCATGGTTTTGTCCTGTTTGGTCACGTCGCTGATTTACCGATACTGCTCGTTGATAATGGCTTCCACGCTTACGCAAGTCCCGCAAAAATGGAACAGGCTGGTGTATTCACGATGCACAAAGGACATCCCGTCCGCAAAGCAGATATGAAGCCCCCGCAGCTTGATTTATCCGTTACGAACTATGTGATGTTTCAATGGCTTGCCTTTGCGGTTCTTGCTGCTATTGGTCTTTTTGTTGCTGGCAAATACAAGAAAAACCCGAAAAAAGCGCCGAGCGGTTTGCAGAATATGATCGAAACGATTGTCATTTATCTGCGCGATGAAGTAGTTTACCCGAATGTCAAGGGTGCAGCCGGAGTACGCCTTTTGCCGTATTTTATTACGCTGTTTTTTAGTATTCTCTTGATGAACCTTTTCGGCTTGATACCGGGTGCGCACACGGCGACGGGTGCGATTGGTGTGACGGCGGGATTGGCAATTATTTCCTTTTTGGTCATCAATTATACCGCTATTCGTGAATCCGGCATTGGTGCTTGGTTTCATCACCTTTTGGGTGGTGCGCCGATTGCTCTTGCGCCGATTATGATTCCGATTGAGTTTATGAGCCTTTTCATTAAGCCCTTTGTTTTGACAATGCGTCTTTTTGCGAATATGACCGCAGGACACATTGTCCTTCTGGCGTTTGTCGGGCTTATTTTCTTCTTCAAATCGTGGGGTGTCGCGCTTCCGAGCGTCGCATTTTCCGTGTTTATTTACTTCCTCGAATTGCTTGCGGTATTTTTGCAAGCATATATCTTCACGATGCTGACCGCCGTATTTACCGGCATGGCAATCGGTGAACACGCACACGACGAAGCACACGTCCAGCACCACTAAACGGTGCCGAATTATTCTCGCAACCAAACTCTTACTGAGTTCATTTTTCAATCACTTTATCTATTTCTTCGGAGGATTATCCAATGACAAATGCTGCTTTAGCGTATCTTTCTGCGGGCTTAGGCGCAGGTATCGCAATCATCGGTGTAGGTATCGGTATTGGTCAGCTTGTAGCTGCTGCTCTTGAGGCAAGTAGCCGTCAGCCTGAAACAATGGGCGATTTGCGTACAACGATGATCATCGGCGCGGCTCTTATCGAAGGTGCTGCTTTCTTCGCACTCGTAATTTGTATCCTCTTGGCTGTAAAGTAATTCTTTACCCATGTGGAATAAAAAATGGTTGTGCTTCAAATCCAGGTTTGAAGCTGGTTTGAGGCACAACTCTTTTTTCGTTATCTGTTTTTTTTCATTACCCGTTTTTCGTGAGGTTGTGCAAAAGCCTTGTTATCGATAAAGTTTTTGCAAAATCTCAACAATAAAAATATTTGTTTCACTGAAATTTTGAACCATTATGGATGGCGTACTCAGCGTCTCGCCCGGACTCATTATCTGGACAATCGTAAATTTCACAATTTTCGCGTTTATTCTCGGCAAATTTGCTTGGAAACCGCTCACAACGGCGCTTTCCGAGCGTGAAAAGTCTATCGAAGACTCCATCTCACGGGCAGAAAAAGCCTCTGCTGATGCCGAGCGCATGATGAAAGAGAACGAAACAAAACTTGCTCAAGCACAGCAAGAGATGAGTGAAATTGTGCGCCAAGGTCGTGCTGAAGCGCAAGCAAAAGTTCAGGCTGCATTGCAAGAAGCAGATAAAGTCAAAGAACAAAAAATTGCGGAAGCCCGCATGGAAATTGAGCGCGAGAAGCAAAGCGCTATGCAATCACTCCGCGAAGAAGTCTCGAATCTTGTCATCATGGCAACCGAGAAAATCTTGAAAGAAAAGTTGGATGTCGGTCAGCAAAAGAAAATTGTTGATGGATTCATTGACGATTTGCAAAAAGCGAAAAACTAATACCCAATACGAGAACCTGATAAAACCCCAGAGAGCCGTTATGTCCCAATCCCGTGTTGCTACGCGCTACGCAACAGCGCTTTTTAATGAAGCCCAGCAAACAGGCATTCTCGAAACGATTATTGGCGATGTGCGTGGATTACGCACGATGCTGACGGATTCGCGTGATTTTGCGCTGTTTGTTGCGAGTCCTATAATCAAAACTGATAAAAAAGCGGCTACTTTGAAGGCATTGGCAGAAAAAGCTGCTCTTGCGCCGCTTATGAAGAATTTTCTTTCTCTGCTTGTTGAGAAAAGTCGTGTTGCCGAATTAGCCAACATTCTTGATAGCTTCGAGAAATTGTACAATAATGCTGGTGGTATTGTGCCTGTAGAAGTAAGTTCAGCCATTGAACTAGATGCCACACAGAAAGAAAATCTGCTGAAAAAACTGCAAGTACAAACAGGCAAAAAACCACAAGCTACCTATACAATCAATCCAACACTCATTGGCGGCTTTACTGCTCAAGTTGGCGATAGTATGATGGATGGTAGCATCAAGCATCAGCTTACACTGCTGAAAAAGCGCCTGTTGGAGGGCGCACTGAACTAAGTCGGATTGATATTATACGGCAACGAATTTTTGCATCAAGTTTTGATGTGGTCTTCAGTTTAATGTGGGGTAGGAACGTCCATGATGACATTGCGCTTTTTTGCGGTCTGCTCTGTGGCTTTGATGATAATAGCCCAAGCACTACAAGCACAGGATATGCCTGTGCCTGTACCTGTTCAAGCGCGATTTTTCCGAAAAGTTTTTGTCTATGACAAGACCATCCCTAAAGATGGCATAAAACTTTTGGTTGTGGTCGGCGACGCTACTCCATCGGATATGAAAGATGAGATTGTTGATGCGTTTAATAGCATTGGGATTAAAGCAAGTGCCGCGAAAGCGCCTCAACTTGCCACAGCCGGAGTCGGTATAAATGTCATTTACATTGCTCCAGGCGGTGATTTACGGGCAGCAAAAGAATTTTGCAAAACAAATGGAATCCTATCAATTTCGGGATTCCCAAATCAGGCTCGGAACGGCGATGTTTCTATTTCGATGGATGTTGTCAATGAAGCACCGAAAATTATCATCAACCCAGACCGCTTGAAATTGGAAAAACAAGATGCCGCAGAATTGATGCGGTTGCGCTAAAAACTGAATAACGAAACTAATTACTCATTCATTATCAATATTTTACAAAGGCTTTGAACTATGACAGCAGTTCGCCCTGATGAAATTTCGACGATACTCCGCCAACAACTGACGAGTTTCGATAAAGAAGTTGACATCTATGAAGTCGGAACCGTCCTGCAAGTCGGCGACGGTGTGGCACGTGTGTACGGTCTTTCTAATTGTATGGCTGCCGAGCTTTTAGAGTTCCCCAACGGTGTAATGGGCATGGCGCTCAACCTCGAAGAAGACAACGTTGGTGTGGTGCTCTTTGGTGACGACACGCTTGTGCGCGAAGGCGATACCGTGAAGCGTACAGGGCGCGTTGCGTCTGTGCCTGTCGGTAATGAGTTGCTTGGTCGTGTTGTCAATCCGCTTGGTATTGCGATTGATGGCGGAGCGCCCGTTGACACCAAAGGTAAGTATATCCCACTTGAGCGCAAAGCTCCCGGTGTTATTGACCGCCAGCCTGTGAAGCAACCGCTCCAAACAGGCATTAAAGCTATTGATGCTTTGATTCCGATTGGACGTGGACAACGCGAACTTATCATCGGCGACCGCCAGACTGGTAAAACAACTGTTGCGCTTGATGCTATCATCAACCAAAAATACACACACACGCCCGAAGCCAAAGCGCGTGGTATTGAGCCTGTTTACTGCATTTATGTTGCTATCGGTCAGAAAGCATCAACCGTTGCAAACGTTTTGGGTACGCTTCGTGAGCAGGGTGCTATGGATTACACCATTATCGTTGCGGCAAATGCTTCCGAACCCGCGCCATTGCAGTTCGTCGCGCCGTATGCTGGTACCGCAATGGGCGAGTTTTTCCGCGATAACGGCAAACACGCACTGGTAATTTATGATGACTTGTCGAAGCAAGCTGCGGCTTATCGCCAAGTGTCCTTGCTTTTGCGCCGTCCGCCGGGACGAGAGGCATATCCGGGCGACGTATTCTATCTGCACAGCCGCCTTTTGGAACGTGCAGCGAAAATGTCGAACGAAAAAGGTGCAGGTTCGCTCACAGCGCTTCCCGTTATTGAAACACAAGCGGGTGACGTATCGGCGTACATCCCAACCAACGTAATTTCGATTACGGACGGACAGATTTATCTTGAGTCCAATCTCTTCAATGCAAACGTCCGCCCTGCGCTCAACGTCGGTATTTCGGTATCGCGGGTTGGTGGCAATGCTCAGACGAAGGCAATGAAAAAGATGTCTGGCACCTTGCGACTTGATCAGGCAGCCTACCGTGCTTTGGAGGCATTTGCCCGCTTTGGTTCCGATCTTGACAAATCCACGCAGCAACAGCTTCGTCGTGGTGAGCGAGTAAATGAAATTTTGAAGCAAAATCAATATTCTCCATTCCCGGTTGAGCGCCAAGTCGTCATCATTTATGCCGTCAATAACGGTTATTTGGATGAACTGCCAAAAGATGCTTGCCGCCGCTTTGAGCAGGAACTTTTTGAGCGTATGGAAGTTCGTAACAAAGAGGTCTTGAATATGATTGCTGACAAAGCAGAGTTGAATGCAGAAATCGAAGGCAAGTTGAACGAAGTATTAAAAGATTTCTCTTCGGCATTTAAGGCAACACTATAATTGTGGACTGTCCGGCTTATTTGGAAAGGTTTGACCATGATCGTTGTAACGGGCGGAGCCGGATTTATCGGAAGTTGTTTAGTCAAAACACTGAATGACAAGGGCGTTCACGATATTCTTATTGTGGACGCTCTTGGCACAACAGCCAAATGGAAAAATCTCGTTGGTAAAAAATACCTTGATGTTGTCCACAAGACCGCCTTCCGCAAAGAACTTGTCGAAGGCGAGTATGGTGCGGAGATAGAAGCGATTTTTCATTTGGGGGCGTGTAGCGCTACGACTGAGCAGAATGCCGATTATCTACTGGAAAACAATTACCGTTACAGTTGCGACCTTGCCGAATATGCTGAAGCACGTAATATACGCTTTATCTACGCCAGTAGCGCCGCAACGTATGGCGCTGGCGAAAAGGGCTACGACGACCGCACGACCGACTTGAAGCCGCTCAATATGTACGGCTATTCAAAACAAATGTTTGATGAGTGGGTATTGCGCAATGGCTTGATAATGAAGTTTGTCGGGGTGAAGTTCTTTAATGTTTTTGGTCCGAATGAGTACCACAAAGGCGATATGGCGAGCGTCATTATGAAGTCTTTTCGCCAAGTACAGGAAAGCAACATCATTCGTCTGTTCAAATCGTATAAGCCTGAGTATGCCGATGGTGAGCAAAAGCGTGATTTTGTTTACATCAAGGATGTCGTTGAAACACTCTACGCAATGCTTCAATATGGCGAAATTTCCGGTATCTACAATCTCGGAACAGGTCTTGCCCGCTCGTGGAACGATCTGGCTCACGCCGTATTCGCAGCAATGAAGCGCACCGCCATCATTGAGCATATCGAAATGCCCTTGGGCTTGCGTTCGCAATATCAATACTTCACCGAAGCTGATATGAGCAAACTCAAGGGAACACGCATATTTAAGCCATGTTTAAGTCTTGAGGATGCCGTTCAGGACTATGTTAGCGGATATTTGGCGAAAGACTATGCTCATTATTGAGCATCTCAATAGAAAACGCCTCCTCCGACTCCCTCACATTTTTTTTACACAGTTGTCATGGCTCAATATATCGTTTACGCCAAAGATTATACTGATACGGATGCTCTGAGTCGCCGCATGGCTGCGCGTCAAGAACATCTTGATGGCGTAAAAGCATTGAAAGCGCGTGGATGCTTCATTTTGGGTGGTGCGCTTTTGAATGAGCAAGGCACAATGATTGGCTCAACGCTGGTTCTGGAGTTTGCCGCGCAAAGCGACTTTGATGCGTGGTATGCCGAAGAGCCATATATTCTCGGCAAAGTTTGGGAGAAGGTTGAAATTCATCAAGCCAAAATTGCCGTTATCGAATAATTAAGAACAATGAGTACAAAACCTTTAGAGCGCATCAATATTGCCACTGGCGCAAAATGGGAATCTATCGTCGGTTATTCCCGTGCAGTGCGTATTGGGCAGCACATCTGGGTTACAGGCACGACAGCCGTTGATTATACAAGTGGTCAGATTATTGGTATTGGTGATGCTTACGCGCAGACCATTCAAGCGCTTAAAAATATTGACCTCGCTTTGCAAAAAGCAGGAGCATCCAGAAGCGATGTTGTTCGGACACGCATTTTTGTTAAAAACATTGACGATTGGGAAATGATTGGTAGGGCGCATGGAGAGTTTTTTAGCAAAATTTTACCAGCAACCTCAATGATCGAAATCAGCCGACTGATTGACCCGGAAATGCTTGTCGAAATCGAAGCCGACGCTTTTATCGTCGAAAGTAATAACGAATGAGCAATGTTCTCTTTCGTCATTTTCCTACTAGAAATTCGCAATTCCTTATTTGAAATTCGTAATTCACTATGGCAACACTTCGTGATATTCGGACACGCATTGCTTCTGTAAAGAACATTGCAAAAATCACCTCTGCAATGAAAATGGTTGCAGTGGCAAAAATGCGCCGCGCCCAAGCAAATATCTTTGCTGCCCGCCCTTACGCAGAAAAACTCGGCACAATGATTTCGCTCTTAGCGGCTGATCAAGAGAATCTGACCAGCCCGCTTTTTGAGCAGCGCAGCGCTGTACGAAACGTTGCTCTTATCGTTGTTAGCGCTGATAGAGGTTTGTGCGGTGGCTTCAATGCGAATCTTTTGCGGAGTGCGCAAAATCAGTTAAGAGCCTTGACTAAGCAATACCCCGATGCAAAAATTCACCTCATTACCATTGGTAAGCGCTCTACGGACTTCTTTACGCGCCGCGAAGTGACTATTGATGCCAAATTTCCAGGAGTATTTTCTAAATTAGAATTTGCAACCGCCCAATCAATCGGGCGTTTAGCAGTGAATGGCTTCTTGAAAGGTGATTACGATAAAGTGCAGATTATTGTCAATGAATTTCGCTCAATCGCAAAACAAGAAGTAGCGGTGCATGATTTCTTGCCGATTGCTCCAGCAAAATCCGCAGAAAAAGGTGCCAAAAATCTCAACGTAGAATATATTTACGAGCCGTCTCAAACGGAAGTCCTGAACGATATTCTTCCCAAGCACCTGAATATGCAGGTTTGGCGGGCAATGTTGGAATCAAACGCCGCCGAGCAGGCGGCGCGGATGATGGCAATGGAAAATGCAACACGAAATGCAAAAGAACTGAATCGCAGTTTGACACTCACGTACAATAAACTTCGTCAAGCAGCCATCACAACAGAAATTCTCGAAGTGGTCGGTGGAGCCGAGGCGTTGCGCCAAGCGTAAGAGTTGACGAGACCTTCCCCAACACGCTTATTTTGCAAATGTCTGTGTTGCCGCCTTTTTTGCGGTAGCACAGACATTTTTTTATCACGCTAACATCCCAGTTTCTATGCTCCTTTCACGCTCTCTTGCCGAAGCACTTGCCACCGAATTTCGCGCACTGGGTAGAACTATCGTTTTTACCAATGGCTGTTTTGATATTCTTCATATTGGACACACGTCTTATCTGGAAGCAGCAAAAAAACTAGGCGACATCCTGATTGTTGGTGTTAATAGTGATGATTCCGTGCGCCGCTTAAAGGGTGCTTCGCGTCCTGTCAACACGCAATATGACCGCGCAACACTCCTCTCGTCGCTGCGGGCAGTAGATTACACCTGTATTTTCACTGAAGATACGCCATTGAAACTGATTACTGCTATTCAGCCAGACATTTTGGTCAAAGGCGGTGATTACACGCCGGAAACTATTGTCGGAGCAGATATTGTGCGCGAGCGAGGCGGGCATATTGTGGTTTTACCATTTATTGAAGGAAAATCTACAACGCGCATTCTTGAGCGTATCCATTCTTGAGATTTTCGTTTACACCATTGTTTTGTCTGATTTTATCGAACAACGACGCTATTCTACGGCTTTGATTATGTCTTATCAAGACGCATATTCTATTCCTCATCAAGACGCAACAACTATTGACGCTCTGAGTGCCAACGGAGACCTTTTTCGTGCTATTTTTGACTCCTCGCCCGATGCACTTTTTCTGTCGGCTGATGACGATGCTTCTCGTATCTTGGAATGTAACGACCGTGCCGTTGAACTCTTTGAAGCCTCAAGTAAAGCGGCTCTGATCGGCAATTTTGGTGGTGCACAAAGAGTTGTCCCTTTAACAGCAGAGGATTTACGGCAACGCTCATTGGAACTTCAAGAAAAAGGCTCTGTGTATTCAGAAGTGGAATATCGTTCTTTTACAGGACGAACATTCTGGACGGCGCATTTAGTCAAACGTGTGACGGTAGGTAAGCAAACCCTCCGCTTCACCCGTATTACCGATATTGATAAGCGTAAAGCTATTGAGAACGACTTACTCCGACACAAGGAAATGCTGGAGGAAGCCCAACGTATTGCTAATATCGGTTCGTGGGAATTTGATTTGGCAACACAAAAAATATCGTGGAGTGAGGAGACTTTTCGACTTTTTGGTATGGAGCCAGAGGCTGCTGCACCATCGTTTGAAGAATACCTCAATATGATGAGCGCCGAGCATCAAAAACACGTGCGAACAATGATTGCCAAAGCTATCCGCCACGAACGTTTTTACCGTATTGAAGCCCGTATTGTCGGGCGCGATGGGGTAGTGCGGTACCACGAAGCAAGCGGAAAAGTTGTCCAGAACCAGGCGGGTGAAGCGGTCAAACTCATCGGCACAGTGCGCGATATTACCGAGCGCCATCTTCAATCGCTTGCGCTACAAGAAAGCGAAATGCGGCTCCGCAGCATCGTGGACAACACCAATGCGATGATTGCTTCTTTGGCATTGGACGGCACGATCACCTTTGTTTCTAACAGTATTCAAAAATCCTTAGGCTTTGTTGCTGAAGATGTAATAGGTCAGCACTTTGGTAGGCTCTTGCATTCCAATCATCATGCCTCTATTGCCGAACTTGCCCGCAAAGGTCTTGCCGATGAGATACGGGATGCGAGTGTGGATGTGCGCTTGCGCCACCAAAACGACTCTTGGATTTGGTTCAATGTCATTGCTACCCTAGTCCGCGATAGCAATAATGAGCCATCGCATTTTATCACCATTGCCAGTAATATCGAAGCCCAGAAGCAGATGCAAGAAAAGCTCCGCCGCAGCGAAGAAAGTCTTGCCGAAGCCCAACGTATGTCGCATCTGGGCAGTTGGTACGCTGATGTACAAACCGAAAATATTGAATGGTCTGACGAGCTATATCGTATTTTTGGACTGCCACTTTCAACAAAACCATTTAATGCGCAAGAATTCCTTGCCGTTGTCCATCCTGATGATAAAAAAGCGGCAAAAGACGGCTTAAAACGTGCCATATATCATCACGAAATGATTCAAGAAGAAATTCGTATTATGCGCGGTACAAGGGTTCGGTGGCTGGATACCCGCATCAAACCAGTCATTGACAGCAATGGTAAGACTATTGCTCTTTTTGGAACGGTTTGGGACATTACCGAGCGAAAAATTACCGATAGCCAAATTCGGGCGCTTAACCTCACACTGGAAGAGCGGGTGCAGGAGCGCACACAGCAACTCGAAGAAGCAAATAAGCAACTCCGCACTAGCCAGACCAGCCTCAAGACGCTGATTGAAAGCACCAGTGATGCTATTTGGTCTATTGACCGTGCATATCGTTTAACAGCAATGAACGCGGCGTGCTATTCGCTCTTGACGATTCATAATCATTATACCGAACCCAAACTTGGTGATACGGTGCTTCGATTGATACCAGGTGCACAGCCAAATGAATGGCAGCGACTGTACGATCGAGTATTACTCGGAGAGCGCTTCGCAACACTGCTGCATTATCGACTTACTGGTATCTATTTTGATGTGGAAGTATCCTTTAATCCCATTATTGACGAACAAGGCAGCATTGTTGGCGCGGTCATTTATTCCCGCGATATTACCGAGCGTTTGCAAACAGAGCGGGAATTGCGAGAGCGAGAGCAATTTTTGCAACTTATTTTTGATACCGTGCCTGTCGGTCTGTTGCTGACCGATAGAATGGGGAATTATCGCCGTGTCAATGCGGAATTTTCTCGTGTTTCCGGTTATTCCGCCTCAGAATTGGAAGGCAAATCCATTCGAGATATTTTACCGGAAGAAATTACTGATGCAGCAATGGAGGTATATCAAGGGCTTTTTGAGAAGGCTGCGCTGCACAATCAAGGTGAAGCAGCTATTCTTCAGAAAAATGGCTCCAAAATTCCCGTTGATTTTGCAACATCGCTTTTTACCACAACATTGGGCGAAGTTCTGGCAATTACGACGATTACGGACATTGCACCGCGCAAACAAGCCGAAGAAGAAGTCAAGCGTGCCTTAGAGCAGGAGCGCGAACTCAGTGCCTTAAAATCACGTTTTGTCGTCATGGTCTCACATGAATTTCGCACACCGCTTACAACCATTCGCGCCTCGGCACAGCTGATGGAGCGTCTTCGTGACCGACTTTCGCCGGAAAAACAGCGCGAGTATCTCCACGATATTCAGCAATCCGTTGACACGATGTCTCACCTCATGGAGGATGTTCTCTATCTTGGGAAAGCAGATGCGCAGGGTTTAACCTGTACGCCTACACCAACCAATCTAGCGACATTATGTGAAAATATTATTAACGGCTTCGAGGTTTTACCGGAGTATGAGCATAGGATTCTGGCACAAATTATTGGCGCACTGCCACAATTTCTTTTGCTGGATGAAAAACTCCTGCGCCATATTCTCACGAACCTTCTCTCTAATGCTCTTAAATACTCTCCTCAGGAGCAAACCATTGATTTTCATATTCAATATTTGCCCAGCAACGCTGAGGGTGAGGAGGGTACAAATCCGGACGTGATTCGTTTTTCCGTTAAAGATAACGGCATTGGTATTGCCGACGAAGACTTACGGCATCTTTTTGAGCCATTTTATCGCGCCACCAATGTCGGCAATATTTCCGGAACCGGATTAGGATTAGCAATCGTCAAACAAGCGGTGGATGCACATCACGGTATTATCACGTGCGACAGCACTATTGGTCACGGTACGGAATTTATTGTTGTCATTCCGTCAAGCGTTTCATAAATTTGCGCCAAGGTGAAACTATGAAAAAAATCCTCGTCATTGAAGACGAAAAAAACATCCGTAATCGCATTGTCGATACGCTTGAGTTTGCCGAAGAGCCATATCAAATCTTTGCGGCACAGCATGGGCGTGAGGGTCTGGAACTAGCGCGGCGCGAATTACCGGATTTAATTATTTCCGATGTGATGATGCCGGAAATGGACGGCTATGCCGTCTTAAAAGCGCTTCGCGCCGAAGAAGCAACCGCAACGATACCTTTCATTTTTCTTTCTGCCAAAGCCGATATTTCGCATATCCGCGAAGGAATGAACCTTGGGGCAGACGACTACCTACCAAAGCCCTTCAGCATTGATGAACTCTTGCGCGTTGTTGCCACACGCTTGAATCGCCAGGAAACACAAGAACGTCGCTCACAACAGGAATTGAATAGCGTCCGTTTGCGTATTGCCAGTTCGCTGCCGCACGAATTTCGTACTCCATTAAGCAGTTTGATTGGCTTTTCCGAAATGCTTCGCAGCTACAAAAACCTTGACGATGACGCAATTATGATGATGCTCGACCAGATTCGTCATAATTCCGAACGATTGCAGCGATTAGTGGAAAATTTTCTCCTTTTCACGCAAATCGAGGTGGCGATGCTACGGCAGAAAACAGCCTTTGTTCTGCCTATTGATGAAGCCACGTTTACCCCGGACATTCTTGCAGAGCGTATTGCAACCGTCGCAGCGAAATACCAACGCCAAGATAATATTCAAAGCACCCTCGTCGGCGCTCGGTTGCCGGTAGCAATCACCTATTTGCGGAAAATTGTGGAAGAAATTGTTGATAATGCCTGTAAGTTCTCCCATGCTGAAACACCCGTCATTATCACCTCTTCACTCACCGATGAGTGGTATATCTTGCAAGTAACCGACTATGGGCGCGGTATGACACAAGAGGCAATCAATTCGATAGATGCGTATATCCAATTTGACCGCGAAATCTATGAACAACAAGGCATTGGACTAGGCTTGGCACTGGTGAAACGTATCGTTTATGCCTATAAAGGATTAGTAGAAATACAAAGCGAAATTGGCAAAGGTACATCGGTCACCGTCAAACTTCCCCGCACTCTGACACAAGAGTAAAACCATATAGAACAGTACGCAAACACCAAACCCGTCTGAGGGGGCTGAAGAGTGCGAAAACACTGCCGCCCAGACGGGTTTGACGTGAACAATTATTGCTGATTTTTTATTGCTGATTTTTAAAGCATTTCACTGTACACCTCAAAGATATTCCATCACCTTATCCGTCATCTGTACCGTTGAAAGCGGATTGGTCTTGGTTAAATCGCCTGTTCGTGCGCCTTGTTGTAAGGCGGTCTCTACAGCTTTTTCGATAGATTGTGCCTCCTGCTCCAAACCCAGCGAATGCCGTAAAAGCATGGCTGCGCTCAAAATTGTGCCAACGGGATTCGCAATGCCTTTGCCCGCAATATCAGGTGCAGAGCCGTGTATAGGCTCATACAGCCCCAGTGCAAACCCCTTGCTGTTTTTCACCTCGCCAATCGAAGCCGACGGCAGAAGCCCCATCGAACCCGCCAAAACAGCCGCTTCATCGGTTAAAATATCACCAAAGGTATTTTCGGTAACAAGCACATCGAACTGCGACGGCGACATCACAAGCCGCATGGCTGCTGTATCCACAAGCACGTGCTGAAGCGTTACGGCAGGATAGTCCTTCGCCATAGCCGTTGCGTGTTCGCGCCAGAGGCGAGATGTTTCCAAAACATTTGCCTTATCTACGCTTGCCACAACACCGCGCCGCGCCTTGCCCCCGGCGAGTTCAAAGGCGAGTTTCAAAATGCGCTCCACTTCGTAATCGTGGTATTCGAGCGTATCAACCGCCGTAATGCCGCCGTCGGCGCGTTTGCGACGCTCTTTCGGCTGCCCGAAATACAAGCCGCCCGTCAGTTCACGAACAACGATAAAATCTGTTCCGGCAAGAATTTCCGGCTTGAGCGGCGAAGCATAAGCAAGTTCAGGATAGACTTTCACGGGACGCAAATTTGCATAGAGTTTCAAGGCTCTGCGAATAGCCAGCAAGCCGTCTTCAGGGCGTACTTTGGCTTTCGGGTCGTCCCACTTCGGTCCGCCGACAGCGCCAAGCAAAACGGCATCTGCCTTACCAGCCGCTTCGACAGTCGCCTCCGGCAGTGCAGAACCCGTAGCGTCAATCGCACAGCCGCCGATGAGATGATCTTCAAACGTGAAGGTGTGATGAAATTTTGTGCCGACGGCTTGCAAAACGCGAACTGCTTCGCGTGAAACCTCAGGTCCTACGCCGTCTCCGGCTAATACGATGATGTGTGCTGTCATGGGAAAAAAGATAGTGTTACGTTTTGAGAGTTGAATGTTGAGTTCGTTTTTTGGGGTGCTAAAACGCTGTTGCTTTCAAGTTTAATCCCGCCGTTTCGGGCAAGCCAAAAAGCAGGTTCATATTCTGAACAGCCTGTCCTGATGCGCCTTTGAGCAAGTTATCAATAACGGAAACAATATGCAACATTCCGTCGTGCTTGGCAAGAGAAAGGACGCATTTGTTGGTGTTCACAACTTGCTTGACATCCACTTCGCCATCGGTGATATGGATAAAAGCATCCGATTCATAATATCGCTCATAGATAGACCGCATAGAATCAAGGCTTTCGTCACATTTGCAATACACAGAAGCTAAAATTCCTCGTGTAAAATTACCACGCATCGGCACAAAAAACAGTTTTTTCTGTGCAGTAAATGTTGGCTGAAGCGTTTGCAAACTCGCCCGAATCTCGCGCAAATGCTGGTGTTCAAATGCTTTATACACGGAAAGATTACTTGACCGCCACGAAAAATGCGACGTTGGCGACAGAGCCTGTCCAGCACCCGTCGAGCCGGTGATGCCCGTAATATGGACTTCATCGGGCAGCATCGTCGAATTTGCCAATGGCAGAAGTGCAAGTTGAATGCACGTCGCAAAGCAACCGGGATTGGCGATATTTATTTTTTTTCGATGCGCCGACCTGATTTTACCACCTTGCAACTCCGGCAAGCCATAGAGCCATTCTTCGGAATCGGCATACCGAAAGTCCTGACTAAGGTCAATTATCCGAACATGGTTTGGAATCTTGTTTGCCGCCAAAAACTTTTTCGCCTCGCCATGTCCGACGCAAAGAAACAGCACATCCACATCATCCGAAAGTTCGCCCGTAAAATGGCGCTCGGTCTCGCCAAGCAAGTCTGTATGGATGCTTGCAATGGGCTTTCCGGCATTGCTGGTGCTGTGGATAAAGGAAATATTGGCATTTGGGTGGCGAAGCAAAATACGGATAAGTTCTCCGCCGGTGTAGCCTGCGCCGCCTACGATGCCGATATTTACGTGGTTTGTTGTCATGCTATTTCCAACCTGTAAAGTCAAAAAGACGTGGTAAAAATGCTTTTAGCGCTTCATTCCAATACTCCCATGAGTGTTTACCGGGAGTTTCGTGATATTCATAGCGAAGATGCAAGGAGTAAAGGGAGTCACGGAGTTCGCGGTTACCGGGAACGATGTGAATAAGCGGATCTTGAATTCCTGTTGCAAGATAGAAATATGGTAGCCGTGCTTTGCCCGCAGAATCCAGACCGGAAGAGCGTTTCGCAAGCGTAAATACGCTATTAGTGTCCCGTGCCGTTTGTTCTTTCCCAAAGGCTTCAAGTAAACTTGGCAAAGTGAAATCACCATTATTACCCTTTGCAGCCTTATTCCAGCCTTCACGCACGACCAAATCACGGGGCATCGTAAGCGCTCCACTAAAGGATGCAGCTACAGCATATTTTTGCGGATATTTGAGCGCAAGCATGAGTGCACCATAGCCGCCCATCGAAAGCCCGGCAATAGCTTGTTTACTCGTGTCTGCGGCATATCGCGTGGCGATAAGCGTGGGAAGTTCTCCGGCGATGTATTCTTCGTAACGGGCTTGGGCATTCGTACTGCTGTTCACATACCACGAATTGTTTGCATCTGGCATCACAACAAGGATTTCACGGTTTTGGCAGTATTCTTTCAGCCGTGTTTTCCGCGACCAATCTAAATGCCCGCCGCCCCAGCCATGCAGCAAATACAGCATGGGATAACGCTTCACTGCGCCCGTTTGAGCGGTATCGTAAGCCTGCGGCAACATCACCGAATACGTCTTCATGCGCTGCAAGGCGCTTGAATAGGCGCTATCGGTGAGGAGGTTTTGTGCAGGGAGTGGTAATGCGCCTTGCAAAAGCACAATCATACTAAACACTATGCAAGCTAAAAAGCGCATCATTACTGACCTAAAGCCCTTTCTATCAATGGACGCAAATCTTCATGGCGTGTTTCCGAGCCGCCGATAAGCTGCCCAATGTTCATGCCTTTGCGGTTAATGATGATGTGCGTTGGATAGCCTTCAACACCGTACAACTCACTAATACTCTGTGCTTTGGGGACAATGGAATAGGCAAATGGCGTTTTTTTGATGAAGTCATTCAAACTCTTTTCATCATCCAGCGCTAACGCAAGAAAGACAACATCTTTTTGGGCATATTCTTTCACCAGCGTATTGAGTCCAGGAATCTCCTGACGGCAGGGCGGGCAGCCGATAAACCAGAAATTTAACACGACAGCTTTGCCTTTCAGCTTGGCAATATCGTAGGTCTTGCCGTTCAGAGCCTTTATGGTAAAAGGCAGCGCGGGCTTTGCTTGTGTAATGAGAATGCTATCAGTTTTTTGTTTAATGAATGCTGCAAAACCCGAATCTGTGCCGCGAATGTGCTTGTACACGGCAAGAGCGGAGTCTTTTGCTTTGGTGAAGCCCATTGCATACGATAATAAAAAAGCTTCTTGTGCCAGTGTGGGCTGACCACTCCTCAATAATAAAGAACCTTCTTTTGCAAGAAATTTGCTTTGTGTTTCAGAATCAAATTCAAAAGTACGTGCAGCTTTAAGAGTAACCAGTGCTTGACCGATATAATCGGCAGCAGTAAGGGCATCGGAAACATGGCGAAAGACTTCGCTTAACAGATAATCAGATTGGTAATTCGCTTGAACTTCAGGTTTCATGATAAGTTCAAGTAGGTTTTGGGCAAACTTAGCAGTATTGCCTGGTACAGGCTTTGTCCTTTGAGCTAACTGAAGATATGCAAGATATGGCTCAGGGATATTTGGTTCTTGGGCAATCCAATTATCGCAAATGCTTTTTGTTGTCTGAAGGGTCAGGGTTGTGTCAGCAAAGCTACGTTCAACCATTGCTCTAGCAATAGAGCTCGTGGGGAATTGCATAGCAATCGAACGAATAAGCGAACGTATTGTCCATATTGACGAATCTTTATATTGCCGTAAAGAGAAGCCAAGAAGCTGCTGTTCCGTGTATGGTGAAAGAGGGAACTCCTTCCCTAAGCGCATCAATATTTCTCGGTATTCGGGCAATTTTTCAAGCCGTTTGTAAGCCGAAGCCAAAGCACTGTAACGCTCAGGGCTTGCCAAATTATTTTGTAATAACAAGGCTATATCATCAGTAATTACTTGCCTTAGGCTGCTTTCATCAAGTTTCTTGCTATACTGCAAATAATCCCATTTAGAAATATATGCCACAAAATTATCGGGGTATAGAGCCATTTCCCGCGTAAATGCTGTCGTATCAACCCAAATCTTACTGAGGGTCGCCCCACGTGCAAGAATGCCATCTTTCCGTAAAGCAAGAAAATCATCACCCGTCTTACTACTCCGCTCGGGTGTTCTAATGTTGAAGTAAGCAGAAGAAAGCGAATCTTGCACCAGGTATTTTGCCATGAACATACCTTGGTCAAGAGCCATTTTGACTATCGTGTCTTTCGTTAAACCATTCCACATTTCTAATGAGATTTTTGCATACACCTCTTCCCGCAACGTCAGCGTTGCTTTGGTGGCGGAAGGGTTATAGTAAATTTTTACCGTATCACCCCAACGAACTTCTTTCGGTGAGCACCAGGCAATTTGGGCAGGCAAGTTAGCGGACGAAAGAAGCGTCAAGAGGCACACAGTAACGATACATACACGGAGACGATTCATGGAGGGATCAATAAAAAAAGTGAAAAAATGTGGGTTAGACATCCATTTAAGCCTTATTTTTCATTAACTTGCAAGAAATTGAACAACTGTTTCGAGCAAAGCCCTTGCAGAAGCAGTAACCTCTTCGGCTTGCTCAATAGTTACGGGTTCAATAGTTTTGTAGTCCGAAGCCTGTCTCAAATCAAAAGCCCGATGAAGGTCTTTAGAGCGCTGTTTGTCGAATATGCCAGTGCGAATATACATCACATCAAACAGTCCGATAATGCCCGTATGCTTGCTTGGAAGCGGCGAAGTATCTTGTAATAATGCCAAAACCGCGTAAAACATACCATAATACGCTCTATTAACAACACTCAATGCGCTACGCTGATGTAGAAGGAGAAACTCAGCATCTTCCAATGCTGCTTTAGCCTGCTCCAGACGGTATTGGCGTAATGTTGTAATTTCATCAGGTTTCATACCATCACACCTTCCGCGTCAATACTACGCATCAGTGGTGATAATGCCTCGCGCTCGTACACTTCGCGGGTATAGACTAATGGTGAGATAATCATACCATGCTCAAATCCCGCTTCCCATGCGCAATCGCTGATGAAACGGTCTATTTCTATATTCACTGTTTCAACAACGACTACTATATCCAAATCCGATTCTACGTCAGCATCGCCTCGTGCCCGTGAGCCAAAAACCTTGATTTCAAGCGGCTCTACACGCTGCAAAAGAAGTTTGCGGAATTGTTCGGTGGTTGATTGTTCAAGGGTTGTCATTGCGAAATTTCCTCATGCTCAAGTGAAGAATGGATAATCGCGGCAACAAGCTCTTGAAGAGATATACCCTGCTTTTTAGCGCGGTTTTGAAGGCGATGGACATCTTCATCCGGCAAAACAACATAAAAATCTTTTGACAAAAAGGGTCGTAATGATGCAGCTTTCTGAAGGTCAGCAAGCGTCGTTTTCCCCTTTTCTGTCCATTCGCCGCGCTCATATGATTCTAAAATATCACGTTCTTCGTCATCAAGATTATCGTTGAGATTATGGAGGTTTGTCTGCATAGCGTTATTATTGAGAAGTGAGAAATTTTTTTGTTGCTTTACGGCTTGGAATGACTGTTTTTAGAAAATATTCATGCTCAGATTCAACAAATGGAACAACATACGCATACCCACGAATTTCTACGATTAGAACTTGCTGATGTGGATATTTTTCTTGATTGGGATGTGCATCAATAGCAAGCACCCGACCCGCTTGAATGCTTTCTTGAACATCCTCAAATGAGATATTTCGTTCTCTTTTGAATATTTCATTTTTTTCAGGATTCCACGCTAAAGGCTTCATTGTTCTATTCTGCATTGACGCTGTTAAACATCATCGCCTGATTCGACACAATCTTCGCAAAGCCCCGTACATCCTGCCCCGACCACGCATTATTCATCTCGCCGTATTTGCCGAATTTCGCTTGCATGAGATCGTGTGGGGATTCAATGCCGACGATGTGAAAACGGTATGGCGCGAGAAACACCTTCACCGTGCCACTCACAGTGGCTTGTGTGCTATCCAGCAGCATTTCGCAGTTGCGCATGGCGGGTTCGAGGAACTGCCCTTCGTGCAGAAGCGCTCCGTACATGGTGGCGGCTTGCTCTTTGAGGGCGAGTTGTGCTTTGGTCAGCGTGTGTTTTTCGAGCGTGTGATGCGCTTTGATGATAACAAGTGGTGCGGCGGCTTCAAATCCCACGCGCCCCTTGATGCCGATAATCGTATCGCCGATGTGAATATCGCGCCCGATAGCGAAAGGCTGTGCAAGTTCGGCAATCTTCTGAATTGCCTCCACTGGCGGCATGGTTACGCCGTTTACGCCTGTTAGTTCGCCTTTGGTAAAATGCAGCGTGATTTCTTCGGGATTGGTTTTGGAAAGTTGTGTCGGAAAAGCGCTTTCGGGCAGGTATTGGTCGGAAGTGAGCGTTTCTTTGCCGCCGACGGTCGTTCCCCACAAGCCTTTGTTAATGGAGTATTGCGCCTTTGTCCAATCTTGATTCACGCCGTGTTGCTTCAAAAATTCGATTTCTTCATCGCGGGAAAGTTTGTTGTCGCGTATCGGGGTGATGATGGGAATGTTTGGAATGAGTACCGTGAAAGCCGCATCAAATCTCACTTGGTCGTTACCCGCACCCGTCGAACCATGCGCAACAAAGTCTGCTTTGACTTCTTTGGCATACCGCGCAATGGCAAGCGATTGAAACACGCGCTCGGCACTGACGGAAAGCGGATAGGTGTTGTTTTTGAGGACATTCCCAAAGACCAAAAACTTGATGCAATTTCGGTAATAATCGGCAGTTTCGTCAATCGTAACGTGCTTTGTAACGCCGAGCGAGTAGGCGCGGGCTTCGATTTCTTCGAGTTCTTTTTGGGAAAAACCGCCCGTATTGACGATGACCGAATGAATTGTTTTGCCCTGTGCCAAAAAGTATTTTACGCAGTAGGACGTATCTAAGCCGCCGGAATAGGCGAGGACGACGAGTTGGGACATGATGATCTGAGAAATGAAAAAGAAATAGAGTTGCTTGGTAATTTGCTTCAATGTGGCTTTTCTAATGCTATATCTGGTATTGCTTTATAGTGCTTGTGATTAAACGTAAACAGCGTGAGTGATTCTTGAACTGCCGTTTGTCCGATAAGTACATCAATGATGCCAATCTTGTTTTTGAGATGGATATTCTCAAAAACTTGCATAGCGATTTGGGCTTGTGCAGGCTTCAGCCAGGCAATTTTCAGACTACCAATCAGGCTTTGAAGTGCCGTCAATTCTCGCTTGTTTTGGCAGCCGTTCAAGAGTTCAAGCGCAACATATCCGGGGAGAACAATTCGTGCATGATGGCGAAAAAACCACTGTTGAGCTTTGTCCGAGCCTCGCAGGAAATCAACCATAACGTCGCTATCCACCATTATTTCCATCCTCGCTTACCTTCCTTCTCCCGCATTGCATTAATAAATTTTGTGCTGTCGGCAATATCCTCACGATGTTTCCAAATCCCAAAAGCCGGATGCAGAGCCATTTCTGCTCCGGTCAAGGAGTGTTTTTTTGCCTTTGGCAAACCAAATGCAACGGAATGTTTCTTCGCTTTTTTTGAGGCTATTTTCGTCATTGCTGGAAAAAAATGAGTGAAAAAATACTCTTGGATTCAAGTTACAAATCCTTCACTAATGTTTCAAACAGCTTCCACCACCCACGCCCGAAAATGCCGTGCTTCGTCAGTCGTAATGCGGGCTGTGAGTTCGATGCCGTCATCCAAATCTTTACGGTCAAGCACCGTGCCGATGCGGTAAATTTGCGCAAGTTCTTTCATAGCGCTGTATGGCATGAGCAGATGCAAGGTTTCATGCCTGTCGTCGCCCATTTCCAGCATCATTTCTTGCAGCGTGGAAATATTGATGCCGCGCTGCGCCGAAATGCCCACGCTATTGGTATAATCGGCTTGCAAGGCGTGAACCAAGTCCAAATCCGGCAAGGCATCAATTTTGTTGAAGACCATAATCACGGGCTTTTCTCCCGCGCCGATGGCTTCCAGTGTTTCGGTTACTGCGCGAATTTGGTCGCGGAAATGTTCGTGCGAAACGTCCACCACGTGCAGCAACACGTCCGCCTCCAGTGTTTCCGCCAGAGTGCCGCGAAACGAAGCCACAAGCTGCGTCGGCAATTTGCGAATAAAACCAACAGTATCCGAAAGAAGCACGGTTTTATGCGTCGTGTGGTCGTTGCCGGAGAGTTCCACCACGCGGACGGTGGTGTCCAGCGTCGCAAAAAGTTTGTTCTCCACCAGCACCTCAGCGCCTGTTACGGCATTCATGAGCGTCGATTTTCCGGCGTTGGTATAGCCCACGAGTGCGAAACGCTGCATAGAATCTCGCCCTTTGCGCTGTTCGGCTTTTTGAACCGCGACGTTGGAGAGTTTTTCCTTCAGAAGTGCGATTTTATCCCGCACCATGCGGCGGTCAGTCTCAATCTGCGTTTCACCGGGACCCTTCGAGCCGATGCCGCCGAACTGCTTGGAAAGGTGCGTCCACATTCTGGAAAGGCGCGGAAGCAAGTATTGAAGCTGTGCAAGTTCCACTTGCAAGCGGGCTTCGCTTGTTCTGGCACGCGAGGCGAAAATATCCAAAATCAGACCCGTGCGGTCAAGAACTTTGATATTGAGTTCGCGGCTCAGATTGCGCATTTGTGCGGGTGTGAGTTCATCATCAAAAATCGCCAGAACGATTTTATCTTCTTCAATCATCTCCTTGATTTCTTCCAATTTCCCGCGCCCGACAGCCGTTGCGCCGTCAGGACGGTCGCGGTCTTGGTAGATTTTGCAAATTACCTCCGCGCCTGCGGTTTCGGCAAGAAACGCCAGTTCGTCGAGGTGTTCTAAGGATTCATCGCGTGTGTAAGCGCGGCTGCCGACACCGACAGCAATGGCGCGTTCACGGGGTATATTGACAAGTTCGTGCAAAGGTGTATGGGGAAAAAGTGCTAAAATTGTTTTGTGAGATTGATTCTTAATCTAACTGCTCTCGAAGTCGCTCTATTTCTTGCTTGGAAAGCCCTGTATAGCGTTGTATTTTTTCGATTGGTTCATTTTCTTGAAGCATCATTTGGGCAGTAAATTCCTGCTGTTCATGTCTTTCCTCCCTCCGCGCCGTATCTATCACATTCTGCATATCGCGGTAATACTTCAAACTCTGCTCGTATTCCATTTGTTCGTCACGTGAGAATCGGCGTAATTCCGCCACTTGAAAGAGTTTTTGGAAAACATTTTCCTCGAATTCCTGCGGACGCTCTTGCAGTTGCGATAAATGCCGAAAGACGTAGAGCCATTTCTCAAACTTCGACGACAATTCTTCGACGCTTTTTTTGAACTTGGGCAATTCCAAGTAAATATACGTCAGTTTGTCATAAAAGACCTGACAATGCTGGTCTTTGAGTTGGACGCGGTGCAAAAGCGCATCCGGGTCGCCTTTGCGGTCATCAAACTCAAAATCCAGAATCCCAATCGTGTAAATAGCCTGCATCCGAAAATCCCAATCGCCTTGCTGCGCCTGTTCTTGAATGGCGAAGGACGAATAAAACACGCTCCGCTCTTTGAAAAAATCTTGCTTTGCTTTTTGGATTTCGACAATGAAGGAATCACCGTTTTTTCCTTTGCAAAAAATATCAAACACTGCCTTGCGGTCACGCGGCGTAGAACCGAGATGTTCCGTGTTCGCGTAGGTGAGTTCTTCAATTTTATGCGGTTCCGGGAGGATTTCATTCAAAAAATCCATAAGAAGGTCTTTATTTGGCTCTTCGCCAAACAATTTTTTGAAGCCAAAATCCGTGAAAGGATTGATGTAGCGGTCGCGGAGCATAATGTTTTTGAATGAGTTACCTAGACCAATTCTTGAATATTCGCCCGAATTTTCAATGCCGGATATTGAATGGGAGCGGTGGTTGGGCTGCTATCAAAGTACAACATATCGGGACAGAAATCCGCACCATTCGACCACCGAATACTGCCTAAAAATGGCTCTACTGCTGAAAATACGGACATATCCTGTAAAGCCCTGAATATGCCCTTGCTCAGAAATGGCTTTACATCAAAGATGCGCCATTCTTCATTATCAAAATGCAAGAGTAGGGTGTAATCTTCTTCGGATTGAACAGCAATGATGTGAGGATTCATCATAGTTTTTAATGCAATGGATCTATTTTGAAAACTTATCGAAGCGTTATCACAAAATTTTCTGAGATATTTTGCTTGCGCCCTTAGGTAATTATCGGGCTTTCGCCAAAGACCTCGTAAGCAGTCGTATCGAACTGCGAAGCGGAGAGAATTTCGCCGATAGGAAGGACAATAGCAAAATCAATCTGTTCAACATTAGGCAGCGAAGTATCTTGAATTTTCTGATAGACTTGCCAGTATTCAGTCGTAACGGTAAAGCGTTTAGTATTGACATCTCTGTATCCGCTTAACGACGGTATAATCTTGATATTTTTAGAAATAGCAGGATTCGGTATTTCGACTACCCAACCAATATAGACTTTGTGATTTTTCAGAGTGATAAAGACTTGTTTGGATTCATCAAGAGAGCGTAAGAGGAGAAGTTCCAAAGGGTCGTTGTTTTGACGAATTGCGCGGCGAATACCTCGACGCTCCCTGTACATGAAGTTTATTGGCATCCAAAGCAGAATACCAAGCAAAAATGCGCCCAGTGTAGCGGCAGCATAATCAAACGGCAGAAGATAAAGACTTTTGTAGATATTTTTCACTTCAGGCAAGCAAAAAGAAATCAGCTTTACACAGGAAAAAGATAGGAGTAAGAGAATACATCCCATGAATGAAGAAGCAAAAAGAAGGCGTTGCCCGTCATAGCGCAACGCCTTGTACTTTGTGAAATTACATTTGGTTACAAACACGTAACCACCCAAAAGCGGGAACAAAAGCAGATTAAACGGCATATCGAATTAGGCTTATTTCGTTGGCTGTTCGCTTGATTGTTCTTTGGCTTGGCGTTGCTCATGGGCTGTTTGCCGTTTTGCTAAACGCTCAATTTCTTCTCTCACAGCTTGACTTCTGATAAGCGTAGAAGCATCCACAAACAAGCCTCCATTCGACGTTGTTTTGACTTCGATGCGCTTATTGCTGTTGTGCTGATGTTTCTTTTGCATATTGCCTACTCCTGAAAAAGTGCAGCAAAGAGAATTGGTCTTTGAATATGCAAAAAAAGTACCATTTCTACAAGTTTATCACACTTTTGTAACAAGTTTTGCACTTCAATTTCTGTTCTCAAAATGCAAGAGTAGTGTAAATCTTCTTCGGGTTGAACAGCAATAATGCGAGAA
Source organism: Ignavibacteria bacterium (assembly GCA_947459425.1). Classification (GTDB taxonomy): domain Bacteria; phylum Bacteroidota; class Ignavibacteria; order Kapaibacteriales; family UBA4661; genus PH2015. The sequence goes on from CANHDJ010000021.1 coordinate 48,097, forward strand.
TTTTTCATAGTTTCCGCTTTACACCAATTCCTGAATATTCGCCCGAATTTTCTTCATCGAATCGTGTGCGCTTGCCAGCTTTTCGCGCTCGTAAGCAACGATTTCCGGTGCTGCGTTGGCAACAAATTTCTCGTTGGAAAGTTTTGATTCGACGGACTTCGCAAAGCCTTCCAAGCGCGTCAATTCTTTCTCCAGGCGTTTGCGCTCTTCGGCAAAATCCACCACGCCTTTAACCGTTAAAAATATCTCCACGCCCCCGGCAAGCGCAGAAACACTGCCTTCGGGCTTGGGTGCTGTCATGCCAACGGTGAGGTCGGAAGCGCGGGTCATGGCTTGGATAATGGCGGCTTGGTCGTCCGCCAAAGCGTGTATGTCCTCGTCGGTACAAGAAAGCGTTACGGGAAGTTTTTCCGCAGGCTGAATGTTCATCAAGCCCCGAAGAGCGCGTATCTGCTCAATGATGTACTGCACTTTGCCAAAGCGCTCTAGCGAAGCGGTGTCAATCGTTTCGGGTGCATCCGGCACAGAAGCCGCACAAATGCTTGCACCTTCGTCGCGTTTCGAGAGTGCTTGCCAGATTTCCTCCGTTGCAAAGGGCATAATCGGATGCAGAAGCCGAAGAACACCGTCGAAAAGATTGATAGCAAAATTGATAAGTGCGCGGTTGTAATTCTTGTCCGATGAAGCATTCATGCGGATTTTGACCACTTCCACATACCAATCGCAAAAGTCATTCCAGATGAATTGGTACATCGTGCGGGCGTAATCATGCAGTTTGTACGCTTCCAACTGCTGCTGCGTTTCGCGGATGGTGGAATGAAATCTCGCCAAAATCCACTTGTCGGAAAGGCTCTGCGCCTCGTCTTTGAGGACATTGGTAGAAAGGGCGCGTTGCATCGGGTCAAGGTCGGAAAATGCTTCTTCGCGCTTCATCATCAAGAACCGTGCGGCATTCCAAACTTTGTTTGCAAAATTTCGACCGAGTTCGAGCGATTCAATATCACCCGTTTTTTCATTGATTTGCAAACGCACATCCTGACCAATCGGCGCAGCATTTATCATCGTAAAACGCATCGCATCAGCACCATACTTCGCAATAAGCGGAAGCGGGTCAGGCGAGTTTCCAAGCGACTTCGAGAGTTTTCTGCCTTTCGCATCGCGGATGATGCTGGTGAAATACACGTCTTTGAACGGCACTGCGCCGTGAAATTTGAGGTTGAACATAATCATCCGCGCCACCCAAAAGAAAATGATGTCGGGACCCGTTACAAGCAGGTCTGTGGGAAGGAATTTCTGCATGGTTGGCGTGTTGGCGGTTGCTTTTGTACCGTCCCAGCCCATGGTGGTGAGGGGCCAGATGTTCGATGAAAACCACGTGTCGAAAACATCATCTTCCTGGCGCAAAGGCTCATCAGCACTCAAGTCCAGCTTTTGACGTGCTTCGGCTTCCGTGCGGGCTGCTGTTACGCGCCCGTCTGCGGCGTAATATGCAGGAATGCGTATGCCCCACCAAAGCTGCCGCGAGATGCACCAATCCTTGATTCCCGTCATCCAATGCTCATAGGTTTTTATCCAATGTTCGGGATAAAATTTTACTTTTCCGTCCTGTACGGCTTTCAAAGCGGGCGCGGCAAGAGGCTTCATCTGCACAAACCATTGGTCGCTCAAATACGGCTCAATCGGCTCTCCGCCTCGCTCGGAATAGCCCACATTGTGCGTGTAATCCTTAATTTCCTCGACAAGTTCCAGCGTCTTCAATTTCTCCACCATCGCTTTACGGGCTGCAAAGCGCTCCACGCCTTGAAATTCGCCTGTGAGTTCGTTCAGCGTACCGTCGGGGTTGATAGTATTCAGAAGCGCCAAATTATGCCGTTCTCCGACCATAAAGTCGTTCGGGTCGTGTGCGGGGGTGATTTTTACGCAGCCTGTTCCAAATTCTGGGTCGGCATAGTCATCGGCAATAACCGTAACGAACTGCCCTGCAAGCGGCACACGGACACGTTTCCCAATGAGTGTTTTATACCGCTCATCTTTCGGATTCACCGCCACTGCCACGTCACCAAAGAGTGTTTCGGGGCGAGCTGTGGCGACGGCGAGATAGTTCACGCGCTCAGTAACAGTGCGCTTTGTGGCTGTTCCGTTTTCGTCTGTTTCCGTGATAGTGCGCTGCATTTCAATCGTCGTATCGTCCTCGAAGGTATAGCGCAGCGTGTACATAAATTCCTTCACTTCGCGCCACTGCACTTCCTCGTCCGACAAGGCAGATTGCGCCGCCGGAGACCAGTTAATTATGCGCTTACCGCGATAAATCAAGCCTTCGTCGAAAAGCTGGATAAATACCTCCTGCACGGCTTGGTAGCTATGCGCGTCCATCGTAAAGATATTCCGCGCCCAATCACTTGAATTACCAAGTGCGCGGAGTTGGTCGAAGATAATACCGCCGTACTGCTCTTTCCACTGCCAAACGCGCTCCAAAAACTTCTCACGCCCCAAGTCCTGCCGCGTGAGACCTTCTTTGCGAATTTGCTGCACCACTTTGGATTCGGTCGCAATTCCGGCATGGTCTGTTCCTGGAAACCAGCATGATTCCTTGCCTTTCATGCGATTCCAGCGAATGTAAATATCTTGGATGGTGTGGTTCAAAATATGCCCGAAATGCAGCATTCCCGTTACGTTGGGAGGCGGCATAAGCACGCTGTATGCGGGCTTTGGCGAGGTGTCGGATGTCGCAAAAAACTTGCGGTCAATCCAGTATTTATACCACTTTTGTTCGGTATCGGCGGGGGAATATGCTTTGGGTAGTTCGTTGGTCATGGGGCTTTGTGAAATTTTTGTAAAATTTGCTGATAGTATTCTGATTCGTCTTGCCGTGTTCTTTCAATAATTCTTGGTGAATGAAGATTTGGTGAGGCCTCGACAGCTAATATCGCATAGTAGCTCTCCCCTGGACTAACTATCCAAGGATACCAGCCGCTCATTTTCCCTGTTGGCGTATATGGAAGATAAACAGGGATATAACCAAGTGTTCTAGTTCCGAGATAACAATCGCTTACGTCTTTATTTACCGGATGAGAAATGTCCCAAAGCCATTTGTTATAGGCTGGAAAGTATTGATCAATGTTTACGGCAAATTCCCATTGTCCGCATTGAGGTTGTGGAACTCTGGAAGATGTAAACGTCGCGGCAAGAACAAGAAACACTGCTCCCGAAGCCATGAGCGATGCCACAACTAGCGCCTTGATGATGTACAATTTGAAAATACGAGTATTCATGCGGTTTCTCACGATTTATGATTTTGCAAAAGTGCTTATTGTTTTGAATCAGAAAATTGCCTACAACAGACGTAGCGGAAGATCTACGAAGAAAGATGCTTTGAGGAGTTCGTTGCTCATGGGCTGTGCATTCAGCAACAGCCTCATCAGCACATAGCCTGTACGCTTGTTGCCGTCAATAAAAGGATGATTTTTCACGATACTTTCAAGGATTGCTGCGGCTTTTTGCTCTAATGATGGGTAAAGGTCTTCACCGTTAAAACTCTGAAACGGTCGGGCGAGTGCCGATTCCAGCAAGCCTCTATCCCTCACGCCAGACAAGCCGCCATACCGACGAATGAGGTTAGCGTGAATTGCCAAAACCTCATCTGTACTGATAAAACCTTGCTTCTTCATAGCGAAACTTCAAATTATTGTGCCAAGCGCCGCAAAAGGTTATCATCCTCTGCCAGAATTTTTTGAAAATTACGCTCAAGCCGCACATCGTCCTCCATAGCGTGTTCTTGCTGTTGCAGACAGGGCATTGCCGTTTCAAGTTGTAGAATATAGTCCATGATATTGTTGATGACCTCGCTTGGCAGTTCATCAATCAGCGTGTGGAGTTGTTCACGAGTTTCCATGCGGTTTCTCACGATTTATGATTTTGCAAAAATACTCGCCGATTTCATCTGAAAATTCGGCAACGCGGGTGCAGCAGAGCAGATATCGTCTCCGGCGCAGTACACGCCCTGACGCAGCGAGGAATACACTCTGACAATTTCCAAGTCGGTATAGACATACCACACCGTTTGAACGCCCACAGAAAAATAATCACGCAACTTCTTTTCCAATTCATTGCCATTGTCGTGTGTAGAAACGACCTCGACAACAAAGGCGGGAACAGGATGTTCGCCCAAAGCGCCCAATTTCATTTGGGCTTGCGTGAAGTACGCAATATCGGGCTGCCGAGCGCGACCGAGTTTCTCAAATTTACACCGTGCTTCCGGCATCAACGTTGCGCCTTCAGCATATTCCGGCGTTTGAGTAAATGCTCGCAAAATTGCATCAAAAATAAGAAGTTGGTATGCATTCATCGTTTCCTCTTCAGCAATAAGTATTCCGTTGTCCCATTCGTATTTCCAGCCGTCGGCGTGAGTAGGCTTCCATTCAAGAAAATCTTCCACAGGCATTGATAAGCCCTCGTAGAGCGCTTCAGGTTTGGCTTGAACCTCGTTGCTCATGATGTATGTTTCTTCGGTCATAATGCCTCCATTGTTCAGGAAAAATTGAAGAACTTACTCAGCAAAAAGCTGCTCGACATTCACAGCAAAACCTTGTAAAACCTGCGATTGCACCACGCCTTTGGCGTATGCTTTCGATGCAATTTGAAAACCATTCTCGGTGTTGAACAAGATTTCCACGGACTTTTCCAACGGGTCTATAATCCAATACTCGCGCACACGAAATTCTTCATACATTCGCTTTTTGTGGATTAAATCTTTGTAGGCGTTCGATGGAGAAAGAATTTCTACAATTAAGTCCGGCGCACCGTGAATACGCTCTTGGATAATGCTTTTGCGCTCGTGAGAAACAAAGAGAATATCGGGCTGATAATACTCTTCATCGCTGAAATACACATCAAGCGGGGCAGCAAAAACTTCGCCCAGACGGTATTGCTCTACAAATCTATCCATTCGATGAGTAAGCCGTCTCGAAAGGCGCTGATGTAGTGTACTTGGTGAAGGCATAAAGTGAGCAATTCCATTGATAAATTCGTAGTATGGTGCACCATCGGGCATGGCGAGATACTCCGCCAAGGAGCGCGGCGCGATGGTGTGTTCCAAAGAAACACGAGGAAAATCTAAGACCTCAGCCATAATGTATGCTCCTGCTGTTAGAAAATTTATTCAGCAAAAAGTTGTTCGACATCAACGGCAAAACCGCTGAGAATCTGAGATTGTACCACACCTTTGGCGTATGCTTTCGATGCAATTTGAAAACCATTCTCGGTGTTGAACAAGATTTCCACGGACTTTTCCAACGGGTCCACAATCCAATACTCGCGCACGGAAAATTCTTCGTACATCCGCTTTTTGTGGCTTAAATCATTGTAGGCATTGGACGACGACAATACTTCTACCACCAAATCCGGCGCACCGTGAATACGTTCTTGAATAATGCTTTTGCGCTCGTTAGAGACAAACAGCATATCGGGCTGATAGTATTCTTCATCGCTCAAATACACGTCAAGCGGCGAAATAAAGACTTTACCGAGTTGGCTTTTTTTGACGAATGTTCTCATTTCTACTGCGAGATTGAGCAAACATTCCTGATGGGAAGTTGTAGGAGAAGCCATAAAATGAGCGATTCCGTTGATAAATTCGTAATACGGCGGACCGTCGGGCATGGCGAGATATTCCGCTAGAGTGTGTGGCGGCATACTGTCTTGTAGCGTAGTGCCTGCAAGCGGCGTATATTCTAGTGTTGCTGTCATAGTATATTCCTTCTTTTATCGTAAATCATGCAGTTCTAAAACAAAATTGGGCAAAATATCTTCACCAGAAACCGTGTTGTCAAAGCCTTCGACGCGAGATTCCGTGCCGTTTTGCCGATAAATATACACAATCTCGTCAAACGGGTCTATCAGCCATGCCAAATGGCAGCCGTTCCCCAGCCATTCTTCGTGGATTTTCGTTTGCAAACTTAGAAGGCTATCGTTTTTGGAGCGTAATTCTGCAATAAAATCGGGACAAATGGGAGCAAATTTCTCCTGCTCTTCCTCAGAAAGCGCATCCCACCGCTCTTGAAGGACAAACGACGCATCGGGTGACCGCACCGCCCCGCTTGGCAGCGTGAAACCGGCGCTCGAATCAAAAACCATACCTAAACGGTGTTTTCTGTTCCAAATGCCAAGTTGTGTCGTTAAATCGCTATTGCGATAGCCGGAGCCTGTACCGGTCGGGTGTAAGAGCATGATTTCTCCTTTTGCAGTGCGCTCCATCCGAAGCATTCTATTGGATGAACAAAGGTTGAAAAACTCGTCATCGGTCAAGCCGCCAATCGCGGAAACATCAAGTGTTATGGCTTCCATAGCTGCGTTCCATTTGAGGAGATGAGACGTGATTATTGCTGAGTTTACTGCACTACAATTTGCAAAAAAACGAGGTAAAATGCGATAGAAAACGCAAAGGCAACGATTGCGGTGGCATAGAATTTCAAAACAAAACAAAGGCGTAGAAACCATATCATATCAGGTCTCTACGCCTTTTTTATTGGCAACTGCTCGTGCTTGGGAATCGTTCAAAAATACGTGAATAATCTTCTTCCGTAGCACAGGCAGTCGCCGGAAGTGTACAGTTCGGCGCTCCAAGACGGGAAGCATCCAGCGTTTACAACAACTGAATTTCTACGCTTTTACCTACTGCCCGCGCATACTTTCGCAACGTTGAAAGGCGTACATCTTCAGCATGATTCTCTAAGCGAGATATTGCCGACTTTGTTGTGTGCAGTTCTTCGGCTAAACGCTCTTGCGTTAGTCCAGCAGATTCTCTTGCTTGACGTAGGATTGCACCGATTTTGAATTGCTCATAGCCTTCATCAAATCCGAAGGCAAACTCTGCGTCGCGCTTTTTGCGCTCTGCTATGTAGCGTTCTACATCATCCATGAGGTTTCCTTAATAAATAATCTCGTTTTCGCTCAGTGGCAATCTCTATTTCTTGTTGCGGTGTTTTGGCAGATTTTTTCGTGAAGCCATTGGTGAGGACGATAAGATTTCCAGAATCCCAAAAGCCAAGAAATCGCACGGCATGGTTTCCCAAATCAGCGCGGATTTCCCAGAGATCATCGGTCTTCATTCATGGCGTTTCTGCTAGTAATTCCAAGAGGCTTCAGGACTGGTGCGTGTTTCGTGGTAAAAACTCGGTATGCTGGTTTCGATATACACTTTGGGTTTCATGGAGCCTAAACTAGGGAAAAACAGGCACAAAAGCAAGCATTGTCCGACCGCAAGCCAAGGCGTTTCCCGTCGCTGGAAGCGACAAGTTCGGCGTTTCAAGGCGGGAAGTACCTGTTTCGGTTTAGTATTATGCCAAAAATTTACTTTGCTGAAAGCCTAATATATCCAATTGAAATATGTGCAATTAGAATGAACGCCGACAAACAGACAAGTACAGAAACATATTGAAAATATAACACTCCTAGCAAAATAATATCAAAGGGCGGAGTAAAAAAAGCAATCAAAGCGACTCGACCTTCTCCATCAACGTGATTCAACGCAGTATTTGTTATCAATATGAGAATCGTTAAGTGTGAAAAAATTACCCCTAAAACCGACCATAAAACTGTATGCCACGAATTATGATGCTTATTGTATGCCCTTTCTGCGATTACAAGAATTAGGGCAAACAGTGCTAAATAAAACATAAAAAACTGCTTTGCATGGAGAGCGATGACTTCGATATATCCAAAAAGCTGTTCTAATTTCTCGATTTTCAAAGAAAATGGAAAGGCTGCTGTTGATGCTCCCAAGATTAATGCAATAACTGTTTCAATTTTTTTTAGAGATTGAAAAATATGCCCAAATTTATCCCAATATATTAGGAGAGCAGCTATTCCAATACCAAGAAGACCTAATAGTGTAATCATAAATTTGTAAATAACAAAATTTTCAGTTCCCTCATTCTTACTGGTTGAGCCATTTTTCCCACCGAACTCTAAAAATACGAATTATCATTGGCAAAATAAGCCCAAAAGACTTTGACGATTTGATTTTTGAGCAATCCTTACAGCAGCACGTGGGGGTTACTGCTTCGCTGAAATGAGCGGAACAACAATCGGTAGTGGTATAAATTTACATGATTTTATGTAAGTTTGTAAGAAATAAAGACGTTTATTCCCTCTATCGTTCCACTATGATTACCGAAACCCATACCCATAGCTGCGGAAAATGCGGCAGTACCAATATCGTTCGCAATGGCATCA
>CANHDJ010000022.1 GCA_947459425.1 Ignavibacteria bacterium
GTAACTAGTCAGGTCTAAAAATTGGCGTTTTTTGATAAATTTCAGCATTTTTTCTATTGCCATTATTCCAATTTCTCCAAAATTGAGACGATTTTGTAAAAACGGCAATAGGAATCGTAAAAAATCGGGCGATTTTCAGAGCTTATTGCAAGTTTTAGCCCAGATTTTAACAAAAGGGCAAAACACCTACCTGACTAGATACGAAATTTTTTCAAAATACAGTGTCTTTGAAAGAAATAATACCCACGAATCATTTTTGATGAAATGGGGATCGGCGCTAGAAACCCTATTATAGTTACCCTTTACATCATAACTACCTCGTTGCCTCAATATAACCGTTTGGAAAGTGCATTGACCTTTAATAATTTCTTGTATCTTTATGAAAATACTCACACTAAAGCCATCATCGGCTGGGGCTGTATCATTTTGAATATCAATAATCTCCCCAATAACAATTAGTGGAACAGCAATGAATAATTTATAAAGGAAAGTTTCGTTATGAAAATATTCCGATAATACATCTATTTTTCGTGATGTTAATGATTCGAGGAGTTTTTTGCTCATCTCTCCTTCGGCAAACTCTGATGCAGTTTCCTCGACGATTATAGAATCAGGTTTTGTGTTACCATATCGTTCTTTTCGGAATGGGTCAAGTTGATTGATTCTTTTTTTATTCAGTAATTCATCAAATAAATACTCACGAACTTCGAGATAATTTTCAAATAATCCGGCAGATTTAAGTGCCGGTATTTTATCTTCAGCAAATGTATAGTATTTAATATCTTGCGGCAATGCAGAAGCATTTTTACTATCATTTTTATCATTCTGCAACACAACAGAAGAGTTTTTGTCTGTGTCGATGCGACTATTATTGTCGGGTATTCTTGCGGGAATATAGCATCCATGAAGTAAAAGGTTGCCAAGCAATGCGATAATACGAATTACGATTTTGGGGCGAGATTTAAATGTCCGCACAGTGCGTCGGAGATGATCTGTCTCTGTGGATTGCAGGTTGTGTGTGGGTAGAGATTGCACACGGAATTTCATATCTGCAACCGTAAAAACAAAAAAGTACATCATCGTTAATCCCAATAAAAATTTGGGTTTATGACGGGGAATTGGAGAAGAGAAGGTATATCAGGGAGAAAAAGTAAAAAATACAAGAAAATCTCCTAAAAATTGTGGTCTGTGGCAGGAGACGGGGTAAAAAGCACTCATTTTTCCGTGTTACGCCGATCCCCGTCCTACGCTTTCCGAAGCGTAGAACGGGTGAATTACGTCCGTGTCGTCTTTTGCCACGCACTTATCGTTGGCGCAAAAGCTGACGGAACTCGCGCATAAGCGCTTGAATTTTGCTCAAGGATGATTTCGAGCGCACAGCTAGATTTTGTACTTCGTTCGCAACGACCGCAAAGCCTGCTCCTTGCGCACCAGCGCGGCTGGCTTCAATCGTCGCATTAACGGCGAGAAGATTGAGCGATTTGAGGATTTTTTCGATTTCGTTGCTGGAAGCCTCAATTTCAACACTCTTTTTGCCCAGCGTTGCCAGCAAATCGCCCGTTCCAGTGTTGATGCGGGATACAAAGCCATAGATATACTGCTCACTCAGCGATTCCACCGAACTGTATCCGCGCTCATGCACCCAAACGTAAGCGTCGGAGCGCTGTTTGAGGCGATATTCAATATCGTATGTGGTTTTTGCTGCCGCCGCTTCCTTGATGGACTGCGTGACTTGCTGCGCATCTTCGGGGTGAATCAGCGCCGTAAAACTAACGGATTTATTACCAATGACCTCGTGCGCATCATACCCGGTCAATGCCTTGACAGATTCCGAGATATAGAGCATCGTCAAATGCTCATCCATTTTGCATTTGTAGAGGCAGCTCTCAATACGGCTTGTTATCTCGCTGTAGAGCGCGGCAATTTCTTCACGGGTGAGCATTTCCATGGTACAATATCAAAAAAAGTGGGAGAGAATTATTTTCGGCGCTGCAAGATAATCAAGGCAAAGCATAAAATGCAAGCACTTAAACTTATCCATCCGCCAAGCCGCACCAATACTGGCTCGAAACGAAATTCAATTATGCTTTTTCCTTGCGGAACAACGACCGAACGCAAAACATAGTTTGCATTCTGTATTGGCGACTCTGTGCCATTGACAAATGCTTTCCAGCCCGCATAGTAACTGTCGGCAAGCACCAAATAACCGCTTTCGGCAGTTTCTACTTCCAAACGGACGCGATTATTTTCATAGCTCAAAAATCTGATGTGGTGCGGTATTTGGCTGTCGTCACGCATGATTTTCACGCTTGGTTCTTCGGCAAACAGCACTTCGTGTTTGGCAAACGTGGAGTCGTTGGCGAGAAGTTGCATAAATGCTCCTGCGTTAGGCAAAGCCACCATTCGACGCGGTTCACGCCCGCCATGCACAACGCGGTAGCGGTAGCGCATATAGGCACGGTCTTCCGCCAATACATTTCGATAAATGAGCGTTGCGCCGGAATCAACCAGTTGCAACGCGGGATGCGTGTAGGGATTCTTCGCTGAAGCAACGTAATATTTAAGATTTGCCAGCCCACCTATCAAAATTTCCTGCGTCAAAGGCGGCTGCGAGAGCGTTCCGCCAAGCAACGAGGCGTTTCGTGCAAAAATACTTTCGTAGCCCTGCACACAAGCAATACCGTACATATCGTTAATGTTCGGCTGCATAACGCGGTGCGAAGCGGCATCAAAAAGCGGCAAAAAGCGGTGGAGCGACGAATCACGGCGCAGAAAATCGGTTGTTTGTGTGCTTGCATAAAGCGGATAGCGCTCCATATCAACCATTGGCAACCACGAAGCAATACCGCCCCAGAGTTGGAGCGCTGTCACGGCAAAAAGCGCTGTCATTGCCCAAAGGCGCTGCCCGGCAAGAATTTTTCCCACAACCATGCGCCAGACTAGTATAAATGCGCCCGCAGGGGCAATGAGCGCAAACCAGAGCATTGGGTTATGCCACGAGTAATGATGCAAGAATTTTTCGACCCGCCCCAGCATCCATGCGCGGCTGCCGCCCGCGAGTTGAGCATTGCCCATGTTGCTTTCAACGGCAGCACGTACTTTGTTGTAAATCAGCTCGTATTTCCATGCCAAAACAATATTGCCCGCAAGCAAGCCGATTGCCACAAGCGCCAGTCCCCACGCCGCAAAGCGGAGTATTTTTTTTTGCCGCATTTGCGCTGACGATGACGCATCAGAATTGCCAAAAAACACTTCCTGTGCCGCTAGAGCGCCTACAACCGTCATTCCCAGCACATAGAGAATAAAACTGCGATGATAAATGAGCTTGTACAATGGCGTTGCAAGCGGAATCAGCAAGCCAAGCGCTGCAAGCATGATAAAACCTCGCGCCCAACGTGTGGTCTCGCTCTGCGCCGTGCCGCCACGTTTCCAGAGCGTAAAGCAGCCGAAAACGCCGAAAAGCCACGGTGCAAAGCCGATGAATGCGTTGAAATCGTTCATATCGGCTTGGGCAATTTTGGCAATATCAAAGCCGCGTGGTGTACCGATAAGTTCGGGAATGACGAAAGAAATCAGCAATGGCAGGCTTTTGAGGCTATTTCCAATGGAGAAGGCTTTGCCCGCAGCACGAATATTTTCGTTGTAGAGAAATAATTCCAACGACGGCAGCCACATCACCGCCGAAAGCGCAAAAGCAAGCGCTCCAATGCCCGTTAGGGCAAGCGCCGCACGTATGTACCTTTTTTTCCATGATACTTTCGGCAACGATGATTCTGGCGATGATGACGCTTGCGGCAGCATGGCACTTGCCCCGACGATGACGAATGCCATAATCGCAATGGCGGCGGTCTGCAAGGATCCGCCCAAACACGCAAAGGCGAGGAATAGTGCGCTCAGTGCGGCATTGCGCCCTCGCTTTTCGCCCCGACCAACAAGCAGCAAAAACGTCAACGCCCACGGAACCCAGCAAAATGCGCCTACGAGCCATTGATGCTGCAATGTCGTGACAAAAAGGCTGTTGAGCATATATGCCATCGCAAAAAGCGCCCGCAAAAGCGGATGTATTCTTGCTTCGGCAACGCGAAAGATTCCCAAGAGCAGCCACATTCCCACGCCCGCAATGAGCAGTTTCACCAGCATTTGTGCGTGGTAAGCGGCAGGCATTTTGCCCAACAATAGCACAAGATTGGTCGGGTCGAAATGCGTGAAGGATGTGGAGGCGTAGTGCGGATGCCCGCCCAAAATCATCGGATTCCACGAGGCAAATTCGCCCCTCAGCGCGTTTTCCCGCCAGCGAACTTTGTAGGGATACACTTGCGCAATCGCGTCGGTAAGAAAATGGTTGAAAACCCTCACCGAATCATGCTTTGCGGAGTAGGGAAGCATCATCGTATTAAGCTGGTCGGCGGGCAGAAGCGTTTTTCCGCCAAAAATGACGGGTGCAAACATGACGACAAGCGCGAAGGGCAGAAGTAATAGGGCGTAAAGGGCGATTTTGCGGGATGTTTGGGGCATAATGAGCAGAATTCGGATGAAGCAATATGGCGGCTTACAAGAGATTTATGGCGCAATTTACACAACAAGCGTCGGGCGGTCAAAAAAATTCCGTCTCCGGCGGAATCCCCGCTTACCAAGCGGGCGGACTGTTTTTTCCGAAAAAGCCCGCAAGAAAAAATTGCTCAAAAGCGCTTCATTCCGTAACTTGTTGTTTACTTACAAATCGTTTTGTGCCATTTTTCCTGCATCAAAACTCATGTTCAAAAAGATCCTTATCGCCAATCGCGGTGAAATCGCCCTTCGTATTATCCGAACCTGCCGCAAAATGGGCATTGCTACCGTCGCTATCTTTTCGGATGCCGATACTCAGTCGCTGCACGTTAAAGAAGCCGACGAAGCCGTTGCTATTGGCGGGTTTACACCACGCGAAAGCTATCTCGTCATGGAGAAAGTCTTGGGTGCGGCGCTCAAAACTGGTGCGGAGGCTATTCATCCGGGGTACGGATTTCTTTCGGAGAACCATGATTTTGCGCAGCGTGTGGCTGAGGCGGGGATTGTTTTTATTGGACCGTCGCCTGAAGCGATTGATACCTTGGGCGATAAAACTGCCGCCCGCGCTCTTGCCGAAAAATCGCACGTTCCCTTTGCGGCTGGCTCCACGAGCGCTGTTGCGTCCTACGCGGAAGTGCGCGAATACGCAGAGAAAATCGGCTTTCCGGTGATTTTGAAGGCTGCCGCCGGTGGTGGTGGAAAGGGGATGCGGGTCGTCGAGCAGATGGATGACCTTGAAAGTGCCTTGGCGGGCGCTCAGGGAGAGGCGCTCACGGCTTTTGGCGATGACCGTGTTTTTATCGAAAAATATATCGTTCATCCGCGCCACATTGAGATTCAAATTCTTGCTGATAATCACGGCAACGTCCTGTATTTCCCGGAGCGTGAGTGTTCGATTCAGCGCCGTCACCAGAAAGTCGTGGAAGAATCGCCTTCGACCGCCATTACGCCCGAACTCCGCAAAGCAATGGGCGAAGCAGCTTCCCGTCTTGTGCAAGCAGCGAAATACACCAACGCCGGAACACTGGAATTTTTGCTGGATGCTTCGGGCAAATTTTATTTTATGGAAGTCAACACGCGGCTTCAGGTCGAGCATCCGGTGACAGAAATGGTGACGGGTGTGGATTTAGTCGAGCAGCAATTACGCATCGCTTCAGGCGAAAAACTCACACTTACTCAAGCCGATATTGTTCCGAAAGGACACGCCATTGAGTGCCGCATCTGCGTTGAAGATGTCTATAACGACTTTTTCCCTGATTCTGGTGTGATTTCGTATTTGTCTCTGCCGGAAGCGGAATTTATTCGCAACGAATCGGCATTGTATGTCGGCTATGAAAGCGGTATTCACTACGATTCGATGGCGGCAAAGTTGATAGTTTGGGGGCAAGACCGCAATGAAGCAATTACACGGGTTCTCTGGGCGCTGGACAATTACCATCTGAGCGGCTTCAATACGACAATTCCCTTTTGCCGATTTGCGATTGATTCCGAACCGTTCCGCTCCGGGAAATATTCAACATTTTTTGTGCAAGAACATTGGCACAAACAGGTTCCAGTGTCAATGCAAGAACTTCTTGCCGCCGCTGCTGTATTCACGCGCAGCACGATGCACCATCGCCGCCAGCCGCGCTTCTCCGAGCATAGTTTGTGGGCGCAGCAGCATAAATGAGAACATTTCTTACCGCTCCATGGGTATTGTCTCCTTGTTAATCTTTTCTTTCACGATTTGTGAATATTTGTTATATTGTTCGTCTTTTTGGCAACAATTTTCATAGTAACGAATACAAGGATTGAATGATACGAACAATCGAGAGTTTCGCTGGCAATAAAGAACGATTCGGGGAACGTCCCATGCCGTCCCATAACGCTCGGATAGACAGTATGACTGCAAGCTACATCGAACAACTCCGCCAATACTGCACCGATGATGCAGCATTTGAGCGTCTTTCCACAATTTTAAGCGGCGCTGCTGGTGTGGCGCTGTTTCCTGCGTTGCACAGCACTCCGCATCAGGATTCCAACGGATCACTTGCCGGGCATTTGGCATTTAATCAATGGCTTGTGCAGGTCATTGATACGCTCTTGCCGGACGTGATTTATCTTTACGAACCCCAACAACGGCGCTATATCTACGTCAACCACGCAATTGAGCGTTATGGCTATACGCCTGGCGACGTTGTTGCTGGGACGACCGATATGCTGACGGCACATCTGCACCCGGAAGAGCGCGATGCGATTGTCAAACTGCACAAAGAGCAGCTAGATCTCATGAATGCTCCATTATCTGACGCTAGTGTTGACAATACGCAAGAGCCATTCTTTGATGTACAAGCCCGTATGCGCTGTGCGAATGGGGAGTATCGTTGGGTTCAAGACCGTCGCTATGTGATGAGTCGCTCGGCAGATGGCGGTGTACAGGTTATTTTGGGGTATCTCCAAAATATTCAATCACTCCGCGAGACGCAAGAACTCTTGTCGTACCATTCGACATTGGAAAAAGCTACCGCTTCTATTTCCCGAATGTTTGCCAAAACGCCAATAGCAGAAATTGATGCTACTGTACAAGAGAGTATTAAGCAAATAGGTGAGTTCACGAAAGCCGACCGATGCTATATTTTTCTTACCTCGCAATCAGGTTTGGACAAGGCTCTTGGCAACAGCATTGGAACGGATGTTATGCGCGATGCGTATAGCTGGTCTGCTCCGGGCATATCCGCCATTCAAATCCGCGAAATAGCGCCTTCAGGCTTGCGCTGGGCATTTGACCGCTTAGAGCAGCTTCGGTCGCTGCAAATAGCACGTTTGGACAGTCTGCCGGATGAAGCTGCAACCTTGCGAGAGAGTTTGCGGGCTTCCGGCACACAATCGCTCCTTGTCGTGCCTTTGCATATCGAAGGTCGTGTTATAGGGCTTATCGGCTTGAGTGCCGTCAAAGAAGAGCGCGTTTGGAGCAAAGAGGAAGTGCGGATGTTGCGCCTGACGGCAGAAACACTCGTTCATGCCTTTGAGCGAAAATTTGCTGAACAGGCATTGCGTGGTAGCGAGGCGCGTTTCCGCACGATTTTCGACCGTGCGCCGCTTGCTATCTCCATTTTGAATCCCCAAGGACAGCATCTCACCTGCAACGACCAATTAGAGCGCCTTTTGGGGTATAGCAAAGAAGAAATGCACAACCGTAATTTTCTGGAATTTATTCGTCCCGAAGACCGCGACCGTAGCGCAGAACTTTTCTACGAACTGCTTTCCGGCTCGGTTGATTCCTACACACTGGAATTGCAACACGTCCAGAAAAATGGTTCACCGATATGGACAAATGTAACGGCTTCACTCGTCCGCGACGGTGGTGGAAAGCCGACATTTGTGATTCGGATGCTGGAGAATATTAGCGACCGCAAAGCGACACAAGCCAATATGCAGCATTATACAACGCTCATTTCAGAGCAGAAAGCCGCTTTGGAGCGCCAATCGGATATGCTGCTGCAACTCAATGGCGAAATGATGCACAAACAGAAGGAACTGGAAGACCTTAACCGTAGCAAAGATAAATTTTTCTCTATCGTCTCGCACGACCTTCGCAGCCCATTTTCTTCGCTTTTGGGCATTTCCCGCCTTCTTGCCGAAGGCTCAGAAGACCTTGAGCGCGGCGAAATTAAAGAACTCGCCGAAGCGCTGAACTCGCAAGCCAACAACGTGTTTGATTTCATGGAAAATCTGCTCAAATGGGCGCAAGCACACACCGGACGCATGAAATTTGTTCCAACGGTTTTGGCATTGCAGGAAATTACTGCGCCAGTGGAGGTGTTGCTTCGTGAGAATGCCGCCGGCAAGGGCATTGCGCTTAGTGATAAGGTTTCGGGCGATATTGCCGTCTATGCCGATGAAAATATGATTCGCTCAGTGGTGCAGAATCTGGTGTCGAATGCACTCAAATTCACACCGAAAGGCGGCTCGGTGACGATCACTGCGGCGCAAAGCCTGAAAAAACCCAAGTTGGTAGAAGTTTCCGTGAGTGACACAGGCGTGGGTATGAGCAAAGACGATGCCAATAAGCTGTTTCGCATTGATGTTGTTCATACCACCAAAGGCACCGAAGATGAGACGGGAACAGGCTTGGGGTTGATTCTTTGCAAAGAACTTGTCGAAAAAAATGGTGGCACAATTTGGGTAACAAGCACCGAGGGCGTTGGCACGACATTTACCTTCACGTTGCCCTTGGCAAAGGGTGTCTAAATGCTTGTGTAACGATTGGAAAGAACGTATCTTTGCGTGATGGAAGCGCTGGCGATATTATCCAAAATTACGCTCAACAGAGCTTCCATTTCCGACTTAAAAACTCAACATTCAAACGGAACATGACCTCCCCAGATTTTTCATCTGTAATCGCCCTTTGCTATGACGCAACGCTACTTTAATCTTGAACCAAACGCTACGCCGTATAACCGCACCTATCTTTCCAAAGATGAATTAGAGGAGCGTTTGAAGGACTATGTTGATGTGCTGGATATTCATAAAATTATTAGCGCCTACGAATTGGCGGAAAGCGTCCACGAGCCGATTATTCGGAATGACGGTACGCCGTTTTTTTACCACTCGACGCGAGTGTGCAAAATTTTGATTGATGAATTAGAATGTTACGATGTTGACATTCTTTCCGCCGCTCTGCTCCACGATGTTTTAGAGGATTCCACGACGGTGACGAAAGAAGTGCTGGAATATAATTTTGGTCAATACGTTGCCTACATCGTCGAAACCCTTACCAAAGACCTCAACGAACAGCGTCAAAAACCCGACGAAATTGATTTGGCACACGTGGAAAAACTGCACAATGCCAGCGAAGATTGCTTGCTTATTCGTTTGACGGCACGTTTGGATAATTTTCGTTGTTTGGAATTTAACCTCAAGCGCAATCCGATTACCTACATCAACAACACAACCGAGCGTTATCTCCCGCTTGCCGAGAAGCGCATTTCCAGCAAGCGTCTTCAATATCTTCTCCGTGAGTTAAAAAAAGAGCGGAATAAGTTTTTGGGATAATTGAGTAAATATGCTATTCTTGTATAGTATTTCTACATTCCCAAACTCTTATTGGCATTTGTGAAATCACCAATTCAACGTGTAATTACCGCTCTTTTGCGTGCTTTAGGTCTGATGGCGTATCGGCTTTCACCCCAAGGACGCTCACGTCTCGGCAGATACGCCGGAGAAATTCTGCGGTTTTTGAGTGCTTCGCGTCGCCGTATAACGCTGGAGAATCTTCGTCGTGCTTTTCCTGATAGTGACGACACTTCCTTGCGTATGATTGCCCGTGCTTCCTATCGCAGTCTCGGCACAACGCTTGTCGAACTCCTGACTTTTCCGCATATTACTCCAAGCGAAGCCCGTGCAATGATTGATATGCACGGCACCGAAGCCATCGAAGAAGAAATACGCAACGGACGCGGCGTGTTACTCATTTCTGGTCACTTTGGTAATTGGGAACTCCTGGCATTTACCTTTCCGCTTTATACGAATATCCCAACGTCGGTCATCGTTGCGCCGCAATCGAATCAGTATGCTGAACAATACTTGCACTGGTATCGCTCGCGGACAGGCAATCGCATGATTCAAATGGACAAAGCCGCTCGTACTATTTTGGAGCGTCTTCGCCAAGCCGAGGCAATTGCCCTGCTTGCCGACCAAGCCGCCACTGCCGACCGCGACGTGTTTGTGCCATTTTTCGGAATCCCCGCCGCCACATACGAAGCTCCTGCCGCACTTGCGCTCAAGCGCAATGCCGCCATGTTTACGGCATTTGCCGTGCGCGGCGCAGACGGACGCTACACAGCAGAATTTCACCGTATCCCGCATGAAGACTTGTCGCCGGACAAAGATGGTATTCTTGAACTCACCCGCCGCCACGTTCAATCCCTCGAAGATGCGATTCGCCAACGCCCCGATTTATGGGCATGGCAACACAGACGGTGGAAACATACTCCGTAGTTATCGTGTGCGCCGCAATCGCCCCCAGTGCATCCCATCAAAACGCCCGTAAATTATACGTCACGGTTAAAAGTGCATAGCGCCGCAAAACCACCGTCTGTAAGTCCTCAATGTAGGTACTGCTCACGCTGCGGGTAATGGCAGTGTTTTGATTGAGTGCATCGAAGGCGGAAAGTTTGACTTCCAGTTTATCATCCAAAAAGCGCTTTCCTATGCCGAGCGAAAGAAGGGGAATCGCTTGATTGAAGCCGCTTGATAAGCCGTTATTGGAGATATAGGTGAAATCGCCCGACAGCAAAAATCCTTCCCAAAAGACCCAATTCAGTTTTGCATACAGATTATGCACCAAAAAAGTGTTGTCCAGTGATGATTGAAGCGAGTTGCGGGCAATCGTAATGGCGCTGCGACCCGATATGGTAAAATCAAGATTTTCGCTGATATTACTACTCAAGGTCAGCGAAGGCGTAATGCCGTAATTATCAACATTATTTTGCTGGGTATTGATAAAACTAATATCCCGCGAATACGTCAAGCCCGCACCAACGTTGACGTTCAGCTTTGCGCCCTGCCAAAGTTCAAGCGGAAATCCGTAGGAACCAAACGCGCGACCACTCCAAAATCCGCTCACATTGACAGGACGTGTGAACTGCCCGCCCGAGACCAAGCGCACTTCCGGCAGAATTACGGTATCACGCGGCGCAATCGTCGTTGCATTGACAATTTTGTTATCCGTGAAATTGACACCGACAAAAAAGAACATCGAATTTGCCGTTGCCATATCGAACACGCCGTAGTTTGCAAAAATGCTATGGGTATATTCTTGATTTAAATTCGGATTGCCAAGGTAGAGCCGAAGCGGATCGGAGAAGTCGAGGACGTTCTGAAGCTGACGAATGCTGGGCGCACTCGTAAACGTGCGGTAATTGAGGCGTAAATTCCCCGTTTTGCCAAAACGCATGGTAAAACTTGCCGATGGCAGGACGTTCGTGAACTGGTTTGCGGCGGTGAACTGGCTTGGAAACTGCTGTGCAACATTCAAAAACGCCGCTTGATAATCCACACCTACCGAAAAGTTTGCTCCCGTCGCAAAGGCATAACGGTAGGTCAAGCCCGGACGGTGCGTGATGTAGGAACTCGTGAAAACGTTGGAAAGCAAGGTGTTTTGCTGGGTATAATCGCCTGAGGTGCGGCTAAAATCGAATACTTGCCTGTCGGACTCGGAGCGCGACCAATTCGCGTTGTAAGACGCTTGCAGACTGCCTTTGTCGTGGATTTGTTCTGTGAAGGAGACATTTCCGCCCAGTCCCAGAGAATTGCCAAAAATCGGCGTTTCTTGGCGAACGGTATCAAAAAGAAGCCCTGATGCTTGATTGGCAGCAGCGAAGCCGTTGAGCGCATTATTGATTTGATTGCCCTGATTTCGATTGTAGCTGGGGGAAATATTGATCGAAAGTGTGCGCCCTTCCACAGGGAATTTATGCCGCCAAAGCAGGTCGCCGCCCAAAGAATAGCCGAGATTGTCAGAAGCCCCATCGGAGCGCGTCGTATTCAGTGTGCGTGAGTTGCCCGACGATGCAACAACAAAGGTCGCACGATCGCTTGTGGAGGTGCGATTGTTGGTTTGAAAGGTTGCACGAGGCGTGAAAATAAGGGAGTTGGATGAATCCAAGGTTGCTTCAATGCGAAGATTCACGCGGTGATTCATATTTTGGGTATTGCTGATGGAGCCTTGTGTACTTGTTTGCGGCGGGATGCCGTCTGCAAGGAAGTATTGGCGCTGGAGGGCTTGTTGCGCGTCGTTATTGGTCAAATTCACAAAGTAGCTGCCCGTCACACTCACGTCTTTGCCCCACATATCGGTATAATTCACGCCCAAACCATGCGCCGAGGTGATACCGTCGCTTTGCGGCACAAGGAAATCGCCGGGATTGCCGCTACCACCCGCACCACCTTGACCCATGCGCATAACGGTAGCATTGCCACCGCCCCGCATGGCTGCTGCTGCGCTGGGGTTGCTCATCATACGAGCCATATTCCCGCCACCGCCGCCAAGCAGTCCCAAAATATCTTGAATGCCGAAATTTTGTTGGTTGATGTTGTTCGACAGCCCCAGAATGGAGATTTTACGGTCGCCGTTGAAAAAATTGATATTTCCACCCGCCGTATAGCGGCTTGTGAAGGCATCCGTGTTTGAACCGTAGCCCGCATAGACTTTTCCAAACTGCCCAATGCGTTTATTGGGATTGGTGATGATATTCAGCGTTTTGGTACGATCACCATCATCAAACCGCGTGAATGCGGCTTGATCGCTCATTTGGTCCAGCACTTGTACTTTGTCAATCATTTCCGAAGGAAGATTTTTCAACGCCGCCGAAGGATCATCGCCGAAAAAGGGTTTTCCGTCCACCAGCACACGCCGCACGTTTTCGCCTTGTGCCTTGACCGTGCCGCTTGCGTCCACCTCGACTCCGGGCATTTTGCGGATAATATCTTCGGCGACGGCGTTTCGGTCGGTCTTAAAGGCTTTGGCGTTGTATTCGGTGGTGTCGCCGCGTACTTCGGCGCGGAGTGCTGTTGTTGCCACCTCTACTTCGCCCGTTTTAACGGCGCTGGACGACAATCGGAAAGGCGGTAAGCGGAGCGTGTCCATTTTGCCTGTGATTGCCGCAGGAACGGTGATTTTACTGATTTTGGTGGCAAATCCGACGGATTGCAAGGAAAGCAGGAATTGTCCTGCCGGAACGCCTTTGAGAAAAAACACCCCATTGCGGTCAGCAACAGTACCAGTGATGAGGCTGCTATCTGCTCGCAAGAGCTGTACTCGTGCGCCCGTGACGGGAGAGCGTGTAGCGCTGTCAACAACACTTGCCGAAACAACGATGGTTTCGGTTTGAGCATTGGTGCGGTGTGTGGCGAATATAAATAAACAAGCGAGAATCGCGCAGCTTGCGAAGCGATTGGTGGAGAAGCAAGGTCTCATGGAGGAGTGGTGAGAAAGGTGAGGGAAGTTTGAACGAATCTTCTACGACAAAAATACGATAAAGTTACAGGAAAATCGTGGTGCAGGATGTTAAATAATTGTGAAAAATGGCTGGTTTTGTAATAGCAAAGTCTATCCTTGTTGCGCGGCTGTGCTGATATTTGCTATACGTGCGCGCTCTTGTGCGGCGTAGCTGTCCATCTCAGCAAACGATTCCATGCGGTGTTCGGCGTACATGGTGTGGTGAAAAGCGTCAAGTTGGGTGAGCAAGCGAATCAAATCCTGTTTTTGTGCGTCCGTCAGCGTTCCGGCGACGATGTGGCTTGCCGCACCCATTTGCTGCGCTGCTTGAAAAAATGCCCCTTTGCCACTTGCCGTCATGCGGACACGGCGCATTCGTTTGTCTTTGGTGTCGCTGTATTCCTCCAAAAAGCCCGCTTTTTCCAAACGCCGCATAATTTCTGCCCCCGTTGTGACCTCGGTGAGCGTTGCCGAATAGACTTCCGATTTTGTTGGTTCGCCTTGCGATTGCTGGTGTCGCATAATTGCTGCCATGAGCACAAACTCGTCAATTGAGGTAATACGCTGCCCTTCAAATGCTTTTTTAATGTACATCTTGGAATACCGCCCCATTCGTCCGAGCAGAATACTAATCATCCCGTCAGCATCCATGCGCAGATGCGCCATTGCATCAACGTTGGGGAAGGGGATTTGATTTTTTGACGCTGATGAAGGCGGAAAAAGCGCAGAGGGCGCAAAACCTGCATCGGAGCCATCTTCACGGCTACGTTGCTGCATTTGTTCCTGCATCCATGCGCCAAATTTTTCCAATCGTGCATCTGCGCCATTCTGACGCTCAAAGTCTTGCCAAAGGGTAATTAAACGCAAGATGTTTTCGTAGCGATTGGTCGGGAAGCTATCTATCTGAGCGGTTTCCATAATAATTTTCCATCTTTTTTCGCTTGTGGGAACTTTGGAGAAATGGCGCTGGTTTAGATTGATATTACAAAATTGCACTAATTATTCCATTTTTGAAATACTTTTTAATCATTCTGCATGAAAAAATTTACTATTGCGAGACGATACATCGGGCTTTGCACTACACTGCTCCTGATGAGTTACGCACAGCCTATGGTCGCACAAACAGGTACAAGTAGTTCGACCGGAACAGCCACCATAGAAACTTCGACAACCGCTCCAAAAACAAAGGGTTCGATTGAAGGCACGGTCGTAAGCGCAGGGACACAAGACGCGCTGGTAGGGGTTAAAATAGAAGTTGTCGGCACAAAACTTGGTGCGATAACGAATACCGCCGGAAAATTTGCCTTGAAAAATATCCCAACAGGAGTGTATTCGGTCAAGTTCACGATTTTGGGCTATGAGTCGTTTATTCAATCGGATGTTTTTGTGGGTGCGGCAAAACCATATATTCTGAGCATTGAACTCCGTCCAGCCGCCATACAACTCAAAGGCGCGGAAGTGGAAGCAACCTACTTTCGCAAAAACAGCGAAACGATTACCAGTACGCAGCTTTTGAATGCTGAGGATATTCGCCGTGCGCCAGGTGTGCAAGAAGATGTTGTCCGCGCTGTGGCATTGCTTCCGGGCGTGGCGGTCACGCAAGCCGGACGAAATGATTTGGTTGTGCGCGGTGGTGCGCCATTCGAGAACTTATTTTTGGTGGATAATATCGAAGTGCCGAATATCAATCACTTCGGTTCGCAAGGTTCGACGGGTGGACCACTTTCGATTATCAATATTGATTTTGTGAAAGATGTGAGTTTTTCGACAGGTGGGTTTGGAGCGAAATATGGCGACCGCGTTTCGTCGGTAACAAATCTGACGCTCCGCGACGGCAATAGTGAGCGCTTTTCGGGCAAAGTGAATTTGTCGGCAACGGGTTTTGGCGTGATTGCCGAAGGTCCGACGGCGGCGGGCGGCTCCTTTTTGGTGGGAGCGCGGCGGAGTTATTTGGATTTCATCTTCACGCTTGCCGGCTTTGGTTTTATTCCGCAATACTGGGACTTTACGGCGAAAATCACCCAAAAAATTGACAGCAAAAATTCGATTTCCTTTTTGGCTATCGGTGCGCTCGGAACGGTAGCGTTCAATAATGATACCGAAGAAAAACGTATTGCCAACAGCCGAATCACGGCTCCGGCGCAAGATCAGTATTTTTCCGGCTTGACGTGGAAAACACTTTTAGGCAATGGCTTTATGAACGTGACGCTGGGGCGAACCTTTAGTAAATATCAGACCTCGCAGCGCGACACGCTTTTGCGCGATATTTTCCGTAATTATTCCACCGAAGGTGAAACCTCGCTCAGAGCCGATGTGGTCTTGCAAATGGACGACAAATTGGAACTCAGCTTTGGCAATATTGCGAAGTATTCCAGTACACTCAAGTATGATATTTTTCTTCCCGCATTTTTCCGTTTAGACAACAACGGTATTCCTCGCGCTCTGAATGTGGATACCAATTTTACCGCTTTCCGCAATGCCACCTACGCACAGGCAGCGTACCAATTAACGCCGGATTTTCGGACAACCGTGAGTGTGCGGGCGGATTACAATAACTTTTTGAATACGCAATTTGTCGTGTCGCCGCGCTTTGCACTCAGTTATGCGCTGTCACCATTCCAAACCCTGAATTTGAGCGGTGGACGATATTACCAAACACCGCAATTTATCTGGCTTATTGGCGACCCGTCCAACCGCAATGCGCTTGAGCCGATTCGTGTTGACCAAGCAGTCTTGGGCTATGAGCATATTCTCGCGCCGGATTTGAAATTTCAAATTGAGACGTATTACAAAGATTACTCGAACTATCCGGCGCGGCTTTACCGCCCGCAGTCGGTCTTAGCGCCGAATGGTTTTGATGATATTTCCAATGATATTCCTTTTGGTCTGGAGCCGATAGCGAGTGTTGGTGCGGGCAGAGCGTTTGGTATTGAAGTATTTTTGCAGAAAAAACTGAGCGAAATCCCGCTTTATGGCTTGATAAGCATCAGTGCGAATCGAACAGAATTTACAGGATTGGACGGAGTGCGGCGTGTGGGCGCATTCGATACGCCTATTATTGGAAATATCGCTGCAGGCTACCGCTTCGATACCGAATGGGAATTAAGCGCGAAAGTTCGTGCTTCCACGGGGCTTCCGACAACCCCGTTTGTGGACACGCCGACACGCTCCCGCGAAACACGCCTGCCAATGGGTTCGATTGATTTTTCGCGCTACAACGAAGGTGATCGTTTGCCGTTCTTCTACGGTGTAGATGTGCGCTTGGATAAACGCTGGTACTTTAGCGGCGTGCAGTTGGTAACGTATATTGACGTGCAGAATGTCACGGGACAGCGCAACCAGAGCGGCTTCCGATGGAATCCACGCACCCAAAAAGCCGACCCGATTCTTTCGATTGGTGTTTTGCCGAGTATTGGTGTGACGTTGGAGTTTTAAGAGACTGTTTGGAACCCCCGAAGAATCCTTATCCCAACCCTTCTGTCAGGGGTAGAACGGCAAGACACAGGGCTGCTTCTTGGAGTCCTCTACCGTTGGGAGAGGCAGGGTGAGGGTCTTAGCGTAATGACATTGTTGCTAACAGAAGCATTTTGAGAAAACGTCGAATAGTCATCACTATTCGACGTTTTTTTTTGTAATTTTTTCATGTAACCTTTTTCCGATTTCGCACACTTATCTTCTATGAGCGTATCAACCCTTCATCTGGAATATATTTCCGCAATAGAACAAGTGTATCCTCATTTGGAACGCTTTGTTCGTGCGCTTGTGTGGAGAAATGGCAGTCGCAACGCAAGTAATGAAGAGTTTTGCAAGGATATTATTGCGGAGACTATTGCAATAGCATTCGAGAATTTTGGCAAAATTCAGTATCAAGAAGCACTTCTGAGTTATTGTTTTACGATTGCAACGCGCCTTCACCGTAAAGCGCAGCGCACGGAGCGCATGACCGTAAAAGCGCCATCAACACACGTGTTTGAGACAGTTGAAGGTGAAACGTGGGATGCTGCACAAGATTACGATATGTTCAGCGACCACGCCTCAGAGCGGTCAACAGACGTTACACTTCTCTACAACGCGCTTGATACCTTGCCCGAACAACAGCGCGAAGCGGTAATCATGTTTGAAATTTTGGGATTTTCGATGCAGGAGATTTCCGAGGCACAAGAGCGTTCGGTTATTAGTGTCAAAGTCTCCGTCTCACGCGGTCGTGCGCTTCTTGCGAAGCGGCTCGGAGTATCGTAGGAAAGGATGAAGTATGAAGCATGAAGCATGAAAGCTGCATTAATACACACTTGCGCGTGTAAAGTTTTACCACTGATGTTATCGCATCTATTTTTTTACCAGAAACACCATGAACACAAAATCACAAAAAACGCTTTACGATTACACCGCAGCGGCTCGCAAGGAGCTTGATGCAATGACGCCCTCGCCACCACCGTCGCGGGAAGAGCTGTTGCAAATGCTGGAACGCCGCGCACATACTCAGTCCAGTAAAAAAGCATTGTTGAACACGGTTACGAACAACCATACGACGCTATTTGCCGATATTTTTCAGCGTTTCAATAGTGTCTGGCAAATATCGCTACCAGGTTTTACATCGCTGAATATTGGCTTTGCTACGTGTATTTGTTTGTGTGCTGTTGTTCTGGCAGTCGTTGCTGTTCGTGTGAATATTCTGCCGTCGCCCGCGCTGCACCAAGCAACAATACTCGCTATTCCATCGCCGCAAGCATCAGCCTCTATGACGTTTACCATTCCTTCGCCACGTGCTGTTTCATTGACAAAACAACAGGTGGTAATTACTCGACGCACCTTAGAGAGACTACGCAAAACAAGCCTGGAAGCCTTGCCCAATCTAGCATTTGAGCAAAAGCAAGTTGAAATTAAAAAAGAAGAAATTGCGGAAGAAGAGGCGTTTGAATCAGAAAATATGCTTTCGCCTACATACGACTTTCCAAGACCAAGGATAGGTGCAGAGCCTTGGACAACGATTCAAGGGCTGCAATTCGATTTTACGCGCCCTACGCAAGAACGGACAGCGCAGTTTCGTGGTGATGCGCTCTGTGTGAATTGCCCTAGCAGAGTAGATCCCATGACACCTCCAGAACTTTTGTATGGTATGGATCCCGCAAGTATTTTCAGATTTTGAGGCATCCAGCCCATATAAAACGCCAACATATTCCCCATTCTATCTTCACTTTTTCTCCTGAATATATGAACCATATTTTTGCCCGTGTTGCCGCATTATTGCTTGTGTTTACGGTTTTTGCGCCAGACAGTTTTGCACAAAAAAAGCCTTCTGTAAAAAATGCTCCTGCAAAAACGACCTCAACACAAGCTGTTACGCAAGTTCCACGCGAACTCACGCAGGAACAAGCCGTTACCAATCTCCGTGCTTTTGCGAAACTCTACGGGTATGTGCGCTATTTCCACCCCAGCGATGAAGCGCTGCGTGTGAACTGGGAGCAGTTCGCCATTTACGGAGCCTCGAAGGTGAAAACTGCCCGCACGATGGACGAACTTAAATCTGCGCTGGAAACACTCTTTCTCCCTATTGCACCAACCTTGCAAATCCTCAATGCGAATGAAAAACCCATATCCGATGCGGTTCCGGGGAATCCAGTGCAGCATCAGGTGGTTGCGTGGCAGCATAGAGGGATGGAATTAGGAGCATCGCAATTTTCTGGTGGTTCGATGTATCGGAGTATTCGCCTGAATAAAGCGAATATTGTAACGGGCAGTTTATCAGATTTTGGTACAATGACACAATGCCTCGACACCAGTTCAAAAAGTATCACCTCTGTTCTTGCCTTGCGTGGACAGCAAATCAAGCTGACCGCCGCAGTACGCGCCGACGTAAAAGGTAGCAATAATCGCGGTCAATTATGGTTGCGGGTGGATAAACCAAATCGCAAAACAGGGTTTTTCAATAATATGGACGACCGTCCAATAACAATGCAACAATGGAGTGAATACAGTGTTATTGGCGACGTTGATAGTAATGCGATAGGTCTTTGCTATGGTTGTTTTCTCAAGGGGCGCGGTAAAGTCTGGGTGGATGATATTCGCATTTTCATCCGAAAGAACAATAAGGAAGAATGGCGACCTATCGCGCTCACCAATCCGAGTTTTGAGGAATTTTCTTCGACAACAACAGGAACAATCTTCAAAGGATGGTCTTCCTCTCCGCAGTATTCCTTCACTCCTACGCAAGACAGTAGCTACTTTGGAGTAAACAGCGTTCTTATCGAAGACAAAGGACAAGCAGAGCGCAGTTTTCGCGGCGAACTTTTTACCACAAAACCTAGTGGCGGCGAAACATTGCTCAAAAACCTTGCGGGTGGCTTGCGGTGCGCTCTTCCGGTCGCGCTTTATACCGATAGCATTTCCACGCTTGGCACAACGCCAAAAAGTGCGCAGGATTTGGGATGGATGCTCAATACTCTGGAAGGGTATGACGGAAAACACATGATGATAGAACAAGAACCCACAAGGCTTGCAAGCGTCATTATGGCGTGGAATGCGCTTCAACACTCATATCCGTACTTCGATGTTATTGGCACAAATTGGGATAGCATCCTCACGACCACACTCGCGGAGGCACTGGTGAAGCCATCTGCACCAGAATTTAGAATGGTGATGCGAAAGATGCTGGAACACTTATGCGACGGACACGCAGACTATTATCAGGGAACGCCTAATCTGCTTCTTCCTGTCAGCGCGGAAAATATCGAAGGTCAGTTGATTGTGCTTGCTTCCCAAGATTCGCTGTTGAAGCGGGGAGATATTATCGTGAATATTGACGGCAACGATACGCGAACATTGCTTGCGAATGAGGAAGCAGTCATATCTGGTTCGCCACAGTGGAAACGCGCAAAAGCGGTTTTGGGTCTCTTGTACACGCCTGATAAAACGGTGCAATTAACGGTGAATCGCAATGGGCAAATACTCACTATCGCAACCGAGCGGAAATGGTATCGAAGGATATATGAATACCCGTCCACCAAGAAAATACGCGGTTCTACGCCGACGGACGCTGTTTGGTATGTTGATATGTCGCAAATGCCAAAGGAAGAATTGCGTGAAAAAATTTCTGAGTTTGCGCAAGCAAAAGGCGTGATTATTGATTTGCGCGGCTATCCGAACAATAATGACATTCTGCATCATCTCACCGACACGGTAATTACTTCCGCTCGTTGGAATATTCCTCAAATTCTCTATCCTGATCAAGAGCGGCTTGTAGGCTATGATACGAGCGGTCGCTGGGCAATTCAGCCTAAAATGCCACGCATAAAAGGGAAGATTGTCTTTTTAACAGGTGGTGGTGCAATCAGTTATGCAGAAAGCGTCATGGGTATTGTCGAACACTATAAACTGGGCGAGATTGTTGGGGCGACAACGGCGGCGGCAAATGGCAATGTCAATAGCCTGAGTCTTCCCGGAAGAGCAAATATTTATTGGACAGGCATGAAAGTCCTCAAACACGACGGCTCCCAGCATCATCTCATCGGCATAAAACCGACCGTTCCAGCAAGTCGCACCATTCAAGGTATCCGCGACGGACGGGATGAGGTCTTGGAGAAGGCGTTATCGCTGATTCCGTAGGGGTTTTTGAGTGAAATTTTGAAAATAGAGAACAAAGGGAATTGCCCACAACGGGCGATTCCCTTTGTTCTTATGGGATTTGTAGAGCTTTGCTCATTTTTTTTGCCCAAATGCGAAAATAGTCCTTGACTCTCACCTTACGTTAGTGCCTATATTTGTTGTGGATTTGCAAATCATCCATAATTCATGGAACATCCACATTGAGCACAACAACAATGAACTTTACTATTCTTGATACGGCGGCGACGTACTGCAAACTTTGCTCTTCTTTGGACAATGAGCAGAAAAAGAATATTTTTCGCCGAGAACTCATTGAACCATTTCGCGGGCTTGTTAGCGTCATGGGCGGTGGCGATGCCGAACAGATGATGGCGCGATGGGGTCTTTCTTCCGCACTTTTTGAAGGCGAGAAGCAAGGGCAAATGCAGGAACATTTGCAAACGCTGATGGCAGCAGACGCGTGGAATCAATCGCGGCAGGCTCTGGAGGACGGCGCGAAAGCATTTACGGGATTTCCCGTGCCGGAGCGCGATGTTACTTTCGGGCTGATGCTTGCAGATTTAAGCGCCGTTCCTTTACAGCGCGGATATACAGGCTTTGGGGCAATTCCGGGCTGGATTATGACTATCTACGGTGTTCCCGATGCCTACAATCTGCATCGCATCAAAGCCTGTACCGCCCACGAATTGCACCACAACATTCTCGCCCGCATTTTTCCCGTGAACATGGCAACATGGACGGTCGGCGAATATATGATTATGGAAGGGCTGGCAGAGTCGTTCGCGCATGAACTTTACGGCGAGGACACTATCGGCTATTGGGTAACAGATTTCGATATGGAGCGTTTGCCCGAAACCAAGCGCATTTTTGCCGACGCGCTGGAAAAATCGGGGTTTGGCGTAATACGAGGCTACATCTTTGGTGACGATTTCGCTGGTGCTGAGTATGGCATTGAGCGTGTTGGTGTCCCTGCATTTGCGGGATATGCGCTTGGGTATCATGTTGTGCAAGCCTATTTGAGGCGCACGGGCAAAAGCGTCGTCGAAGCGACCTTCGTTCCGGCGCGAGATATTATCCGTGATTCAGAATTTTTTACCTGATGTTTTTGCCAATATTTTTCATCAATATTTTTCATGAACAGCCATGAGTAGCTATACCGTCCGGCAAGTTGCCGCCTTTGCGGGCGTGAGTGTGCGCACACTGCACGTTTACGATGAAATTGGCTTGCTCAAGCCCGCAGACCGCACAGAATCTCGCTATCGTCTCTATGGCGAAAAGGAACTTCTGCGTTTGCAGCAGATTTTATTTTACAAAGAGTTAGATTTTTCCCTTGAGGAAATTGGGCGAATACTGGATTCGCCGGATTTCGATATTGTTCAAGCACTGGCACAGCACAAAATAGCACTCGCAACGAAGCAAGAACGGCTCGATACCTTGCTTGCAACGATTGACAACACCATTAACCACATACTACACACAACAACCGAAGGAGAATTTACCATGAAACCCGAAGAACTCTACGAAGGCTTGCCCAAAGAATTTGCGACGACCTACCGCGACGAGGCGCGTAAACACTGGGGCGATGCCGTCAAAAAATCCGAAGAAGCATTGCGCAGAATGAGCAAAGCCGACTTCACCAAGTTGAAAGATGATTTTAAAGAAAATTGGAAAACGCTTTCCACGATGACTGCCCAAGAACCCAGTTCTGATGCGGTACAAGAGCGCATTGTCCTCCATTACGCACTCACCCGTGCGCTCTGGGGAACATCTGCCTTGCCGGATAACCAAGCCGCACAATTTCTGGGCTTGGGGGAATTATACGCTGAAGACTCGCGTTTTACCGAAGTCGATGGCGTTCAAGTTCCCGGATTTGGCGCATTCATGAGCGAAGCCATGAACTACTTTGTCAAAACAGCGCTGGCGGAAGCATCCGTTGCCGGGTGATGCTAATGGTCATTGCACAAAAAAGCCTGTATGCCTCTCACAATGAGGGGTACAGGCTTTTTATTGAATTATTTTACGGCACCTTTTGAGTATCGGTAATTCACAGCGAGTCAGGATTGATGCCGAGTTCGCGGAGTTTTGCTGCAAAGGTATTGAGGCGTTTGCGTGTTTCGGAGAGAACATTTTCGAGTTCTGCATAGCTCAGAAACGTTGTTCCATCGGGCTTTTGCAGCACAAGTTCGCCTGATGATATATCAAAACGAACGCCTAAGCGTGGACTTGTCCAATCGCTCATTTCAGGAATGACCTCTAAAGATTCGTCCTGCTCTTGAAAACGGACAAAGCCGCTGAGAATCTTGCGTTCAATGTCGTAGAGATAGTATTCTTGTACGCCATAACGGTCGTAAAAAATAGCTTTATTCGTCATTTCGCTGGTGGTGTTGCTTTCGGAGACAAACTCAAACACGACCTGAGGCGCGATGCCGCCTTCTTCCCACTGTTTATAGGATTTGCGCTCACCCTTGGGGCGACCGAAAATCACCATCACATCAGGTGCAAGCACCGTGCGCGGTCTGCCTTTGACGGGATACCAAAATAAATCACCCGCCACAACAACATCATCACGGTCGGCGAAGATTGATTCTAAGCCATACTTAGTGGTGGCGATGCGCTCAAAATGTTCGGTATTATTTGCCATCGGCAGTCCATCGGAATCAGGATAAATAATGGTTTCCGGTGCAAAAGAAGCGGGAAGTGCGCTTGATATAACGGTTTCCATGCGTTCTACCTTTTGAAACATTGGAGAATATAAGTCTGATTGAATATAGGTTTTTTTTATGGGAAAATCAAGCAGGAGGCGAACTTCCTTGATGGCAGTCCGATGAATACCTGAAATCCGTATAAAACCGTTGTGCTTGTGTGTGTGTCATGTTCTGCGGTAGCCGCCAGATGGCTCCTGCTCGTCTCTTGTTTCCGTGAGGGCGATAACTCCTAAAGCCATACTTCCAACGTATCCCGGAAAATACCTCGCGCACCAAAGGTTTCTTTGAATTTGCCCAGCCCGAAATTGGGTTGCATATTCAGCGTAAATGTGCCGAAATCGTACCATTCTATGCCGCTTTGCACACATTCTTGAAAAATTTCATAGAACAATAAATTGAGCGCTCGGTATTCCTGAAATTCTTTGTTATCGCTGATGTAAAAACCAAGCATTGTGCGGGCATTACCAATAAAGTTTACCACACCAGCAATCATGCGCTCTTCAAGAAAAGCAGCATGAAGCATGATGCGTTCTGGAAATTTCCGGGCAAGATACTCCAATTCCGCGAGCGAATGCGTAGGACTTGCGTCATGGCGCATCTTCAAGTTTCGAGATAATATTTCGTAATACGCAGCATAATCATTGGACTTTGCAATTCGTACCCCCATTTTCGTCGCTTTGCGTGTTGCCGTGCGGGCTTCCTGCTTGAAGAGAGACAAAAGCGGTGTTTCTTTGGGAATCGCCAGCGCTGCCGTTAATTCGCGCTTTTGGTAGCGAAATCCTTCAGAGAGCAGGGCAAAATCACAATAGTTCGTCGGACGCTTCGCATAGACCATCGGCGGAAGGGTGAGGATTATTCTGGTAAAACCCGTCTGCCGGGCATAGTCTTTTAATGCCCCGACCCAATGCAATGCCGCTTCCAAACTCACATCCTGATACACAAAACCACCGTAGGAAGCCCCTCGGTGCGAAAAAAGCGTTTTGTCTTTGTCAATTTTCCACTCGACAGCAGGAAGAAGCGCCTGAACATTGCCTTTGAAACGCACGACAAGAGAATGATCGTTAAACCGTTCCGCCGGGTGATAGCTCAAAAATGTACGCTCGTGGAAAATCGTACCATTGTCTGCTGCAAGCACGAATTTGTCCCATTCTTCCGCCGAATACTGCTCCGGCTGCCATTGCTCAATGCTGTAACTCATGGTGTGATAATTAGTAAAAAAATGGTTTTAATGTCAAAAAAAAATCAAAATATTTTCATCATGTGAACAATACGTCAAGAAATTTTGTATTTTACACGGCAGACGTGCTGCCCATTCTCATCATAGTTTCCGAGAGGGCAAACTACGAATTTTTGCGTAATTTTTGTGTGTTCGACCAGTTTGTGTGTGGTATTTCATTATCGTAGCAAAACGACATTATTCATCACTTTTTTCGCCTTTTGGCGATGTGTTCTGGAGGTATTACTATGAAACGCTCGTTGTATGCGGTTGTTGCCGTTGTGAGTATGGTTTTTCTCACATTAGGCATTCAAACGGCAATTTTTGCACAAGAAGCATCTCTTTTAGATGATGGCTCTCTGGCAAAAGAAAAAGAATTTACCAGCCTTGAGGATGCACTCAAAGCACCGACAAAAGTCTATCGTTTGGATTTGAGCCATAACGGGCTTTCCGATTTCCCGATGGAAATTCTTCAGTTTACGAATCTTCAAACGCTCAATTTGAGTAACAATGGTATTGAGAAAATTCCTGCGGAAATTAGCAAACTTACCAAACTCCAACGCCTCAATCTTGCCACAAACGGCTTGAAAAAACTACCGGCAGAACTCTCCTCGCTCAAATACCTCAAACTTTTGGACGTATCGCAAAATCAATTTCTGACCAGCGAGCTGACCCGCGTCAAAGGCGCATTGCCACAGGTTTCCGTTAATGACTAAGCCGACGAGAGAAAGAGAGCGGGTTGCGCTGGCATATAAAACGTGAGTTCAAGCATTGGTAACATTGCTAACGTTGCCTACTTTACCAATCCATAATGCCGAGATTTTCTCAAATTACGCACCACAGAAAACGTCTCAGTGCAAGAGTAGTGCTGTTTGCGCTGTTCTTTACAACCCACTGTTGTCCTACGTTTTTCTGACGAACTATGAATAATCGTTTTCTCGTTTGGTGTGGCATAATCATTATTGCCCTCGGTCTGCAAGCAAGTCCTGATGCGCTTTCGCAAACCCCGCAGCTTCGATTCCTCTCGCGCTGGCAAAATTCTCTCCCGCCACAAGGCGGAGGCGGTTTGTGCGAATCTATCGCATATGAGCCGCAAACACGCCGTTTGTTCGTTGCAAACAGTCTTGTCACGGGCGGACAGCGTTATGTTCGTGTGGAAGTTGTTAATCTTGATAATCCTTTGCAGCCGACGACTGAAGCCTCACTGGATTTATCGGCGTTTGGGGCTGATGTGTCGAGTATTGCGGTAAGCAATGGTGTCCTTGCTGCGGCAATGATTCAAGCCGTGAAGACCGATAGCGGGCGCGTTGTCATCGTGGATGTGAGTGGTGCGGACGTTCGTGCTTCGCTCGCTACTGCACGAAGCGTTGTTGTCGGTGCGCAGCCCGATATGATCACCTTCACGCCGGACGGTACGCGGATTCTGACGGCGAACGAAGGTGAACCGACGGAAACGGGTTCGTATTTGCCCGATCCCGAAGGCTCGGTAAGTATTATTGATTTGCCGTTTTTGCCCAATGGTCGCCCGAATGTTGGTGCTGTCTGGCAAGCAAACGTGCGCTTTGTACGCTTTAATGCGTTTAATTTCGGTGCGCCGCGCCGCTCGGAACTCCTTGATTCTGCGTTCATCCATTTTCCCTCGCCGACAACAACCGCATCTGTTCCGGGAGCGGCTCCGGGGCGGCTTGTTACCTTTGCCCAAGACGTTGAGCCAGAATACATCGCCATTTCCGCCGATTCCAGAATAGCATACGTGACCTTGCAGGAAAATAATGCGTGGGCAATTATTGACATCCCTACCGGTCGGGTAATCTCCATTCGCTCAATGGGCATAAAGCCACACGCTTTGAGAGGAAACGGCTTGGACGCAAGCGACAGAGGCACGAATATCAATATTTCCAATTACCCCGTACTGGGAATGTATCAACCCGACGCGATTCACGCCTTTAGCGTGGACGGCAGAACCTACATTGCCAGCGTGAATGAAGGCGATACACGCGGCTATGCCACATTCAATGAAGAAGCGAGAGTCAGTTCGCTTGTGCTTGATTCCGTGCGCTTTCCCGATCGCGCTCGTCTGCAAAGTGACACAGTGTTGGGGCGCTTAAATGTTAGCCGTGCGCGTGGCGACGTTGACGGCGACGGTGATTTTGATGCGCTGTATTCCTTCGGCGGGCGCTCAATTTCCATTTGGGAAGGAAGTGGCGCAATGGTCTGGGATAGCGGCGACGAGATTGAGCAAATTACCTCTCGTTTGCTGCCGAATTTCTTCAACGTCAGCCGCGACAACGTGACACGCAAAAATCGTAGTGATGACAAAGGACCAGAGCCGGAAGGGATTGTTGTCGGCAGGGTGGGCGACAGCACCTATATTTTTGCCGGATTAGAGCGCACGAGCGGTGTGATGGTCTATAATGCCACGAACCCTGTCAGTCCGCGCTTTTCGCAGTTCATTACCACACGGGATTATTCTCGTGCGATTGTTGGCGACGTTAGCACCGAAGCACTTCTCTTTATTCCACCCGCGCAAAACCGCTTGAATACGCCCCTCGTGATAGCTGCCCATGAAGTAAGCGGTACGGTGGCGGTCTTTGCATTCGATACGCCACAGCCCGCACCACGCACCGTTGCCGCAGACATTGACATTCGCACATCGTATCTGAACAGCACCCAAATTCTCGTGGATATTCCTACAAACGGCGCGGAGTCTATTACCGTAAATGTTACAGATATTCGCGGGCGAACCCTCGAAAATACTGTTCTCACTGGGACACAAGCACAGGAGCGCCTTGCGCACACTGTCCGTTTTGACGGACAACAGCCCGGAGCGTATATTCTGACCGTTGGTTTGAATGGCAGACAGTATTCTCAAACAGTGATGGTTGGGCGATAAATATTGCCTAATTTTCGCAAAAGAAGCCCGTAAATTGTATTTTTACGGGCTTGTTTTCTTCATTCTTGCCAAAAATACCAAGTATTATGACGTGGCGATTCAGCATTTCCCAGCGTTTTTTTGTTGCAACGGTGATTATTTCTTGCCTTGCCGTTGGGACAGTCTCGTTTTTCTACGACCGCGAGGCAGAAGCCGCCATTGTGCAACGCTCTTTTGACCAACTCGCCTCGGTGCGGACATTGAAGGAAAGCAACGTTCATGATTATTTTCGTTCCCTCGAAATCATGCTCTCCATGCTTGCCTCGCATCCCGAAACCATCCACACCTTTGCCCGCGAACTCCGTCTTCGCTATGATATTCAGGATATGCTGATATTGTCGCCCAATGGCAAAATTTTGTACACGCACCGTTATCCCGAACTCACTGGCAAGCCCGTCCAGGATAGCGTCTGGAACCTTGTGCAGAAAACGGCACTACCCAACGACACGTCAAATGTGGAGTTTACCGATGTAGTGCGGTTTCAAGGAGAAATGTCCTCCTTTGCTGTAGCCCGCATTGCACCTTCGTTGCAAGGCGGAGCGAGGAAATATAGCGGTGCAGTCATTGTCGCACATATCTCCTCAAGGGCGCTGAATCGTATTATGACTGAACGCGCCGGAACGAGTGAAACAGGCGAAAGCTACATCGTTGGTGAGGATAGCCTTATGCGCACGGATTCCCGATTTAGCGCACCCTCTACGATTCTCCGTCTCGCTGTTCAAACCGCACCCGTGCGGATGGCGCTTGCTGGCACTACGGCACTGCTTGAAACGGAGGACTATCGGCAAATGCCCGTTTTAAGCGCCTTTGCGCCGCTCACTATTGGCAAATTGCGCTGGGCAATTATTACCGAGATGGATGTGCAGGAAATTACGATTCCCATACAAGCTGCACGTCGTCGAATTATTATTTTGGGAATCGCTATATCGCTGTTCGTGGCGGGAATAGCATGGTATGGAGCGCGTGCTGTCTCGAAACCGATCGTGCTGCTTCAGGGGCATTTGTCCGCTATTGCACAGGGCAATCTCCCTGAAGAACCGCTTCAAAACAAGCGCCACGACGAAATTGGCGCAATGACGGAGGAATTGAATATGATGACCAATTCACTCCGCAATGCAACAGTATTTGCACGAGAAATCGGAGCGGGCAGGTTTGATGCGGAGTGTACGCCACGCAGCCCGCAGGACACGCTGGTTATCGCGCTCAATGACATGAAGCATGAATTACAGCGCCTTCTTGCCGATGAGCAATCACGCGCCATGCAGCGCACCTTAGCGCTTGTCGAGGGCGAAGAGCGAGAGCGGACGAGGATTGCACGGGATGTTCACGACGGTATAGGGCAGACGCTCACGGCGTTGCGATTTAATCTTGCTCGTGTTGCCGATGAACACGTGCGCAGCGAACTTTTTGATTTATTGGATGACGCGATTGCTGAAGTCCGTGCGATTTCGCATAATCTTATGCCCAGCGTGTTAATTGATTTTGGCTTGGAAGCCGCACTGGAACAACTCTGTTCAAAAACCGCTGAAGCCGCACACATTCCGATTCAGCGCATGATTGCGCCGTTGCCCGCACGATTGGATTCGCCACGAGAAATTGCGGTTTATCGCATTACGCAAGAAGCGCTCAGTAATGCGCTCCGATATGCACACGCAACAGCAATTTCCCTGAGATTCGGCATGAATCCGAAGCATTCGGCATTGCAAATGGAAATTCGTGATAATGGCGTGGGGTTTGATATGGCAAGCATCGAACGCGGCAACGGCTTGAGCAATATGCGTGAACGCGCCGCTTTGTTTGCCGGCGAAGTTTCCATCAGCACAGAACCTGGCAAGGGTACGCACATAGTCCTCTCTATCCCACTTTCACAAGACCAATATTTATGATTCGCCTTGTTCTTGCCGATGACCACCGTCTTGTCCGCGACGGTATTCGCTCGTTATTGTCGGACGCGCCCGACATGACGATTCTTGCCGATGTTGCGCACAGCGACGCGCTCTTGGCGTTGCTTCGCGCACAATCCGCCGAAGCGGCATTGCCGGATGTCGTCCTTCTGGATGTTTCAATGCCCTCGCCGGAAAGCCGCATCAAAAGCGGGCTGGAAGCAGCAATTGTCATCGCAAGAGAGTTCCCGCCTGTAAAAGTTGTGTTTCTTTCGATGCACGAAGAAGCTGAATATATCATCAATGCCATGAAAACAGGCGCTTTGGGCTATGTCCTCAAAAATGCCGAAAAAGCGGAGTTGCTTCAAGCCATTCGCCATGCTGCCCAGGGAAAACGATACGTCGGAACAGACGTTGCAGAGCGGGTTTTGGGCAGTTTTGCTCCTGTACCGCCTGTGACAGAGAAGGTCGCCATTGCTGCTGCTCCGACACTGACGCAGCGCGAACAAGAAATTTTGCAGTTAGTCGCCGAAGGGCTTTCAACAAAAATTATCGCCGAGCGGCTTATTATCAGTCCTCGCACGGTCGAAACCCATCGCACCAATATTATGAACAAACTCCAAGCCGCTAATACTGCCGAGATGGTGCGTGTAGCGCTTCAATACGGCTTGGTGAGTGCTTCGCGGTGAAATGCCTCAGCAATCCCCTCGTGTACTCCGTAACTGAAGTTACGCTTGAATGCTCAATATTCCCCTCTTTGGGACAAAGAGGGGTGTCCAAGCGAGAGCGAGGACGGGGTGTTTCTGCGTTATCACCGAAGCGCTACCCCGTCAGTCTGCGCTGCGCTTGACTGACACCTCTTCACATTGTGAAGGGGAATTGGAGAAAGTGTAACTTCAGCTCCGTAAAAATACGGATACGCCTCCTGAGAAAAAGAATACCGATTTTCACCGATTGTCCAGCGCCTCGTAAATCATTAGTTTTGCTTCAGATAAAACAACTGTTTTCGCCAACTGTTCTTTTTGGAGCAATCACCATGAAACCATCCACCATCGCCCCCGCCATTGTAGCTTTCGCTGCTATCTGCCTGCTCACACCGCAGTCAAGCCGCGCTCAGGCAAGCATCCCACAACGCGAAAACTCCGCAATACTTGTGCCGACAGCGATTGAGAAAGTTCGTATGCTCCCCGTGACAGAACAACACACCGACAAAGCAAAAGCTACCTACACCGTCGAAGCAGAATCACTGCGGGGGGTAGCACCGGAACTCCTTCAAGAGCGTAAAGAAACTGTACCCAGCCCTCACGTACGTATGCCGCAAATGACAACACAAAAGATCGTTTATAGCGTTGATTACGCTGCAATGATGCCGCTTTTGCTGAAATCTCTCCAAGAGCAGCAAGGAGAAATTGAGCGCTTACGCAATGAAGTGAGTTTGCTCAAAGCCCAAGCGCGAAAATAGTATAACCACCGATCATGCCTGCCCGTAGTACGGCTTCAAGAATCAAGATATTCTGCCGTGCTACGGGCTTTTTGTTGGCACACTCACGCTTTTACGACAAGAAATTTTTTGTATGCCGATGTACTTTCGAGACAATTCAGCATACACTCCGCCACATCAGCACGTGGAATGCTGGAAAATGCCGTTACGCGCACGCTTTCGCCCATTTGATACTGAGTTCGCGCAGGTGCATCGGTGAGGCGTGGCGGCTTCACAAGCGTCCATTCTGTGAGGCTTTGAGCAATATGCGATTCTTGCAGACTTCGGTCAAGAGCTACCTCAGGCGCTTGCCGAAGAAAGAGTTTGACCATCTGCCGAATAAACCACGAGCGAGCATCGGCATTGTGGTCGCCGACCATCGCACCCGTCAGGCAGACAATGCGCTTCACGTCTTGCGCCGCCATTGCTTGTAGTATCATTGCTGTTGCGTCGGCACAAAAAGGCTGCATTGCGCTCGGACGCTGCCCCAAGACGCAGAGAACCGCATCACATCCCTTCATAACTTCACGGCAATTCTCCAGTGTTAATGCGCCCTCCAAGATGTTGAGTTGTGGGTGTTGCAGAGTGATTGACGAACGATTGCGGCAGAGCGCACGAACCGCAAATCCCCGCTTTAATGCTTGCTCTGTGAGGAGTTGCCCCGTTTTGCCGCTTGCGCCAAAGATTGCGAGTGTTTTCATGGTTTCAAAGGAAACGTGTTTACGGTGTGGCATCCCTGCTCAATTCCCGCAGGTTGTGCATTCAATTTTGGGCTGATGTACGGAATTCCGAGTGCCAAACCACGCAGAATGAATAACAGCGACACAAGCGCCGCTCCTATCGGCATCATGCGGCGTATGCTGCTGGTGAAACGCACATTTCCTCCTGAAAGCCTTGCTACGACTGCTACGCCAATCATCGCGGGAAATGTCCCCAACCCAAAAGCAAGCATACTTGCGCCCGCCTCCGCTATCGTCCCCGAAAGTGCCGCCATTGCAAGCCCCATATACACGAACCCGCATGGCAGCAGCCCATTGAGCAGCCCCAAGCTAAACTGCCCGCCGAGATGCGAAGTTCGCAAAAGACCACCCATCCGTCCGCGCAAGCGCCCAAGCGCTCTGGCGAAAAGGGGCATTGCCAATATCGTTGCGCGTTGCCCCGATGGAATGAGCAAAAAAATGGCTATGCCAACGCCAATGCTGATAGAAAGCGCCTCTTGGTAACGGTGAATGTCGAATATCATTGCACCAAATACCTCTTTTACCGCGCCCAGTGCCATTCCTAAAAGCGCATAAATGCTGATTCTGCCGACGTTGTACACCATTCGCCCAAGATAATATCGTGTGCTACCGCCGTTGCCGGGCGACAGCGCAAGCGTTATCGGCGCACACATGGCAATACAGTGAAAACTTCCGGCAAAGCCGAGGATGAAAGCGGCGGTGAGCATGATGGTTGTTTCAAAAAGGGTGATTACGCAATACTCCACTCGTGACCGGGCGAGGCAAAAAGCGCTTGCAAACTTGTGTTGCTCCCTTTAGGGGTGCTTTTTGCCGCATCAATTTGTGCCGTGATTTCGTCTTCGTAGCAAGGGCGGTCAACGTTGAGAAAAACACCCACAGGGCGCGGAAAATCTGGGTTGTACGTGAGATTGGCAATGAGAAAAGCGAGCGTCGGGTCGTGTTCGTCGTAAATCACCAAATCCTCTGCCGAGTATTCACCGCTTGCAAGCGAGACAACTTCCGGTTTCAAGCCATCCAAACGAATACCTTTGTCTTTATTTGCGCCAAAAATGAGCGGTTGCCCATGCTCCAAAAACAGCACCCGTTCAGGCTTTGTGGCTTTGTCGGTGAACTCATCGAATGCACCGTCGTTGAAAACCACACAATTTTGGTAGATTTCCAAAAACGATGTGCCTTTGTGGTCGGCAGCACGGCGAAGCATAGCCCCAAGGTGCTTCAAATCTCGGTCGAGTGTCCTGGCGACAAACGTTCCGCCTGCGCCCAATGCCAGCGAAACAGGATTAAACGGATAATCCGGCATTCCCGTTGGCGAGGATTTAGTCACCTGCCCGTGCTGTGAAGTCGGTGAATACTGACCTTTGGTGAGTCCGTAAATTTGATTATTGAAAAGCAAGACGTTCACATCCACATTCCGCCGAAGCAGGTGGATGGTGTGATTCCCGCCGATACTGAGCGCGTCGCCATCGCCCGTTATCACCCACACGGATAATTCCGGTCGCGCCACCTTCAACCCCGTTGCCACTGCTGCCGCACGTCCATGAATCGTGTGGAAGCCGTATGTTTCGATGTAGTAGGGAAAACGGCTCGAACAGCCAATCCCTGATACAAAGGCGATATTCTCTCGCTCCACACCAAGTTCGGGAAGAAGTTTCTGTACCTGCGACAAGACCGAATAATCGCCACAGCCCGCACACCACCGCACGTCGGCGGCTGGGCGGAGGTCTTTTACTGTGAAATTGTGTTCGGCAGTGCCGTTTGACGTGATTGAGTCGATAAGATTGTTCATGGTATTTTCCCTTTTGAGAGATGATGCTATGCGGCATTCCTCATGACTGGCTTCTGCGCAAGAAATCTATGTAGAAAAACAGTGATTTCATCAGCCGTAAAAGGCTGTCCGCTTACTTTGTTATATTGAAAAATATTTTGCGCAAATTCTCCGCGAAGCACGGCAACAAGCTGACCACTATTGAGTTCGGCAACAACGATATGCTCAAATCCCTGCATCAAGGCGGCAAGATTGCGAGGGAACGGATGTAATGCCCGCAAATGCACGTGTGCAACGCTTTCGCCTTGTTTCTGCAACGATTCAACAGCCGTGCGTACCGCACCAAATGTGCCTCCCCATGATATTACGAGTATCTCTCCTGAGTCTGCACCACATAGTTCTGCACTTGGCATATCGTCTGCGATTCCGGCGATTTTTGCGGCACGGGCTTTCACCATTGCAGCGTGATGTTCGGGATTGTGGCTTACACCGCCTGTTGCGCCTTGTTTTTCCAGCCCTCCAATGCGATGTTCAAGCGATGGTGTGCCGGGAACAGCCCACGCACGAGCAAGGGTCTCAGGGTTACGCAAATACGGCTTAAAACCGCCTTCCGGTACTTCCGTTGTCAAACGCGGCTCAATATCGGGCAGTTCATCATCGCCGGGGATACGCCAAGGTTCTGCGCCGTTGGCAAGGTATGCATCGGAAAGAATAATCACGGGGGTCATGTATTTCAGAGCGATTCGGACTGCTTCAAACGCAATGGCGAAGCATTCCGCCGGAGTAGCGGGTGCAAGCACGACAAGCGGCGCTTCGCCATGCCGCCCGTAAAGCGCTTGGAAAAGGTCGCTCTGCTCGGTTTTTGTGGGCATACCCGTGCTTGGACCGGAACGCTGGACGTTGACCACCACAAGCGGCAACTCTGCCATCACCGCAAGTCCCAACGCTTCGGTTTTAAGGGACATTCCGGGACCACTTGTTGCCGTTGCCGCAAGGTTTCCACCGAAAGAAGCCCCTAATGCTGAGGCAATCGCCGCAATTTCGTCTTCGGCTTGAAAAACCTTTACGCCAAAGTGTTTGTAGGCGGTGAGTGTCTGCAAAATATCGCTTGCTGGCGTTATCGGATAACCACCGAAAAAGAGCGGAAGCCCAGATTTGATGCTACCTGCAATAAGACCTAATGCTATACCAACATTGCCCGTCAAGCTCCTGTATTTTCCGACAGGAAGAGGTGCTGCGCTTACCTGATACCGCACAGGAAATAACTCCGCATTGACGGCGTAGTCCCAGCCGGAGCATAAGACCTCAATGTTTGCGTTCAAAATTTCCGGCTGCCCGGAAAATTTTTTGCGTAACCATTCAGCAGTTGGCTCAATGGTGCGGTTGTAGAGCCAATACATCATGCCAAGAGCAAAAAAGTTTTTTGCACGCTCGGTTTCGCGTGTGGAAAGTTTGTGGTCGGCAAGTGCGTGTGCGGTCATCTGCGAAATATTTACCGGAAAGATGTTGAACTTTGCCAGTGACTTGTCCTCAAGCGGGTTTTGGGC
This sequence comes from Ignavibacteria bacterium, assembly GCA_947459425.1. GTDB lineage: Bacteria > Bacteroidota > Ignavibacteria > Kapaibacteriales > UBA4661 > PH2015. The sequence continues at coordinate 35,399 of CANHDJ010000022.1, forward strand.
GTATCCTGCCAAACGCAGATTTTTTTCAGAAAAACCTGCGGTATTCGCAATGATGATACCACCTTCGGCAACGTCGTTGACACAGGCTTTCAGGGCGGCGGCGTTCATTGCCACCAGTGCATCGCATTTATCGCCGGGCGTATAAACCGCCGAATTGCCGAACTGCACCTGAAAACTGCTCACACCGCCCACAGAGCCTTCGGGAGCGCGAATTTCGGCAGGGAAATCCGGCAATGAGCGAATATCATTCCCAAGCAATGCCGAAGCCGATGCAAATTGGCTGCCGATAATTTGTATGCCATCGCCGGAGTCGCCGGCAAAGCGAATAACGGCATGGTCGAGATTGTATGTGGGTTTCATGGTGAAAGCAGAGACCGTGATAAAAAACATTACAAACTCAAGTCGGAGGCTTTGTAATAGCTCATTCCGCCTGATTGCCATTCAATCGAAAGCGACCAAAAGCCCGCAAGCAAGTTCTGAAGCGGTACGCGCTGTTTTCCATCGGAATCGGGCTGAATGGTGATGATTCTATCCATGCCCATCGTTGAAGGGCGCAATAGCGTGATTGTTCCGGCAATGCCGCTTTGTGTCATGCGTTGTGGATAGGTGAGTTCCAGCACTTTGCCCTGCGGCGTTGCGACAATGCGCCATGAAAGCGGCTCTGTCAGTGCCTTTGCGCGATTTGCCGCGTCAATACGACTCTGGAAGGCTACTTCTTGCTGATAATAATGTTCGCTGACCAAATCAACTTTATAGGTCATTGTGAGGGCGACAATGGCAATCGTGGCAATGGCAAAGGTGCTGTACACTGCCGTTACGCCGATAATCCATGCTCTGCCGCTTTTGGGTTGTGCGAGGGTTTGCATAGTGTTGTGAAATTGAGGAAAGGATGAAGTTTGGTAATTAGTCGGGTGCGAGGGTCTCGCTGCTTTGAGCGAGGCTCTCGCTTCAGCGTAGGAGCGAGAGCCTGCCTAGGAAGGCAGACCCTCGCCCAATGAACGTACTCGCTCACTTCTCCGGCGCAAGAAACGTCGTGGTATTTTCCTTAATAAGATTTCCATTCATAAAAACACCCAGTCGAATCGTGTTGTACGCGCCATTCAACTTGGCTTTGGGAATTGCCACGAAAAAGCGTCCGTGTTGAACGTTTTGTGGCGAAACACTCTGATAGTCGCCCAATGGTGTCAACGTCGCTCCTTGAGGCTCTAAAACACGAATTTCGGCTGTTTTGGGAATGAATGTCTTATTGATAAGCTGAAGCGTGTAGAAATTGGCAATGTTATCATTGCCAACTTTTTGAAAGAGCGTTCCGGGCTGGCGCATGATGATTGCTTCCATTTCGGGGCGGCGCAAAAAGAGCGTCGTGACGACCATGAGCAGAATCAGCCACACGCCGATATATGCCTTGACACGAGTATTGAAGCGGTTTACTTGCCCATGTTTTACCCCATTCGACGACGCATAACGAATAAGTCCCGTTGGTTTTTTGATTTTCGTCATGACCGAATCGCAAGCATCTATGCAAGCTGTACAGTTCACGCACTCAAGCTGAATACCATTGCGAATATCAATCGCTGTTGGGCAGACGACCACACATTGTCCGCAATCAATACAATCGCCACGCGGCGCGGTGTTTGTGCCGTCTTTATCGGCTTTTGTGGGTTTGTGGCGAGGCTCTCCGCGCTTGAAGTCGTAGGTAACGGCAATGGTGTCGGGGTCAACAAGCGCCGACATAAAGCGCCCGTAGGGACACGCCACCACACACGCCTGCTCACGAAACCGAGCAAATACGCCATAGAACAAACCACTAAAGACAATCATTGCCGTAAGACCGCTTGCGTGTTGGCTTGGCGGGTCGGTGATGATAGACCAGAGGGCATCAGTGCCGATAATGTAGGACAGAAAGAGATTGCATATCATCCACGAAAGCGTGAGGAAAATGGCGTGTTTGAGGGCTTTGCGTGCAAACTTTGTACCGTTCATCGGCGCTTTGTCCAGTGCGATTTGCTGACGGGCATTGCCTTCGATGATGAACTCGATTTTGCGAAAAACAAATTCCAAAAAAATCGTTTGCGGACACGCCCAGCCACACCAAATACGCCCCAGAAGTGACGTAAATACGCCAATACTGACAATAAACGTTAAGAGCGAAAGCACAACTAAATAAAAATCTTGGGGCCAGAAGACCACGCCAAGAACGATAAATTTTCGCTCAATTACATTCAATAGCATCAAAGGATTGCCGTGAATGCGCACAAAGGGCGTGGCAATAAGCAATACCAATAGCGTGTAGGCGACAATGCTGCGTCTTGTGGTCAATCGTCCCGATGATTCTTGTGCATAGACCCATTTGCGACTGCCGTCTTTATTGATGCTGGCAAGCTCATTGCGGAAGGTTTGGTTGTCTTCGTTCAGCACATCCAGTTCGTAATATTTCGCGGTTTCCATGGTGATACTCGGAAAAAATGGTGAAGTTTCGTCAAGATACCCGCCCGACGCTGAAGAAAGCGCCGGACGGGGAGACCGCTCCTCGTCAGACGAGAAGAGCAGAGTAAGGAACGCAGAACGAGGAGAGAACCACGCCATCCGGCGGCTTCTTAGCCCGTCGGGTGGCTTCTTCATTCTTCAGGTTACTGCACATTCCACGTTTCTTGCTTCTCGTCAGACTTGTCAACAGGTTTCGGATTCGGGGGATTCGTGCCGTGCAGCGAGACGATATAACTCACAATCTGCATCACTTCTTTCTCGCCGAGCTTCGTATTATTGCCGTAAGGCAGCATTCCTTTTTCAGGATAACCGTGTTCAATGCTGGCAACAAGTGAATCCACCGATGAGCCGTGCTTCCAGAAATCATCAGTCAAATTCGGTCCGACCAGACCGCCGCCGTCCTCGCGGTGGCAGGTGTAACAGAGGTTTGCGCCTGTAAACAGTTTTTTGCCCTCGGCGATATTGGCTGCATCTTTGAAGACTGCCATTGTACGCGCTCCGGCGTTTGCTGCGCCGACTCCGGCGAGTTTATACTTAGCTTCCGCCTCTTTGACTTCTTGGGCATATTCATCGCGCATAATGTTGCCGGATCCCATGAAATGGTACTGTACGAGATAGCCGATGCCAAAAATTATTGTGAAATAGAACCCATACAGCCACCAGCGCGGGAGGTTATTGTCAAACTCCTTGATACCATCGGCTTCGTGATTCTCCATCGGTGTTTCTTGATATTTTGCCATGATTGTATTCCTTGAAAATGTGATAATTACTTGCTTGTCAATGATGAGGGTTCCGTCACAGCGTCGTCGGAAAGCGGCATTGCTGCCATTTGTTCGATATACTGTTTGCTGGAACGCATCACAAAAAAGAGCATCAGCGCGAAGACTGCGACAAAAAGCAGTAGCGAGATAATCGCAAACACATCAGCGCCGATGATGGATTGAAGAACATTTTTCGTCATGGTTGTTGAGAATTATAGAATGAAACTCCAGTTTGTAATTCTTCGGGTATTGGGCGAGGGTTTGCCTTCTTCGGCAGGCTCTCGCTTCTAAAGAGCGTTGTGCGACCGCCGTACCGAGAGCCTCGCTAAAAAGCGAGACCCTCGAATCTGAACGGAATTGTATCCGCCGAACGGAAAGAGTGTTTACTTCGCCTCTACTTGCGGCTTTCCGCCTTCGATTTCTTCTTTCGGCGCGTGTTTGATGTCCATGCCAAGGCGCTGCAGATACGCAATAAGCGCGACTACTTCGGACTGCGGATCAACGCTTGCGCCGCCTTGTGCCAGACGACCGGCAATCAGTTCGGCTTGGGCTTTCATATCCGCGTTTGCTTTTGTTTCAAAGCCTTCGGGATACGGTACACCTAAACGGCGCAGTGTGATGATTTTGCCTTCAATATGGCTCTGGTCAACCTTTGTGTCCAAAAGCCACGGGTAGGCGGGCATAATTGAGCCGGGCGAGATAGTCTGCGGGTTCTTGAAGTGCATATAGTGCCACGAATCAGGATATTTCCCGCCGACACGGTGCAAATCGGGTCCTGTCCGCTTCGATCCCCAAAGGAAGGGATGGTCATACACAAATTCTCCTGCTTTGGAATACTCGCCATAGCGCACGGTTTCTGAGCGGAACGGGCGAACCATCTGAGAATGGCAGCCAACGCAACCCTCTTTGATGTACACATCACGCCCTTCGATTTCAAGCGGTGTGTAGGGCTTAACGCTGGAAATAGTCGGAATATTCGATTTTATCAGCACCGTCGGGATATACTCAATCACACCGCCTAGTACAACGGCAACAAAGCTGTAAAGCGCAAATTGTATCGGCTTGCCTTCCAAGACGCGGTGCCAGTATGTTCCCGTTGGCTCTGCTTCGTTGGTAAGCGGTGCAGCGTGTGCTTCTTCGTTTGCCAAAAACGAACCGTTTTTTGCTGTTTTGTAGAGATTGTATGCCCCTGCACACGCACCAATGATGTAGAGCGTACCGCCTACAGCCCGCATGGCGTACATCGGGATAATTTGCGTGACGGTTTCGAGGAAGTTCGGATAGCGCAATACGCCTTCGGCGGTGAACTCTTTCCACATCAAACTCTGCGTAATACCGCCCCAGTACAGAGGAATCGCATAGAACGCAATACCGAGCGTTGCAGCCCAGAAGTGGAAGTTGGCAATTTTGTTCGAGAAAATATTCGTGCGGAACATTTTCGGAATCACGTAGTACAGCACACCAAACGCCAAACCGCCATTCCAAGCCAGTGCGCCGATATGCACGTGTCCAATCACGTAGTCGGTGTAGTGCGTGATGGCGTTCACATTTTTGAGCGACATCATTGGTCCTTCAAATGTGGACATACCGTAGGCAGTAACGCCGACGACCATAAATTTCAGCACGGGGTCTTCGCGGACACGATCCCATGCGCCGCGCAGTGTCATCAAGCCGTTAATCATGCCACCCCATGACGGCGCAATGAGCATGAACGAAAATACCACGCCGAGCGATTGCGCCCAGTCTGGAAGCGCGGTGTAGAGGAGGTGGTGCGGACCAGCCCAGATGTAAATAAAAATCAATGCCCAAAAGTGAATAATCGAAAGGCGGTAAGAAAATACGGGACGATTAGCGGCTTTTGGGATGAAATAATACATCATGCCCAAAAACGGTGTTGTCAGGAAAAATGCGACGGCATTATGCCCATACCACCACTGTACAAGCGCGTCTTGCACTCCGGCATAGTAGGAATAGCTCTTCAAAAATGTGACGGGTAATTCAAACGAATTCACGACGTGCAGAAGCGCAACGGTGAGGAAGGTGGAAATGTAGAACCAAATCGCCACGTAGAGATGTTTTTCGCGGCGTTTCAAAATTGTGCCGAACATATTCACGCCAAAAGCTACCCAAACGAGCGTAATTGCTATATCAATGGGCCATTCCAATTCTGCATATTCCTTGCTTGTGGTGATGCCAAGCGGGAGAGTGAGCGCGGCAGAAACGATGATAAGTTGCCAGCCCCAGAAGTGTATTGTACTCAGCAAATCGCTGTACATACGCGCCTTGCAGAGGCGCTGGAGGGAGTAGTAAACACCCACAAAAATGGCATTGCCCGCAAACGCGAAAATGACTGCGTTGGTGTGCAAAGGACGCAAGCGCCCGTAGGAGAGAATGGGAATAAATCCCAAAAAGTCCGGAAACACCAGCTTTAATGCGACGATTAAGCCAACAAGAAAGCCGACTAATCCCCAAACAATCGTGGCGATACTGAAATCACGCACAATCTTATTGTCGTAATGAAATGTCTCAACATTTGACATTGCAAGACTCCTTGAAAAGTGTGAAACAAACGGTTTGAAAAATGTTATTCTTTATCATCCACCAACATCCGCAAGGCAGGTGTGGTGCGGTCTTTGAACTGTCCCGATTTCACTGCCCAAATAAACGCCGCTAAAAATGTCAGCGCAAAGGCAGTGCTGAAGCCGACGAGAATCATTACCATTTCTGTTGCCATGATGTTGTGCCAATAAAAGTGAATAAAGAGGCTTTTAAGCTAGATTTTACGAACCTTCGCACCAAGCAAAACAGCCAGTGTCGTGAAGCCAATCACGGTCGCATTGCTTATCGGCATCAGAACGGCGCTCACAAGAGGCGAGAGCAGCCCCATGACAGCGCAGGTCAGTCCGACGATATTGTATGCGACCGAAATCCAAAAAGCAGCAATAATCACGCGCCGAGTGTAGCCCGCAAAGCGCATAAAATCTGATAATTTGCCCAGAGCATCGGCAGAAAGAACGGCATCGCAGGCGGGCGAAAACATTCCGCCAGCGCCCATAACGGCTATGCCAACATTGCTTTGGCGCAGCGCACCGGCATCATTCAGCCCGTCGCCCACCATTGCGACGTGTGCGCCGACTTCTTGCAATTCGCCGATACGCGCCAATTTGTCGTGTGGTGTCTGGTGGAATGCCATCATACTCACGCGGTCATCAGCAAAAAAGTCTTGAAGTATTTTGCGCTCGGAATCGTTATCGCCAGAAAGAAGAAGAAGGGCGTATCTGTTGCGCAAGGCTGTAAAAAGCGACTGTAAGCCGCGTCGGTAGTCGTTTTTCACGGTAAACATTCCTTTGTATGCGCCGCCGATAGCGATATGTACTTCTGCCCCGATGCGTGATTCCATAGGATGTTCAAGCCTGTACGTGCCTTTAAAGCCCTTGAGTTTGAAGCCTTGTTGCTGCACTTCCTGACACAGAAGATTTCCACGCACAAATTTTGCCGTTCCGACTTGCACCAAAACGCCGTCAACAACGCATCGGAAGCCACTTGCGGGGATTTCTTCGTAGTTCGTCATTCTGTATTTTCCGTGAACTTCAGCGTAGGACATTGCCGCGCTAACGCTGCGTGCAAGCGGGTGTGCGGAATGGCGGAGCGCACTGGCGAGAAGTTCCTGCTCTTTGGTGGTGAATGCTTCGCCGGAGAAAGCCGTGCGGCTTTTGTTGGCATCGGTGAGCGTGCCGGTTTTGTCGAAAACAATAGTATTGATGCGGGTTAGTTCGAGGACAACGGAGGTGTTTTTGAGGTAAAATCCGGCATTACCAAAAATTTTCAATGTCCAACCAAGGGCAAACGGCGCAGCAAGCGTCATTGCGCATGGGCAAGCAATCACCAGCACAGCAGTTGCCGCATTGATAGCTTTGCCAATATCCGGCATCCATGCGATAAATGCGGCACTTGCCAAGCACAAAACGAAGGTAGTGAAATATGCTCCAAATCGGTCGGAGACCTGTTCCAAAGCGCTTTTACGGTATTTTTGAAATGTTTCATGGTTCCAAAGCGAAGTCAGATAGCTTTGCGAAACGTTTTTGATATTTGTCATTTCCAGCGCAGCCCCCACAATGCGCCCTCCGGCATAAAGCGTATTGCCGCGCAGTATCTCCACAGGAGCGGATTCGCCCGTCACAAAGCTGTAATCCACGTGTCCGACGGGGGATTCCAAAACACTATCGGCAGGAACAAGTTCGCCATTGCGAACAAGCAAGCGCTCGCCCACACCCAAGCGCGAAAGCGGTATGGTGGTCTCACGAACTCCTTCCGCCGTTTTGCGGAGAACACTGACGGCAATCGGGAAATACGAGGTATAATCGCGGTCGAAGGCGATACCGTCAAAAACTTTTTGCTGAAACAATTTTCCGCAAAGCAGCAAGAATACAAGTCCCGTGAAGGAGTCCAAATAACCGCTTGTCGCGCCCATAAGAATTTCAACGACACTCCGCAAAAACAGCACGGAAATTCCCAGCGCAATTGGCACATCAAGGCTAATATGGCGCTGTTTCAGGCTTTGCCACGATGATTTGAAGTAATCGGATGCGCAGTAGAGCAGCACAGGCAGTGCCAGTGCGATACTGAGCGCTCCGAAAAATGAGCGTAAGCGCGGGTCGAGTTCGCCAGCCGCCGAAAGATATTCGGGAAAACTGAATATCATCGTATTACCAAAGGCGAATCCTGCAATGCCGATTTTGAGATAGAGTGATGTGAGATGTGCTTGCGGTGGTGATTTTTTCTCATTTGGAGCAGAACTTTGTTGTTCGGCGGTGAGGTGATTTGTTGCTTTCAATCGCAAATCCGGTTCATAACCAATGGTTGTCAGTAATTCGACTACACCGCGAAGTGAGATTTTATGCGGGTTAAAGGTGATGCCAACCTCTTTCTGCACAAAATCTACTCTGGAAGCCGAAATACCATCGTTCAGTTTATACAATTTCTCCAAAAGCCAGAGGCACGATGAACAGTGGATTTGCGGAAGATGGAAGCGTACTTTAGCAACGTCGCCTTGCCGAAATTCCAACAACTGGGCGTGAATATTGTCGTCGTCAAGATAGTCAAAACGGCTGCGGCGCTGATTAGTTGTGATGTTTCGGAACGAAATTCCGGCGTGTTCGTTCAAATCGTAGTAGGAGCAGAGATTATTGTCGCGCAAAATCTCATAAACCGTCTTGCAGCCTTCACAGCAAAAAGCCTTGTCATCTGCATGAATACTTGCATCCGCGCAGAGTTCACCACAGTGGTGACAGTGAACTTCTGCCCGTGAATCCATAAGTTTAGCGCGATTCAGCACGTTCTTTTGTATGGCGGTGGCGGAGGGCATAATTATTGGTAAATTCAAGTTAAAAGAGTTTTTTGTCTTTTATTGTGTCTTACAAAACACCTTCTGATGTGTTGTAACTCGCGTTCGAGGTTTTGAGTGACCTTGATTGTTTATTGAAACTTAAAAGACTATTTTGTCCTAAAATAGGTTTTCGGATGATATTATCCAAATTATTTTTACCAATCCATAGAAAAATTTGTCTGCACACGTCTTGAACTGCGCATTGTTTCTCGTGCTGCCATAAACGCAAAAATGGAGTTTCCTTGGGGGAAACTCCATTGTGAGCTACAGTGATCTGTCATGTGTGGTTGCTTTTCGTAATAAAAGGTCAAAAAGCCTTATTTTACTTGGCTGGCTATACGGAAGAGCTGCGGGTCAACTTCAATACCTGCACCGCCGATAGCGGTTGTGTTTGCCAAAAGCGATGGTTTGCCACCTGCATTGACGATTGCCATCATTGCGACACCGTCGGTGATAAAGTCTTTGCTGCAGGTGATGATGAATTTTTTACCAACTTTTTTTGCCGCCGCCGCCGATACGCCCGGAACGAGATAAACAACGTTTCCGGCTGCTTTTGCCGCATTTGCCTCGTCAACGGCATCAACTTCTAAGCCGACATTTTTGAATTGTGTCATCAAATCGTCTTTGGATTTCGCGCCAGCAGCAGAATGAACAATCGTGACTTTCGGTGTACCAATTTTCACATACGCAAAAACTTTTTTGAAAATCGCCGCTTGCAACGTGGGCGGCACATCAAGGTCTTGTGCCTTGACAAAGGTTGTTGTCGAGAAGAGTGCAATGAGGACGGCTCCCAAAGCGAGAACGAGGCGTTGTGGACGAGATTTCATGGATAGCTCCAAAAAATTAAGTGAGAAATATGTCTATTTGTTCACAAGTTGTGATTGAAAAGGCGAAAGTTTTGTACACGGCGAATTTACAACAAAAACCCGCACCAATAAAAGGATTTTCTTAGTTTTTTCATATTGCCGATGCACAGTGTTAGGATGCTTTTTATAAGAAAAATGGTTTAAGAGTGCTTTACCAAAACGTCACTGTGTCAAGAGTTTAGGTGCTAGCGAAGAACGAGCAGAATGCAGTGCCTTGCGCTTCTCAAAAAAATCTTCACGCCAAAACTTCCAAAAATCGTATCTTGACACGTTTGCAAAGGCACTTGTTCGCAAGCATCGGACTAATTGCGCATTACTATTTTGATTCTCGCAACATATGAGCAAATTTACCCTCGCAAATTTTCCTCTCAAGCCGCGTACACTCTTTCGTGCTGTCCTTTTCAGCATGGCGGCGCTTACCCTGTTTCTCGTGATTTTCAGCATTTACGTCGTCTCCGAAGGCTTGCCTTCGCTGGAAGAACTGGAAAACCCTAAGCCCGAACTCGCTACCAGAGTGCTGTCGGCAGACGGCGAGGTGATTGATGAATTTTTCTTGACACGCCGCACGTATATGCCGTTTGACAGCATTCCTAAGCCGTTTTTGAATGGGCTGATTGCCACCGAAGACCGTGAATTCTACAATCACTGGGGTATTCATGCGGTGCGCATCATCAAAGCAGCCGTCAAAAATGTGCTGCGCGGGCGCATCAATCAAGGTGCTTCGACGATTACTCAGCAGTTGGCGCGAAATCTTTACGTCAATATTGGTCAAGAGCGTACCTTGACGCGCAAAATCCGTGAAGCCGTTACCGCCGTGCAGATTGAACGTACCTACACGAAAAATGAAATTTTGGAACTCTATATCAACACCGTCTATTTCGGGCGCGGCGCACACGGTTTGCAAGTAGCAGCCGAAATGTATTTCAACAAAAGTCCGCAAGAACTGACCGTTCCTGAATGTGCGTTTTTGGTTGGTATTTTGCAGCGTCCGGGTTTGCATGAAAATTTGCGGAATTATCAAGCATCGCTCAATCGGCGCAACGTCGTTCTCTACTCAATGGCTGAAGAGGGCTTTATTTCAGGCGCACAGTATGAAGTTTTGAAAAAAGTGCCGATTGTACCGACTCCGCCGGAAGAAACAACCGTCGAGCGCAGCATTGCTCCGCACTTTGTGGAAATGATTCGCCAGCAAATGAACCGCGACGATGATAAAGCCCTGTCGGTTCTGCGCCGCTACGACCTCTTCCGCGATGGTTTGGTGATTTATACGACGCTCAACGCCCGTATGCAGCGATACGCAAACCAAGCCGTTGAGGAGCATTTGAAGCAGTTCCAGCGCGACTTTTCCCGTGCGTGGAAATGGGATGGCAAAGAATCGTTGCTCAATGAGGTTCTGGATAAAGCCATCAAAAGCCGTCCGTCCTATATCGCCGCGAATCCCGCCGACCGCAAGGCAATTATCGCCAAACTCCGCAAAAACACAGCATTTGTGGATTCCGTCAAATTTGAAGCAACCCGCATTCAGGTTGGTTTTGCTAGTATTGAAGCCTCGACCGGAGAGATTCGCGCAATGGTTGGTTCGTCTATTTTCGGCAAACAATCGCGCTATACGCTGAATCGTGTCACGCAAATTCGCCGTCAACCCGGCTCATCCTTCAAACCTTTTGTCTATGCCGCCGCGTTGGACAAGGGACTTACACCGTATTCCAACGTTGAAAGCGGCTGGCTGTCCTACAAACTTCCGACGGGCAAAACATGGGAAGTGCAAGGTAGCAGCGCGGGCGGTCCTATTTCACTTGCCACCGCACTGAAATTCTCCATCAATACGGTTGCCGCACGGTTAATGACGGATTATGTTACGCCAAACGAGGTTATTCGTCTCGCCAAACGCTGTGGTATTAAGTCTGAGTTGATGTCCGTACCGTCGCTGGCGCTAGGTTCAGGTGAAGTCTCGCCGATGGAAATGATTACGGCGTTCACGGTTTTTCCAAACGAAGGAATGTCGGTCGAGCCGTATGCGATTGAACGGATTGAAGACCGCTTCGGCAATGTTCTTTATGACCATACCAAACAAGGCTTAACCATTAGCGATGCGATGAATCCTCGTGTGGCAAAGCAAATGACAGGAATGATGCGGAATGTGGTCAATAGTGGCACGGCAGCACGGGTGCGGGGATGGTTTCCCTACGAAGCCGCCGGAAAAACAGGCACAACTAACGATTTTGCCGATGCATGGTTTGTGGGCTACACACCCCAACTTGTCGCGGGCGTGTGGACGGGCTTCGACGACCAACGCATCAAATTTACGGGGTGGTATGGGCAGGGCGGAAGCGCAGCTGCGCCAATTTGGGCGCGATTTATGCAGAAAGTCTATAAAGACCCGTTATTGCAATACGACACCAAGCGCCATTTCAAAGGTGTAGAAAATATTGGTGCCGGTACGATGCGGAAAGAAGGCGAGGAGAGCGACGACGAAGGCGGCGGTGTACCGCTCGAGAATGTCGTTCCCAAAAGCGCTATCAGCGATTCGACGAAGAAAGACGAATAGAGAAAGTACGGTCGAACCCGCATCACTGTTTACGTCACTTTCGCACGGCGCAAAACCCTTGCAAAGACTGTTGGCACAAAGCGCTTCAAGTAAACACCAAGTGTTTCTCGTCCACCGATATACACCTCCAATTTTTTTGCTGCAACGGCTTTCACAATACGCCGTGCGCAAACACCAGCATCCATGCCGTTTGCCTGTGCGTCGTCCATCAGGCGCTGTGCCGAACCGTCGCCTCTAAGCGCATTGACAGAAACTTGTGTTTTGATAAATCCGGGGCAAATCATCGTCACCAAAAGCCCCTCGTCGTGGGTCTCAGCACGAAGGGCATCGAAAAAGCCGTGTAGTGCGTGTTTTGCGGCGGAATAGCTGGAGCGCATCGGCGTACCGAACATTCCTACCAAACTCGACACAACAACAAAATGTCCCACTTTTCGTTCCAGAAACGAGGGCAGAAGCGCCTTGGTGAGCGCAACCGTGCCGAAATAATCCACCTCCATAATCCGCCTATCCACCTCCAGTGTCGTATCTTTTGCCAACGATCGCTGCGAAACGCCGCCATTATGCAGCATCACGTCCACCGAACCCTTCCATGCAAGCGCCTGTGCGGTTTTGGCGGGAAGCGAAGCGCTATCGGCAAGGTCGAGCGGGAGAACAAAGAAGCGTTCATCGGGAATGTTTGCAAGGTGCATACAATCTTGCTTGACGCGCTCCAGTTCGCTTTGGCGGCGAGCCGAAAGAATAATATTTGCGCCTTGCTGTGCAAAAGCGTGGACAAGCGCCTCGCCGATACCCGAAGACGCACCTGTTATCCAAATGGTTTTATGAGAGAAATTCATGATAAAATAGTCGTCAAGGGTGATAGAATCGTAAACTTATTCGGGGGTTATATCTTCCATACCCCAAAAACGTCAAAAGGCGCTTAAACACAAGTTTTGAGCGCCTTTTGGACAATCTGTATTGGAGCGAGGATGATGATTACTCTTGACCAGAAGCAGCCAAAATTGCATCAATATCAATTTCGCTGGAGCTGGACTCTTCGATTTGTCGGCTTCCGCCGCCAGTGCCATTGCGGAGAGCATTGATGATAACATCAGGCAATGCTTCTTTCACTGCCGCTTTGATGTCGTCCTCGTTCGCCAAATGGCGCTCTACGGCTTCTTCCACGCGGGAGCGGATAGCATCTGCCATCATATCGTCGGCGAGAGTTTTTGCAATTTTGCCCATATCGGTTGACATTTGCTTCATCGCCACGCCCAAGCCTTCTTCGCCCAGACCTGCCGCTACGCGCGTCATATCCTCTGCCATACCTTTGAGGGAAGAAAGCTGGCTCTTGCCGGAATCTTCCATTTTCTTGAGCATCTTGTCCATACGTTCTTCTTCTTCGGTGTAGAACAGCGAAACTGCCATCAGCGCAAGAAGTGTGAACTCAAGCAAGATAGCCCACAACATCACCGAAGGGCGTGCAGCCGGAATGAATTTCAAACCACGAATACCGACGACGATAATAAGAATTGCAGCGCCACCATAAGCAAAACCCGTTACGTTGTTTGCATAACGCTCGGTGAAGTGGTGCGCCATGTAAAGGCGGAGCGCTGGCATGATTTTCCAACGCGCTTTTTGCCAATCTTGTGCTGCTTTCAAGTTCTCAATCTCCGTCATAACAGCTTCGGAGTAGGACTCTTGGATACGTCCGTACATTGTTTCATTACGGAAGCCAAGAATACCGCCCACTTGCACTTCCGCATCAAAAGCATTACGGAAGGCAGCCATGACGTTTGCCATCGAAGAACCTTGCTGCTTGACGGCAGCAATTTCGTGGTCAGGCTGTGTTCGCGCCCAGACTTTGGCGAAAATCTGTTTAATAAAGTTCGGGTTATCATTATAAAATTTCTCGAAATCACTGTCGCGCAGAGCGATAATTTCAACAGTTTCTTTATTGAAGCCCGTGTTGAGGCGGATTTTCGTTTTGGTATTTGCCATCTCGCGTTCAAACTTTTGCGAAATATAGCCAAGGCTTGGCGGTAGCATCATCGTCAAAATCATGCCAAGGAGCATACCCACGTCGAAGGCGAGAATACTGAAACCCCAGCTTTCCAGCATAATAGCTTCTTCGCCAAGTTTTGGACACTTCACGTACCATTCGCCAGTTTTTTTGCCGTATCCGTCTTTTTCAACTTGCGTTTGAAGAATTTTACCTTCTTCATTTTTCTCTGGTTGCTTCGTTACGGGGTCAATCTTTGGTACGGTGATTTTTTCCTCGCGGGTTGAAAAACCATCAAAGTCAAAAATAAATTCTTTGTTGATAAGCTCCCCGTTGATCGGAACGTCCGCATAGTACATGAAATCGCCTTTGGTGTGGCGGAGCGGAATACGTTTCTTCACTTTTTCGCCACCTTCTTCGTGTATTTCGACAAGGAAGCGGTCGCCGCTTGTTTTATCCTCTTCGTACTTTGCCGTTGCCACAACACCGTCTTTAAATTTCACCAATGTTTCTTTTTCATCTTCCGGGTGAAACTGCGAAAGCAAAAAGCCGCGAATAATCGAAGGCGTAGCAAAATAGTGGAACGAGATCATAATTGACGCTACCACAAAAAGAAACAAGCCATAATGGACTATCGACGGTTTGTATTGTGAACCATGAGAACTCATTGGTACAAACTCCTAAAAAGTGAAGAATGATTTTTTTACGAATTATGAACTATGTTGATATGCTGACGATTAGGCGATACAAGCAAAACTCAATCCGAAAGCAAGCCCCGAGACGTTGCGAAAATAATGGCTATTACAGAGCATTTTATGCGGATCAAAAAACGTGTTGTTTCGTCACTGAGGCAAGGCAGAATCTTATTGCTTTAGACCACTGACGGTAAATGCCACGTAATATACAGGCAATGAGAATTTTTTGCAAGAAGATTATTTTATCTGCTTTTCCATGCACTGCTCTCAACGTTTGTGCTAAAGCGATTCAGCCCGCATAAACCCAAGCTACACTATTCTTATTTTATTTCCAAATCTCTGGCAAAAATCATTTTCATTCATCATTTCATCGGTGTAAGCCTATAGCCTTGCTTTCGTAATAGATGGACAATACCTTGCTCTCCGGCGAGATGACCAGCACCAACCGCAATAAACGTTGCTTTTTTTTGTATCATCGCCTCAATAATCGGTATCCATGCACGATTGCGGTTATTGAGCAACACATCTTCAAAAGCGCCCGCCTCTTCGGAACGCAGTGTTTCCAACAATTCCGTAATTTTTCCCTGTTTGTAAAGTTCGGTCACGCTTTGCAAGGTCATATCCGGCGCACTACTACTCGCCGCCATTGGGGTCATACTGCTTTTGAGGTCGCTCACCAGCATTGCGGCTTGCTCTTTGTAGGACAAATAATCAAAAAGCGCTAACTGTTGCTCTGCCGTTTCAATCCCAAGCGTTGGTTTCTTTTGCCGTCGTGCCAGCGCGACAAATTCTTCTTCGTAGGAGGTTTGTTCGCAATCCTGTTCGCCTTGAAGAAGCATCGTGCTGAGAAACATCGGTTTTATGCGGTTCATCGGCGGCATGAACGGCATTCCCAGGGAGTCTTGAAAAAAACTCGTTATCAAGCCCATGTCTGCTGTGTCCAAGAGCATTTCCAGCGTCGTATCGCCCCGCATCATTGCGCCTTTGTCCAACATATCCAACATATTCGTTTCGCCAGCATTGCCCATGTCAATTTCCATTGCAAGTTGGCGTGTGGCAGCAAAGGCGCGTCGCGTCGCTCTGCTTATCACAACATCCTCTTGGCAAATCAAATGAATTGTACCAAAAAGGTATGATGGCGCTTTCAACCCCTTACCGTCAATTTTCCAAAGAAGTGTATTGACGCGCAAAACCGAAAGTTCCGGCGATACCAATTGCTGCGCAACGGCGGGGTGGGGTTTCCACGAAATAATGACGAAAACAGCCAGTAGTAAAGCGCCACACACAGAAGCCCTCTGTGCCAAAAATACAGAATGAAGGCGGGGTGCGGCTTTCAGGGAAAGAAAAGGCAATATCATCAGACTCATTTGTGGGAAGATTTGGGTGGAGATTTCGCTGGTGGAGATTTCGCTGATTGAGATTTGGTGCGGCTTGTAGAGGTTGATGATTGTTTTACGACATTTTTATCGCTACGTTTGATGGCGGAGGGCTTTGGCGACGGAAGTGTGGTGGTGCCGGAGGTTGCTTGTCCTTTGATTTGTGCTTCATAGCGGACGCGATACGCCTTGATTGCGCGGCAGATTGCCGATGCCATTTGTGTTTGCCCACGCTCGGATTGTAAGAATTTTTCATCTTTTTTATTCGACAAAAAGCCTGTTTCAATCAGCATATTCGGCATTGAAGCGCCCACTAATACAAGAAAACCCGCCTGATTCACGCCGCGTGTTCCGATTTCTCGCAATTTTTTTACCTCTGCGTTAATCATTCCTGCCACCATATCGCTATACTTCACAAAAGCGCTCTGCGCCATGCTCACGACGATAAACTGCTCGTCGGTAAGCGGCTTGTAGCGCTTGGGGTTGTCCTCCAACTTAATGACGGCGTTCTCCATCTCTGCAACCCGCACCGCATCATCGTTTCTGCCTGGGCGCAAGATATAGACCTCGAAACCATTCGCTTTGCTCGGTTTTTTCGGTGTGGAATTGCAGTGAATACTAATAAAGAGTTTGCCGCCATTTTCATTCGCAATCTGACCGCGCCTGTCGAGTTCGACAAAGGTGTCGTCGGTGCGAGTATAGATTATTTTTGTTCCGGGAAGTTCTTTTTTCAGCAACGCACCCAATTTTTTCACGATGCCCAGTGCCACATCTTTTTCTTTCGTTTTGCCAAAGCCGATAGTACCGGCATCTTTACCGCCATGCCCGGCATCCAAAACAATCACATCCAATGCCCATTTTTTTTTTGCCGATGTAAAATCGTTGTCGCCATGCGGCGCGGCGGATGGTGAGGCAGTTCCCATCGAAGGTTTGACGGGCTTTTGCGCATGGTGGCTTTCGGTGGTCTTTTTTGACGATGATTGGGCAAAAAAGCGTGAAATGAGGGCGCTTACAGCGAACCGTTGGTGCGGAATCGGCAGAGGGGCTAACGATGTTTTTTCGGGCAGGCTGTCCATTTCACGCCGTTTTACATCGTTGGGGAGAATGTACAAATTGCGTGTTGGCTTGCGAAAAGGCTTCGGTGCAGAAGACGGTTGTTCGGCGGATGATTGCGCAGGTTTTGCTGGAGGTAGTCCCATGGGAATTGACTCAGGAGGCGCTTGTGAAACGGTGTTGGGAGTTGATTCGCCATAACTTTTGAGAAAAATATCGGCATCGCGCTCATCCACCTCAAACACGCCATTATCCGCCAGTAAACGCAGAATATCATCAAGCGGCAGAAGGATTCGTCCTGATTGCAACGCCACCGGATGCAGCATTTGCGTCAAACTCACGGTATCGCTGTTGGCAGACTGCACCGCGACGCAGTGTGCATCCACAGCAAATGCCAGAACATGGCTTGGCAAGAGCAGCACCGCAACCGTTCCTTCGGCGCGAAGGTCGCAATCAAGCGCTTCCGCTAACGCTATTGGCTCGGCATACAAACGCCCCGAAAGCTCGACAACCGTGAGTATTCTTGCGGGCTTTGCGTCCAAATACACGGCAAAGTGAGCTTGGGGAAAGGGTAATTCATCGGGAAAATATTGCGCTTGAATGTTCGTTGGAAGCAGAGTGCCGAAATACCACAAAAGCAATCCAAACCACACAGCAAATTGACTCCAAAACCTCATGTATTCTCGTTTGTGGCAAGAATACTGTTGTTCGGCGGATACTTCCTTGAAACGCAAACTCTTCATTAGTCCAACCACCCTTTTTTCTTGAAAAATATCATCATCCCCGTTGCAACAGAGACCAAAAGCCCCAGCACGAGAAAATATCCGTACTTCCATTTTAATTCCGGCAAATTGTCGAAGTTCATACCATAAACACCTGTGATAAGCGTCATTGGAAGAAAAATCGTTGACAACATCGTCAACACTTTCATAATCGAATTCATTCGGTTGGACGTAACGGAAAGGTGTGCATCTACCAGCCCATTGATAATATCACGGTAGGACTCGGACACATCGACAATACGAACAAGGTGGTCGTGGACATTCCGGTAATACACCATTTCTTCGGTCGAAACTAATTCAAACTCGCCACGCGCCAAGCGGCTCAAAATCTCGCGTTGATACGTCGTGATGCGCTTAAAACGTTGCATAGATTTTTTCAATCGCAGAATTTGTACAAGAAGATCGGAGCTGTCGGATGCCATAATGCGATTTTCGGCTTCTTCCAATACATCATCGAAATATTCCATAACGGGCGTGTAATGGTCAACGATTTGGTCAATGATGATATGAAAAAGATAATCGGGTCCGCGCCCCAAAATACTTTGATTTTTCCAGCACATTTGCATCGTATAATCCACCGCTGACGATGGCTCGTAGTGGTGCGTTACGATGAAATTTTCCCCCAAAAATGCGTTCAGTTGGCGGGTGCGGAAATTGATACTCAGTGGTGGTTCTTCGCCATCTTCGTTGGCGTGAATCAGCGCACCCAAGGGAATATCTACAGGGTTGAAAATTATGTAGAGATAATCGCCATAATCTTCCACTTTCGGGAAATGGTCGCCTTCTTCAGGTTGGACGCGCTCTCGCTGGCAATCTTCGACTGCCAAATGATGAAAAAGAAACATTTGTATCAAAACAGTTTCTTCTTCTTGTTCGGTGGGATTGGTCATATCTACCCAGATTGTCCAATCCTTAAAGTCCGCGTCGGTCTGCAAAATACAGAGTTCGCGTATCGTTAATTGTTTAAGTTTGCCGTTGTTGTGACCGATGATCGTTACCATGCACGTTGAGCGGTGAATGAATGTGAGCAAGACGGAAAAATTATCAGAGATGCCGTAAAACCCCTGCCTTCAGGCATGGGGATATAAGGCATTGTGCTTCAGCCAGGAGGTAGTGTCGGTTTGCCCCGTCTTTTGAGGCAAGGCGGCGCTCCGACTAGCTGAAGCACAGTCCGTGCTGAAGGTTGTTGTTGGAAAAATCCGTGAATTTCTTGGAAAAAAGGTGTACTTTTGCGCCATGCTTCGCGCCTTCAAATATCGCTTGTAC
>CANHDJ010000023.1 GCA_947459425.1 Ignavibacteria bacterium
ATGGGTAAGCGGTAATTGGGGTGGGGGGCGGATATTCTGTTTTTCTTGTTTCCGATGGAATTTATCCTGCTTCACACGGCCACACCCGCCGGACGCTCAAGAAAGCGCCCGACGGGGAGACTGCTTCTTCTTCTACGCACCACAAACGCTACGTTACCTCCGCCATCCGCTGCACGAACCACGCCATCCGGCGGCTTCCTAGTCCGTCGGGTGGCTTCTTCGCCCGTGACGGAAACCTGCGTAGAGACTCCCGCACCCGCACCTGTTTCATAACAAAATCGCCAAAAGAACATCATACCCAAGAGCATAAAAACGAGGCTAATGATTGGGATGATATTGTTATAGGCAAGAAGATAATACCCAATAAATCTGCCGTTGCTATCGAAGCATTGGCAGTGTATCTTGCTCACTATCACCATCGGAAACAGCAAAATGAGTGAAACAATATAAAGCCGTATCTTGAACCACATAGCATACCATTAAATGATGTGGTAGAAATAGTGTTAAAGCTGTGCATGAGCAATATCAACATTAGAGGTTATCAAAGTTAGTGTAGGAAAAGTGAGCGCAAAGCGCGAATTTTGCCTTCTATGAACTACGCCACCCTCCATAAAAAGCCCAAACAGTTCCAGAGCGTGAGCGGCTTATCGCATTTAGATTTTCTTGCTCTTCATAAAGACTTTGCTCTGGTTTGGCAACAACAAATGCAGCATTATACAGCTGATGGCAAGCCTCGCCTTCGTTCCTACAGTGTTCGGAGCGATAGTGTCCTGAAAACTACCGAAGATATGCTGCTGTTTGTCTTGAGCTATCTGAAGAATAATCCTACCCAAGAGTATCATTCTTCGCAGTGGAGAATGACGCAAAGTCAGGCTCATCCCTGGCTTCAACGATGTCAAAACATCTTACGGATGACTCTGCAGCGTTGTGATATGCTTCCAGCGCGAACCAGTATTGAACTGCTTGAGCGTTTAGATGCTCAAGAAAGTTTAGCTCGTCAAGGTCTTCGCATTGATGGGAGCGTCCGATAGAGCGTCCACAAGAGAGTCAGAAGCAAAAGAAACAGTATAGCGGTAAAAAAAAAAGCACACCATAAAAAACTTGGTGATCAATGATACCAATAAGATGGTTTGTTTCTTGAGCAAAACATTTGCTGGTAGTGTTCATGACAAACGGTGCGCTGATGAAGTTGCCCTGATGCTGCCAGAAGGTACAGAACTGCTTCAAGACACAGGTTTGCAGGGGCTTATCCTTACCGAGGCGACTATTCGGCAACCAAGCAAAAAGCCAAAAGGTAAAGAACTGACCACCGAACAAAAAGCTGAGAATCGTACAATTTCCAAAGAACGCATCACCATTGAACATAGCATCGGTGGTATCAAGATTTTTCGGATTGTCAAAGACTGTATTCGCTTGCGCTCTGAGGAAATGCGCGATAGAGTAATGGAAATATGTACCGGACTATACAACTTTAAGATTACACGACGAAGAGCGCCGTGCTAACTTTGATAATCTCTAATGCGAGGGAATGCCGAAATTCTGAGCCTCGTCGTGGTGAATGTGTTGGATAATGCCCTCAAATACTCGCTTCCAACGTCGCTTGTTATCATCTATCTTTACCGTGCGGGCAAGTATTTTTCGCTTGAAGTAAGCGACTCTGGTTGCGAGATTCCCCCAGAGGAACAGAGCAAAGTTTTTGACCCGTTCTATCGGAGCAACTGCACACGCGATGTTACGGGATCTGGCATGAGACTTGCTTTTGCTGCCCGTGCGGTGCAGCTTCATGACGGAGAGGTGTGTCTGGCAAGTGTGGAAGGGCGAGGAGAACGACGGTAGTAATATTTTACCCGAAGCCTAAAGCACAATATCACGCAGAAACCGCATAAAAACAGGTTTTCCAGACGAAATTGTCTTATCATTTGTTCGGCATTTTTTTCGCCGCGCTACTCGGCTTGCCGTAGAAAATACGTCTGCATGATTCCTTTGCCTTTGACCTCAATCGGCTCGCGCTTTTCAAAAGTGTACATTGTCGTCTGGCGCTTCAATGCTTCATCTCTTAACATCGTTGATTCAGCAAGTGCCTTGCAGACGGCTTCGGTACAGTGAATTTTTCCTGCTTCTCCATGCAACTCCATACGGCTGGCAATATTCACGGTGTCGCCCCAAAGGTCGTAGGCGAATTTTTTCGTGCCGATAACACCCGCCACGACTGCTCCGGTGTGCATCCCAATACGAACATTCATCGTCATTCCCATTCCCGATGCCGTCCGTGCTACGGCGCTTTGAATAGCAAATGCAGCCTGTGCAACGCGCAGGGTGTGGTCGTCTGAAACCTCTGGTGCGCCGCCGACAAGCATATACGAGTCCCCGACCGTTTTGATTTTTTCGAGTCCATTGGTTGTGGCAATGGCATCCATATCGGAAAAAATATTGTCGAGCAGCGTAATCAACTCCTCCGGCGACAATGCCGAGGCAAGAGCCGAAAATCCGACAATATCGGCAAATAATACGGTAACGGAATCGAAGCGGTCAGCAATTACGCCCTCTCCACGCTTGAGACGCTCAACAATCGGCGCAGGAAGCGTATTCCGCAAAAGGCGTTCCGATTCTTCATGCGCCGCGACAAGTTCCTGATTTTTCTTGCTCAATTCTGCTTCAGCCCGCTTGCGGTAGCGGATTCGACTCCAAAGCGCTCCCAAAAAGGCAATGCTCAAAACCCCGACGACACACAGCCCGTAGATAAGCAGGTTTCGGCGTTGAAGTTGGAGCGTCTGTACTTGTTTTTCGCGCTCCAATAGCTGAATACGCTGCTCTTGTGCTTCTTGTTCGTAACGTGAGTTGAGGTCGGAGGTTTTACGGGCAATTTCTTCATTGAAAATGGAATCTTTCATGGCGGTATAAAGCCGAAAATACACGTATGAAACATCCGTTTTACCCTGCGCTTCATGCACTTCAGCAAGCGTTTGATAGGCATTGCGCAAATCCACCTTTGCACCAATATTCCGCGCAACACCGACGCAGCGCTCGGCAGCGTTTACGCTCTCTTTGAAATTACCCAATTTGAAATGCGTTTGCGCAATATCACTAAGTGCTGTGGCAATACCGGGTTGGAATGCCAACTCTTCTTGCAACGCCAGCGCCCGTGCGAAAAATGTGAGTGCTTTGTCGTAGGCATTTTGCTGACGGTACATAATGCCCATCCCGTTGAGCGCCAGAGCGCTTCCTTGCTTGTCGTGCAGTTCTTCTTTCAAACGCAACGAGCGCTCGTAAACGATAAGCGCACTGTCAAAACGCTTTTCTGTGCGATACGCCACACCCATATCGTTCAGAACAATCGAAAGCAGACGCTTGTCGTGCAGGGAATCAGCCAGATGGAGCGCCCGCGACAATGCTTGAAAAGCACGAGCGGTATTTCCTTGACGAATGTGGACAATACCGAGATTATCCAGTGCCGAAGCCGCTCCACGTGCATCGCCAAGCTGTTCGGCAAGACGCAATGCCTTCAGCAGAGCATCCAAAGCACGGTCAAGATTGCCCTGCCGCAAATAGACAATACCAATACCATTCCACGCCTGCCCGGTAAGCGCATTATTACTCGTTTCTTCGCCAACCTTCAGCGCTCGTTGGAGAAAACCAAGCGCACGGTTGTAGTCGCCCAAATTGCGATAAATATTGCCAAGATTGACCAGTGCCGCACCAAGTCCCTTCGCGAAACCGATCTTTTCGGACCGCTCCAAAGCAGCATTGGCATAATGCAAGGCAGAATCTGCATTGCGGGAACGGTACTCGTGAGCCAGCGTGTTGAGAGCGTTGACGGTCGTTGTGTCGTGTTGACCGCTACGCGGCTTTAGGGCAAGTGATTGAAGAGAATCCAGATTCTGCTGCGCTGGAAGCAATGATGAAGCAAAAAGAGTAAAAACAATGCCAAATGCAATGTAAGCGCTTTGCTGAGAACCAGCAAAACGCCTCAAAATGACGGAGACAAGATAATAAGCGGTATTCACGGGATGCTGCTGCTTCCGTTTTGAGGAATTGGTAACGAAAAAGTGGAGAGAAGAATCAAGATAGGGGAATGAGTCGAAAAGGGCAAATAATTTTTTGAAATACCTTCAAAACTGCACAATGCGTTGCTGACTCCTCAAATGTTAAAACTCATACAACATCGTCTGAAAAAACATCGCATTAACCGCCAGTGCCGGAATGCCCATAGAACGGCACTCCGCTACAACAAAACCGTCATCGTCAATGATTAAAGCAACATTATGTTTTCGGCAGATGATGGCTTTCCACACACCATGATTATCACGCTCACTGTCGGGGCAAATTTCCACGCTTACCGGTCGCTTCAAGACTGCTTCCGCCTTTTCAGGGGCAACGCTGTTATTGAGTGTGATAATCACGACATTTGTGAATTTTGCGGCAAGTATCGCCATTTCTTGCGGGAAATGCGATATGACACCATCCCAATCTAAGCCAAGCGTGTCGTTTGTCATACATTTGCCAGAATGCGCGGGTGAAAGAAGTGAGCAAAAGCAGTTTGTATGCACGTCAACTGCTTTATTGATTGCCCACAAAGATACGACCAAAGCCGTGAAACCTCAGTATTTTCTTTCGTTTCAAATAAAAAAAATACCAAGTCAAGTATGAATCAAGATTTTGCTGGGGTATTGCGAATGTTTCTCTCATCCATCCTACGCGGGATTTTTCTCGCGCTGACGCAATATCTCGCGGACTTTTTCGGCATCGCTTTCAATATCAACCGCGACAAATTCTTCATCCGTCGGCACACAATAAAATTCAACGCCATTTTCGAGAAGCCGAAGTTGTTCCAGTTGTTCGATCTCTTCCAATGGCGAAGGCGCAATCTCACCAAAGCGCCGAAGGGCTGGCGTGGTGTAGGCGTAAATGCCGATATGCTTCCAAAATGTATGCGCCGTAAGCCAATCCGAATACACGGTGCTTTTGCGATAATGCGGAATTGGGCTACGCGAGAAGTAGAGCGCCTTGAATGCTTGATTAAGAGCGACCTTCACAACATGAGGTGCCAGCAATTCCTCTGAAGAAACAATTTGCTGAATCGGTGTCGTCACGATGGGTTGCTGAAGGTCGTGATTGGCGAGTGCAATCAGCAAGGCATCGACGACCGCACCGCGCAACAGTGGCTCGTCGCCTTGAATATTGACGACGGCATCAAATGTTGTTTTGGTATCGGCAGCATATTGCCGATATGCCGCCAAAATGCGGTCTGTGCCGGAAGGTAGTTCCGGAGCCGTCATCACGACATCTGCGCCGAATCCTTCACAAACACGTGCTATTCGCTCGTCATCCGTCGCAATCAGCACGTGCGAAAGCCGCTCTGATTCCATTGCGCCTTCCCAGACGCGCTGAATCATAGTTCTGCCGAGTAAGTCAACAAGCGGTTTTCCGGGAAAACGTGTCGCTGCGTACCGTGCGGGGATAATGCCGAGTGCCTTCATAATAGGGAGGAAGAGATGTGGAAAAAGATTATCGGGTAGTAGTGTAAAAATACATGATTTTGTGTAAACCTACCCCAGAAAAACCAGTATCATTTCGTCAAGCAAATACCACAATCTCGAACCCAAGTTGTAAATACGAAGCCACTTTAAGAGAGAAAAATGCGGTGTTAAGGAAATATTATCCTCATTGAAAGTCGCGCCTACAACATAAACCTACTCCGCTACCTATACAGGAATTGACGAAAATTATTCTCACAGAAATGCGCGAAAATTTTGCTGGTAAAACGATGCTACTTTTGTATTTTCGCAGGTTATTTTTCGATAATATGCAATTCCTCCTTTGGATCATCTCAATCACCAACCACTATGATTATCATATTTTTCGGCGCTCCGGGCGTTGGCAAAGGTACGCAAGCAGCGCTCTTCGCCGAACGGATGGGCTTTGGACATCTTTCGACGGGCGAGGCGCTTCGCAACGCCATCGCCGCACAAACCGATATTGGCAAACTCGCCAAGCAAATCGTTGATGAAGGAAAACTTGTCTCCGACGATATTGTCACAAAAATTGTTGAAGAAACACTGGCACAGCCGAAGTTTCAAGCCGGAACGATTCTGGACGGCTATCCGCGCACCATTGGGCAGGCAACCGCTTTGGCGGATATCCTTCGTGCAAAGGGGCAAAGTGTGGCGGTCGTTGTCAACATCACCGTTGACCAAGAAACCCTCGTGCAGCGCCTCTTGGCGCGGGGCAGGAAAGACGACAACGAAGAAACTATTCGCGCTCGCTTTGCCGTTTACGAGAACGAGACTGCACCATTACTGGATTTCTACGCAAAAACACCAAATCTCATCAAAACGATTGACGGCGAAGCAGACGTAGAGACGGTGTACAGCCGTGTGAAGATTGCCGTTGAAGGCAAGTAAAAACAGCCTTGAGAAATCATAGCGTGGGAGACAGACCGAATTGCTTTTTTGCGTCTGTCTCCCACTTCTTTGTGTGCCTGAAGATAACACTTGGTAATCTCCCTCGTCTTGCGTAGAATTGTGCAATTCATTCTTTTGCGGGGTATTCCCGACGCTTCCTTCATTTTCCGATGATTATGCGTGTTGTTGTGTGTGTGGCGCTCTTGTACTGCTGTTTTGTTGCCCCTGCAAGCGGCGAGAAAACAGATTCGCTGCCGTTTTCTCAGAAAAGTGCCTTGCAAGCCCCCATCGTCACGCTAACATCGCACCTCTCGCACATTGCTCTTGGTTCTTACAGTCTCTATTTTGCCGATAGCGCAAAAACCCTGACCTTGCACGATATTCTTTCCCCCAACATCGCTTCCCGCTTTCAGCGCTCCACGCAAGAAATCCCCAGTTTTGGCTTGGTCAAGCCGACGTATTGGTTTGCGCTGCGCATCAAAAACACAACGCCAATAGTTGACGACTGGCTCTTAGAAATAGCCTATCCGCCGCTTGATTCCCTCGAAATTTTTACACACGATAGTGCTAGCGTGTGGTCATCGGTCGTCATGGGCGATATGATGCCATTTTCCAAGCGCATCGTACAGACGCGGACATTTGTGCTTCCGCTTGCGCTGCATGACACGAATACGCGATTGATTCTGATACGCATTAACTCGCAAAGTTCTATGCAAGTGCCAATGGTGCTGCGCCATAGCACCGAGTTCGCCGAAACAAACTCCCGCACAGAGCTTGCGTACGGATTTTTTTTCGGTATCATGTTGGCACTCATGCTGTATAATGGATTTTTGTATTTGAGTTTGCGGTCGCTCTATTACGCTTTTTACACATTTTACGTTCTTGTCGCAACGCTGTATTTATCGGTCTTGAATGGCTATGCGTTGCAATATCTTTGGAGTGATTCGCCGCGTTTTGTGAATTATCTCAACGTCGGCACGATTGGCATGGTTATCTTCAGTTTGTCGCTTTTTGCACGGGAATTTCTCCGCACCAAGCATTTTGCGCCCACGATGGCAAAAGCGCTGATGGTGACGATGGCTGGTGGCGTGGGCGTTACGCTGGTGGGAATTGTGGTGCCGTATCGTGTGGGAATACAACTGGGCGTGGTGGTCAATTTTATCGCCATTTCTTTTGTCGTTCTTTCCGGCGCATTAGTCTGGAAGCGGGGGAACAGCAGCGCACGGTACTTCTTTATCGCCGTATCGTTGTTTTTGTTGGGCAATATTTCGCTGGTTTTGAAATCTCTTGGTGTTATTCCAAGTAACACGCTCACCAATCATATCGTCGAAATCGGTCTTGCCGTCGAAGGTCTGCTCTTTGCTTTTGCACTTGCCGAGCGGTATCGGCAATTTCGGGTTGAGAAAGAAGAAGCACAGCAAGAAGCGCTGAGGATTGAGCATGAAGCAAAAACGCAGTTGGAGCGCAAGGTGCAGGAACGCACGGTGGAACTGGAAACCATTAACGACGAAATGCAGCGCCAAATGGTCATTTTGAACGATCAAGCTATCGAAATTGAAATGACCAACGTGGAATTGCAGGAAAAAAACCTCCTCTTGGAAGGGCTGAATCGTGAGAAAAACGAGTTTTTGGGCGTGGCGGCGCATGATCTCAAAAATCCACTTCAAACGATTATTATGAATACCTCCATGATGCGTCGGTACGCCGAGAAGCTGGACGAGAATAAACGAAATGACCTGCTTGACCGCATCGAAGAGACCTCGCGGCGAATGCACGACATTATCGAAAAATTGTTGGATGCCAATGCGATTGAATCCGGTAAGATTGAGTTCCACATCGAATCCGTGCCGCTTGTGAGCGATGTTCGTCATTTGATGCAAGATTACCAGCCCAAAGCAAATGCGAAAAATATAACATTGCATTGCACCGCAGAAAACGAGTCATTATGCGCTCTGGCGGACAAACATCGCACCATGCAGGTCGTGGAAAACCTCTTATCCAATGCCATCAAATTTTCACCGTATGGAAAAAATATTTTCCTTACCGTTACACAAAAAAATAACCCGAATACTGCTCCGAATCAAGCCCACAAGGTCATTCGCCTCGAAATACGCGACGAAGGTCCGGGCTTATCCGACGACGATAAAGAAAAACTTTTTGGGAAATTTGCGCGACTTTCGGCACGTCCCACGGGCGGCGAACATTCGACGGGCTTGGGGCTTTCGATTGTCAAAAAACTGGTCGAGGCAATGAATGGCGAGATTTGGTGCGAGTCGGAACTAGGCAATGGTGCTACGTTTATCGTCGAACTGCCATCGGCATAACATCAGGAAACCCGCATGGACACACTCTTCGACGACGTTTCAACTCCTTCGCAATCACCCACCACCGCGCCCGACAAGCATACACCACTTGCCGAACGCATGAGACCCCGCCGTTTCGATGATGTGCTTGGGCAGGAACACCTTTTGGGCGAAGGCGCACCATTGCGCGGTTTTGCGGCTCATGGACTGTTTCCGTCTATGATTCTCTGGGGAGCGCCGGGTATCGGCAAAACAACGTTGGCACTCATCATTGCGCAATCGGCAAAGGCAGATTTTACAAGGCTTTCGGCGGTGGAAGCGGGCGTAAAGGACGTGCGCGAGATTCTCACCGCAGCCGAAAAACGCCGCAAATCTGGCAAAAATACCGTGCTGTTTATTGACGAAATTCACCGCTTCAATAAAAATCAACAAGACGCGCTGCTTCATGCTGTGGAGCAAGGTATCATCACACTTATCGGTGCAACGACGGAAAACCCCTCGTTTGAAGTCAATCCCGCACTCTTGTCGCGCTGCCGCGTCTATACGTTGCAAGGTCTGACCGAAGCGCATTGCAACATACTTCTGCAACGCGCATTACAGCAGCTTTCGGAGGATCTTGCGCGAGAAATTATCCCCGACAATGAAGAGCAGTTGACGGATATGCTTTTTCGCCTTACCGGAGGCGATGCGCGTGGCATTCTCAATGCTCTGGAAAGCGCAGTCAATCTGGCTTCTGGGCAAAACAACGAACAAGATACCACAACCCCGCTCATTCTCTCGCAAGCACATATTGAAGCGGCTTTGCAGCAAAAAACGCCTCGTTACGATAAAAAAGGCGAAGGGCATTTCGATACAATTTCGGCGTTTATCAAATCTTTGCGCGGCTCCGACCCCGATGCAGCCTTGTTTTGGCTGGCAGTGATGCTAGAAGCAGGCGAAGATGCAAGGTTTATTGCCAGGCGAATGGTGATTTTTGCCAGCGAAGATATTGGCAATGCGGCTTCGGAGGCGCTTCCTCTGGCTATCGCCGTTTTTCAAGCGGTGGACGTGATTGGAATGCCGGAATGTCGTATCAATCTCGCACACGGCGTAACGTTTCTTGCTTCCTGCCCAAAATCCAACGCATCCTATCGGGCAATAGAAAACGCATTAGCAGAGGTGCGCTCCGGCGTTGATACAAGCGTTCCGCTTCATCTGCGCAATGCTCCGACACAGCTTATGAAACAGTCCGGTTATGGGCGCGACTACCAATATCCGCATAATTTCGACGGGCATTTTGCCCAAGAAACCTACTTTCCTGCGGGCGATGAACGGCGCTATTACACGCCTAGCACGATGGGCGATGAGCAGCAAATACGGCAACACTTGGCAATGCTACGCCCCCAGCGTTACGAGTAATCTTGCGTGTGCAAAACTGCGAAATTTTGGGTAAATTGCTGTGACAGAATTACGGTCAAATCAGTATCATTGCCTTCACATCATCATCATTCATCATTACAAAGCATCATGGATTTTTTCTCAAGAAGAGCCGCTCTCGCTTGCATCATTGCTTGCTCTGCCCTTTTTCTTTCGTGTAACAAAACCGAAAAACCACTTCCGCAGCAAACACGGTCGGAACTGCCCGAAATTAAGCAATCACCGCTTTTCTCCGGCATTTCACAGCAAGCAAAAACTGTCGAAAGCGCTTCGATGCAAGGTTCAGTATGGCTTGCGTATTTTTTCTTTACCTCGTGCGGCGGTCCTTGTCCTGCGATGAATGCTCGCGTGGAAGCACTGCAAAAAGAATTTTCCGCACCAAACCTGAAATTTATCGGCATCAGTGTTGACCCCGAAACCGACACGCCAAAAGCGCTTGCCGCCTACGCTGCACGATTTCATGCGGACTCTACGCGATGGACGCTGTTGCAAATGCCAATGGATTCGGTGAAATCGGTCGCCGTGCAAGGTTTTATGCTGGCGCAAGGGAAAGAGGACGATCCGAATCTCCATAGTACGCGTTTTGTCGTCGTGGATAAACGCGGCATGATTCGTGGCTATTTCGATGGGCTGGATGAGAACGAGATTCCGAAATTGCGCAAAGCAATAAGCGGTTTGCTGGCAGAATAACGGCTCTGAAGGAAAAAATTGCTTGACTACAACTACTCTCAAACACTCATGGAACCTCGTACATCCCCTCTTTCGACAACAGCAATTCACCACACAATTGCCGAACGGACGGCTGCTGGTATCGTGATTGTTACCCCCGATGGCAATTATCAGGACGATAGTGCTGAAGCAGTGTATCGCATTGTTTTTGTCAACCCCTCGTTTTGTGCGATGATTGGGACGACGGAGGAGAATCTCATGGGAAAAAACCTGCTTGACTATGTGGATGAATCCGACAGGAACACGTGTGCCGATGTTCTTTCGCTGCGCATCGCACAAACACTCACTGCTCGGCATACGCACAGCGACGGCACTCCTTTTTATGCGCAGATTCAAACAACACCTCTTGCGGCGGCTCAGGGAGCGGAGCGACAGATTCTTTGCACCTACACCGATATTACCGATCTTGTGCAAACCAATGAAGCGCTCAACAACGACAAAGAACGCTTGGAACTGGATATGCACCGCCGAACAAACGAACTGCAAGAATTTATTGACGAGATTCGGAATGAACTGACGCAGCGCAGCAAGCTGGAAACCGAGCTGTGGCGAGCAGAAAAGCGCTATCGGGCGCTGGCAGAAAACTTCCCCAATGGCGCGGTGATTATGATCAACAAGCAACGTCATTGCCTTTTGGTCGAGGGAACACAATCGCAGCGCATACCCATACACGACAACGGTGGCATTCGTACACTCGCCGAACCGCTTGCTTCCGAAGCTGAACAGTCCATACGACACGCTTTCGAGGGCAAACACCAGTCGTTTGAAATTACTCTTTCCGGCGAACCCTATCTGCTTTCTGCCGTGCCGCTTGCGATGGAGCGCCAGCACATTGATGCCGTGATGGTGGTGTGCCAAAATATCACCGACTTCAAAACACGGCAACATCTGGAAAAAGAGCAGGAAATGACAGAGTTGAAATACCGTTTTGTGACGATTGCTTCGCATGAACTCCGCACTCCGCTTGCGGGAATGATGCTGGCTTCAGGGATTATGCGCCGATATTGGGAGACCACCAGCGACGAGGAAAAATGGGAAGCAGTGCAAGATATTATCACGGGTTTAGACCGTATGGCGAGTTTATTGGATAATATTTTGATGGTTGGCAAATCGGATTCCGGCAAACTGCCCTTCGAGCCGCATACGATTGACCTTGTGCAGTTTTGCCGCGAACTTCTGCGCGAATACGAAAAAAGTCTGGGACAGACCCACACCACGCAAACGCTTTACAATGTCGAAGAATTGCCATTTTTGGGTGATCCCAAACTATTACGTCTGATTTTGGGCAACCTCCTTTCTAATGCCTACAAATACTCGCCCGACGGCACAACCGTTCGCTTTTCCTTACAAACTGATGCAGAAAATGTGGTCATCACTGTTCAAGATTCCGGCATTGGTATTGCTTCCGAAGATTTGCCCCAACTTTTTGCAACATTTCATCGCGGCAAAAATGTGGGCGAAATACAAGGAAGCGGCTTGGGACTTGCGATTGTCGAACGCTCGGTGAATATGCACAGTGGAAAAATTGAGGTAGAAAGTACGCTCAATGTCGGGACAACATTCCGCGTAACATTCCCGCTCTAATCACGTCAGTATCATCGCAGAAAAACCCAGAGCGTGAACAGCATTCGCAAAAACTCAACACGGACGCACGGCGCAAATTCCGCTCGCACTCCTATTAAACGACAACCGTCGTCATCATCATCATCTTGATTCCATCGGATTACCACTCAGAACACTTATGCAAACACCGCATCAATCCGCATTGCAACGCCATTTCTTTCGCTATGCTTCGCATTATTCGGCGACGATTGCCCTTGCTATTCCCGTCATGTTCACCCAAATTGGGCATATGATTGTCCAGATTACCGACAATATTATGGTCGGTCGTATCGGCACGGTACCGCTTGCAGCCTCGTCGTTTGGACATAATGTCTTTATTGCGGGATTACTTTTTTGCATTGGTTTTTCGGCAGCGATGACTCCGTTTGTCGGCGCGGCTTCTGGCAAAGGCGATATTGCCGAAACAGCATCATGGCTCAAAAACGGCTTCATTGCGAATGTGGTGATGGGAATACTCGTCACGGCGCTCATGGCGATCGTCGGCTTCTTTCTGGGAAATATGGGGCAAAACCCTGATGTCGTGAGCCTTGCCAGACCATTCTATTTTTTGATGATCGCTTCGATTCCCCCCGTTATGCTCTTTCAATCCCTCAAGCAATTTTCCGAAGGTGTAGGAAATACGAGGGTTGCGGCGATTATTACGGTGCAGGAAATCATCCTCAATATCGGGCTGAATTATGTATTGATAAACGGCAAATTGGGCTTTCCGGCGCTTGGCATCACGGGTTCGGGCATTGCCACTTTTGTTGCGCGGTGTTCGATGATAACCACGTTTGCCTTGATCTTTCGCTGGAGCGATTTTTACGCACCGTACCGCGTTGCCTTGCGCGAAGCACGAGTTGACCGCGCTCGCATCCTGCGCTATGTGCGTTTGGGCGTTCCGCTTGGCGGGCAAACGATTTTGGAGGTTGCTGCTTTTGCGATGGGGGCGATTATGATGGGTTGGCTCGGCGCAACAGAACTGGCAGCGCATCAAATAGCAATGGGCGCGGCGGCACTAACGTTTATGGGCGCAACGGGCATTTCTGCGGCAGCAACGATTCGTGTAAGCCAGTTTTATGGAGCCGGCGACAGGGCAAATATGCGCTCTGCGGGTTTTGCCGCCTCACACGTGGTGCTGACGTATATGACACTTACCGCACTTGCCTTTATTCTGCTACGGCACATCATTCCGACCATTTACGTCAAGGATCCCGCCGTGATAGCAATGGCGGCAAGTCTTTTGATGATAGCGGCATTATTCCAGCTTTTTGACGGCATCCAAACGGTGATGTTGGGAACACTTCGCGCTCTTGCGGATGCGCAAGCGCCGACCATCATTGCCTTTGTTGCCTATATTCTCGTTTCGCTGCCGATTAGCTATTGCGCAGCGTTTCTCTGGGGGTGGCGCGAAATTGGTATTTGGGCGGGATATTTAGCGGGTTTGAGCGTGGCTTCAACATTTTTTTATGTGCGTTTTTTTCAGAGAAGTCGCATGATTCCGTTGATTCATGGCAAATAACGCCTCTCTCCCAGCCCTACGGCAGCTTCTGGCTGTGCGTAGGGCGAGAGATACTCCATACTCACTCACAAGAGAGCAGCATCAAATCGCAATCTGTACCGTTGGGGTTTGTTGCCCCAAGGCGCTGCGGCGGCGCACTTCGGCAGCAAGTTTTTCGGCAAGTTCCATAATGGCGCGTTGTTGCAGGGGTGCGTGGTCGTTCAGTACAACAGGCATACCATCGTCGCCGCCTTTGCGAACATTCACGTTGAGCGGCAATTCGCCTAAAAATGGTGCATTCATTTCTTTGGCAATTTTTTCGCCGCCGCCCTGACCAAAAATATAATCCCGCGAACCATCGGGAAGTGCATAATAGCTCATGTTTTCAATCACACCCAATGTTGGAATATTCACCCGATTGAACATCGAAATCCCACGCCGAACATCCGCCAACGCAAGATTTTGCGGGGTTGTGACGATAACAGCTCCAGTGAGCGGAACACGTTGTGCCATTGTCAACTGAATATCGCCTGTGCCGGGCGGTAAGTCGAAAAGCAAGTAATCAAGCGCCCCCCATTCAATTTGCTCAATGAAGGTGTTTAGGTACCCCGCTTGCATCGGACCACGCATAATGGCGGCTTGGTCGCGTGCCATGACAAAACCCATCGAAACCAATTTCACACCATATTTTTCCATCGGATGCCCGATAAACTGCCCTTGCTCATTTTTCGTGCCGCGCAATTCCTCTTCTTCGAGATCGAACATCGTCGGAACGCTTGGTCCGTGAATATCGGCATCAATCAAGCCCACGGTTGCGCCTTTTCGCGCTAGTGCTGCCGCAAGATTGGCGGCAATCGTGGATTTCCCGACACCGCCTTTGCCGGAGGCAATCGCAATCAGGTGTTTTACGTTTGCTAAGGGACGGTTCTGTGGACGTTCCGGCATTTTTTCTTGAACGAAAATCTCCACCCGCGCATTTGCCGCAACACGCTTTACCGCATCGCGGCAAGCAGCATTGATGCGCTCCGCCGCAAAATGGAGCGGTGCATGGAGAAGTAAATAGGCTTTGATGGTAGCGCCTTCGATTTCAACATTATGGATTGCGCCAAGCGCCCCCAGCGTTTGCCCAATGTCGGGATCTTGCACCGACGCGAGTGCTGCGCGAATAGCATTGTCGTCGAGATGAGAAACAGAGCCATTGGAAGCCCCATTGATACCGTTTGTGAGACTGCTCATAATGAAATTGGTCGTAGAGTAGTGAAGAAAAGCTGCATGGTGCTTGCAATACGGATTGCGCACAAAACTACGCAGATGGGAGCGAATGAGCAAGAGGGAAAATTGTGGGTATAGCAACGACAATGACGCAACTCTCATCTTAACAATCAGATGGAGTCAATGATGGTAGCGGCGAGCGTCATAAAAAGATCCAATATCTCCCATCATCAAAAAATTTGGCACTGAAATTGAATGTGTGAAACTGGTAGCACAATAGGCGTAAAATTGCCCGTGCTGCTTTCACAACAGATTTGCCGATTGTTTTTGCATATTTTGCCAATTTTTATGAATCGCACCACTTCCTCTACCCCCGCCCAACGAGCATTCATCGGCTTGATAGCTATGTTTTTGCTCACTGGCAGCGTTTCACTGTCGGCACAAAAAGCATCACCTGTAAAAAAAGTGTCCTCGCCGCCGCCATCCGCCGCCATGAGCAAAATGCAAGAAGGCAGAATCTGGCTTTCGCTAGATGTCGTCGAGCATCAATACAACAGTTCCGGTAGCGAACTCGGCAAGGAAAAATTTCGCTCCGATGTTGATATTCAAGTGATTGACAGCGCAACAAACCAAATGAGTATTGTGCGCTCCGGCGAAACAATTCCTCTGCAAACACGGCGTACATACTACATCCTCTTGCCCGAAACGCCGCAAAGCTACGGTATGACCACACGGCTTGCCGGACAGCAAACCCAAATCCTTCGCACACCCAAAAGTGTCGGCGATGACGATATGATGTTTGAACGAAAATTTGTCTTGAACAGCCGCCCAGGAACAAGCAGCGCCACCGCACGTGAACTTGGCAAAGGTATTGCGATTCCCTCCGGCGCAATCGGTACAAAATTGCCGCCGCCGGGCTATACAAACGCCAAAACTCTGCCGAACGTCAAAACCGCACCAAACCTTGGCTCCAACCTCACGAATCCAAATTATTACGTGATTCAATACTGCTCGCTCAAAAGTCAGGATGATGCCCTCCAAGCACGGTCATTCCTCATGCGCAATGGTATTCGTGATGCGCGTGTGGAAGTCTATGTTGACAAATTCGGTCAATCCTACTACCGCATCCGCTCCGGCTCGTATGTTGACCCTTCGCTGGCAAAAGCGACCATCGAAGGAACACTTTGGAAAAATCGCCAGTCCTTGGGGTTGCGGCAAAAGCCGATTATTGTCCGCGCAGGAGTGTAGTCAACGCGGAAGCGATAGATTGCCTTATTGGTATGTCCTGTTGAAAAACAAATTTTATGTTTTCAACTCTGCCTTGCATTGCGTAGATTCGCCATTATGTATTCCTTGCATCCATCTTGGCGAATCTTCCCCATTCTCCCTTGCATCAAGGGAGAAATGCTGGTGCGCTCTGTCTGGATTGTCACCCTTGCGTTCTTACTCTTCGTTCCTCTCTCTCTCACGCTCCCCGCCCAGACCACGCATATCCCTTCGATGGACAAATACAAACGTCCAAATGGCTTAAATCCTCATCTCAATATCACACAATACGTCAATACGGTATGGCAGGCGCAACAAGGCTTGCCACAAAATAGCGCCTACGCTCTTTGCCAAACCCGCGATGGCTACTTGTGGATCGGCACGGAAGAAGGGGCTGCGCGATTCGACGGCGTACAATTCAAAGTTTATGACAAAGACGCATTTATTGGTCTGAGCGTCGGCTATACCATCTCTTTTTGCGAACAACGCGACGGCACATTTTGGATGGGAACACGTGGCGGTGGGCTTATTCGCTTGGTGGACGGAAAATACACGCTATTTGACAGCACCAAGGGCATCAATGCCGCCGAGATCTGGTGCATTCTCGAAGACCGCGCCGGAACGCTCTGGATTGGTACAGAGAATGGCTTGTTTGCGTACTCCGGCGGGAAAATGCGCCGATTTACGACGGCAGACGGTTTGCCGCATTTAATTGTCTATACCATATACCAAGACCGCATGGGAACGCTCTGGGTGGGAACACAGCAAGGGCTTTGCCGCTTGAATGCTGTCCTTAATCATTCACTCGCTCCGCGTGAGAAATTTTTTGCACAAGAATACCTACCCAACAACGATACCACCGATGTTCGCGCAATTCTGCACGATAGCAAAGGAACATTACACATCGGGACGCATCAAGGCTTATGGAGTCGCTCCGATGGCGGTGCATGGCGGTTTCTCTCGCGCAAAGATGGACTTTCCGGGAACTATGTCTATGCGTTGCTCGAAGACCGCTCCGGTGCGCTTTGGGCAGCGATGTTCGATAACGGTATTTCGCGCATCTATGGCAATCGCATTGATACCTATACCCGCGCCGACGGCTTAGTCAATGAAAATACGCTGACGCTTCTGGAAGACCACGAAGGCGCTCTCTGGGTCGGCACCTACGGCGGAGGTGTGCAGCGCTTTACCAACGGCAGTTGCATCAATATGGCATCGCGTGAGGGATTAGCGGGCAATGTGGTACGAAGTTTTGCCGAGGACAGCACTGGCGGCTTTTGGATTGGAAGCAATAATAATGGGCTTCAATGCTTGCGGAATGGCAAACTCACCTTGTACGACCACACAAAAACACGGACGTTTGCCGCAGAAGAAATGCGCGGACTCTACACCGACCCCGATGGAACGCTCTGGGCGGGCGTGTTGGGCGCAGGCGTGTACTATTGGAAAAATGGGCGTTGGGGCAATTATTCCACCAAAGATGGCTTGGCAAGCAATGACGTGTATGCAATTGTCCGCGACACCGAAGGCGCAATGTGGTTTGGCGGTTCGCAATATGGCATTAGTCGCCTTAAAAATGGACAAATCACCAAAATTGGAATGCGCGATGGACTGCTCAATGAGAGTGTTTATGGGCTTCTGGCAGATTCGGCGGGAGGATTGTGGATAGGCAGTTTTGGCGGTGGAGTGCAGTATTATCGCAATGGCAAATTTACCAATTATGGCACATCTCAAGGACTATTGGGCAATAATATTTTAACGTTTTATCAAGATGCTTCAGGCTCAGTCTGGGTGGGCGGTGTGGGCGGAATTAGCCGCATCAAAAAAGGTGTCGTCCGAACATTCACGAAAAAGGAAGGCTTGTATAACGAATCGGCATTTACCATTCTGGAAGACGACCTTGGGTATCTCTGGGCAACAAGCAATAAAGGGGTTTATCGTTTTCGCAGGTCGGAAGCCGATTCGGTTGCCGATGGCTTATTATCAAGTATTTCCTGTCGCTCATTCGGCATAGCAGACGGTATGCACAGCCCTGAATGCAATGGCGGTGCGCAGCCCTCAGCCATAAAAGCGCGAGACGGGCGTTTATGGTTTTCCACGATTGAAGGTGCAGTTATTATTGACCCGCGCCGACTGGAGATGAATTATCTGCCGCCAACTGTTATTATCGAATCCGTGCTTGCCGATACGACAGCGTTGGATATTTCCAAAGAGGCTGATATTGCGCCAGATGTGAGCAAATTGCAATTTAGCTATACCGCAACAAGTCTTTTGAGCGCCGACCGCGTGCGATTCCGTTTCTTGCTTGAAGGATTTGACCGCGAATGGACGGATGCTGGCATACGGCGCATTGCCTACTACACCAATCTTCCACACGGGCGCAAGTATCGCTTCCGTGTTCAAGCCTGCAATAATGATGGCGTATGGAATGATATTGGCGCAGCCTACAGTTTCCGTCTGCATTCGTATTTTTATGAAACCTGGTGGTTCTTGACTCTTTGCGGAATTGGGGGTATTGGGCTCATTCTGGCTGCGTATACAATCCGTGTGCGCCAGATTCAATCACAAGCACATATTTTGGAAACCCTTGTCCAAGAGCGCACCAAGCGGCTTCAGCAGAGTAATGAAGAACTTGCGGCGGCAAATGCGGAAGTGCAGCGCCAAGTCTTGCTTTCCGATATGCAGGCGCGGGAAATTGAGGTAGCCAATGGTCAGCTGCAAGAAAGCAACGAGCGATTGAAGACGTTGGATAAAGAAAAAAATGAATTTTTGGGGATAGCGGCGCATGACCTGAAAAACCCGCTTTCATCCATCATTATGACCGTTTCGATGATGGAGCGCTACAATGAGAAAATTGATCCCAAAGACCGCATCACCTATTTGCAACGCATCGAAGGCACGGCAGAACGAATGTTGCATATCATCACGGACTTGCTCAATATTAACGAGATTGAATCCGGGTCGCTGCGCTTACATCTTGAACCGATCAATCTTGCTGAGGTTGCTGCGGATGCCGCCCAGCACTATCAAATGCTTGCACAGCGCAAAAATATTCGCTTCGTGACGGAATTTCCTGACCATGAAGTGCTTGTAATGGCAGATAAAGAAAAGCTCTGGGAAGTCATGGAGAACCTCCTTTCTAATGCCTTAAAATTTTCGCCGATAGAAAAAAATATCACGGTACGAGTCTCCGAAACAGCAACAACAGCACGCTTCGAGGTACATGACCAAGGACCGGGCTTGGACGAAGCGGATATGCGGAAATTATTCACAAAATTTGCTCGTTTATCGGCACAACCGACCGCCGGAGAACACAGTACAGGGCTGGGACTCAGCATCGTTAAAAAAATGATTGAGGCGATGAACGGCTCTGTGTGGTGCGAATCAAAACTTGGTGCAGGAGCGCGGTTTATTGTGGAGTTGCCAAAAGTGTCATTGTAGGGCTTTCATCGAGATTATGTTGCAAACCCTTACCCGCCCCGCAGGACTCAGTTGGAAATTGGCGTTTCGACCAGAACCCGAACCGTGCGAGAATAGAAGCGCCCTTCGGGAATATTGTTGTCAAAAAGCAGTTCGCTGTTTCCCACACCGCGCACCAAGACTTGTTCCGACGGCTGCTCTGCGCCCGTAATGACTCGTGCAATCTGCTGTGCGCGTTCCAGTGATAACTTGCGATTATACTCCGGCGACCCCGTGCGGTCGGTGTAGCCGACAACCGTAAGTTCCGAAAGCGGCTTCAAATGGCTCTGGATGAACTTCACGGCGTTTTCTTGTGCGGCGCTGGGACGTGAATCGTTGAACTCAAAAAGCATCATGCTAAATTGCTCAAACTCCTTGTCTTTCCTTCGTTCCCGACGTTTTTTCTGAACCGTAAGCTGACGGATTGGTAATTGAACCGCCTCGGAAACGTGCGTATCGCCGATGCTGTCTCGAAGCGCCGGATGGAGAATAAAAGGCGCAGTGAGAGTAGCCAAGTCTCTCCCCTGCATTCGTGCTTCTTTGGCAAAATCCCAATCGAACATCTGTGGCGGCAGCCCAAGGCTGTCGAATGTCCGTAGAGTATCGCCCTCATGGGTAATCGCAAGTCGCCATGCGCTTGGCAAGGTCTCCGTCTCAACCTGTGTGATAATGCGCACCGCCGATGGCGTAGCCGTACGCACCGTATCGGCAAGCACCACCCAAGCCATAAGCTCCGGCGCGAGGGTGCTGATTTCAACACGGCGATTTTCCTCGCGTTTGTCGCTTTCGGTCAACGGTAGCGACGGTTTTTCGGGGAGAAGTCGGGCTTTTGTGGTTATTCGCTCCGCAGCAATCCCCCACACCTCGCATAAATACTGCTTTACAGACTTCGCCCGTGCCTCAGCAAGCGTAGTTTTCCCCTGTTCCGCGCCGCTTCCCGATGTGCAGCCCGTCAGCGTTATCGTTGCTTCTGGCATTTGCCTCATCCGATTGCCCAAGATATTTAAGACGTTGTGATAGACAAAAAGCGCGTCCGTACTGCGCTTGATGCTTTCAGGCGAAAAAGACCGTACTCCCTCGTTTTGCAAGCGTACATATCGCACGGGCAGTTCCGATGAGCCTTCGGCAAAAAAGATATAGTTCAGAAGCGGTGTGTAGGTCTGCCCGATAATCTCCTCAATGCGTATTTCCGGCACGGCAACCTCTTTTCCGTCCGGCTGCACCCCCATCGTCACGAGAGAAAACCGCATCGTCGGCTTTTGCACAATAACGGTTGTTGAAATCAGCGTATCGGTTCTATACCGCACCGTTACGAGACTTTGGATACTGCCCGACCATTCTTTGTCGCGCTTTTGCGTAACAATGCCTGTTCGCAGAGTATCGGGAATGCTTGTCATAATGCGGCTTTCGCGTGTTTGCTGGATGCGCACCGTGTCAAACCGCTCATATTCTTCGATACGCTCAAAACTGCGTGGAAACTCGTATTTCACGGCAAGTTGAGGGCGAAACTGCACCATTCTCCACGAATCCGTACCAGTAAACCCGCCGACAATATTGGTCAAACCCGCAACAGCGCTTATTTCTGGCGTAACGAGCAGCCGTCCCGCCGCGCCCTGCAAACCAAGCAGCAGTGGCAGTTCATAGCCAAGGCTCGCAAAACCCGATAACACCAAACTTTCAGACGGCAGTGTTCCCCGAACATTCGGTTTTATCGGCAGTCTGAGAATCCCATTCACGGCAACAAGTTCTGAACTGGAGTTTTGGGCAAATACTCTACTATCCATCGCCAATGCGCCCTGCACACCCAGCCCAAACACAAGAGTTGGCAGTGCCTCCAGAGGTTTCCATGCTGTGCCGATTTCGGCACTGAGCGTGGAATACGAAAACGACAATGTATGGTCGAGCGCAAAAATTTCATCGGACAAAGCATCATAAAAACGCTGCGTTGCACGGACTTCCCCGCTATGGGATGTGTAAGCACCGCGCAAACTCAGGTAAAATTGCTCACTGAAGGGCAGTTCCAGCAAACCGCCCAGAATGGGGCTTACCGCCACATTACTGCGAAACGTTTGGTCGCTTTGCAGGGAATTATCGGGAATGTAGGGCAGAAGAAAGGTCGTGGCGTAGCCCGGAACGGTGTTGAAATTCGGAAAATGCAACGAAAAATTTCCCCCGCCGATTGCCCCAAACCGCACTGTCGGCGGAGCATTGTTCATCATCTGAAAACTACTGCGGATGAGGTTTTGAGCCGCAAGAGGAATCGCTGCGAGAGTACATATCAGCCAAAGAAAATAAACTCTGCGCAAGTTCTTGATGAGCGAAAAAAGGCGTGGAAGGCGCATAAAATCAGGAGAGTAGTCAATGGAAAATACAACTATTCAGGTCTCTTGTGCGAGGGTATCGCTTCCCAGCGATGCTCTCGCTTTCTACGTGGAAGCGAGAGCATCGCTCAAGGCAGCGATACCCT
Source organism: Ignavibacteria bacterium (assembly GCA_947459425.1). GTDB lineage: Bacteria > Bacteroidota > Ignavibacteria > Kapaibacteriales > UBA4661 > PH2015. The sequence continues at coordinate 22,357 of CANHDJ010000023.1, forward strand.
CGCACCTGAACAGTTACGAAAAAATCACTTTACGGCATGACGACAATCCGGCGGGTAATAACCTCCGAAGCCGCTTGGATACGCACCAAATACACCCCCGCACGAAGCCCGTTCACCGCAAATTCTTCCGTATGCTCTCCGAGAATTTCTGGCACGGTGCGAGAAAGAACCGATGTTCCGAGGGCATTGTGTACGGTGATGCTCACCTCGGCGGCGCTTGTTGTTGCGATATTCAGGGAAAACCCTGATGTCGTGGGGTTTGGAGAGATTTCTACCACACGGAATACTGAATTGTCATTCTCACCAGAAAAAGCAATCGGCGGCGCGTCCGTGAGCGTAAACAAGCCATTTTGCGCCACCAACGTCATCGGCAACGACGGCAGGAAATTCGTAAAAGTAAGCGGTGTAGAGCGCTGAGAACTCAGTCCCGCACGCAGCGAGAGCGTCGAAAGCGGCACATCCTCATCGGGCGAACTAACGGTGAGAGTTAGAGGCACAGAGCGTGTGAAACCGCTGACCGTGCCAAGCGGCGTGGGCTGCTGCGGACGCAACAAAGTTGCCGCAAACTCAAGGTTTCCTGAAATCGTTGTGCCGTTCGGGATTGTTCCCATGCGGCGACGCAAGAATATCGGTACTTGGACAGTCTGCCCGACCCTGCCCGTCACAATCGGTGCTTGCAGCATTGCCGAGCGAAGTTCCGTGCCGTTTCCTTGTATGGCAGAGCGCAGCGTTTGCGTCTCGGCTCCAATCACCATTTGTGCCGTGCGCGCCCCCGCGGCAGAAGGACGAAAGCGAAATGTCAGTGCAGCCGTGCTGTTTGCCGGAATCCTGAGCGGAAGCACTGTTTGACAGGAAAAATCCTGCGCTTGCGCTAAACTTTGCGCATTTTCCAAGCGAATGGCATCCAGCGAAATGGCTTGGGCATTGGGATTGGTGATGAATGCTTGTACGGTGGAGTCTTTCTGAGAGCCGACGATGACGGAACCCATATCAACCAATGGTCGCACCGTGAGCGGCAGCAAAACGCCTTCGCCAAACAGCCCCAACGTGAGTGGTGCGAAAGAGCCAGATGCGCCCTGCACGGCATAACGAAACTGCACCTGTCCACTTGTCCGCCCAAGCCGCACGGGAGCGAAGCGGAGCGTTATGGCAGCCGAATCGCCAGGACGCAGTGTGAAGGCGCTTGCTATGCCACTAGCGCCCACCGCGCCAAAACTTCGCACGGAAAACTGTGCTGTGTCCGGCAGCCCCAAACGTGGTTCGGAGAGCGTAAGCGGCGCAGTTCCGGTGTTGCGCAGAATAGCGGTAAAGATGGTATCTTTCGCTCCACCCACCAACACTCGCCCGAAATCCAGCAACCGTGCGCTTTGCGTAAGGCTTGGCTGAATGCCCGTGCCTTGTATGTCGGTTCGCACCGTTTGGCTTTGGGTAACAAGCACGATGGTTGCCGTGCGCAAGCCCGCAGCGCGTGGACTGAAGCGGAACTCCACTGCCTGAGTCGCCCCCGCCGCGACCGTAAAGGGTGGCATACCCGACACCAACGAAAACTCGCCCGCCTGTGCGCCCTCGAAGCGAATGGTGTCCACCCGCACAGGGTACGGCGTGGAGTTCACCACAAACGCCTGCACGACCGAATCTTTCTGCGCTCCGACGAGCGCCGCGCCCATGTCTATCAGTGTAGTGCTGTTGGTGGAAACGGCAAGCTGCGGCGCGACGATAGACCAGACGTTGGCGGAGGTGGAGACTTGGGCGTAGCGGGGGAGGGTGATGATTTTTGCTACTGGGATGTAATTACTAGGTGCAGAATTTGTACTAAGATAAGAACCTGCAATCGCAATTCTTTGCATATCTGGGCTATATACTGAGCTTGTTGAAACATTGACTGTTGAATTACTTGACAAATCGTACTTTTTCACCATTAATCCGGTAAATGCATCACATCTAATAGCTCCAATTCCATAAACTCCTGTAAGTGATGCTAATAATTCATTTCCATCTTTATTGAAAGTCATGGCGGAAATATTCGCCGCATGGATTGTATTAATTACTCTGCTATTTAGCAGAGTAAAGATAAAGGCATCAAAAAAAGTTGAAATTGCAACTTTTTGATCATCAGGGCTGATAGCTGCACAAAATATTAGCTTTTGAGTTGGTATGTTTATGCTCAATTCTTTATATGAATTCATATCCCAAATTCTGAGCTTGTTGTAATCCACGGCAAGTAGTAAGCTACCCTTTAAATTAAAAAATATACTATTCAAAGATTTCTTCGATTCGACATTGATGAGAGTTTGTAAAGTCTGAGCATCCCACAAGGTAAAGTAATCCCCTCCTGTTGCAAAATATCTTCCATCAGGGCTATATACCACATTTCTTGTAATTCCTTGTATTGTATCCCTAAGCTGATAAGTGCCATTGATATTTTGCCACAAGTCTAACTTTAAGTCACATTGAATGAGCAGTTGACTATTTACTGGATTAAAAATGGCTATTCGCGGTCTATTTGAAGGGCGTATCGTTGCTATTTCTCGACCAGTAAAAGTATCCCAAACCTTGACCGTACTATCTCGACCAGTAGTAACAACTTTCTTCCCGTCTCCGCTAAAAGCTATTGAATTCACAGCCTCTTTATGCCCTATTAAATCAATTATTCTTTCTGCCTCAGTAGTATTACTCATCACCCGCATCAAACACTTCTCACTCGGCGTATTCGGAATATTCTTCCACGCATAGCGCAGCCCTGTTGCGGTGTCGGTGATGGTGCGCCATGTTCTGCCGCTGTCTATGCTGTATTGCAGGCGCACGGTGTCGGTGGGCAGCACTCCTTCCCACGTGATGACGGTATCTGCGCCCGCAAGAAAGACTTCGCCGCCATTGGGAGAGGTGATGCGTAGCGTGGGCTGCACGACAGGCACAGGCGGGAAACCACCCGCAGCATAGAGCAGCGCCGAACAAGAATTAGTCTTTACCTCGAACCGCGCAAAGGTGAGCGAGGAATCGCGTGGCTGAAAGCGCAGCGTGAGTTGGCGGCTTTCGCCCGCTTGGAGCGTGAAATTTGTCGGCGTAACGGTGAAGGCAGCATTGGTATTGGTGTTGAGGATGTTCGTTACGGTGAAGGGTGCATTTTCGGCACGAATGGTAATCACGGTGTCGCGCACCGAGCCGGGCGGCACACCATAGAACCGCACCGAAAAAGGAGTAACGCTGAGACGCGCCACTGCTTGCTGCGGCACGTCGTAATCTACGGAGACCGCAAGCGAATCCGGCGAGGTGCTGAGGCGAGCCGTGATGCTGCCCGTGCGGGTATCGCAAACTGCTTCGCCGCGCCACGTAAACTCGCACGGCGTTCGCCCCTGCGCAAGCTGCACGATTGCTTGATAGACCTGCGTAATGCGGAGAAAATCGTTCACATTCTCGAAGCACACGCCGCCTGTGCGACGCGCAATATTTCTGATAAACGGCGGTGCAGGCAGCCCAACGGCAACGCAATAAATCTCGACCTTGTTTTGCAGTGCCGCGCTCACGACCGCATTTTCGTCGCCGTCGCTGAGTCCATCGGTCAGAAAGACCACCACGCGCTTGTTGCGCCCATTGCGGGCAATCGGGATGCTGCCGGTGGGTTCGGTGAGCAAGCCGTTCATATAGCTTGTGCCACCGTTTGCTTGGAAAGCGGCAATAGCGTTCAACAGCGCACCACTGCTTGCGGTGAAGTCTTGGTTGATGTAGCTTTCGCCATTAAAACTGGAAATGGCAGCTTCCGATGGCGGCAGTGCCAGCGCCCGCACAAAGGCTGAAGAGGCTTGCTGGGCGAGTTGGAGATTGGTGAATTTACCGCGCCCGCCCGCCATCGAACCCGAAATATCCAGCGTCAGCACGGCGGAAATGGGTTGCAGCCCCATCGGCGGAGGGCAGGTAACGCCTGTAATGGTACGGCTCACACCGTTTTCCCGGAGAACAATATCTTGCGGAGAAATCGCGTTTTGAATGGGCTTGCCATCGGCACCAAAGGCGAAAAACCGTGCTTTCATGGTGGGAAACGCCGAAGCGTCCACATCGAATACAGAGAGCGTTTGCGCAAGCAATGGTGCGGTTTCTACGCACCAGAGGCACAGGCAGATGGAAAGAATGATGCGGCGAATAAGCCGTTGAAAAGCTATGCACATTTGGAAACCTCAAGAATAAAAAACTGGACGATAATTGGCGATGGTCAATTCGGATAAAACAACCTCACCTCACCTCACCTCACCACATTCATCTGCCCTGAAATCATGCCGCGCTCGGTCTGCAAACGGTAGAAATACGCGCCTTGTGCCAGCGCCGAAGCATCAAACGCCACCAACTGCTTACCCTCCGACTGATAACCACTGCCAATCGTAGCTATTTCTCGCCCAAGCGCATCGTGGAGCGTAAGCCGCACCATGCCGCTTTGGGGCAAGGTGTATTCGATATTGGTTGTTGCGGCGCACGGGTTCGGATAATTCCGAATAACCATGCCGGATGCGCCTCCGAAAGCATTTTGTGGCTCGTTGACGGAGGTTGTTGTGAGGAGAGGAAGTTGTTCAAAGGATTTCATCATCACGGTATTCAAATGCTGCGTATCGGCTTGAAACCATTGCGAGAGAACGGAAGTATAGAGTTGGCGGAAATCGTATTGCATTTTGAGATTGCCGTCCGGCAGAAGGTCAGTTAGGCTAGGATTTTTGCCAATAATACCGCCACGCACGGGCGCTCCAAAAAGAAACATCGGTCCGGCGGTACCGTGGTCGGTGCCAAGGCTCGACGTTGCCGGACGGCGACCAAATTCGGAAATGGTCATGCCCAGCACTCTATTTTCCAGCCCAAGCAGTTTCAAATCTTGCTGAAACGTTTTCATCCCTTCCGCCAAATATCCCAGCAAATTGGCATGAATCCCCGTCGTCAAATCGGTAGGAACTGCCTGATCCCAATGCGTATCGAATCCGCCGAGATTCACCACATAGACCCGCGTCTGCAAGCCGCCTGCGATCAACCGCGCCACAATTTGTAATTGGTCGGCAAGCGGATTTTTTCCTTTATCGGGGTACTGCGCTTTATTGCGACCTTTATCGGCAACAGTGCGTATTCTCGTGGAATATTTTTGCGATTGTGCCTGTACATCGCGGATGAAATCAATGCGGTTGCCCGCTTTGCCTGTGCGCTGCGCCACGCTGCCGCCGGTGGCAGTTTGACCACTGACAAGCTGCTCAAATGCTGACAAATCCCGTATGGTCATGCCCATAGCATTCGTATTTCCTTGCAGTGTGAGCGACATTGCTCCGCCGATTTCGATGGCGAGCGGGTCGGGGGCTTTATCGTTGGGGTAGCCCGTCGGAAAATTCGGTGCTTCATAATTCACAAATCGCCCAAGCCAGCCCGAAGACAAGTATTGATCGGACTCGGAGGCAGTAAACCAGATGTCCGTCGAGCGGAAATGCGACTGATTGACGGTCGGATAGGACACGCCATTGACAATCGTCAAATTTCCATCGTCAAACAAGGACTTCATCGGTGCAAAGCGAGGATGCAAGCCCGTTGCGTCGTTCAACTTCACGATACGATTTTCCGGAATGGCAACCGCTTGACGAATGCGGTAATAGGTGGACAACTGGTCAAGCGGAATGAGCGTGTTAATACCGTCATTGCCGCCACTGAGCTGGATAAGCACTAACACACGGTCTTGCGCCGCCGCCAGTGCCGCAACGTGCTTGAGCGTGGGCGATTCGGCAAAAGCCCGCGTTGTGAAGCCGTCCAAGACCAGTGGTAATCCGATAGCTGCCGAGCCTAAGCCCGTGAGAAAGTCTCTGCGTTTCATAGAAGTAGGAAGAAAAGAAGGAAGAATCAGGGTTAATGAGGAGACCAAACGCCTCAAACTAAGTGTGTTTCCGGCATTTGCAGGACAAATTTCAGCACATTATCAATACGCGACTGCACCGCTTGGCGTTTTGCGGCGTTATTGGGGTCGGAGACATAAAAACTCCAGTTCATATCCCACGCGCCACGCGCATTGAAAAATCCCGGCGCAAGCACTTCATCCATCAAATAGAGCTTCTGTGCTTGCGTGAGCGCCACGCCCGTCAAATCTATGGAGAGTTTGTCCACCAAATCGTCACCATTGGCGGGGTTTGCGCAAACGTCTTTGGTAAAGGCGATGGAATTAACGGCAAAGCGCGTCATTCCTTGTTTTGTGGCAACGGTAAAGCCAGCAAAAAGTTTATCGGTAAAATCATTGCGCGAAGCCAGTGTTGCGGCGTTTATCCACAAACGGTCAAACTGCGGGGTTTGGTAATACGCCTTCCAGCCCGCAACGTTGGGGTGGTTCAAAATGCCCATCTCTTGCGCATCGGCGCTTTGCCAGAGCCATTTCATAACATTGAAATATCCGGCAAGGTCATCTACTTGGCTTGGAATGGTGGGTGTGAAATATTTGCTGAAGTATTGAGCCGTGCTGACAACAAGGTCTATCGGGTTTTTGACCATAGCGCCCATATTGGCAGCATCGAAAAAATGTTGGCTTTTGAAGAGCAGTTCCAGCACGGGTTTAATTTCCCAATTGCTGCCGCGAAAGGTATTGGCGAGTTCACCAATCACCTCGCGTTCGATGGTTGCGTCAATCTCCGTTCCCACAAACCACACATAGAGTTTGCGGCAGAAAAACCGCGCAGTTTCCGGCTGGCGGAAAATCATATCCAAGAGTTCATCGGTTTCTTGCGCTCCATCGGCACCACTGCGCCCGCGAATGACCGTATTTTGGTATGCCGCAGAAAATTGTTTGTCCTCCGTTACGTGATTTTCAGGAATAAAGCGTGACGTTGCGTTTTCCGCCACATCCGCCCAGCCCGTCAGCACTCGTGCGGCAGCACGAACGTCCTGCTCGGTATAATTCGTATAATTTCCCGCCGAAACCTCTGCGCCCTTGCCAATCGTGAAGAGTTCTTGCAGTTCGCGTCCGTAATTTTCGTTGATAGCAGATTTGGTATTGGTGTTGCCGTTCAAATAGCGCAGCATTGCGGGGTCAATGGTGATTTCCTTGAGCAGTGTGCGCACGTTGCCAAAGGCAAAGCGGCGCAAAAGCGCGTTTTGGCGGTACAAATAACGGGCATCCTGCACGGCGGGGTAGGACGACACCAGTAAATTATGCCAAAAGAGCGTCATTTTCTCACGAAGCGATGTGCCATCATTGAACATCAGCCCCGTCCACCAGGATTTAAGGTATTCGTTGTAGGTCGCGTCTTTTTCGCTGCTGTATGGCTTATTGTGCCATTGCTCATTTGTTGTGGGGTCTATCGGTGCGCTGGGCGCGGGCGTGGCGGACAGGAGGATTGTGATTGCGGTTGTGGCAGACCTGCCTGTGAAAGTCTTGATATTATCCGTTGTCGGAGCAAACGTCGCCCGCCGAAGCAAGTGTCTGGCACGTTGTTCATCAAGTGTTCCGGTGTATGCGTCCATTAAAGCCATAGAAACCTTTAGAGGAAGTAGAGAATAATTTTTGTGCAAAAATACAGAATTATCCGAAAACTCACAAATAGGCGCTAACGACGTAGATTTGAGGATAATGATGGATTCTGGAAAATTGCGCATCTTAATTGATGCATCATGCCTCATACCCCAGATTCGGCGCTAACCACCGCTCCGCTTCTTCAACGCTCATCCCCTTGCGGCGGGCGTAGTCTTCTACTTGGTCGCGTTGGATTTTGCCCAATGGGAAATACTTCGATTCGGGATGCGCAAAATACCATCCCGATACCGATGCAGCCGGAAACATCGCATAACTTTCGGTCAGGATAACGCTTGTACGCTGCTCTGCATTCAAAAGGTCGAACAATTTTCGTTTCTCGGTGTGTTCGGGGCAAGCGGGATAGCCGGGCGCGGGGCGAATCCCCGTGTAGCGCTCCTGCACAAGGTCGTCGTTTTCGAGAGATTCATCGGCGGCATAGCCCCAGATTTCCCTGCGAACCCGCTCGTGAAGCCATTCCGCAGCCGCCTCTGCTAGTCGGTCGGCAATAGCTTTGACCATGATGGACGAATAATCATCATGGTCTTTTTCGTACCGGGCGCAGAGTTCATCCGTACCAATTCCCGCCGTCACGACGAATGCGCCGACGTAATCCTTCAAGCCTGTTTCTTTGGGGGCGATAAAATCCGCCAGGCAAAGATTAGGCTGCACGTTTGCCTTTTGGGTTTGTTGGCGAAGGAAATTCAGCGTCGTGCTTGTTGTGGAGCGGGTTTCGTCGGTGTAGAGTTCCACATCGTCGTCGTGAACGCTATTGGCAGGAAAAATACCGCACACCGCCTTTGCTTGCAGCGATTTCCCCGCAATAATACTGTCCAGCAGCGTATTGGCATCATCAAAAATTTTCCGTGCTTCTTTGCCCACAACGTGGTCATCGAAAATAGCGGGATATTTACCACGCAATTCCCACGATAAAAAAAACGGTGTCCAGTCAATATAGCGACGAAGTGTTTCCAAAGAAATGTCGTCAAACGCAGTAATACCGAGGGTTCGAGGTGTAACAATCATTGCAAAAAGAGTGGTGGAATGGTGAAAAAAGAAGCGCAGACGCTGTTCGCAAACAATGTCGTTGTCATTGAGAATCATACAAAATCTATCATTTTCTCCCCGCAAGCGGCTGAATAAAGGGCTTTGCGGTGGTGTCGTTGAAGGTGGTTTGCATTGGTCCCATGCCCGCAACGTGAAGAATCGTTTCGCCAATGGTGTATTCAAAATGTGGTTTTCCGGCAGGAAAGCGCATAAATTGTCCCGGCATAATGCGCACAACCTTGCTCGTATCCCATTTCTCGCCAAATCCCACACAGAGCAATCCCTGAAGCACCGTTGTATGCAGATCCGTTGCGTGTACGTGCGGCGGCAAATGCAATCCGTCGGGGTATTTGAAGCGCAGGGCGAACATTCCCGGTGCAGAGCGGTCTCCGGCAAGTGTCATGGATGCAGCACCTTTTAATATTGGATGTGGCTGCCAAGCTGGCATCGTCACCGAATCGCGGGGAACGGGCGCGGGATAGGTGGTCTGGGCGGCGAGGGGTATCGCCGCAAGCTGGAAGATACAAAGAACAAGGATTGATGAGTAATAGCGGAGCATACGATGGGCAATGAGTCTGAAAAAATTGTGCAAATATATGCGCTTTGTGAACAAAAAAATGTCCTCGAAAAAAGCACAACAGACCGCAAAATACAAGAAAATTATGGGATGACGATAGGAAATTTATACGCCATTGCCGCAGAAAGTCACATCGGAAGCCTTTTATTGCCACGAGCCTTGAGTTGAGGGAATTTTGCCGCCTTGGTGGGAGTTGTTGCATAATTTCGTGCTACGACGCTTTTTCCTGAAATTTTCGTATTTTCCTCTTTGCAATTCTTCATTGCAATTCTTTTCGGCGCTGTCAGGGGGCTGCTTCGCCGGACAAGAATCTAATAAACAGAAATTTCCCTCAAGCAGCGATGCTATTGCCCGAGGGAGAGTTCTTTTCCCAAAATACTGTTGTGTCTGTTCTGTCTTATGAAGCAGCTCTACTTTTGTTTCGGTGCTTTTACCAAACCCTATCGTATCTGCGTGGCACTTGCCCTCATTGCTGCGCTGTGGCGAGGCTCTGTACCGCTTTCCGCCCAATCCTTCACCGTCTTTAATGCCAATGCAACAGACTTCCCTTTTGTCAAAGCAAAATTCTATGCGCTTGGTAAAGATGGCAGACCGATAACGAATCTGCGTGAGTCCGATTTTACCGTAGCGGAAAACGGCGTTTCGCGTGATATCGAATCCGTGATATTCCCGATTGCGAACGATTTCGTCCCTATTTCCGCCGTTCTCACGGTGGATATTTCCGGCTCAATGACGATGGATAGTCGCATTTTCCTTGCTCAAGAAGCCGCAAATGATTGGATACGCACCATTGCACTGGATGTGTCGGAATGTGCGCTTACTAGTTTTGACGATAATAGCTATGTGAACCACGATTTTACGCACTCTCGCACGAAACTCCTCAGCGCCGTGCAAGCTATCAAGCCACTGAACGGTACGGACTACGACAAAGGTTTTCTTGCGCCCGCCACCGGAGCGCTTTCTATTGCTCGGCGCGGTCAGAATCGGCGCGTTGTCGTATTCCTCACCGATGGCTTGGGAGGCGGATCGGAGAAAAATATTATCGAAGCAGCCCGCAAAGACAGTATTGCGGTTTACTGCATCACGCTCGGAATGAAAATGCCACAAGTGTTAAAAAATGTCGCCGACAGTAGTGGTGGTGCATGGTTTGAGAATATTTCCGAACGCGAAGCACTACTCGCCATTTACCGCCGCATTCTTTTTCAGACACAAAACATTCAGCCCGGAACGGTCATTTGGGCAAGCAAAGCCGGATGTTCATTGAACCGCGAGGCAACCGTCAAACTCAGTTGCAATGCGCTTTCGGCGACTTCTGCCGTTCAGTACGTTGCTCCGGCAACATCGCTTGTTCGCCTTGCCACAACCCCGCGCTCACTGACCTTCCGCGACATTAGCGCGGGCAATTCTCAAGGACAGCGCGTTACGCTGAAAGCGACCTACCAGCCCGTGACAATACTGGGTATCGAAACCAACAACCCTCGCTTCAGTCTTAGCGGGCTGACCTTCCCCCTGCGTGTGGAATCGGCGGAATCGGTAACGTTCACCGTTGGCTTCACGGGACAAGATTCCGTGCCGCAAGTGGGGCGTATTGACATTCGTACCGATATGTGCGCCCCTGTGACGGTCTTTGCCCGTGCTATCTACGGGAATCGCACGTCGGCGGCTCTTCAGCAAATGCGTATTACTCTACCCGAAGGCGCTTCGATGCTGTATTCCGGTGCCGATACCGTGATCGCTTGGGAAGGGCTGATGCCGTCGGACAATGTTGCCTTGGAATATAGTTTGGATGTGGGTGACTCATGGAAACTTATTGCTCCCAACGTCAATGGCTTGCGCACTGCATGGCGTGTTCCGCCTGTTCCGACGGGGCGCTTACTAACGGGAACGGGGCGACCAATGCTTGTGCGGGCGCGTCAAATCTGGGTTCCGCAGGAAATTTCCGTCGAACCTTCGGTGGCGTTGGATGGACACTTTGGCACACTCACAACAGCGCGATTTAGCAACGATGGCTCAAGAATACTGACCGCAAGCGCCGACCGCACCGCGAAAATCTTCGATGCCTATACCGGAACAGTGCTTCAATCCTTCGAGGGGCATGGAAATGTTGTCTCTTCAGCCGTCTTTAGCCCCGATGAAAAGCGTGTGTTGACAACGAGTAATGACAATACGGTTCGCCTTTGGGACACAGAAACGGGCAATCTGCTCAACACCGCTTATGGCAAGGGCTTGCGGAAATTCTTTTTTGACCAGGCAAAAATGTTTGGGTCGGAAAAATTGCAATTTGTCAATCAAGACAATGAACGCTTTTTGGATGGCACATTTTCGCCGGACGGCACAGAAATTCTGACGACAACCGATAATGGCATGGTTATTCGCTGGAAAGGGACGATTTTACGCCCTGTTTCATATATTGCGATGTTTGCCGCCGGATGGATGTACTCGGTACGATACAACCGTGATGGTAATCTCGCTCTGACCGCCGGTGGGAATTATGCCGCGCACCTTTGGTCGAATAATTCCGTGAAAAGTATCAAGGAATTTTCGGGGCATCAAGATCAGGTTACGTTTGCAGCGTTCAGCCCCGATGAAAAGCGCATCATTACGACAAGTTTGGACAAAACGGCGAGAATTTGGGATATTCAATCGGAGAAGCAACTACGCACACTTCCGCATGACGGCGCAGTCTGGTCGGCGCGGTACAGCCCCGACGGACGGCGCATTCTGACATCTTCCGCCGACGGTAATGTACGCCTTTGGGACGCAAAAAGTGGCGCATTGCAACTGACCTTACCCGGAGAAGGTTTTGGTGGTTTCCACGACGCAGACTTCAGCCCCGATGGCTCCCGCGTAGTCGGTGCGGGAGTGGACGGCATTGGGCGGGTGTGGGATATTGGCGGTGGTTTTTTGCAAGAAGCAACCTCGCAAACCTTCAGCGTGATAGCTCCGCAGGCAACGCTTAACCCTGTGCAGATGGGTGCGGTAATGCTTGGTATGGTCAAAGACTCAGTCTGCACGGTGCTGTCGAACCCCGATAAATCGGTCGTGCGCGTGATGGACATTCGGATACGGGGCGCAAATGCTGACGATTTCTCGCTTGTTTCGGGTTTGCCGCCCTTTGATATTTCGAGTGGAAAAACTTCGGCATTGGAAATTCGCTTTGCACCGAAAGAGCGAGGACAGCGCACCGCCACGCTTGAAGTCATCACATGGACGGACACCCTTCGCGCCGAATTGCGCGGAGAGGCAAATGTCAAAGGCTTTGAGACCGCATCAATGCTGGATTTCGGAACACTGCTTCTTCGACGCACGTCCGATACGACAGTAACCGTCGTGCGAAATATTGGTACGCTGCCGATGACGATTACTCAGATGCAGAAATTTGGTCCCGATACCGAGCAGTTTTCCTACGCCACCAGTCGTCGTGCGCCTTTCAGCCTTGCGGCAGGGGATAGTATCGTTGTGAAAGCTAAGTTTGCTCCAATCGAAATTGGTAGAACAAGCGGCGGAATACGGTTTGATATTGCAGGAGTGCAGAAGCCCGTATTTGTGCCGTTTGTTGGCGAAGGCGCGGCAACAAGCATCAGCGCAAACCTTTCGGCAATATTTTTGGACAACACCGGAGCAACGGTGGCGTTTGACGCAAACGACACGCTCAACGTCCGCGAAGTCCGAACAACGCTTATTCGACCGCTTTTGAACTATGTTTTTTTTGACGAAAATGCGTCCGACATTCCCGCCCGCTACCGACTTTTGAGCCGCGAAGTGGCAGCCCGTTTCAATGAAAATACTCTTGCCCAGTTTTCCACAACGGCAAGCCTGAAAACAAAGCAAATACGCGGCATTGAGACCTATTACCACATTCTGAATATTCTTGGTAAGCGTTTGGCAACAGAGCCAAAATTAAGCGCCCGTATTATCGGATGCAATAGCGACCTTGCCGCCGAGCGAGGAAATATGCGGCTTTCACAAGACCGTGCCGAATCGGTTCGCAAATACTTTACCACAACATGGGGCATTGATGAAAAGCGCCTCAAAGTACAAGCCCGCAATAAGCCGGAACGCGCCTCCAACAGCACCGACCCCGACGGAGCCGCAGAAAATCGGCGTGTGGAAGTTGTTTTGGAGCCGCAAGAGGCTCTGTCGCCGATAAGTAGCGATGAGGTTATCTGCACAGCGCAGCCTGATGTGGTGCGGCTTTTTGCTGCCGCCGCTTCGCAAGAAGAGTTGCGAGAATGGGCGTTGGACATGATTGCTGCGCCCGCAGGCAAAATCGGCACGTTGGCAAAACAGCGCATCATTACGACGCTCTCCGGCACGGGCGCACCTCCAGCAACGACCGATTACCGCCTCAGCAGCGCGGATTTGCGGGCGATTGGCGATGTTGCGCCCTTAACACAGGTGCAGTTTCGGTTGCGCGTCTTGAATAGTGCCGGACAATTTACCACCGTGCAGACCTCTCCAATCCTTGTTGCACTGAAATCACTTCGTGCGATTGTGAGCAATCAAGCTGATTCTACACAATCTGTCGCTCTTCAGACGCAATCCGAGCAGATAAGCCGCTATGCGCTCACGTTTTTTGATTTCGACAAAGCAGCGTTGAATCTGCAAAACGAGCAGATACTCAATGTCGTCAAAAGCCGCATCAATGCTGAGACAGAAGCCGCCATAGTAGGCTACACCGACCGCGTTGGGGAAGCCGCGTACAATAAGCGTCTCTCGGCAGACCGCGCAAAAACGGTCGCGGATATGCTTTCGGGTGTAAATGCGGCACACAAGGCGGTAAGCGGTCTGGGCGAAACAGTCCTGCTGTACGATAACGATTTACCGGAAGGTCGGTTTTATTGCCGTATGGTGGAAATTTCCTTGCGCAATCGCGTATCGGCTGAAGGCAAGCGCTCTGCGCCCTGAGGCAACTGTTTTTTAGCCGCTCTTTTATGCCGCTTTGAAATTTCGTATATTGTGCTTCGCTCAATCACTCTACACGATTTTCCACCAGACCTCGCCGAGCAATTTTATGGGTACTGTTACCGCGTTACTGATTATTCTGCCATACTGCGTTCTCGCATTTGCGTTTTTTGCTAAACCCGCATTATGGTTGCGTTTGGGCTTGGTTGTGGGATTTGGCTTGCAGCTATTATACTGGATTTATATTCCGCACGAACTTCAGTACATCCATATCGCCGGAACGAGTATTCTCCTGCTTATCAATCTTTTTCAGTCGGTCATTCTTCTCCGCGCACGGCAATTAGACTCGTGGAGCGAGGAAGAGCGCTATTTGCAATCCACCGCTTTTCGCAGTTTGCCCAATGTCATTTTCAAAAAACTGATGGAAATTGCGGAGTGGAAAACCGTAACCAAAGGCGATACGCTTATTGCCGAGCATCAAGACGTAGAGCGGCTTATGCTCGTCTATGATGGTACGGCAACGATTCATCTCGACGGCAGACCTCTGACGTACATCCGCGATAATAGCTTTATCGGCGAGATGAGTTTCTTGACAGGAAATCCTGCGTCGGCGACGGTCAAAGCGGCAACAAATATGCGCCTTATCACCTGGCGCAAAGCCGAACTTTACGACCTTATGGCAAAAGAACCCGAACTCAAAACCGGATTGCAAACCCTCTTCAGCTATGACCTTGCTGGAAAACTTTCTAAGCAAAATATTCGCCCAGCGAAAGAGGGATAGTTATTGATTTTTCCGAAAGATTGAGATTTGAAGCGCTTTTGAGATTCTTTAGTTCTGCTGTACTCTTGCACTAAATATTTGTTTTGTGAATACCGCCCATACCCCTCTTCAAACCAACCCTTACGAGCGGATTATGGCTTCCGATATTGTTGCCAATAGCGTGAAGCACTATTGGGGCTATCAGTATCGGCTTGCCAAGGAAGTGCTTGTGCCGTATCTCGCCAAGCGCGGCGTGTTCAAAAACGGTAACCGCGTGGCAGAAATTGGTTGCGCCGAAGCTGGCGTACTCATGGCTTTCGCTGAAGCGGGCGCAAAAGATGTTTTAGGAACAGATATTGAGAAAGCCCGCTTGGATGCGGGTATGGCAATCGCAGAGGACTTGCATATTCCGCTCACACTCTCGACGCATAATGTTCTTTTCGACGACCTGCAACCCGCATGGGAAAAGGCTTTTGACCTCGTGATCTTGCGCGATGTGATTGAGCATCTGGACGACACACGGCTCGCGTTGGCAAATATTCAACGGCTTTTGAAGCCGGGCGGCTTTCTTTTTGTGGAATTTCCGCCCTATAACTCGCCCTTTGGTGGTCATCAACACTTGCTGCGCAATACCTTAGGCAGACTTCCCTACACGCACCTTTTACCCAAGCCGCTCTTCACAAAAATGACCGCATCGGGTTGGCATTCGGTGGACATTGAGGAAGTACGCCGTTTGTCGAAGATTCGCCTTATGCCGAAATCCTTCAAAGCCGCCGCCCACGCCGCCGGATACGCAATTTGCCACGAACAATATTACCTGCTCCGTCCCGTTTTCAAAATGAAATTTGGTCTGCCGACAGTACCGCTCACGCCTCTTAAATGGCTTCCCGGCGTGAAAGAACTCCTAAGCCTCGAAGCCAATTATATTCTTCAATCTACCACGTCATAACCACGATGCTCTGCCTACAAGCCCCCACCAATGCGGGTTGGATTGAAGCGGCAAGCCGCAATATGATTGCCCTGCTTTGCGACCATGCCCATTGCGAGCGCAAAGCCGCTATGAACGGGATGTTTTTGCTGATGCAATACCCGCAACGCGACGCATTGGTGCAGGAAATGATTACGCTGGTCGAGGAAGAAACCGCACATTTTAAGATGATTGTTGGCGAACTGCACGGGCGAGGAATTTCGCTGCGCCCCGACAGAGGAAATTTTTATGCAAAAAGCCTTGCTGCACACGTCCGCAAGCAAGACCCTGAGCGGCTTTTGGATGCGCTTCTTGTGGATTGCCTCATTGAGGCGCGATCTTGCGAACGATTTACCATTTTAGCGGGCTGCGAGGCGATTCCAGAGGATTTGCGCGGTATTTATCAAGCACTCATGTCATCAGAAGAAGGGCATTATCTGATGTATGTCGAATTGGCAAAGCGCTATTTTCCACACGATATTGTCGAGGCGCGGCTCGCAGAACTTTCGCATATCGAAGCCGATATTGTGCGGTCGCTCACAAATCAACCGACAATGCACGGATGAAATCCTGATGATAACAGCACCACAAATATTTTCACGGCACATTGCTTAAACGTCCAGCCCGCATTGCGGTATCAAATACCGAATTACTTGTACACTTTTTTCACTTTTCCCCTCATAAACTATGCTTACCACAAACAAATTTCCATCACGTTTATTGATGATGGCACTTGCTTTTATCACGTTTACAGCACATCTCACTGCTCAAGAGGGCAGCTGGACAAGCGGTAATCGCCTCATCGTGCAAGGCGGGATTGCTTCGCCTGTTGCGAATTTTGGCGCACTTCCCACAACGATTCAAGATCTCATTCCTGCCGACGGCAAAACCCCACAAGGCGCAGCAATTATGGGCTTCACAGTTGGTGTGACCGATGTTTTTCGCTTTACCCCGAATCTTGCTCTCAGCGTTTCGCTAGATGCAAATTACAATTCTTTCAACAACGAAGAGGCTGCGCGGCAGCTCAGATCCGGAGTGCTGGGTGGGAGTTTGGGCGGTGTGAATTTGGGTCCGTTTTCGTCACTGCTCGGCGTTACCTCATTCTACAACACGCAAGCCTATATCAACGGTACGCTTACAGGCGGTATTCGCTATGACCTCCCCGTTCTTGCTGGTCTGCTGAATGTGTATGCGAATGCGCAAGCAGGACTGTTTTACGGTGTCGCACCGCAAAGCGAGGCAAAATTGGGACTCAATATTCCGCTTGCTAATATCAAAGCTGATGCCACCATCAATAGACCACAAGCCACTGCGACGGCATTTGCCTACAAACTTGGTGTTGGTGTCTTGATTTTTGACCGTATCAATGTTGGTGTGAACTATGTGGCTTCTACGCCGTCGTACATTGCTCAAACAACGCTGAATACGCAAGTAAGCGGTATTCAAGGCACGGTTTCTGTTCCAGGCTTGGGAGCAATAAGTGCGCAGACCATCGCTAATGCTATTACAGGAGCCATTCCTTCTATTGCAACATCGCCGGGCGGCACACGATATGATTTCCCGACCAATGTGCTACAAGTAACAATTGGATATGCGTTTTAGGACGTTTCCAAATCCGTCGGATTTTTATGGGCTAAAACCCGCAGGGACGCTGCTGCTCAGACGTTTTTTGACGTATGCAATTCCTATTCGTTTTCGTATATCTCAACATTAATTTATGACCAACTTCAAACTCACAACCCCCGTGGCGATGATTATTTTCAATCGCCCCGATACCACCGAAAAAGTCTTTGCCGAAGTCCGCAAAGCACAACCACCGAAACTTCTTATTGTTGCGGACGGCGCACGGAATGGGCGCGAGGGCGAACAAGAGCGCTGCGAAGAAGCACGGCGTGTGGTCTTGGATAATGTTGATTGGGATTGCGAGGTTCTGACCAATATTGCTCCGCAGAATTTGGGTTGCAAAGGTCGGGTTTCGAGCGGCTTAGATTGGGTCTTTGCAACGGTCGAGGAAGCAATTATTTTGGAGGATGATTGTTTACCGCACCCGACGTTTTTTCGCTATTGTCAAGAAATGCTGGAGCGCTACCGCGATGACGAGCGTATTGGCGTTATTTCAGCAGCTAATTTTCGGGTAAAACGCCAAACGGAGTATAGCTATTATTTCTCGCGCATTCATCCTATCACCGGTTGGGCTTCGTGGCGACGTGTTTGGAACAATTACGATATTGCCATGAAGCGTTTTCCCGAAGTGCGCGACAACGGCTTGCTTGCGGAGATGTTGGGTGATGATTTTTCCGTCAAATACTGGACAAAAGTCTTTCAATCCGCCTACGACGGCAAAGAATCGACGTGGGACTACCAACTCACGTTTTCCGTCTGGTTGCAAGGGCAATTGGGCATAATTCCGAATGCGAATTTGATTACGAACATTGGCTTCGGCGCAGAAGCAACACATATTACCGATTCTGACCATCCGACAGCGAATGTTCCCATCGAAGAAATGATGTTCCCGATGCAGCATCCGCCTTACATTATCCGCGAAATGACTTTTGAGAAATACGTCCAAGATTACTTGCTCAAATGGACGCTTGGCTACCGGATACGGCGCAAAGCCAAGCAACTCCTTGATGGGAAAAAGCATTAACCACGCAAAAACACGACGCAATGCTCCAACCCACCGACATTACCAATCAACTCCGTGCCGAATTGCTCGGAAAGCGCGTTGGTGCCTTGGATTACGGGCAAAAGCGTATCGGCTTTGCTGTGGCGGATGAACTCCACATTACCGCCTCGCCACGCGGACATTTTGCGAATACCGAGGCGCTGGGAAGCGAGTTACAGAGCGCCTTTGCACGAGAGAGGCTTGGTGCGCTCATTGTCGGTGTGCCTTTTCAGCACGATGAACGCCAAACGCCAATCATGCTCGAAATACAAGCCTTTGTCGAGGTCTTGGCATCACAAACCGCGTTACCGATATACCTTGTTGACGAAGCATATTCTAGCCGTGAAGCCATGCGCACGATGATTCATTCGGGCAAAAAAAAGCGTCATCGTGCCGAAAAAGGGCGCACCGACGAAGTTGCCGCCGCGCTGATCTTACGGGAGTTTTTGCGGGAGTTGGAATAAGCGCAGTGAAGCACGGTTCACACTCTGTGGGAATATCAAAAATTTGCGGTAAATCAACATTTTCTTAGTATCTTAAAAAGTCATGTAAATCTTGCCGATTTTTTACGTTTTTCTGCACTTTTGCAAAGGCTTTCGTCGGTATGTACTCTGCTCTGACATCCTCGTATTCTTCCCCTTCTGAGGGTATTCGCTCAAGCATTCATCAAGCATTTTTCGTTGCTTTGATGGTAAGCATTGCTGCAATTGCCATTGCCAGTTGTTCATCGGCGGCACAACAGACGGCACAGCGTTCCCCCCGACCAGCCACATCTCCCGCCACGACGCTTTCTGCTTCCGTTGTTTCGCTGCCGCCTGCGTTGGCAGATTCTTTGCAATATCAGCCCGGAAAAGCGCGTGATTACTACATCAAAGGCGCAACCTTGCAAATGCAGGATCGCCCCGCCGAAGCAATTTTAGAGTTTCAACAAGCGCTTCGTTACGATAATGCACCAGCGATGCACTTCGCCATTGCTCAAAATTTTGTCAAGTTGAATAAACAAGACCTTGCGCTTGAAGAATTGCGCATCGCTATCACGCAAGATTCCACCTTCACGTCGGCATACAAGCTGCTTGGAGAACTCTACGTCCAGCAGTTCCGTATTGACGAAGCAATTACCGTTTATCAATACCTCGACACGCGCACTCCTGAGCCGATGAACCGCTTTATGCTGGCGCGATTGTATGAACTCCGCGATGTTGACAAAGCGATTGCTCTATACAACGAGCTTTTGCAGGAATCTGACGACAGCGACGGCATGATTTTAGCGCGTTTGGCAGATTTGTATTCGCAAAAAGGTAACAGCGCTAAATCGTTGGAATGTCTGGAAAAACTGCAGCAAACCGCGCCCGACAACCAAGCCGTCCTCTTTACGCTCATGGATGCGTATATGTTCCAAAAGAAGTACGAACAAGGCTTGGAGCTTTTCAAAGCATCGGAATTATCCATTAGCGACAATGATGCGGTTACGCTTGCTGTGCGCTATGCCAATGGCTTACTCACAAGTTTCGACCAATCGCTGATTGCTCGCACTTGTGCCGACAAACTCTTGGATCGCCTCGAACTCAAAAATAAAGCCGGATATGCTGCTTCGTGGCAAGTACAGATTATGAGCGGGCTGCTCTCTGGGCATTTGGAGCGCACCGCACGGAGCGTTGCGTATTTCGACCGCGCACTCACGCTGGCGGATTCGATTCCTGAAGTGCCGTTGCAAATTTGCGCCTTTTACTTCCAAAAACAGCGTTTCAAAGAGATGCTGCGCGTAGCAGAGCAAGCTGCGAAGCGCTTTCCAACGAATGGGCAGGTCTATTTTCTCTGGGGTTTAGGGCTTTCGCAAAGCGACAGCACGGAGCGGGCAATTACCGTCTTGCAACAAGCCGTGAGCATTGATACGAACAATCTGGATGCGTGGAATCAACTTGCCATTTTACAGAGCGCGTCGGGCAATATCAAGGCATCCGACATTGCCTACGAGCGGGTGCTGAAAATTGACCCCTCGAATGCGCTGGCGAATAACAACTATGCGTACTCGCTGTCGGAGCGGAATTTGCAGCTTGACCGCGCTCAAACGATGATTGAAACAGCGCTCAAATCCGAACCCAAAAATCCGTCGTATCTCGACACGATGGGCTGGATTCTCTACCAACGCGGTGATTACAAACAAGCAGTCAACTATATTCTTCAAGCCATTGATAACGGGGAAGTGAGCGCGACAATTTATGAGCATCTCGGCGATGCCTACCATAAATTGAACGATAAAGAAAAAGCCCAACAAGCATGGCGCGAGGCATTGCGCAAAGAACCCAACCGTCATTCTGTAAAGGAGCGCCTTTCCAATGGCACAGCTACGAAATAGTTCACAACTCTCAACCAAGCAATATTCCTCACCATTTCAACGAATGAGTTCTATGCGCATCGCGTTTATCATCTGCGCTTTGGCGCTTCTTGCTGCCTGTGCGGCCACAACCACGACAACTACAACAGTCGTCAAAGGGAAGCGTCCGGCAAATTTCGTATTGGAGCAGGCATTGGAAAAGCGCTCTGCTGCGCTTACGGCACTTCGGGCAGAAGGCAATTTGTCGGTGGAAGTGGACGGCAAAAAGCAACAGGCGCAGTTTGTTGGTTCGCTCTGGAAGCGGGATTCACTCTTGCTTACCGTCACGGGACCGTTTAATATTGCGGTAGCAAAAGTTGGCTCTACGCCGGATTTTATGAATTATTACGATGCGCTGACCAATACGGTCTATCAAGGCGTTCCCACCGCTAAAAACTTCCAAACACGGCTTGGCGTGCCGCTTTCGCATAACGACATTGCGTGTTTCCTGCGTGGCGAAGCGCCGGGCGGATTTACGGGCTTCACTGCTGAACCTGCGGCGAGCGATAGCGAAGACACTTTTGTTCGCATCCGCGATACCGTTACCGAGCGGCTTATTTACTCGCATAAAGCCGAAAATATTATTTCCTATAAACGTGTCGGGCAGAGCGGCGCTACCATTATTCACACACGCTTTAGCAATTTTACGGCATCCAATAACATCAGCATTCCGCAAGATGCACTTGTCGTTTTCCCCGCTATTAAAGCTACTTTCAGCGTTCAATGCCGTGCGGTGGAAGCCAATCCGAAAGACCAGAAATATAGCTTTCTCCCGCCTTTAGAAGCGAAACGGCGTAAACTTTAGTCAGAAAAACGATTCCCCATGAAAGCCCGTTATATCAACCCATTTACCGATTTTGGCTTTAAAAAGCTCTTCGGAGAAGAGGCGCATAAAGGCTTGCTTGTGGATTTCCTGAATGCACTTTTGCCTCCAAAGCACCGTATTACCAATCTTGAATATGCTAAAAATGAGGCGGCGGGCGAGACGGTGATTGACCGCAGGGCTGTTTTCGATATTGCGTGTACGGGCGAAAATGGGGAGCGCTTTATTGTTGAACTCCAAAAAGCAAAGCAGAATTTTTTCAAAGACCGTAGTGTATTTTATGCGACATTTCCCATTCGTGGACAGGCTGAACGCGGCTCTGTATATGACTTTGAATTAGCGGCGGTCTATTGTATCGGGGTTTTAGACTTTGTTTTCGACGAAGACCGCGATAATACGGACTATCTCCACACCGTTCAACTCAAAAATCAGCACGATGTTGTCTTTTATGATAAGTTGACATTTGTGTATTTGGAAATGCCGAAATTCACCAAAAGCGAAGCTGAACTCACAAATCACACGGATAAATGGCTCTACTTCATCAAGCATTTAAGCGCATTAGAGCATATTCCCGCCTCGCTGCAAGAGCGAATATTCGAGCAGGCATTTGAGGCTGCTGAAATCGCACAATTCAATCCTGCACAACAACAGGCATATCAGGACTCGTTGAAATATTACCGCGACCTTAATAATGTGATTGATACGGCGGCAGAAGAAGCACGAGAAGAAGGGCGGAAAGAAGGCGAGCGCCGCAAACAATACGAAATCGCACGAAATCTCCAACGCATAGGTCTCTCAAAAAACGATATTCTCCAAGCCACCGGATTGAGTCTTGACGACATAGACGCTCTCTGAATGCTTCACAATATCCCATCCAAATATCCTATTCAAAACATCCGGTGTCTTGATTCTGAGGCGGTTATGCACTATCATTATGTTCTTATTGTTCTTCTCGCGCTCTGCGTTTATACGCCATCTCGCCTTTCCGCTCAAGCGACGACAAGGCGTACACCTGCGCCGCGCCCTGCGCTTCGCATCACTACAAGCGCGACAGGCATGGTTTCGCAAACTAAGGCGACGCTCGAAACATCGTCAACGGTCTTGACGACAACAGCCAATGCCTCGTCGGTCGCTTCGCTCAAAGCCGCTCCAATGCTCGATTCTGCCGCTCAAGCCCGAAAAATAGCCGCCGATGCTGCTAGTGCAGCCAAAGCCGATTCGCTGCTCCGCGCCCGAAGCGGCATTGATACGATTGTTACCTTTGCGGCACAAGATTCTATGAGCTATTCGGTCAAAGGGCGAAAAATGCGCTTGCGCTCAAATGCTTACGTGAAAAATGAAGGACAAACGCTTTCCGCAGAAATCATTGAACTCTTTTTCGAGCAAGGATATATGCGGGCTTCCAATGCGCGAGATTCATCGGGGCGCGTTATCGGGATTCCGAAATTTGTGGATAAAGGCGAAACGTATTATGGCGCGGAGCTTTCCTACAATTTCCGCACAAAGCGCGGTACAATCTCGCTTGCAGAGACAAAACTTGGCGATGGCTTCTTTTTTGGCGACAAGGTAAAGCGCATTGACGAAAGTACATTTTTCCTCAAAGATGGCTGTTACACTTCCTGCGACAAAGCGCATCCGCACTTCTATTTCAAATCGCCCCGCATGAAGGTTATGGCTCAAGACCGCATTTTTGCTGACCCGCTTATTATCTACTTCAGCGACATTCCCGTTTTTGCGATTCCCTTTGGGCTTTTTGTGGAAAACAAGACTGGAAGGCGCTCCGGCGTACTGATTCCGCAGGTCTTTTTTGCCGGTAGCGTCGGCGACCCCAATTCTCTGGGTATTGCCTTTGAGCGGCTTGGCTATTACTGGGCTATCAACGATACGCTGGATGCGGAATTTTCCGGCTCATTTTTTACCAAAGGCGGTTGGCTGGCGAATTTCAAGGGCAACTACGTCTTTAGCCGCCGTTTTAGCGGGGCGTTGGATCTTTCCTACGGGCTTGGGGGATTCAACCAGAGCGCCGGGCAGACAGAAAACTGGCGCGTGGGCTGGCGGCACAACTGGGATATTACGCCCTTTACGAATGTGAGCGGCTCAATAAACCTCAGTTCCGGTGGCTTTTTCCGACAAACACAACTGGATGTGCGACAACGAGTGCAACAAACCATCACCTCGCAATTCAGCATTCGTCACACACTCGACAATGGGCTGCCGCTGAATTTGAACTATCAGCGCAATCAGAATGTGGCAACGGGCGAAATTGGCAACTCCTTCACAAGCGGTGTGAACATTACCGCGCCGCTCTTTCCCGTACGTGATTTGACGCGGGCTGTTCCGGCATTGCAGGCTCTGATTCCGTCGGACTCTTGGCTCAACGACATCAATTTTTCCTACGGTGTTAATGCGACTGCCAGTATCAATGTTCCGGCGAACCCAGTGGCGAATGAATCCGCGTCTGCAGCCCAACTTCGCCGCCAAATACTTGACAACCCCTTTATTGCTCGCATTACGCACACGCCAAGTATCAATATTGCCCCGAAGTTTGGCTATTTCGTTTTGCAGCCTTCGGTGTCGTATAATGAAAATTGGTATTTTCGACGTATTGTTGAAAGGAAGCCTATTTACACAGTCACGATGCCAACAGGTTCAACAATTTCCACTACCACCGTTGAGATCTCAGACGGCACCCCAGAGCGAGGTTTTTTCCGTGAATACGGGATGAGTGCAAGTATTAGCTTGGGAACGACGCTCTACGGCATTGTCAATCCGCGTATTTTGGGGCTGAATTCGTTACGCCATACGCTGCGCCCTTCGATTAGCTTTAACTATGTGCCAAATTTGCAAAATGACAACAATCTTGCCGGGCGGTACAAGGATACCAGTAACGGGAAATCGCAGGAAATCGTGTATTCGCGTTATGCCTTGGACGGCGGAGCTACGCCGTCATCGCTGCAAACAAGCATTGGCTGGTCGTTGGATAATAATTTTGAGGCAAAAATCCAGCAAGATACCGCCGAAAAGGTTGTCCAGCTTATGCGGGCGCAAGTTAGTGGCAGTATAAATTTGGCGGCAACGCAGTTTCAATGGAGTCCCATCGGCGTTGGCTTTAGCAATACGTTTGCCGATGTAATTCAATTTTCCGGCAATGCGAGTTTCAGTCTGTACGACCAAAATACGGTGCGCGAGGGCGAAACACGGCGCTTGGTGGACACGAGTCGATTTTTATTTGAAGCCGGAAAAGGCTTGTTGCGCCTGACAAATCTGGGATTTAACCTCAACTATCGACTTTCGGGAAATACCGCCAATAACAAGGTACAAGGTGGTTTGCAGGCTTCCGGCACGGCAGCACCGCCAGACACAACTTCGCCCGTGCAGAGAGCCGACGGCGAAGACGCAAGCATGGGGGCGCGTTTCCAGCAACGTTTGGACAACTCTTACGATAAAGTCGATGTTTTTGGCGACAACACGCCCGGATTTGCGCCCTTGAACTTAGAATGGAGTACCGATTTTAATGGTACATTTAGCTTTACCCCATCAAATATTGCGAATGCTCCCGCAACGATAAGCGCGTTAATTTCGGCAAATTTGAATTTGACACTTGATAAAGTCTGGCGCTTCGGCACGAATTTCAATCTTGACCTCAGCACGGGGCAGATTGTCGCACCGACACTGAATTTGCAACGCGACTTGCATTGTTGGGACTTGTCGTTTCGTTGGCAGCCTTTTGGAGTCACCCAAGGCTATTTCTTTCGCGTTGGTATCAAAACAGGGCAGCTCAAGGATGTGCAGCTAACGCGGCAAGACAACAGCCTTTTTCGGCAATAACCGAGGCACAGCAAGCACCGACGAAAAGATTGCGATGGGAAAGAAAAATTCTTGCCCGACAACAAAAGCCGTGTAATTTTGCGGAACACTCATAACTATTCCACCATTACTTCGGGAGAACGATTTGATGAATACTACCGTCAAGCCTCTTATTGCTGAGTTTATCGGCACATTTGCCCTTATTTTTATTGGTGTGCTGGCAATTCAAGGCGTGAACGTCGTCCAAGCACCCAATGGCTTGGCAAACCTCACTTCTATTGGTCTGGCACACGGTTTAATCATAGCGGTTATGGTTGCGGCGCTTGGTGCAGTATCGGGCGGACACTTCAACCCGGCAGTAACCGCCGCATTTATGGCGACAGGGCGCATGACACCTGTTGTTGGCGCGATGTACATCGCGGCACAGCTTGTCGGCGCAACGGCAGCAGGATACTTGATTACGGGCTTATTTACCGCGCAAATTACCGGAGGCGGCACTCCTGCTCTAGCACCGCAGGTTTCGCCGACAAGCGGCATTATTATCGAAGCCATTACAACATTTTTCCTTGTCACCGTATTTTTTGGCACGACTGTTGACGACCGTGCGCCAAAGCATATTTATCCACTTGCTATTGGTTTTACAATTGCCGTGAGCATTATGGCAACAGCACCACTGACGGGGGCAGCGATGAACCCCGCTCGTGCCTTTGGTCCGGCGCTTGCATCGGGGATGTGGGCGAATCATATTGTCTATTGGGTCGGACCGCTTGTCGGGGGTGTATTGGCGGGCTTGGTGCAGAATTTTGTGATGATGGAGAAAAAATAACGATTTCCCGTACACGAACGATAGAATACGTTTCCGTTTCTCACTTGTACGATGGCTGAATTTTGTAGGAACTCTGCCGTCGTACAAGTGTTAGCGTATGAAAGTTCAAAAGCAGAGGCTCTTTAATACAGCACCGACGGCAATTCTACGATAAACGTTGCCCCTTTTTCTACTTCCGATTCGCACCAAACTCGTCCGTTCATCGCTTCGACCATGCGCTTGACAATAGACAAGCCCAACCCCGTTGAATGCTCCCCGCCAGTGGGCTGTGCCGAAAGCCGTGCAAACTTTCCGAAGAGCTGTTGTTTATCTTTTTCGCTCAAGCCCGGTCCTTCGTCTTGAACTTCAAGGCGAACAACCGATAGCGACCTCGTGCCACCATTCTCTGCCGCACTATCGTCGTCGTTTTTTTGACCATTGCTAACGCGAATGAAAACATTTTTTCCAAACGGCGAGTATTTGACGGCATTCGAGATAATATTGTCAATCACCTGCGCTGCGGCTTGTTCATCGGCTTTAACAACCGTCATTCCACTGGTTGAATAATGGATGGTAATATCTTTTTCCTTTGCACGGTTAATATATGATTCCGTAGCACTAGAAACAAGCGGCGCAAGGTCGAAATCGACCAGATTTAACTTCACTCCGCCTTGCTCAATGGCGTTAATATCCAGCAAGTTCTTGATAAGATCAAACATTCTTTCGCTGGAAGAAACGATAGAGTTTAAGATTTTTTCATGCTCTTCGGGCGGAAGTTCTTTTCCATAGTGTTGCAGCAGTTCCGCCAAGCCACGAATGCCGTTCAGTGGGTTTTTCAGGTCGTGCGCGGCAATGCCTAAAAACTCATTTTTTTCCACATTCAATTCGACGAGTTGCGTATTTTGCTGCTCTAATCGCATATTGAGTTCTTGCAAACTGACATTTGCTATTTCAATTTCCCGTGCTTGTTCGGATTGGATTTCGAGTTGGCGGGAAATCTCGACATTCGCATCTGCTAGATGCGCATTTGCCGATGCAAGCTGGACATTTGCCGATGCAAGGTTGTTATTGAGTGTGGCAAGTTCTCGCTCTGCTTTGTGCTTGATTTGGTAACGACTCATCGCCAAACCGAGCAGTAACACGACCAATACCAGCCCGCCAAGAAGCGAATTTCGCAAAAGTGTAGAAACTTCTTGGTCTTTGCGTAAAAGAATGATTTCTTTGTCTTTTCGTTCGGTAGCAACTTTGGTTTGCAAAAGAGCAATATTATCACGGACTTCAGCAGAAAAAATCGAATCATGCTGATTGCTGAATTTCTGTTGATACGCCAAAGCCTCTTTGTAAGCACCTTGCAGTGTGTAAATCTGGACAAATGCTTGATAGCTTTCTTTGATACGTTCAGCAAACTTTCCTTTTTGCGCCAGTTCCAAACCGCGTTGTGCGTACTCAATGGCACGAGGAAAATTGCCTTGATGGGCGGCTATGATTCCTAGTGTGTACGACATCTGGCTGATGTACTTTTCATTATGCTCGGTGATGGCAATGGCAAGTGCGCGTTGGCAGTATCTATCGGCATCCTCGTATTTTCCTTGTTGAAGATAGGTCATACCGATATTTGCCCCGGCAAAAGTACGTCCATAATTGTAGTCAATCGAATCGGCAAGCAGAAAACCACGCTCGCTGTATTGCAGCGATTCCGCATATTGTCCGTTCAAGCGGTACGCCGCACCGATATTCGCAAGTTCAAGCACGATACCTTCAGTATCTTGTACCGTTTGAAAGGTTGCAAGCGCCTTGCGGTAGTAATCAATGGCTGTTTCATACTGGGCTTGGCGTTTGTAGATATTACCCAAATCGTTGAGCGTATGCCCAATTCCCTGCTTATCATTAGCAGCTTCAAAGAGGGGAAGTGCCTCAAGCAATGTTTCTAGCGTAATATCGTATTTGCCCTGATTGTAGAACGCATAGCCGATATGATAGAGCGCCCACGCTTTTTCCTGCTTTTTTCCTAAACGCTCGGCAAGGCTCCGTGCTTGGGAAGCATAGACCAACGAAGAATCGGTAGAAGTATATTGATATTCCTGTGCAAGAGTGTTCAGAAGACGCAAGCGAAGTTCTTCGTTTTGCGGCGAAACACTCAGTGCTGCACGAAGCGAATCTAAGGAATGGCGTTTCTGATTTGCTTTTACATCAAAGCGAGATTGCCCGAATGCAAGAGCGGGAAGGGCGAAAGCAAAGCAGAGAGTGATAATACTCAAACGGCAAAAAAGAAGGTGATGGCGCATGATGTAACGACATTGGAATCAAAAATTTTAGCTCGACACATGGCAATTTAGTGAAAGTTTTCTCATTCTTTCGGACTATTTTTCGTCTGCTATTTGCAACAAAGTGAATGCAATATCGGTATAACGACCAATTCAATATTTTTTCATGGTTATTTTTAAGACGGTACTATGGTTGCACTTCTTCAGATTGAACTCATTAAAACCCTGAAACGACGGGCTTTTTGGGTTTCCCTTGGCTTGTTTTTACTGTTTTTTCTGCCCATCATGGCAGCAGCGTTTGGTCGTGGCGGTTCGCTCGAAGTGAACGGACAAAAACTTGTCTCCATCGCTCTTCCGCAAGGCTGGGGGCTGATGCTGGATTTGCAAGGGCTGGATGTGGCTTCGATGGCGCGTCTTTTCTTGCCCGTTATCGTGTGTATTTTTGTTGGAAGCGAATTTGTCTTCAAAACCTCAAGGCAAAATATTATTGACGGACTTACACGGGAGCAGTTTTTTATTGCCAAAATGGTGTTTGTCGTCTTTATGGCGATGGTCTTTTTCATCATTTATCTTCTGCTCGTGCTGACGTTTGGGTATATCTTGGTTGACCGTAGCGAAATTACCGAATCGCTTATTCGTGGTGTGGATTTTCAGATGATGGGAGCGTTTTTTGTGATGCTTATTGGCTTTGGCTTGATTGCTACACTCTTTGGCATCGCCTCGCGCAATACCGGCACGGCAATCGGTCTATTTTTTTTCTACTCGACGGTCATTGAGCAAATTGCGCCAAGCCTTCTCCGTCTCAAAGAATCACTGCGTCCTTTTGCCGAATATTTCAATTATCTTCCTATCAATATTTTCCGCGAAGTCGTCAAGCCAGCCCGCTACGACGCGGAGTTTTTCGCGGCAAAAGTAGCACGAATGGGCGGACAGCCCCTTACCTTCGACCTCACAACGCAAACAGTGTGGGCGTGTGCGGCGCTTTACATCGTTCTTCTCGGCGGGGCATCCTATCTGCTGTTAAAGAAAAGCGACTTGTAAGACAAAAACCAATAATCAAAAACTAAAACCTAAAAACTATTATGTCCGTCATCGAAGTCAATAATCTTTCAAAAATCTATCGCAGCCCGCTTGCCCGCAAGGAAAAATGCGCTGTTGATAATATTTCTTTCAGCGTTGAGCAGGGGCAAATTTTCGGTTTTCTGGGACCAAACGGAAGCGGGAAAACCACCACTATCGGTATGCTCTTGGACATTATCAATCGCACCAGTGGTGAAATCAGGCTTTTTGGCGATACGAATTTGAATGCCGCCCGAAAGCGTATCGGAGCAACATTGGAAACACCAAATTTTTATCCGTATCTTTCGGGTTATGATAATTTGCGGATTGTCGCTAAAATCAAGGGGATTGGTGAGGCGCGAGTGCAAGAAATTCTCGGCATCGTCAAACTCGCGGATCGTCAAAAAGACGCATTTAAGACATATTCGCTGGGCATGAAACAGCGATTGGCGCTTGCTTCGGCAATGCTTTCCGACCCCGATATTATCATTCTCGACGAACCCGCCAATGGTCTCGACCCCGAAGGCATACGCGAAATCCGTGAAATTATCAAAGGTCTCGGCAAGCAAGGCAAAACCGTGTTTCTCTCTAGTCACCTGCTGGATGAAGTTGAGCAAACCTGTACGCACGTCGCCGTGATAAAAAATGGGAAACTCGTTAAGCAAGGTTCGGTACAAGAACTCACAAGCCGCAATATTGCTCGTTTGGAAGCGGACGACACGGATTTTCTTCGCACGGTTATTCGGGGATATTCGGGAGCGCTTTCGGCAGAAGTGAGAGACGGTGCGGTGTATGTGGCACTCAGCGAAGGAAATCTTTCGGAACTCAATCGCCATCTTGCCTCGCAAGGCGTGTATGTATCGCACCTTTCGGAAGCACGGCAGTCTTTGGAAGAAGTGTTTATCGAGTTGACCAGCTAAGGAAAAGAGTAAAAACAAACACGTACTTTTCGGGCGTTTCTTATGACAACAAAGCTGATTTTTTCTTTTTGCTTTGCGATTATTTTTTGCCAAATCCCGCTTGTTGCACACACGATCTTTGTTGCCAAGCGGGATTTCACCGTGTCTGGTGATTCGTTATCATCAGGTCAATCTAATATTGCGTACTCACCAATGACAATCATTGTTGATTTGACCAGCACTGCCGCCTTGACAAGCCAAGACAGCATTATCCTCAATAATCCCTTCCTCGAATCAAATCACATTTTTTCATCGTTTATTGTGACTGACCGCTCAGAGGGTTCTTATGCTCGTATGTATGGCAATTTATGGCTTCGTCTTATTAAATACCCAACACGTGAGGTTCTGCAAGGTCTCGTTGATGTAGAGCCTAGGGTAAATTTGTGGGTCTTGATTGATAAACAAGGCAGGGTAATAAAAATTCTTTATGAATCCGATGGTTCAGAATTTTTAGCTCGCAAGGTTGCTGAAATCGTCATGGAGACACAATTTTCCATAGCAGTACGAAATAATCAGCGTGTTCTTCGATGGATGGAAATACCGTTTGGGTAGTGGTCAAGTAATACATGAGAGATTGTAAGTAATAATAAACATTTCGGTTACAATCTGATGCCAAAAGTCTCGTTTGGAAAACGAGAGGGTTTTGCGGACATAACGCCCCACTCGTTGCCGAAGGGTGTTGTTCCACCG
>CANHDJ010000024.1 GCA_947459425.1 Ignavibacteria bacterium
GCTCATGTACTTAACGATGCAACGCCTTGAAGCCAAATGGACGATGCCCATTCAAAACTGGGCGAATGCTCTCAACCAACTCCACATCCTGTTTCCCGGACGATTACCAAACTCTTTTTAGCGTTTACACAAAACTTCTTGCACACTCGGCATTCATTTGCGGCTCAAGTGGACGTTCACGGGGAACTACACACTTGTTGGACGGACTACCTGCAAAAACAATCCATGCCAACGCAAATATACATCGGAACAGAAAAATTCCATAGAAAGATTGTTCCCCAAAGGGAATAGCACCAATCCGCATAACAATCTTGGTCGGAACAGGCATTCCCAAAACACCTGCATCGTCGAAAACTTGTGGACAATCGCCATTTTTCCTTTGACAAACTTTCCGTATCTTTGCTGCTTCCGTTCCACACACAGAGCAGCAGATAATGAGCCTTTTTCCTTCCGAAGACGTTCTAACGCAAGTACCCATCACGCAACCACTTGAGGATTCTTCTACATTACTTCCCGGTATTACCCTCCGCGAGGGCTTTCGCCTTCGAGCGGGTCAGTATGCTTTTTTGCAGAAACTTGCCGATGCTTTGCGTAACGGCAATATGTCGCATTTAGGCGTATTCGTTCCGGGCTATGGCAAAACCATTACGGCACTTGCGTCGTTTGTGATGGCAAAGCATTTGAATATTGTCGAAAAACTCGTCGTTTTTGTGCCGCGTGGGAATTTGCGCGACCAGTATGCCGATGCTCGCGAACTTGCAACAGTTTTTCGGCATTTGGGCGCTCCGGCATTGACGTTTTGCGTTGCCGATTCTGAGCGTACCTTCTTGAAAAATCTCCATACCGACATTATCATCACTACTTACCAATATGCAAGCGGCAAGGGCGGCAATGAAGCCCTGAAGCGCTTCTGCACTGGTGCGGCGTGTATGTTCGTCTTTGACGAAGTGCATCATTTGTCCGAAGATGGCTCGTGGGCTGGCAGCATCACGCAATTCCCATTTGTTTGTAGCGTAGCGCTCTCCGGTACGCCGATGCGGTCGGATAACAAATCACTTTTTGGCGTACCGACAGAAACCCGCATGGCAGCTGACGGAAAGCAAATTCAGTTCTACACCCCGCTCCACGAGACACTGTTGCGCGATGCACACGCTGAGGGGCGCATTTTGAAACGGGTTGCGGTGCATATTATTGATTACACTGTCAAACTCAAAAATACTGACACGGGCGAAATTGTTGAACTTTCGCTCGACAAACTCAGCAAAGAGGCTGCAAGCAGCACCGAAGTTGATGCTTTTTTGGCGCGAAAGAAGTTGCGTTTTCACGAAGTGTATTTGGATGCGCTGCTTCGTCCCGCGTTTGAGCGCTTTACCGAAAAACGTCGTGAACTGGCATCGGCAGGAAAAAATGGGCGACAACATCAAATGCTGGTGATTGCGATGAGTAATAAACACGCCGAAGCGATGTTGGAATACGTCAAAGCGCATTTTCCCGATGTTCGCTCAGGGCGGATTGGGCAGGATGTAGCTGAGGACGAGCGTGAGCGCCTTTTGCAGGATTACCGCGAAGGTCGCTTGGATGTAATGGTGCAGGTGGATATGATTGGCGAAGGCACGGATATTAAACCGATTAGTGTTATCGTGAAGGCAGATTTGGTGAGGGCGCTCTCCAAAACAATGCAGCAAATTTTTCGCGGAATGCGCTATTACGACGGTTTCAGCGAGGAGGCAAATGTCTGTGATATTTACGCCTCGAACGATGCAGCACTCGTACAAATTTTAGAGTGGATTTCTGAGGAAGAGCAGCTTGGCGTAACACTCCGCAAGCCCCGCAATGGCGGTGAAAGCCGCTCCCACACAAGCGCCCCACAACAAGCGG
This sequence comes from Ignavibacteria bacterium, assembly GCA_947459425.1. Lineage (GTDB taxonomy): Bacteria > Bacteroidota > Ignavibacteria > Kapaibacteriales > UBA4661 > PH2015. The sequence goes on from CANHDJ010000024.1 coordinate 1,879, forward strand.
AGCTTTGGCAACTGACTTCAGTGGAAAATCAATCCATTGAAACACACGGTCTGACACTTTTTGACGGCTATCTTCGCCCAACACCAGTGTTGAAGCGCTCTTCAAAAAAGCAGGCAGTACAAGGCGCATTGCTGTTTCGAGGTGGTTCGATGCAAGCCAATTCCAACACGGTTACGGAGGCAAGTAATCAAGCGGATACCGCACTCCATCTCAATATCGCCGAGCGCGAGCGCTCTTTGCGTCAGGAATGTTCGGCATTAGCCGCACGATTGGCGCGTTTGCTGGAAAGTACAACGGCTGCCGATAGCCGCACGATGATAAGCAGTATTCATTCTGCCGCCATTCGCCGATTTGCCAAAACCCAAGAGCAGATGAGTATTCCAGAACTCCTCAAAAAGCAAGAATGGCTTGAACAGTGCATTGCAGCACGAAGAATTATCTGATATGCTGTTCCCCTGCAATGCCGAAAGACGCATTATTGCCCTCAAAGCCTCACACCGACGACTATTTCACTGTTTTTTCCTCTATCCGCTAAAGTCGTACAGTTTTTCAAGAGCAAAAGTCTATGAATACGAATCACCCAGCCACCGTGCCATTACTGCCCTTGCGCGTCCTTATTGTGGACGATGAGGCGCTTGCTCGCGAGAAGGTTCGGATTATGCTGCACTCGGAATCGGATATTGGCGAAGTCCATGAGTGCCGCAGTGCGCGTGAGGCTTTGGAGTTGATTCCAACGACCAAACCGGATATTATCTTTCTGGATGTGCAGATGCCCGGGTTGAACGGATTTGATATGCTTCACGCCTTGGATGCCCTTGAAATAGAAGAAAGCTACGCGCCGCTTGTGATCTTCGTTACGGCGTATCAGGAATTCGCAGTGCAAGCGTTTACCGTCAATGCGGTCGATTATTTGCTCAAGCCATTTGATAAAAAGCGCTTCAAAGCCGCACTTCTACGCGCCCGCCAAGGTATTGAATCTCGTGAAGCAAAAAAACAAAATGCCCATTTAGCAACGATGCTCACCTCGCTCAAAAGTGCATCACAACTTGCGCTTGAGACCACACAGGCACAGCAATACCTTGAACATTTCATTGCCAGAGTGCGGGGCAAAATAACGCTCATCCGCACTGGCAGTGTGCGTTGGATGGAATCGGAGGGGAATTATATCAATGTTCATACCACAGAAGGGGCATCTTACCTTGTGCGCGAGACAATTTCCGGTGTTGAGGCAAAACTCAATCCACACGATTTTATGCGTATTCACCGCACGGTAATAGTCGCCAAGCGGTTTGTCAAAAATTTTGCTACATCCACCGCTAATGATTACGATGCGATTATTCTTCACGACGGCACAGAACTTCCTCTCAGCCGCTCCTACCGCGAAAATGTGCTAAATTTACTGCGCTAAATTTACTGCGCTAAATATTCCTTGCAGACCGCTACCATCCTTGCTTCCGCCATTCATCCCCGCCATTCGTTGATTCATCCCAACCTCTGCAACAGACATAAAGCAAGTGCGTATGTTGGTGGGAGTAGAAATTTATGGAATTTTTTCAAACCACAGTAAAAGCAACATCATGAAAAGATTTTTCGCGCTAGTATTCACAATGGTAACTCTTTGCAATGGCACAGTAACAAGCTCTTCTTTAGAAAAACCTGAAGAAACGTTTAACATCGAAACCAACAAAATTTTTGATAAACTGGTGCAAATCCGAAGGAAATTGCATCAATATCCTGAATTAGCGGGCAGTGAAAAGCAGACACAGGAAGTTATCAAGCAATATCTCTCAGATTTAGGGCTTGAGGTAAAAACGGATATTTATGGTTATGGGCTCGTGGGCATCTTGAAAGGCGCGAAAGATGGCAAACATATTGCGTGGAGAGCCGATATGGACGCTTTGCCACAGGATTTTCCCGATAATGTTGATTTCAAAAGTACAATGCCGGGAGTGCGGCATGGCTGCGGACATGATGTCCATATGGCTATTGCACTCGGTATTGCAGAAGTGTTGGCAAAGACCAAACAATCATTAGAAGGAACGGTCTATTTTATTTTTCAGCCTGCAGAAGAAACGTTTGTCGGGGCAAAAGGTATGGTGGGCAATAAGTTGTTTTCCTTGATACATCCAAGCGAAATGTATGGATTGCATATTACCCCTGCCCCGACTGGGCAGATTCTGGTGAAAGCAAATGAGGTGTATGCCTACCAAAAAGGAGTGAGGATAGAGTTTAACAATACTATGCCGAAAGAAGCGGTCAAGCCTCTTGTTACGAAATTTCGCACCACGCTCACAAGAGCCGCAAATAATAGCAAACCTTGGGAAATCCAACGTATTCTCGACCCAAATGATGGGCTGCTCAATCCAAATTCTATTTTTCAAGATTACTTTATCGTGGATGATATGACGTTTCTGAGCCGCTCCGATGGCGATAAATTGTTTATCTATATGGATGTTTATGAAACCGATAAGAGTAAATTGCCGAACATCATACCCGCATTGAAGAAGGTCATTGAAAACGAGGGTTTGGCGGATAAACTGGTTTCCGTAACATTTTTCAAAGAGAATCCGCCAGTGAATAACGACCCAAATCTTGCAGACAAGGCAATGACTATTTTGAATGCCTCGTATGGCAAAGGCACGGTGTCACTAGTTTACGGTCAGGTACCTTTTTCTAACGATGACTTTTCCTATTTTCAACAAAAAGTGCCGGGCGTGTACTTCTTTTTAGGCGGCTCCAATTTTGAAAAGGGCGTGATAGCAAATATCCATGCACCCAATTTTATGGTTGATGAGGAAAGCATCAGAATTGGTGTGAAAAGTTTTTCAACGTTATTGTACAAAAGATTAGGGGTACATTGATTGGATTGGGGTAGCGTTAAAATCAAGGAACGTAATCTACAACGTTGTTCTCTTATTTCCTTAGTCGTCCGACCATGTTGGGCGTTGGCGGAGAGATTTTTTGGCCGATTGACTGCGCTTACGCTCTTGATTTTTGCGCTTGACCGACAGCGAAACCCTCGTTGGTACGCGCTCTGGCGCTCGGTAATTCAGTTCGGCAGCGCGAAGACGGAGCTTTTTCAAACAGCGTTTTTTATTGAGATATTGGCTGCGCTCGACGGTAGAGTGAGCAATTAAGCCGCTTGGGTGATGAATTAGTCGCACACCCGTCTCGACTTTATTAACATTTTGACCACCTTTCCCGCCTGAACGAAAGGTTTGAATTTCGCATTGATGCAAAAGTATGTCGTCGGAATCAGGAAGAATAATCATAGATTGATCAGCCTCGTAGAGAATTTGCTATTTGCAATGAGCGTGGGATTTGATATTTTCGCATGGCTACAAATCTACAACTTTGACCGCACAAAACCGTATTTCACCATGCAAGCCCTGCTCAAAAAAGCATTTTTTTTCGACCGCGACGGCATTGTCAATCAGCGTATTATAGATGGTTATGTCCTCACAACGGATGACTTTGCTTTTATTCCCGATATTTTCCCTCTTTTCCGCATGGTGAAAGAGGCAGGATTTCTCGCAATTTTGGTCACAAACCAGCAAGGAATCGGCAAAGGTCAGATGACCGAAGGCGATCTCTCCGTTATCCACGCCACGATGCAAGAGCGTCTGCGCAGCGAAACGGGCTATGAATTTGACGACATCTATTTTGCCGGAGAGCGTGATATGTCCTCACGGAGCGGCTGTTGCGGGGATATTATGGCACAAAGCCGCCGAAAGCCAAGCCCCGCCATGCTTTTGGAGGCGCATGAGCGCTGGGGAATCAATTTTGCGCAGTCATGGATGATTGGCGATAGCCTCTCCGACGCTGAGGCAGGCAAGGCGGCTGGTGCGCGGACGATATTGGTGGGTAATTTTTGCGCCGATGATGCCGATATTATCGTGCCGTCTCTTCGCGCTTTGCTTTCTCAAACTTCGCCTTCTCTTGCTGCCCCGTTATTATCGCCAATGCTATGAACGTTTCTCCATCATCGTTTTCCCTGCGAGACCGCATCAAAATTGGCGTTGCCACGCTTGGTGGTCTTGGTTTTGTACCGAAAATGCCCGGCACGGTGGGGAGTTTTGCGGCGCTCTTGCCCGTGATAATAGCGAGTAGTGTTGCGGGTTTTGGGGCGGTGGCTCTGGAAGCGGCGTTGATGGTGGGCATTATCACCTCATTAATGTTGGGATTGTGGTCGGTTCCACTTATGGAGGAGCATTGGGGCGACGACCCGGGCTGTGTGGTGATAGACGAAGCGTTGGGAATGTGGATAGTCTTATTATTTGTTGTCGCCACGCCAATTTTTTCCCAGGCAATGCCCCAACTATTGATATGGATGGCAATAGGATTTGCTCTTTTTCGCTTATTTGATATTGCCAAACCATTTCCGATTTCACGGTTGAATGAAGGAAAAGGTGCGTTTTTTGTTATGATTGATGATGTTGTAGCGGGAATATACGCCTCTGGCGGGCTTTTTTCTCTATGGTTGATGTATCAACAGTTTGGAAAACAAATATTGCTTGGAAAATGAGTTTTTATGCGGTCTTTAGAGCTTTTGCCTTTGGTGAAACTTGACTCAGTAATGACTTAGCTATAAAAAAAACAAAAAAACCGCACCAAATCTGCACGTTTTCGCATTTTTTTCTTGCAACACTTGGCAAAATCACATATCTTCGCAGCGAATCCAGTATTTATCAACCTTTAACTAGGTATTCGCTATGAACAAAGGACAGCTTGTTGATGCGATCGCATCCGGCGCTGGGCTTACCAAAGTCCAATCAGAACGCGCACTCAGCGCATTTATCGGTACAGTTTCGGAATCGCTTACCAAAGGCGAGAACGTAGCCCTCATCGGCTTCGGCACATTCTCCGTTGCAAAGCGTTCCGCTCGCAACGGTAAAAACCCTCGCACCGGCGCGACAATCAAAATCGCTGCACGCAAAGTGCCAAAATTTGCTCCCGGCAAAGGTTTGAAAGACCTTGTGAACGGTGTGAAAAAAGCAGCTCCTGCAAAAAAAGCAGCAGCAGCGCCAGCAAAGAAAGCACCTGCAAAGAAAAAATAAGCAGCGAGAGCTTGCTCTATTTGAAGAAAACCGTCTGAATACGTTTTGGGCGGTTTTTTTTATGCCTATTGTTGTTTTTGGTCGTATATTGGACGCGCTTGGTTGTTGCATTGGTTATCGCAAATGCCGCACATCTTCATTTTTACCGACTTCCGAACTTATGCCCTTTTCGCATCAACATCTCATTAGCGCTCGTGATTTGACGGCGGATGATATTCTCAATATTTTTGAGCGCTCGACGGATTACCTTGAATTTTTACGATCTTCAGACCGCAAGCGGAATGATTTGAACGGTGTTTCGGTCGTGCTGGCATTCTTTGAAAACTCCACCCGCACTCGTGTTTCGTTTGAGCTTGCTGCAAAGCGCCTCTCTGCCGAAGTAACGGCATTCCAAGCCGCCGCAAGCAGTGTCGCAAAAGGCGAAACCCTCTTGGACACAGTGCTGAATATCGAAACAATGAAAGTGGATATTCTCATCATGCGACATCACCATTCGGGAGCGCATGAATTCTTGACCGCACGGCAGGGGCGCGTGAGAAGCAGTATTGTGAATGCGGGCGACGGGCAACACGAACACCCAACACAAGGGCTTTTGGATGCATTTACGCTCTATCAAAAATTTGGCTCCCCGACAACGATGCTCAAAGGGATGAAATATTGCTTAGTGGGCGATATTCTCCACAGTCGCGTTGCGCGGTCGAATATACCGATTTTTCAGGCATTGGGGGCAGAGGTCGCCGTTTGCGGTCCGGGAACGCTCATGCCCAATTTAGATGCCTTTGGCGTGCGAATTTTTAGCCACATCGACGAAGCGGTCGAATGGGCAAATGCGCTAAACGTCCTGCGCATCCAACACGAGCGTATGCAGCAAGGGCTGATACCAACGATACGAGAATTTGTGCAGCAATTCGCCGTCAAGCGTCATCACATTGCGCAAAAGCCGGATTTGGCTATTTTGCATCCGGGACCTATCAATCGCGGCATCGAGTTGGAAGCAGAGGTAGCAGATGCAGCGCAATCGCTCATTCTGTCGCAAGTAGAGCGCGGTGTGGCGGTACGCATGGCAGTTTTGGCGCTTCTGGCAGAAGCCCGCAAACGCAATCATTCCTAACGCGCATTTCTTGGAAGGGTTGCATGGAAAAAATGTGGACAATTATTGACCTTATCCAATGGGGAAAATTGTATTTTGAGGAAAAAGGCGTTGACTCGCCGCGTCTGACAATGGAGTTGTTTATTGCCAATGTTCTAAAAAAGCCGCGTATTCAGCTCTACACGCAGTTCGACCGCCCGCTCTCTGAGAACGAATTGACGACCTTACGCGCCATGATTAAGCGCCGCGCCTTACGCGAACCGCTTCAATACATTCTCGGTGAAACGGAGTTCTACGGTTTGACTTTTGCCGTTAGCCCCGCGGCGCTTATTCCGCGCCCAGAAACAGAGTTGTTGGTGGAATATGTTATCAAGCGCTTGCAAAAAAACAGTACTGCTCAAGAAAAAAGCATCCTTGATATTGGTACAGGCACAGGCTGTATTGCTATTACTATTGCCAAGCACTTTCCCGATGCGTTGGTGTACGGATTGGATGTGTCGGAAGAGGCGCTGGCACTAGCGCGGAGCAATAGCGAGCGTTATGAACTATCAAATCTACGCTTTGGCAATATCAACATCCTCGAAAGCCAACCCAAACGACGTTTTTCGGTTATTGTTGCCAACCCGCCCTATATTGCTTCGGGCGAGATGGAAGAACTAGAGCCGGAGGTCCGAGCATTCGAGCCGTATTTGGCGTTGACCGATGGTGCTGATGGGCTAAGGTTTTATCGGCGTTTTGCGGAAATTTTCCCGGCAATATTAGCAGAAGATGGTTGGTTTGCTTTGGAGATAGGTTTTGGTCAAGCAGAAGCGATTGAGGAAATTTTTCGTCGGGCGGGGTATAATGTGGAAATAGTCAATGATTTTTCGGGCGTTCCGCGCATTTGCATTGGTGTCACACAAAAACAAGAATATTTGACGTAGCGAGACGGAATTTTTTGGTTCTTGTGGCTCTTTACCGTTGGCTAAGATCCTGAATTTTGGGGGCGACGAAAAAAACTACGGCAAGTTTCACAAATTTCTTTGACAAGGACGATTTTTTGATGTAAATTTTCATTCGTACTAATACTTCGCTGTGCAGAGAGTTAAAGAATCATTTTTCAAGCGTTCAGTACGATACAACCTACGACAACCGATTTTGTCTGATATTTACGCAAGTAAGAGCGTAAGCACTCACACACAACAAGAATAACCACAGACACTCTATGCCCGAACAAATTACCGTAGAGCAGCAAGGCGCAATCACAATATTACGATTACACGGACAGTTTATAGGCGGTGATGAGACCGATTTGCTGCGCGAAGATCTGAAAAAGCTGGTGCAGCAAGACAAGCCGCTTGTCGCACTGGATTTGCATGAAGTTTCATATCTTAATTCGACGGCATTGGGAGTTTTTATTTCCGCACACGCAAACTTCTCAAAAAAAGGTGGTCGCATCGCTCTTTGCAATCTGAGCAAGAGCATTGAGAACATTTTCGTTATTACGAAACTCACGCTCGTCTTTGAGATGTTTCCAACGATTGAAGAAGCAACAAACCAATTTTCTCTTTAATTCAAACTTTTTTACTCATTTTTTCGGGAGTTTTTTCATGAAGAATGCTATGAACGTCATCATCATGACAGCAGAAATCGCTATTGGTTTCGCTATTTGGTGGTTCATTATGGGCAATCCGTCTAACTTTAAAGATGGTGCAATGCGCCATGAGCCTTTGGCGGGTAATATTTTGGGTACAATTCACACAGGCGGTCCGCTTGTAGCGTTGTTGTTGGCGTTTATTATGATTGCTATTACGTTCGTTATTGAGCGTGCGCTTTCTATCGGTAAGGCACAGGGCAAAGAAGGTATGCCGATTTTCATTAAGAAAATTCAAACCTTGCTCGAAGATGGCGATATTAACGGCGCTCTTGCTGCTTGCGATGCGCAACGCGGTAGCCTTGCCAATATCCTCCGTGCTGGTTTGGAGAAGTATCAAGCAGTAAAAGAAAATGACCGTCTTGACCCTGAAAAGAAAATGCTTGAGGTAAAACGCGCTATTGATGAGCAGACCAATCTTGAAACACCACTTCTGGAAAAGAACATGGTTATTCTTTCGACGATTGCTTCGATTGCAACCATGGTGGGTCTTTTGGGAACAACTCTGGGTATGATTCGCGCATTCGCGGCTCTTGGTGCTGGCGGTGCGGTATCGGCTCAATCATTGTCTATCGGTATTTCGGAAGCATTGTACAACACGGCAGGCGGTCTTGTCGGTGCTATTATCTGTATTATCTTCTTCAATATCTTCACAACGCGCGTGGACAATTTTACCTACTTGATTGACGAAGCAATCTTGAGCGTTACCGAAATCTTAACGGTAAAAATTAAGAAATAATCTCCTACACGCTTTCATTCTAACAAGGAGATTATTATGAGTAAAATCAAGAAAAAACGGGTCGGCTTCGTACTGGATATGACCCCGCTTGTGGATATTGCATTTCTTTTGCTTACGTTTTTTATGTTTACGGCAAAATTTAAGTCCGACACCGAAAACGAGCAAAAGTTCCAAATCCAGCGCCCACGAGCCTCTGCCGACACGTCGAAAGTACCGGAAAAAGACCTTGCCATGATTAAAATTGGCATTGATACCGTCACTAACGATACGGCGTATTATTATTCGCTTTCTAATGAGCAAGACCGTAAAGTTGTTTACAATTCTGATAAAGTGCAGCTTTCCGATGAAGCCCGTCAAAAGGTCATTCTCAAAGTTACTGATTTGAAAGTTTTGGAAGCATTGCTCAAGCAGACACGGATGGCGAATCTGCGTATGAAATTTGCGATTGATGCCGACAGGCGCGTTCAATACAAATGGATTGAAGATTTAACCAATGTGATGCGACTCAGTAACGCAACCGTCTTTAATTTCGTTACTGATAGACCAAGCTAGGAATCGCCTAGCTCACCTAACCTACGATTTTTGATACATTATTTTTCAGGAGACACGCTATGGGTGGTGGTGGTGGTGGACTAGCAGCCGCACCGAAAGTCAAACGTGGATCGTTTGCCACAGTGCGCAAAAAGAAAAAGCGCGTTGGCTTCGTTCTCGACATGACTCCGCTTGTGGATATTGCATTTTTGCTTTTGACCTTTTTCATGCTTTCGACGACGCTGACAACTCCTCAAACAATGGAAATGTCGGTTCCGCCGGAAACAGAAAACGTCGAAGTAAAACAATCCGAACTTTTGACCGTGCTGGTGCGTGATGACGGGCAGATATTCAAGTTTATCGGCGACAAAAAGACCAATCCGCCGGAAAAAGTGAATCTAAAAGATATTCGCGCCCTTTCGGTGAACGAAAATATGCGTCTTGAGAACAAACTTATTCTCTCGCTTCGCATATCGAATAAAGTTCCCTACGGTATGGTGATTAACCTGCTCGACGAGTTGAATATTGCCGAAACAGAAATTACTCAACGTTTGACCGTCAAAGGTATGAAACGCGAACGAAAATTCGCCCTTACGCCTTTGACCGACGAAGACAAAGCTGACTTAAAAGACCTCTAAGTTGTTATGCTTAATAATTTACGATGGTTCAGAGAGTTTTACGACAGTAAACCAAATTTTTCACTATTATTTCGTAATGCTATGGCAACAGCAAATACAGTAGCAGGCACCGTGCCTGAGTTGCATTACGGAGCACAAGAGCTGAAGGCATATATTCCGCGTGCTACACAGCGTGGATTTATCGCGGCATTGCTGATTCTTCTGATTTTACTTGGTGGATACTCCATTTTCCTTGTCGCTAGTTCGGCAGGGTTAAAAAAGGGACCGCCAATTAACAAGATGAAACTCACCAATATTCCGCCGCCGCCGACACAAACCGAAGCTGCACCGCCGCCGCCGCCAACAACGGCTCCCGGTCCTGCGGCTCGTGCTGGTACGCCCGTACCAGTGCCGGATGCTCTTATTGCCCCTGATGTGAAGGACTTTGCTAACGTGGACGAAATCTCGCGTGCCAGCACCACTGGTGGCGACGGAAACGACCAAGGATTCCTTGGTTTGGCATCCGATGTTGATACGGAAGTCCGCGAGGACGAACCGAATGCCTACGATTTCGTTCCGGTAGAAAAAGAGCCATATATTGACATCAAAGACTTGCAGAGAAAAGTTGTTTACCCCGACCTTGCAAAACGCGCAGGGATTGAGGGCAAAGTGAATATCCGCGTATTGGTGGGTAAAAACGGTGTTCCGAAAAAGCACATCGTTGAATCGACCGACTCTGACTTGCTCAACGATGCAGCTATCAAAGCCGTTATGAGCTCGGTCTTTACACCGGCTATTCAAAATAATCAACCTATCGACTGCTGGGTAAGTATTCCAATCGTCTTCCGTTTGCGGTAATTTATAGCGCCTCTTCGGATTTAGGACGTTCTCAAGTAGAGACGCGCCTTCTGTATCGCACAAGTATCCAGAAAGCGCGTCTCTATTTCGTTTGTAGAGGATTTTTGTTATTACCCCGAATCACCGCGATTTTATGATGAACAAGTACGTTTTAATACTCAACTACGCTGCACGAGGCTTAGTCATGCTCATTGGCTTGCTATGGGTCTTTGGCTGGATTCCGGCGGTGACGTTTGACCCTAATGTCCGAATGTTTGGCGTTGTGTTTATTCTCTTTGGCGCGTATCGTCTTGCGACATTTTGGTCGCAACATCAAGAATACAAACGCTATAATAACGACGAAGACTAACCGATGACCATTCCGCCACGCTCATTTTCCTGAACAATTATGCGCCTCAACAACACTGTATCTTCTCTCCTTGCTCTTGCTGCATCGTCTGCTGCACTGCTTATTATGGCGGCTTCTTGCGACCAAAAACGGCAAGACAATGGGGAGCCTGTTGAAACTGCCACAACTGGAAAAGCGACTATTCTATGCGATGAAAGTATTGCCGAGCGCTTAAAACCTGCTTTCCGGCTCTTTGACTCTTCGTATTCAGAAGCGAAAGTAGAGGTTGTTCCCGTTTCTGCACGTGATGGTATGTCGCAACTTTTCGCCACAAAAGCGCGGGCAGTGATTCTTTCACGTCCCTATTTGGCAGATGAGGATTCCTTACTTAAAGCCAATAAACTCCCCCCACACGCAACGACGATTTTAGCTACCGATGCGCTGGTTTTTGTTGTTCAACGCGATTTCCCGCTTGACACCATCGCACTCGACCAACTGAAAAAACTCATGACGGATAAAACCGCATCCTTGCGCGGGATGTTCCCGCAACTCAAGACAGAACCAACGTTTGTTTGTCCTGATGCAAACTCATCCGAATATGGTAATATCCTTCTTTCACTCACGAAAAATGCGTCGCCCCAGCGTACTATTACGCTCGTTAAAAATGCCGATTCCGCCCGAAGCCTTCTTGCAACGAGTCCAAATGCTATCGGCGTTGGTTATTTATGGCAGTACGTCGGCGACAAGCGCTTCAAGATGCTAAAAATTGGCTTTCAAGATTCCACTGGCGCATATATTCGCCCGAAGCCCGTTCATCAATCCTACGTTGTCATGGGAAAATATCCGCTCCCCATCGCTATTCGCGGTGTGTTGCTTGAAGATAGGCGGAATTTGCCATGGGGCTTTATGACGTTCTTGCGCAATGATGTTCGCGCAAAACAATACTTCCTGAAATCCGGGATTGTTCCCGAAGGCGCACGATTCGATATTGTGCCGACAGAAGAAGAAGATTAAACTTTTTGCACCAAAACTCTTTTCCAAAAGGTACGATATGACACAAACTCACTTATTTTCTGTATCATTTTCATTCCAACCTATTATGAAACGACCGTCCTTGCAACGACTCTTCACGCTAGGGATTTGCCTCATGCTTGGTTTTGCACCATTTGCTCAACCAATCTTTGCTCAAGGCAATCTTCAAAAAGCAAAAGAACAGTTCGCTGCCAAAGAATACCCATCGGCATTGCCGCTTGCGCAAGCTGCCGTAAAAGAAAACTCCCGCGACTTGCCGTCATTGCTGCTGTTGGGCGATATTTACGATGCTCTCGACCAGCAAGACTCAGCATTGGCATATTACCAAAAAGCACAGGATGTTGATTATTGGAAGCCGGAAGTCATGCGCAAAGTGACACTCGGCTTGTCTGCTGTTGGCAAACATCCTGAGGCGCTGAAAAAAGGTGAGGAACTCACCAAAACGCATCCAAAAGATGCGGAGAGTTTCTTGGCTTTGAGCCAGGTTTATGTTGCTGGTAATGAATCCCCCGGATTCCCAAAAGATGCCTTAACGAAAGCCGATGCTGCCGTTATTAAAGCGCAGTCTATTAACAAAGAGCTTCCGGCAACATACGTGGCTCGTGGTGATATTTACTTCGCACAGCGCGTGTTTGAGCTTGCCCAAAACAACTACGAAGAGGCGCTCAAGCGCGATCCGAACTTAACAGACTCTCGCAGTAAACTTGCTGAATCCTATTTCCGCATTGCGAATAATCCTGGTACAAGCAAAGAAGACAATATCAAGTTTGTCAACCTTTCGCTTCAAGAGTGGGATAAAGTAACAAAAGCCGACACGAACAACGCCAAAGCCTTTTTGAACAAAGGTAAAATTCAGTTTTTGGCAAAAAAATATCCTGAAGCCGTTCCAACGCTTCAGCGCTATTTGAAACTCAAACCCGATGCAGCACAAGCGCGTTGGTACTTGGCGCAAGCCGCATTCAATCTGCTTGAAACCGAGAAAAAAGAGTATGACACGGCACTCGTTGATTATCTCGAAGCATCGAAAAAAGCGATTGACACCGTTGCCGATAAAGCAGATTTGATGATTGCAAAAACACTGCTCTACAAGCGTGATTTCAAAAAATCATCCGATAAATTTGCCGAAATCAAAGCAAACAAGGGCTTGCAGCCCGCCGATATTGAGTTGTTTGCCCGTGCTGCGATTAACTCCGGCGACACTGCCATAGCTGTCCGCGAATACAAAGATTTCTTTGCAAAAAATCCTAAAGGCTGCAAACTGATGATGTCTATCGGAACAGCGCTTTACACATGGCGGCAGTACGACGACGCTATTGAAATCTTCCGTAAGCGCCTCGACACAACCAACTGTCCGGCGGACACCATCAACAACGCCCGCGCTCATTACTACGTCGGTACGGCGTTTTTCTCGAAAAAACTCCTTGATTCAGCGCTGCCGTCCTTGCAGAAGTCCGTTGCTATTGACCCCACGGCGCTCTATGCCCGCAGCCAGCTTGCGACCACGTATTTGGAAATGAAAAAGACGAAAGAGGCAAAAGACGAGTTCCTGAAAGTCTTTGAAATGGGCAAGGCTGACCCGAAATCTAAGCGTGAGGTTATTGCCGCTATCGGCACACTCTGCCGTGTTGCTAACAGTGCAAAAAGCTGGGCAGAATTGAAAAAATATGCCCAAGAATGGACAACCATTGACCCAGACAACGCTTTCGGGTGGTTCTACGCGGCAATCGCTGCACAGAATACCCAAGACACTCCCAATGCTTGCAAAAACTATCAAGAAACCATCAAGCGTATGAAGGCAGCCCCAACGCCCGATACCAAGATGATTAACAGCTTAGAAACACAGTTGGAAGCTCTTGGTTGCGGCGGTGGCGCTGCACCAGCTCCCGATGCCAAAGGTAAAAAAGGCAAAAAATAACACTGCTTTGCTCTGAAATATTTAAGCCCCGCATGAAGTTCTCATGTGGGGCTTTTTATCATTGTTCAGGAACGGTACGTTTTTGAGTTGATAGCTTGGAGCAGAGCATTACAACACGCCCTTTGTGCTGGGAATCGCATTATTTCCCACATCGCGGCGTACAGCGATTTTCATAGCTTTGGCGACCGCTTTGAAGAGAGATTCTATTTTGTGATGCTCGTTCTCTGCTTCCGCACGGAGGTTGAGCGTACATTTGGCAGTATCGGTGAAGGATTTGAAAAAATGATAGAACATTTCCGTCGGAACATCGCCAATTTTTTCACGGTGAAACGTTGCATTCCAGACCAGCCAATTTCGACCCGAAAAATCCAAAGCGGCATGAATACGCTGCTCCGTGAATGCCGCATCACCAAAGGAAACCTCGGCTTCGGCAAGCGCTTCGTCCATCGGCAGTAGGCAATAGCCGTAGCGCTCTATGCCGCGCTTATCGCCCAGCGCTTTCAAGAATGCCTCGCCCAGAGCCAATGCCGTATCTTCAATAGTGTGATGCTCGTCAATATGCAAATCGCCTTTCGTGTGAATCTGCATATCGCAGCCCGAATGACGCGCTAATTGGTCTAACATATGGTCAAAAAAGCCCAAACCCGTCTTCATATCAGCTTTTCCCGTGCCGTCAAGATTGAGATGAACGGTAATATCGGTTTCATTGGTGGTTCGGTGAACTGTTGCCGTGCGTTTGGGGCGCTCTTGGGCGCGGAGAAAATCATCAATCTCTTGCCACGAGGAGGCTTCCAGCGCAATCGGCAGCCCTGCGGTTTCCGTGCTGTTCCGTATGGCAGCATGATTTTTCGATGTGGGCGATTGGAGTAAAATTGCCTTTGCACCTAGATTCTGTGCGAGTTGTGCGTCGGTCAGGCGGTCACCGATAACGAAGGAATTAGCAAGGTCGTACTTGCCCTTTGCCGCGCCCGACAGGTACTCGCCAAACATTCCCGTCCCGGGCTTGCGGGTCGGCTGATTGTCGCGGGCAAAGGTGCGGTCAATAAGGATGGTATCGAATCGGACATCTTCGCTTTCCAATACCGACAACATCATATTTTGTGCGGGATAGAAGGTGCTTTCGGGATAGGAGTCCGTTCCCAAGCCATCTTGATTGGTTGCCATCACCCATTCGTAATCACATTCTTTGCGAATACGGGCAAGAGCGCTAATTGCGCCGGGCAGAAACACGAGTTTTTCGAGAGAATCAATCTGTTCATCGGGTGGTTCGGCGATAATGGTGCCGTCGCGGTCAATTATAAGCAAGCGTTTCATTGTGGAGGGAGGATGGTGAAATGAATATCACTGCAAAACCGCCGGACGGCGAAGAAGCCGCTCGACGGAGCAATGCCTGACAATTGACAGCAAAAAACTTAGGATGCACCAGAGATGGTCACATTATCAAACTAGGTTTTCCGCGTAATACCGATAATCATAATCGGCGGCATCAGTGCTTGTCCGGCGGCGCGTGATTGTTGAATTTTTCGCACAATATCCATTCCTTTGATAACACGCCCAAATGCCGCAAAGCCCTGACCATCGGGGTTGCGTTTGCCGCCAAAGTTGAGTTGTGGTTGATCGCCGATGCAGATAAAAAACTCATATTGCGCCGTATTGGGTTCGTCGCGTGCCATCGAAAGCGTTCCGTCGAGGTGCTTCAATCCGCTTTGCCGCGTTGTTTCAATCTCAATCGGCGGCAAGGCATATTGTGCATAAAGGCTGCCGATGGTGGCTTGAATGACCTCAATTTTAATGCTGTCCGGTTTGTCGGGTTGATTATCTTTTTTCACGGTGCGGTGAATTAAGCCGCCCGTGTAGTAGCCGCCCGTCACGTAACGCAGGAAATTTTCCACCGTTGCCGGAGCCGCCCGGCGATAGAGTTCCGCCTCGAAAACGCCAAGCGTAGTACGAATAGCAATCCGCACCGTCGCCGCCGTATCGGGGAGATTCGGGCGTATTGTCGCGGTTGTTGTGCCGGAGAGCGCTCCACTGCTACTGGTTGTTTGCGCCATCTGCACGGTCGGAATGAGCGTGAGCAAAAGCGACAAAAGACAAGCGTTTATGGGCTTGCTGGGGAGGAAATGCAAAAGTGTATGCACCACAACGGTAATGGCATTGGTAAAACAACGTAAAATTATTCCGTCAAATATACGGTTTTTGCCGTGTATTTTCGTCGGAGTTTCTCGAATTATTGCGCTCTTGCAATTTCTTTTTCTCGCCATTGCAACATTCTTGCTGTTTTTGCGTATCGGAAAGTTTTTCACTCCATTTTTTTTTCACACCTTGTTTTTAGGAGAATTTCTATGAAGAAGTATCGCAACGCCTTGTTGCTGCTGGTCTTGACGCTTTGTCCTCTTCTCGCCTTTGCCCAGCCTCCCGCCGCACCGCCCGCCGGAGCCGCCACACCGCCTCCGGGCGCGTTGAAGGCGTATAAAGATGTTATCACGGCTCAAGCGAAAAGTGATGACGGCTTGTTTACCGTGCATCGCATTGATGAAAAACTTTTTTATGAAATTCCCAATAAACTGCTCGGCAAAGAAATGCTTCTTGTGACACGCCAAGCAAAAACGCCATCAGTGGGCTATGGCGGCGAGGAAACGAATGAGGAAGTTGTGCGCTGGGAACGCAAATACAACCGCATTTTGCTTCGCGCCGTGACCTATCTCAATGTTGCTGCCGATTCGTTACCGATTGCAAAAGCAGTGAAAAATGCAAATTTTGAGGAAATTATTGCCTCCTTCCCAATTCAAGCGCTCTCCAAGGATTCCAATGGCGTGGTGATTGACGTTACGCCGATGTTCACCACCGATATTGCGATTCTCACGCCGCCAAAGCCGGTGCGCGACG
This sequence comes from Ignavibacteria bacterium, assembly GCA_947459425.1. Classification (GTDB taxonomy): domain Bacteria; phylum Bacteroidota; class Ignavibacteria; order Kapaibacteriales; family UBA4661; genus PH2015. The sequence goes on from CANHDJ010000024.1 coordinate 18,565, forward strand.
CAGCCCGCATTGGTGCTTTCGCCGCAGACCGCTCTTTTGTTGAGTATGCGCGGAGTTTTCCTGAAAATGTTGAAGTCGAAAATGTGGTGACGTATTCCGCCGAAGCAGCCCCGCAAAATCAGGGTTCGCGCACGATGTCGTTTACGATGCACCATTCCATGATTAAACTTCCCGAAACCCCGATGCTGGCGCGTTATGCCGACCCACGTGTAGGCTGGTTTTCGCTGACACGCACCGATTACGGTATTCCGGCACAAAAGGCTGAACGCCGCTCCATTATTCGCCGTTGGCGTTTAGAGCCGAAGGACGAAGCCGCCTATTTTCGCGGTGAACTCGTCGAACCCAAAAAACCGATTACCTACTACATCGACCCCGCAACACCCGTACAATGGCGTGCTGCACTCAAAAAAGGTGTAGAAGCATGGAATGTTGCCTTTGAAGAAGCAGGGTTTAAAAATGCCATTCGCTGTATTGACCCGCCAACGCCAAAAGAAGATCCCGAATGGTCGCCGGAAGATGCTCGGTATTCGGTCATTCGTTATTACCCCTCGCCCGTTGAGAATGCCTACGGACCGAATGTTTTCGACCCACGCTCCGGCGAAATTATTGAATCCGATATTGGTTGGTTCCACAACGTAATGAATCTGCTCCGCGAGTGGTATTTTGTCCAAGCCGTCGCCGACCCGCGCTCCCATGCGATGCCGCTTCCCGATAGTTTGATGAGCGAACTCATTACGTTTGTTTCCGCACACGAAGTTGGTCACACGCTTGGTTTCCCGCACAATATGAAGGCTTCCAATGCGTATCCTGTTGATTCGCTTCGCTCGAAAACCTTTACGCAAAAATATGGCACTGCGCCAAGCATCATGGATTATGCCCGCTTTAACTACATTGCTCAACCCGGCGATGGTGCAGCGATGATGCCCAATGTTGGTCCTTACGATAAATTTGCCACAAAATGGGGCTATCGCTTAATCAAGGACGCAAAAACTTCAGATGACGAGGTTGCAACAACCCGTGCATGGGCAAAAGAAGCACAAAAAGACAAAATGCTGCGTTTTGGTGCGCAGCAATTCGCTATCACCGATCCGCTTTCACAAACCGAAGATTTGGGCGACGACGCTATCAAAGCAACGACCTACGGTTTGAAAAATCTTGAGCGCGTCATGGGCTATCTTCCTCAAGCCTCTGCCAAAGCGGGTGAGAATTTTGATGAATTGCGCGGACTGTATGAGGAAGTGCTTGGGCAATGGAACCGCGAAATGGGACACGTGGCAAATTATCCGGGCGGTGTGGATATTGTCTTGAAAGTCCTTGGCGACGAAGGCAATCAGTATGAAGCACTGCCGCGTGAGCGCCAAAAAGCTGCCGTGCAGTTTTTGAGCGATAATGCGTGGAAAGCGCCAAAATTCATGCTCCGCGAAGACATTATTCGCAAAATTTATCCCAACGGCTCGGTAAAACAGCTTCAAGATGCTCAGGCACGGCTTGTGCGCACTGTTTTGAGCAATGACAAACTCTTGCGCCTTTTGGAACAAGAGTCGTTGAGCGGCGCAAAAGCGTACTCCGTGCGCGAGTTGTTCGGCGATGTTGAAACAGCGATTTTCAGCGACGTAAAGCAAGCAAAACCGCAAACCGACGATTATCGCCGCAATTTGCAACGTACCTTGGTGGACGAACTCGGTAAAAAACTTACGCCGCCGCCGCCGCCAGTTGTTCCGCCCGGATTTGAGGCGTTTCGTGGGCTGTTTGCTGTGCCGGATGTTTCCAACAGTGATGTTCGCGGACTTGCACGGATGCAGTTGGAAGGCTTGCGCGGGACGTGTTCTGCCGCCGCCGGAAAAGCTGCTGATGCCGTTACCAAAGCGCATTTGCGCGATTTGGCGGTCACGATTGATAATATTCTCGACCCGAAAAAATAAGGCTTCGGAGATTGGTTAAATAATAAGGGCGATACTTTTTGAAAAAGTATCGCCCTTGTTTTTTTTCGTGGTTTTTTACTTGCCGCCACCTGATAGAATCTTCTGCAAACTCGCTTCGCGGACACGCTGGCGTTCATTTTTCATGTAGAGTGTTGGCGGACCTACGCGGTCGCGGCAAATATCGTCGCGCAAGCCGCAGCGCTCACAGGTTTCGTTGACGTGAATCCGCTCAATACTTGGATCATTCCAAAATTTTACGGTTTCTTTGAAGGCATCGTTCATCAGAAAACCAATCGAAACGCTAGAATGGAAGAGGGGTTTGAGGGCAAAGCGCCGTGCCACCGTTATGACAAAATATTCGATATTACTTTCAACAAAATGTGGACGCTGCACGACAACAAGCGGTGTTGTGGGGTCGCGCTCGGCGAGTTCGCTTTGTTCACGTTTCAAAATAGCGATGGGCAGCCAGCGACGGCAGTAATGCTCGTTCAAATCTAGTCCGTAGGGCGCGAAGACCTGCGACATATTCAAAAACTTCGTCAGTTTCATGTTGCCTGTGCTGGTGCGATGGCTAAAGCGGAGAAAGTGCATTTCTTCTAAGCCGAAAAATTTGGGCAGGAGTTCGGTCATGCGATAGAGCAGCATTTCCGGCGTGACGGCGTATTTATCCAGCATTGTGATAAGCGCAGAACCATCCCAAGCCTTTTTTTGGAATAATTTTGTCAAATCTTTGACCATCGAATGGCGATTCATCAAAAGCGCACCGGAGAAATAGGAGGCTTTGAAATTATTCAAGACCTGTTCAAACGATTCCACCTTGAGCCACGATGAGGTAAGCGCCCGCTCGCGGATATGCAAATAGCTGTACCCCAGTTCGCGCCCGTAAATAAAGGCTTTTTGGCGATCAATTAAATCCTTGTTCAAGAGAAGGCGCGGCTTTGCGTGTGGCAATGGTGTGTGTTTGCCTGTTTTGGACGGTACGAATATTGTGCGAAATTTTTGGAGTTCAGGATGATTCGCCAGCGTTTCTTCGTCAATCTCGTAGTTATACTTTTGAATAAGCGCTTTTTTCACAACTTCGGTGGGCATAGGAATTTTCGCCTTCCATTGCATATCCGCCACAAAGCGGTCTGCGGCTTCTTCCAAATCCTCAAAATAATTATGGTGCATTTTTTGGTAGGAACGGAGCGCCGCCAAAATAAACTGCTCCACGCTCATATCGTAGCCGCGAATAATTTCCAAAAATGTCTTCAAGAGCGCACCAGCTTTGGCGGGCGAGGCAGAAAATAAATCCATGATGTCCTGCTGTTCGATACCAAAAAGCTGAAAAGGAAACTCTCGGAGCATGGGTGAATTGAGAATTGCGGTGAGCGGGTCAAGCGTTTCGTCCATTTTGAGCGTTACGAGTTCGTCAAACGTCGTTCCCAACGCCTTTGCTAACGCGATAATCTTTTCCGGCTTCGGATATTTTTTCCCTTTTTCGATTTCGCTCAAGTACGAAATGGACAAATCCGTCTGCTCGGATAACTCTTTGAGTGAAAAATCTTTTTCCGTGCGGAGCTGCTTGAGTTTGATGCCCAAAATAATGCGTAAATTTTCACCATTCATGCTCATAAACACTGTGTCTGTAAAGGTGTAACAAGGAAAATACTCGTCAAATCATTGCAAAACGAAGATACATACTTTTTCGCTTTTAGCGAAACAGTATTTCGATTTGCGCGAATATTTTTCTTGGGCGAAAATTCGCTTTTTAGTGTTTTCACGCTTTTGCGAGTTTTTGCGAAATATTGTGAACTTCGTTTGCACTCCAAGTATTTGCCGCCATATTATCGTGCTTTGCTGGTAGATGTATGCGTTGTGGTCGAGATTTTGTAAATTGCCTTTTCGCTATCTACGTCACGCGCCCTATTTTGCGTCTCGTGTTTGAGCCATTAGACCACAAGCATTACCCGCTAATCCACTCAATGCTTGTCTTCCGGCGGCTCACCATCTCATGTTCTATGAATCTCAACGTTAATCTCTCGCTCAATAGTTTTATACAGCAGTTGCACAGCAAAATTGTAAAATTGGCAGCGCTGCCCAGTAAATTCCTGCGTTCCAGCATTCTGGACGATTCGATGTTCCCGACGGTCGGCTTTCTGACACCAGAAAAAGTGCGCGAATTAGAAAAAGTGCTGAATGTGCCGATTATCACGGTGTCGTATTTTGAACAAGCATTCACGCACCGTTCGTACTTGCAAATCCTCCAAAACCCTCATGTTTACTCGAATGAACGCTTAGAGTTCTTTGGCGATGCCATTTTGAGTTCTGTTATTGCCGAATACCTCTTTTACTTGCGCTCCGACGTTCAAGAAGGCGAATTAACAAAGATGCGCTCGTGGTTGGTGAATAAAAAGTCACTGGCTTACTGCGCACGGAAGCTACGTTTGCACGAATTTATCATGGTCAGCCTGAGTGCCAAACACTCCTTGCAGCAAGGCAATGACTCCATTCTCGCCGATGCCCTGGAAGCGATTATTGCCGCGATTTACCTTGATTCCGGTGCTGATGCTGCGAAAGAATTTATCATCCGTTCGGTGCTGCTGCACGTGATGAACGAAGGTTCACTCATGCGCGACACGAATTTTAAGAGTATTCTGCTCGAACATTCGCAGTCCGTCGGTACGGGTGTTCCAAAGTATGTTGTTATTAGCGCACAGGGACCAGACCATCACAAGGATTTCGCAATGGAAGTGCTGATAAATGGCGTAGTTGTTGGGCGTGGCAATGGGCGCAATAAGAAAGATGCAGAGCAGAGCGCCGCGCAAGATGCCGTTGAAAATATTGCCAATGGGAGTATTACACTTGCTATTGCTAACGTGGATAGGTAGTTGGTAGGATTGTGAAAATGACAATAATGCTTCGCAGGAGCGCTCAATATTTCCCTGTCTGGGAATACTGCCGCCCGATGTACTTCCTTTCAACGTCTGTACTCATGCGCTGGAGAGGAATCGTGATGCGGATCTGTGTACCACTATTGAGGGTAGTGCTGGAATAGCTTTTGACGCTAAAATGCCCCTCCGCGCCGTACAACTGTGCAATACGCGCACGAGTATTGCCCAGACCAATTCCTTCCTGAAACTCAACGCCATCAAAACCAGAGCCGGTGTCGCGCACTTCGATTGTCAGCGAATGACGATCATCTTGCCACGCTCGCACTGTAATTACGCCGTGTCCAAGGTACTCCGCCGAAAAACCATGCTGAACAGCGTTCTCCACAAGCGGTTGCAAAAGCATATTTGGCACGGCGGCATCCAAGAGGTCTGGCGGAATTGCAAACTCAGCACTAATGCGGTCTTGAAAGCGGAGTGTTTCGATTTCCAAATAACACCGTACAAACTCAAATTCCTCACCAAGCGTGACAAATGGCGTATTCCCATTGTGTAAGGTCATACGGAGAAAGTCGCCAAGCCGTGCAATCATGGTGTCTGCAAGTTCGACATCTTTGTAGAGCAGCGTCGAAATAGAATTAAGCGTATTGAACAAAAAGTGCGGATGGAGTTGTGCTTTCAGAGCGTCCAATCGTGCATTGGAAAGTTGCGCTTCAAGCCGAGAGGCGCGTAGTTCCTGCTCGTGGTAACGGCGCGACACTCCCCGTGCATAAACGCCCGCAACAATCAACCAATAAAAACCGAAGGAAAGGAAAAATCCCGATAGCGTCGCCAAGAAGCGAAGTATCATCCACCATAACGTATGGGTGTGAAAGTTTTGAATCGTTTCTGAATGACCAAGCAGATAAGCGATATTGCGCATAAAAACGAAGTGCGCAATCGGAACGAAGGCACTGGCAAAACAATGGACGGCAACCGCACGGAATGAGATTTGGCGAGCTTCCAAGCGATAATTTTTGGCAAGCCGCACAATCAATGGCACAAAGATAATCCAGCTATTCCACCGCACCAGGTGAATCAACAATACATCAAACCAAGGAAATATGCCTTGATGAGCAAAAAAACTGTGTTCCCACCCAAGAATCAACGTATAGATAACGGCAAAACTATTCAACGCAAGCAGCAAGGCTAACCAGTGTAGCCAAGGGGAAGAATACTGTTGCAAATGGTTGTTCATTGCTTGCTTCGTGCGGAATAAAAATACTGCACTGCTCTTCATCCAAAGCTTCTTGGGGATGGAAGTAAGTACGGCGAAAATATACGGAATTTTTCTGAGCGATAAAACAGCGTAAGAACTTGCTTTTGAGCGGAAAAATTCTATCTTGAGGGTTTGATATTCCTTCTTGTTCCATTTCGCTGCCGTGATATGAATACTCCTTCTACTTTTTTGACTGTAAACCGCTTTGTTCCTTGCTTTGCGAAGGTTATGCTTGGCTTTGTGGTGATGTTTTATTGTGCTACGTGGGAGGTGCAGGCGCAGAGTGGTGGTGCGGTGTGGCGGTATTTGGGTCCCGATGGCGCAAATGTAACGCATATTGCGGCTTCTGGTGATACGCTGTATGCGGCGACCGAGAACGGTGCAGTTTTTCGCTCGGTTGATGGAACTTCATGGCTACCACTTAATTCGTTAAGAACATCTGCGAGAAGTATAAGCGCCTCAACTGGCGGGGTACTGGTAGCTTATAGGCTTGAAACATTTTCGGATGTGGCTTTTAGAGGTACTACATTTACAACTTTTACCACAGGTAACCCGATCAGTCAAGATATAACCGATCATTCATATGAAACACCACATCAAATTGCCCTGAATGCTTCCAATCTGATTGCTATAAACCAAGAAGGAATTTCTATTGGTACACTCCCTAATCTACGGAATTTTAGCAGGATTTTCACCTCTGCTACGGTTACTTGCATTGCGAGTGTTGACAATGTGATTTATGCTGGTACAAAAAGGGAGCAGCTTCTCTATTCTAATAACCTTGGCAGGACATGGTTTGGTATATCATTGCCATTTGAGCCAACGGCACTTACCCTGACGAGCAGATCAACTCTATTTGCGTCAAGTACAAACGCAATATATTTTTCGTATGATCGAGGTCTCTACTGGAAACAAATGGGTAAATCGCCTCGCAATACAATTTTACAAGGGCTCACCTTTGCGCGTGGAAGACTCTATGCTGCAACAAACGGAGGTGCATATTTTTCTGCGGATTCAGGTCAGACGTGGCAGAATGTCAATGCAGGGCTTACCGAGCAAGGAATTAATAAAATAATTGCCAATGATAGTGCAGTCTTCGTGAATATCTACAACCCTAACAACAGGTCTATCAGAACATATCAATTTGTTAGCCCAAACTTTATCCCATTCCAAATTGGTCAAGATACATTGCCTCCTTTACAAGCTACGCAAGATTTCTTTTTTGTCGTATCTGATTCAATCCTGCTACGTTCAAGGAACGGCAAAGATTGGATCCCCCTCGGCAAACTGCCAAATAATATTGGATTTGGCTACATAGCTGCATATGACAATAATCGCACGTATTATGCCGCCACAAGCGATGGGATATATCGTTCATTGGATAGTGGAAAGACATGGAAATCTGAGTGGTTGAAAGGCGAGAGCGTGTATAATTTTGGCATCACCAACGATACCATACACGCTTTCACAGCTCAGGCTATGACATCATTATCTTCTTCTTTATATTACTCTTACCCCATCAAAACATCTGTTGATAACGGTAAATCTTGGCAGCAGATAAGTAACGTAAGTCGCAATGACCCCGTAGCAATTAGCAGGGTGATACTTTTTCGCAATAGTCTCTATGTAATAACCAGAGGCGGAGGTTGTTGTACGTATTATCATTCAATTCTAAATGTGCCGCCTCCCATCTTGTATCGTTTACGAGGGTATGGATTTTTACAAGATTATGTGAAAGGAATTATTAGCGGCTGGGAGCCTCTCGCCCCAAATATAATTGGCTTGGCATCACGTCGCAATGAAATCCTTCAGATCCCAGACAATCGAATCATCGTTAGTTCTGGTTTAATGATTGAGCCTTTTTATAAGTCAATACTCACTTCAAAACCAATACTTGGCTCTTCTGATGGGCAGCGTTGGACTGCTTACACAACCAATGGCTTAACCAATACAGATTTTACAAGTCTTGCCGCCAACAACAAATCCATCTTCGTCGGCACAAGCGGCGGTCTCTACGTCCTTGATGCCCCCACAACAAGCGTTTCCGTCGGCGAAGCACCCGTCTTCTCCCCTGAATGGCTCATCAATCCTCAGCCCGCAAGCAACACACTCACGCTTAATTTCATGCTTCCCACGCCCGCACACGTGCGCTGCACTCTGCACACCGTCTTGGGGCAGGAAATCGCCACACTTGCCGATAACGCCTACGCTTCGGGGCAGCACGACATCACCGCCGCTATCCCCAGCATGGCTTCGGGGCTGTATATTTGCCGTTTGGTTGTGGATGGGCGCGTGGTGGGAAGTAAAAGCATTATCCTTGCCCGTTAAACCGTAGTTTATCACAGTATTTGCGAGACCTCTACTCAAAATTCAGCACTCAAAATTCAACACTTTCTTCTTGCCCATGAACTTCACCTCCAATTCCTATACCCCGTCGCAGAAATTTCAAGAAGATGCGGCATTTATTTTTCAGTGTTTCCACGAAGTGCTGACCGAACTCGGCAAAGCCGACCTTGCTGCCTTGCTGCCGTGGCAGGACGACGCAAAGCCTCAAAGCGGTGTATTTTCAAGCATCAAGGCACATCGGGTGGAAATTCCCAAGCGGATGCCGCAGATGTACTCCATCGCTTTCCAACTTCTGAACATGATCGAAGAAAATATCGCCGTGCAGTACCGTCGCCGTCAGGAGACCGAAAAGGGCGTGGGAACAGGGCGTGGGCTGTGGAGTGGCGTTTTGCAGGGGCTGCTCAAAGACGGAATTTCCGCAGAAGAAATTGCCGCCGTACTGCCGAATATCCGCATAGAGCCTGTGCTGACGGCGCATCCAACGGAGGCAAAACGCGCAACCGTGCTGGAACACTACCGCGAACTCTATTTGCTGCTCGTCAAGCGCGAAAACCAGATGTGGACTCCCTTTGAGCGCGAGATGATTCGCCGCGACGTGAAAGCCGCATTGGAGAGGCTCTGGCGCACGGGCGATATTTTTCTGGAAAAACCCGATGTCGGCTCGGAACACCGCAATATGCTCCATTATCTGACCAATATTTTCCCCGAAACACTGCCTGTAATTGATTCGCGGTTTGAGGAAGTTTGGCGTGAAAGCGGCTTTGATGCTGACTTGCTCAATATTCATCATGCCGTGCCGCGTATTTCTTTCGGAACGTGGGTGGGTGGCGACCGCGACGGACACCCGTTTGTTACCGCCGAAATCACTCGAACAACGCTTCAGGACTTGCGTTTGCGGGGATTGATTGTGCTTCGGCGGCGGATGCTGGATTTGACCGTCAAACTGAGCATTTCAGGGAGGATGTATGCGCCTTCCAAGGCACTTCTGGATAAAATCGAAGAATACACGAAGATTTTGGGTGAGCGCGGAAAAATTGCTGCCGGACGCAATCAAAATGAACCGTGGAGGCAGTTCCTAAACCTCGTCATGGCGCGGTTTCCGGTGGATGTGCAGCGCGACCACGCTACGCAACTGAATGACCACGAAGGTGCATATCGTCTTGCTTCCGAACTGGAAGCGGATATTCGTCTGCTCATGTCATCGCTGGAAGAAGTAGGCGCAATGCGGCTTGTGGAGAATGATGTCCAAAGGGCGCTTCGTGCAGTGCAGACCTTCGGTTTTCACCTCGCCGTGCTGGATATTCGCCAAAACTCGACCTTCCACGACAACGCCGTCGCGCAACTCCTCACCAGCGCTGGCGTGGAGGACGGTGCGAATTTCCCGAACTGGTCAGAAGAGAAATGCTGCGCTTTTTTGCTCAAAGAACTCGAATCGCCGCGTCCGTTTGCGCTTTCCGGCGCACGGATTGGCAAAGAAGCAGATGCAGTGCTGGATTGCTACCATGCCGTGCGCGAATACTGCGACCAATACGGCGTTGCAGGCGCAGGCTCGCTTATCGTCAGCATGACGCGGAATGTGTCGGATTTGCTGGTGGTTTATTTGTTGGCACGGGAAAGCGGACTAGCGTACAACACAGATAAAGGCTTGGTTTGCCGCCTACCCGTCGTACCGCTTTTGGAAACAATTGACGATTTGAACAACGGCGCAAACATCCTGAAAACATTCTTGGAACATCCAATGACGGTGCGGAGTTTGGAGGCACAAAAAAACGAATCAACACAAGTCCACAAGCCGCTTCGCGCCGTGCAGCAGGTCATGGTCGGTTACAGCGACAGCAACAAAGATGGCGGAATTTTAGCAAGCCAGTGGAATTTGTATCAAGCGCAACAAGCAATAGCGCGGGTTGGGGCGGAAAAGGATGTGGATATTCGGTTCTTCCACGGGCGCGGCGGAACGGTCAGCCGTGGTGCGGGTCCGATGAATAGTTTTCTGGAAGCCTCGCCGCCACTGGCACTCACGGGAAATTTTCGCATGACCGAGCAGGGCGAAACGATTGCGCAAAAATACTCGAACATCCCGACAGCCGCCTACAATCTCGAACTCATGCTTGCCGGAGTAACAAACGCCACGCTCCGCAATGCGCACAACCTCAAAAAACCGCATGAATACGACCCCTACATGGGCGATTTTGCAGCGTACAGCCGCCGCGTTTACGAGGGACTGATTCACGCGCCTGATTTTATGACTTTCTACGGGCAGGCAACGCCGATTGATGCACTCGAACAAAACCGCATCGGCTCTCGTCCTTCGCGGCGCTCCGGCAAGCGGACGTTAGCGGATTTGCGGGCAATTCCGTGGGTGTTTGCGTGGAATCAATCGCGGTACTATTTGCCAAGTTGGTACGGCGTGGGAAGCACCTTTGAAATGCTAATGACCGAGCACCCCGATGATTTTGAGCGGGTTCGCGCACGGATTCCCACGTGGGAACTGCTTCAGTACGTGCTTGGCAATGTCGAAACGGGATTGGCTTCGGTGAATACCGACGTAATGAAGATGTATGCGGCACTCGTGGAAGACGACGGCATCCGAGACCGCTTCTACACGATGATTCTCTCCGAATACGCCCGCACACGCACAATGCTGACAATTCTTTTGGGTGGGAAATTTGAGGAACGTCGCCCCAAACTGCATATTTCCTTGCATCTCCGCGATCAAGCGCTTGCGCCCCTGCACAGCCAGCAAGTGGCGCTGTTGCGTCAGTGGCGCGACGAACAAACCAAAGGCAATATCACGGAAGCAGACGCATCGCTGATGCAGCTTTTTATGACGATAAACGCCATTTCAAGCGGTCTGCGGAATACGGGTTGATTTCGGAAACGCGGGCAAATCGCTCCCACTAAGAACGGAAGAATATTTGGTACGCTGGCAAAAATTTCTTACTATTGTTGTTGGCGAATGCGTCTATTCCTATCGTAACCACTTCCATTATCTACCATTACAATCAACCTTCTATGCGACACCTCCTTGTCCTCGGCTCCGTTGTGAGCGCCTTTTTGTGTGGCGGAGCGCTTTTGCACCAATATCTGGAAAGAAATACGCCCTCAGAGCGCTTACCATCAAGCGTTGTGGCTGGCAACGACGATAAAAAATATATCCCCAGAACGCCAGCAAATTCTGAATCCGAATCGCCTTACAGCGAAGGCTGGAACGAAAACGAAAGTATATCGGAGCGTCAAAAATACGACCGTGATCGCCTTGCCGATCCGCAAACAGGCATGATTCCGCCCGATGCGCATATTCGAGAGCAGGCATTGGTACGCCGCTTGCCCACGCGAGAGCAGGAAGGACGCGGCGCAAAGAGCGGCAACCGCCTTCAGTCGTTCGATTGGACAAGTCGCGGACCAACGGGAACAGGCGGTCGCACACGTGCCTTGGCGATTGATATTGCCAATGAAAATGTAATGTTTGCTGGCGGCGTAACGGGCGGTTTGTGGCGCAGCGAGAATGCGGGCGAGTCATGGCAAAAACTTTCCCTGCCCGATGGCGCAGAAAATATTTCCTGTATCGTCCAAGACACGCGCCCCGGCAAGCGCAATGTCTGGTATCTTGGCACTGGCGAACTTTATACGGCGTTTTACGGAACGGGAATCTATAAGTCGGTGGACGGCGGAAAAACATGGCGCTCACTGCCATCGACGCTACCAAATCTTCTGACCCGCTCGGCGCAATATGCCTCGCCGTGGAGCGTCGTGATGAGACTTGCGCTTGACCCAACCAAAACAAACCAAGATGTTGTCTATGCTGCCGTCAATGGGAATATTATGCGCTCTGAAGATGGCGGCGAATCGTGGTCGGCGGTTTTGGGTGCGAAGGGTGAATCATCCACCAATTTTGCTTTTTATACCGATGTCACTGTTACCAAGGGCGGCACAGTGTATGCGGCTTTGAGTGATCTGGACTTCACAGGTCAACCTGGCAGAATTGCTTTGCAAAGCGGTGTTTGGCGCTCAACCGATGGTATTACTTGGGCAAATATTTCACCTGGGTCGGCAAATATCGCCTTGTCGTCGGTGCTGCCTTCCAGCGCACAGGTTTTTCGTATGATTCTAGCCCCTGTTCCCAGTGATGAAAATATGCTCTATGTGTTGCGCGATGTCCGCGCCCAAACAGTTCAAAGTGGCATTAAAACAGGTCTGCTGCTCTATACCTATCGCTCCGGTGATGGATCGGGTGCTGGCGGCGCATGGACGGATTATACCTCGACATTTCCATCGGATTTTGTTTCTCAAACAGGCTATTGCATGGCACTAAAAGTCAAGCCGGATGACCCGTTGTTTGTTGTGGCAGGCGGTGTTTTTGCGTACAGTAATCCGTACAATTTTCGTTACCGAGAAACAACCTCGCGTATTAGCGCTTACGCCACCGAGACCGATATTCCTACGCCCGCAACCCAGTCGTGGGCGGATCACCACGATTTTGTCTTTTTGCCCTCCAATCCAAACGTGATGTATGTTGCCAATGACGGCGGTATCTTTCGCACCGAGAACTGCACCGCATCGCCTGTGCGCTATACCGCTCGAAGCGGAAATTACGTGACCACGCAGTTTTACACGCTTGCCATTGACCACGCCACCGAAGGCGATGAAACGATTATTGGCGGTCTGCAAGATAACGGTACGCGCCTCGTGAGCCGCACTGATGCTTCCGGCAGGCTCATCAATTTGGGCGATGGCGTGCATTGTGCGATTGCCGATAGTGGGCGGTATTACTACGCTTCTTCGCAATTTGCCAATATTAGCCGTTTTGAATTTAATAGTCGCGGAAGGCGTGTAAATCCTCTCTCAATAAGCCCTTCTGCCGGATCATTTCAGCGATTCTTTCTTGATAATCCCTACGTCCTTGATCCCAACAACCAAGCTACCATGTACCTTGCTGGCGGCATAGCACTTTGGCGCAATAGCAATGTCACACTCACCAATCCCACACAGTTGCAAGCCGGATGGTCGAGCCTCGCTATGGTTGCGGCAGACGAGCGCATCACAAGCCTTGCTGTTTCGCAGCGTCCGGCAAATGTGGTGTATGTCGGCACGTCGCGTGGACGGGTTTATCGGATGGATAATGCCAGTGATGCAAGCCGCTCATTGCGGAATATATCGGGTAACTTCCCTACAAATGCCTTCGCTTCTTGTGTTGCCGTTGATCCAACAAATGCGGATTGGGCGATTGCCGTATTTTCTAATTACAACGTGCAGAGCATTTTTTCCACAACCGATGGCGGCAAATCGTGGTCGGCAGTGGGCGGAAATCTCGAAGAAACTATGAATGGCGTGGGCGGTGGTCCTTCGGTGGCATGGGTTCGGATTGCCTACGTTGGAGGCAAAGTGTGGTATTTTGCCGGAACATCGAGCGGACTTTTTTCAACGGAGCGCTTGAACGGCGCGAACACTCGTTGGGTAAGGGAAGGCGCTTCCACAGTGGGCATGGCGGATGTACGAATGATTGACGTGCGCCCTAATGATGGCTTTGTTGCTGTTGCAACGCATGGTCGGGGCTTGTTTTCTAGCTATCTGCCCACGCAAACGCGGCGGTACGACATTGCCACACCAAGCCTGACCGTCGGGCAAAGTTTCCCCAATCCCGCATCCCGTGTGGACGTGACAATTCCAATGTTTTTGCCGCGTAGTACGCGCATAACGATTACCCTTTGGAATGCGCTGGGACAAGCTGTGACACGCCCTCTGGAGGCCAACATGACCGCAGGAGAGCAGTTTTTTGTCATGCCCACAAGCAATATTCCGAGCGGAATGTACGTCTATCGCGTAGAAACAAGTGATGGCGAAAAAGCACAGGGAACGATGGTCATACGACCATAAAGTAGCTTCCGCCAAATGGAAGAGTAAATGAAGTTCGCAGGGCTTGGATTTAAGGGGTATTTTGCCTCGTTTTTTTATCAAATATTTGAAGGGAAAATATTCATGCCCCAAATAGCTTATGGTATCCTCAAAAAGGGTAGAGATCGCATACGTGTCATCCGCCCGACGGCAGCGTGTCCGCACTCCTCAGCCGCCGGACGGGGAGAGATTTTTAACATTTTCTTGTGGAGTGTCATCGTATTGTGCATGGCATCGGCGGCTTTTGCCCAGCACTCTGGCTCTGGAGCGCCCGATAAACCGTCGGTTCATGGAATGATGCTGTTTGGCGGTACGAAATCTTCTGCTGTCTATATTTCGCATTTGCCGATGTTCCATACGCCGCATGATTATCAGGTTCTTGCCGAAATTGCCTTGCCGGAAGAGGCGCAGACGGCGTATCAAAAAAGCCTCAAAGCCAAGCCCAAGGAAACCGTTTATACGCTTGTTCCAGAGGTATTTATTTTGCCCGAAATGGTCGCAAACCCTCGTCCATTCAAAGCAGAACTCTATTGTGGACACTTTGAGCGTGGCGGCAAGCCCATAACCGAAAAGTTCACCGTTACGTTCAAGCGCATCCTGTATCAGCAAAAATTTGACCTAAATCGTCAACGCCCGCAAACCGCACAGTATCTCGTTTTTGGTGACACTCTTCAGCAGTATGCCGCACACGCTATTGCAGCGAAGCCGGATTTTGACCATATTCTCCGGCTGGCGAATACGCCGATTGATGCGAATGCTCTCAAAGCAAGCCCTTATACGCTATGCAATCTTCCTCAGCAGAATCTTCCCCTCAAAAAAGGAAACTTTCGCACTGAAAATACCGTAGAGGGAAGAAAAATGCTCTTAAAAGTTGATAAAACCTTGTATCTTGAGTTTGACGACCTAAAGTAGCAGCCTTCTTTTTCGCAAACCCCGCGTTTGCTTTTTTTTTCAACGAGGTGTTATGATGAACCGCTACCATGCTCAATACCGCTTATTCCTTGTGTGCTTTGCCCTTGTCAGCACATTCTTTTGCCAACCAATCTTTTCGCAAGGCACGATGAGCCTCGGCGGGTACGTGATGGGGCGAGGAGGCTGGAATACTTCTTTCACAGCGCTTTCACGCGGGGAGTTTGCTTTTGCTACGTTGCCGGATTTGGGCATTGAAGGCACGTACACCATCAACAGCAAGAAAGATGCAGCCGTCATGGTGAGCGTCGGTGTGGGGAATGTTGCTGTTCGCAGCCTTTCTTTCGACCCTTTTTCGGGGCGCTCGACAAATGAGTTTATGATTAATGTTCAGGCGCTATGCTTGTCCGGTAAAGTAGGTTTACGGTTTTATCGCTTTCTCAATATTTTCCCCGAATTTGCCCTGTTTTTTCGCGGCAATATCCCCCTCAACATGAGGTATGATGCAACGGTTGATGTTTTTAATACCACAACCGATGTTGCTGCGTCCGATGGTACTCTTCGCCAATACACCTTGCCACAAGACCGCTTGCAGACCTTTATGGAACTCGGCACGGAAATTGGCATTATTACCATTCCCATTGGCGATGGAAGATTGTCGGTCTATCTTCAAGGCGGTTTGGCAATGACGCAACTCGTAAAAATGCTGCCTCTGACACGCATACCGGATAACTTCAATATCGTCGGTAAAGACCCGCTTGCTGGCTTGCGGACATTGAATGTACAGCCAGTTTCGGTTGGCTTGGGTGTGCGGTATGCTCTGGATATTTTGTAGAGATATTGCCTTGATTTTTCTCCTTCCACCACCACCACTATTCTACCATGACAACCTCATCAACACTTGATTTCGACGTTGAAGCACTTCGTGCAGATTTCCCCATTCTTGCCGAGCGTGTTCACGGAAAACCGCTTGCATACTTGGACAACGCCAATACCTCTCAAAAGCCGCGTCAGGTCATTGAAACCATTGACCACTACTACCGCGCAATGAATAGTAATGTTCACCGAGGGAATCATTTTTTAAGTCAGCAAGCCACGAATGCACTCGAAGCCGCACGGCGTACAGTACAGGCATTTATCAATGCCAGAGAAGACCGCGAAATTATTTTTGTGCGTGGCACAACCGAAGCTATCAATCTTGTCGCGTCATCCTTTGGCGAAAACCTCCGCAAAGGTGATGAAATCGTGATTTCCGCTATGGAACATCATTCCAATATTGTCCCGTGGCAAATGCTCTGCGCACGCAAAGGTGCGGAATTGCGCGTAATTCCCATCAATGATGCGGGCGAATTGATGATGGATGAATACGAACATCTTCTTTCTGACCGCACAAAAATCGTCGCTATTACACATATTTCTAACACGCTTGGGACGGTCAATCCCATCAAACGCATCATTGAACTTGCCCATGAGCGCGGCGCTGTTGTGCTGGTGGACGGCGCACAGGCAGTTCCGCATGAAGCGGTGGATGTGCAGGCGTTGGATGCGGATTTCTACGTCTTTTCGGGGCATAAAGTTTTTGCGCCGACTGGTATTGGTGTTCTCTATGGCAAAGCGTCGCTCCTAGAAGCTATGCCGCCGTATCATGGTGGAGGAGCGATGATTAGTTCGGTGAGTTTTGAGAAAACCACCTATAATGATATTCCGTTTAAATTTGAAGCCGGAACTCCCCACGTCGAAGGTATTATCGGACTTGGCGCGGCATTGGAATACCTGCGCGGTATTGATTTGGATGCTGTTGCGGAGTATGAACAGGAATTGCTCCATTATGGCACAGAGGCGCTTCTGGGTATTGACGGTTTGCGCATTATCGGCACGGCAGCGCATAAAACAAGCGTTATTTCTTTTATGCTTTCTTCGGCAAATGGCGACGTTCACCCGCACGACGTGGGAACAATCCTTGATAACGAAGGCATTGCCATTCGCACGGGGCATCATTGCACACAGCCCTTAATGAAGCGCTTTGGCGTTCCGGCGACGTGCCGAGCTTCGTTTGCCTTTTACAACACCAAAGAGGAAATTGACGCATTGGTGCGGGGTTTGAGGAAAGTGCAGAAGATATTTGCATAGACGCAACATCACTGCCTATTTTGAGCAAAACCCTTTTCTCATTTCCTTTGAAGACAAACCAGACACCACCTCAAATTGTCCAATCAGTAATCTTTCTGTTCCACTCTACGTTCACTTGTTGATATGCGCTTTATCCAAACTCTTGCATTTCTCATCATTTCTGCCTATCACGCCTTCGCCCAAGCACCTTCTCCCAAAGGACATCTGGTCATTATTGGCGGCGGACCACGCCCGGAAGCTGTGATGAAAAAAATCATCGCACTTGCAGGTGGCGATAAATCGCGCATTATCATTTTGCCGATGGCAAGCGGAGATATGCTGGAAACCGCCAAAGCACAACGCGAGCAGTTTCTCAAATTCGGCGCACCCAATGTTGACTATGTGATATGCGATGCTGTAAGCGCTGATGCGGACTCCAACCTCGCAAAAATCAAAGCCGCCACGGGGGTATTTTTCTCCGGTGGTGACCAAACCAGACTCATGGCAGCATTGCGCGGTACGAAGTTTTTAGAAGGTATTTGGAATGTTTATCGCAATGGCGGTGTCCTCTCCGGCACGAGTGCCGGAGCGGCTGTGCAGAGCAACATCATGCTCACGGGCGACGAACTGCTCAATAAAGATACCGCCAATGCTTACGGTATGGTGCGCAAGGGCAATATCGCTACTGCCGAAGGGTTCGGTTTTGTACGCACGGCAATTATTGACCAGCATTTTGTGAAGCGTAAGCGCCAAAACCGCTTACTGACACTAGTCTTGGAGCATCCCGATCTTGTTGGTGTGGGCATTGACGAGGCGACGTGCGTGATTGTAAAACCCAATAATACGTTTGAAGTTCTAGGCGAGGCAACCGTTCAAGTCTTCGATGCCCGCAAAGCCGGCAATATCCGCACCGATAAAAACGGGAACCTATCGGCAAACGATATTCGAGTACATATTTTAC
The DNA here is from genome assembly GCA_947459425.1 of Ignavibacteria bacterium. Classification (GTDB taxonomy): domain Bacteria; phylum Bacteroidota; class Ignavibacteria; order Kapaibacteriales; family UBA4661; genus PH2015. Next base: position 36,832 of record CANHDJ010000024.1, read on the forward strand.
CTTCCGGCGCGACCTACACGCTGCCAACACGCAAAAAAGGGCAATAATGGCGCGATTCAAAATGACACTCGAATACGAAGGAACACGCTATAGCGGCTGGCAAGTTCAGAACAATGCCCGCACGGTGCAGGGAGATATTATCAAAGCCGTAGAAGCTGTGACGAAATCGCGGGATTTCGAGGTTTATGGCTCAGGGCGCACCGATGCTGGTGTTCATGCACTTGGACAGGTTGCGCACTTGGAAGTGCGGACGCAACTTGCACCCCAGATTCTCCGCATGAAAATAAATGATGAACTTCCTGCCGACATTAACATTTTGCGGATTGACAAAGCGCACAACAACTTCCATGCACGGTACGATGCGCTCTCGCGGCAATATCTCTATCAAATTTCCCGCCGCCGAAGCGCTTTTGCCAAGCGCTTTGTTTGGTGGGTGAAAGATACATTGGAGATAGAAAAAATGCGCTCCGCAGCCGCTATTTTCACGGGAAAGCGAGATTTCCGCTCCTTCACCGCCGATGACCCCGATGAAAAATCTACAACGACGAATATAGAAGCATTCAGCATTGAAGAGTCGGGCAGCTTGATTCTGGTGCGGATTCGTGGTTCACATTTCCTCTGGAAGATGGTGCGGCAGATGGTCGGCGTTATTACCGAGGTTGGTCGCGGAAAGATGGAATTAAGCGCAATTCACGAATTTTTCGAGAGCGCCTCTGGTATTCCGGCGCAGTTTACCGCCCCGCCGAGTGGACTTTTTCTGGAGCGTGTTTATTACAAAGGAGATGCTGCGGTGCAAGATACAGAGCCGATGATACGGGTGTTGTGATTTTTCGACGTGTAGGTCAGATTTGTTAAGGGCAATCGCATGAGTTTTTGGGGATAGCTTAAAATCTCAATGTCCCAAATAGTGGGTCGCAACCCATTGTTCCTAAAAGGAAGTCCGTATGATATTTTCGACCATTTCTTTTCTCCACCGCATCGACGGAGTTTTTACCATGAACACCATGATTTTTCCCGCATTGCGCGGCGCTTTTCTGCGTTTTGGCGTAATGATTCCGTTGGCGCTTTCGTCGGTCATATTTCTGACTTCTTCTGCATCAAACCTCCCACAAAGCGCTTGGAAACAAGCCTCCTCGCACCAAACCGACCCACCGCTTTTTCCCTATAAAAAATTTGGACTGACCGAGCGCCAAGCCGCTGCTTATTTACTCGACCGTTTTGCTTTTGGAGCACGTCCAGGCGATATTGATGCCGTTGTGCAAAAGGGCTTGGAAGGCTGGTTTGAAGAGCAGTTACAGGGAAAACTGCCCGAACCAGAGGTGCAGAGCCGTCTCGCCACTTTTTCTACCTTAGCGATCTCGAATCAAGAAATTGTGAAGACCTTTCCCAACGCGGGCTTTATACTCCGTCAAGCGATTGAAGATGGTGTGATTTCCGGTGATGTCACCAAAGGCGACGCAAAAGGTGATAAAGAGTATCGGGCAACGCTCTTGCAATACGCTAAAAAACAAGGGTATCGCCCCAAACGCGAACTTTTTGGCGAAATGTATGCACAAAAACTCTTACGCGCTGTACAGTCGCCGAATCAACTCCGTGAAGTTTTGACGGACTTTTGGTTTAACCATTTCAATGTTTCTATTACCGATAATCAAGCAGACCAATTCGTAATGACCTACGAGCGCGATGCCATTCGTCCGAATGTTACGACGACCTTTCGCGCCTTGCTTGGCGCAACAGCGAAGCATCCCGCCATGCTTGCCTATCTCGACAATGCCCAATCTACCGCGCCCGACGGCACACCAACACGAATGTCGCTGACGCTTGACACTATGCGCACCACACCCGGTCTCAAAGGCGCAATTCAGCGCCGCATTATTGATTCTGGCGCAGCAAAAACGGCACGGCTGCGGGATTCACTCACGGAAAAACTGCCCGCAGAATTGCAGCCACGCAAGGGAATCAACGAAAACTATGCCCGCGAACTGATGGAACTGCATACACTCGGCGTGGATGGCGGCTATTCACAAAAAGATGTCACCGAAGCCGCACGAATACTGACGGGTTGGACAATCTATCCGATGGGTCCCCGTGCAGAGCGCTTTCGCGCCCGTTTTCTCGACCGCCCGGAACGCGCAAAGAATCTTGGTTTTGTTCAAGAGGGTGATTTTCTCTTCCGTGCCGATGCCCACGACGCAACCGCAAAAACGGTTCTCGGCGAGGCATTTCCGGCAGGTGGCGGCATCGAAGAGGGTGAGAAACTGCTGGATATGTTGGCAAAACATCCTTCCACGGCAACGTTTATCTGTACAAAACTTGCCGCACGATTCGTGAGTGATACACCACCGCCAATACTTGTAAGCCGCATGAGTGCTACGTTTTTAGCGACAAACGGCGATATACAAGCCGTTTTGCGGACATTAGCAGCATCGGAAGAATTTTGGAATGCGGGGCTGACTCCAAAACCAAGCCCACAAGCTATTACCAACCCCGTCAAGGCGAAAACTCCTGCTCCCAAAAAGCGCCCGAATACGGCACAAATAAGCCAACAAGCAGGATCCTCCGCGCCCGCCACAAGTACGCTAATTCCGCCTTCGCGGAGCAAAATTAAATCGCCGTTTGAACTCGCCGTCAGCGCTCTTCGCGCTATGAACGCAGAAGTGGTACGTCCGCGCGAGGTTTTGGAATGGATACGCAAAATCGGACAGCCGTTATATAGCTATCAAGCCCCGACGGGCTTTCCTGACCGTGCTGAGGCGTGGATCAACACCGGTGCGCTTTTGGGACGGATGAATTTTGGTCTGAATTTGGCATTGGGAAACGTTGGCGGAGTGAAATTCGACCTTGCTGCGCTCAACAATAATCACGAGCCGCAATCCCTCGACGACGCTCTTGAAACCTATGCCCGCTTGCTCTTGCCGGAGCGCAATGTGAGCGAGACCGTGCGTTTGCTCAAGCCCGTACTTGCTGACCCCGCCTTTGCCGAGAAAGTCAGTGCCGAGGCACAGAAAACAGGCGATATGCCGCAACCAAACACTATGCGTCCAAACGAGCGCAAATCGGAGCGACATGGCAATGACGAGATGGGACTGGAGGACGAAATGCACGGAGGCGCTGTAAAACCTGAACAAATCGAGAAAACCACACCCGCCGTAAAAGGAAGTGCGTTGGCGCAAGTGGTGGGGCTTATCGTTGGTTCGCCGGAATTTCAGAGACGGTGAAATCTTGGTGGAATGGTGGAGGTTGGAAAAAGATGAACGGAGAATGGTGAAATTTTGTATGAGTTACTTTCAAGGTAACTGTTTCGGTACGCTGAACGCTATCGAACTTGCCCGCTTGATAAATCGAGGTAGTCCCGTCAAGCAAGTTTTGACGTGTTGACCTTCGGGGAGGTTTAGAGCGAAGAGCGCTTCAAATCTCATGTTAAACCTACCCGAAGCATTAACACAAAACGTGCTTGACAGACTAATAACTCGCGATAATAAGCCAAGAGGCTCTGAAACGTTATAATGATTCGTTTGCCCTGCACTTTCCCACCGTTTGCAGACAAAATCCTCCCGTTGGCAGAGTAGATTTTCCCAGCGTCAAGAATAGTTGTTTTTTGCAGTATCAAAAACAACTATTCTCATCATTTTCTCCCAAGCGAGATTCCATCATGTATTGCGTAGAAACCGACCACTTGACCTACCGCTTTGCTCGTAATGAGCCTGTTGTGCGCAACGTTCACCTCCAAGTCCCACAAGGCAGTATCTATGGCTTTTTGGGGCAAAATGGCGCTGGCAAAACAACCACGCTGCGCCTCATTCTTGGCTTGCTCAAAAAGCAACAGGGAATCATCACTATTTTCGGCAAATCCTTCGAGGAGCATCGTCTTCAAATTCTCCGTGAAATCGGTTCACTCATTGAATCGCCCTCACTGTACGGGCATTTGACGGCAGTGGAAAATTTGACGATTTATCAAAAAATCCACCAAGCACCAAAAAATCGGATTCAAGAGGTGCTAGAATTGGTCGGGCTTTCCGGCACGGGAAAGAAAAAAGCGGGGCAGTTTTCCCTTGGAATGAAACAGCGTTTGGGGCTTGCTATTGCGCTTATCAACAAGCCCAGCCTACTCATTCTCGACGAACCCACTAACGGACTCGACCCCAACGGCATTATCGAAATGCGTGAACTTTTGAAGCAGTTGCAACGCGAACAAGGCATCACTATCCTGATTTCAAGCCACTTACTGGCAGAAATCGAGAAATTGGTTACGCACGTCGGCATAATCAATCAGGGACAGCTTATTTTTCAAGGAACGCTCCCCGAACTGATGAGCCGCCGCGAACAAAGCGCAGGCATTGTTCTCAACACCAGCGACTCACAGCGTACAATGGGCGTTTTGGAGCAGTTACATCTTGGGGGCGCGGTGGAATCATCGGGCGTGGTGCTGCCATTCGTACAAAAAGAAATTGTCGCCAACATTGCACGGGAGCTTGTTCGGAGCGACATTGCCATTTACGGTATTCAGCAGCGCACCGATGATTTGGAAACAATTTTTATGAACGCAATCAAGTAATCTCTCCAAAACAAATTTCAAGGAACCATCCATGCACCTTCTCAATATCTTTCAAAGCGAATGGCTAAAACGCAGGCGTAGCCTTGCTTCTTGGCTTGTTGTTATCGGCGGACTTTTTACGCCAGTGATTATTTTTACGATGCGAATGGTCTATCATCAGCGATTGAGCCTTCCCCAAAAGTTTCAGTTACCCGATTTCTGGCAAGTCTCGTGGAATCAGTCGTGGGAGTCTATGGCACTTTTTATGCTGCCGATGGGAATTATCATGGCAACCGGCTTAATGACACAGTTGGAATACAAAAACAATGCGTGGAAACAGCTTCACACCACACCACAACGCATGGCGACGATATTTTGTATGAAGCTCTTGATTATTCTCATTATGCTTGTGCAGGTTTTTGTTGTCTTTAATGCCGGATTGTATCTTTTCGGTATTTTACCATCGTTGCTCTTGTCGTCGGTTTCATATCCCGCAGCAGATCTCCCTGTGGCTATGATTATGCAATGGAACATCAATTTTTTTCTTGATTGCCTACCCATCGTGGGCTTGCAGTACGCGCTTGGATTACACTTCAAAAATTTTCTTGTGCCGTTTGGTGCTGGTTTTTTGTTGTGGATTGTTTCAATGTCGGGCTTGACGTGGGAATATAACTACATTCTGCCGTACAGCTACACGATGCTGGATTATCTCGTTCTTGCAGGGCGCAAAATCCGCATTGGTACTGATATTCACGTGATGTCGGTTATGTATTTTGCCGTATTTATTGTGGGCGGATATGCCGTCTATATATGGAAAAATGAGAAAGGGTAATCATGAAAAAACAGGTTGTCATCGCTCTTCATATTGCCTATTGGCTTTGCTATATCCTTCTCTTGGCGGTAATCCTGATGCTTGTTTTCATGCAGCTTCAACTGCGTCAAAAAGGCTTTCAAGAACAGCACTTTTGGCTCATTCAGTTGTTTTCCGTGATGACGATTGTTCCTGCCGTTATTTCCTTCTATGCGGCATATTTGGTATTGATGCCAAGGTTTTTAGCGCGAAGGAAAATACTTCTTTTGAGTGTTGCGGGATTTGGTGTGGTGGTAGTGTCAGCACTGATAACCTCCGCGCTACTTGCTGCCTTTGTGGGTCAGCACTTTGGTTTCATGCAAACATTGCGTGGAGTTATCGAACAAATGGTGCTGCCGATGTTCCTGTCGCTTATTCACAGCGTACTGGGCTTGATACTGAAAGGATTTGTCCAATGGTTCGAGGAAGCACGCATAAAAGCTGACTTGCAGGAGCAGAATTTGACAATGGAACTGGCGCTTATCAAGGCGCAACTCGACCCGCATTTTTTATTCAATACGCTCAACAATATTGACGTTCTCATCGAGCGAGATTCTGTGCGGGCTTCGGAGTATTTGCAAAAACTCTCCGCCATCATGCGCTTTATGCTCTACGAGACCAAAGCCGAAACCATGCCGCTTTCCACCGAGATTGCGTATATTGAGAAATATCTCGACTTGCAGAAAATCCGCACGTCAAATCCCGATTTTGTGTGCTTTGAAGTCGTTGGCGACGCGGGCGCATGGAATCTTGCACCGATGCTCTTTTTGCCGTTTATCGAAAATGCGTTCAAGTTTGCTCCGCACATAAGACACGGTGCTGCCATCACGATTCGCTTTCAAATAGAATTGCACGTCTTGGAGTTTGAATGTACAAACCTCACAAGCAATGTACAGAGCAATGTTCAGGTAAATCGCACAACGCACAGCGGCTTAGGAAAAACCTTGATAGAGCGGCGTTTGCAACTTCTTTATCCCGAAACACATCGTTTGGCTATAACGACCGAACAGGAATGTTACCATGTTCATCTACGACTTGAAAAACCATGAATTGTATCATCATTGAAGACGAGCCTCTCGCATTGGAGCGCACGGCGGGCTATGTGCGCAAACTCCCAATGCTGAATCTTCTAGCAACCTTCGACAATGCGCTGGAAGCATTACCATTGCTGAAGTCGCAGGATGTGGATGTGCTGTTTTTGGACATCAATTTGGGTGAGTTTTCCGGCATTCAACTTCTGGAAACAACCCGGATTTCAAGCCGTGTTATCATCACCACTGCATACCCGGAATATGCGCTCAAAGGCTATGATCTGAACGTGGCGGATTACCTTTTGAAGCCTTTCACGTTTGAGCGTTTTGTGCAAGCCGTTGATAAAGTGCAAAACAGTGTGCGAAGCAAGATTCAATCGGACTTTCAAGCAAAAGCGTCAGCGCAAAAAACCTTCATGTTCGTCAAAACCGAGCATCGTTTGGAAAAGGTTCTTTTCAGCGAACTGCTCTACATCGAAGGGATGCGGGATTACCGAAAAATTCACCTCGTTGGCAAGACGATAATGACGCTCCAAACCTTCGGTGAGTTGGAGAAGGAAATTCCGCCGAATGTGGCTTGCAGGGTGCATAAATCCTACATGGTGGCGTTGGAGAAGATTGAGGCAATTGAACGCGAGCGTATTACGCTGAAAAACGCTGGAAGTGTGGTGATTCCTATCTCGGAGACGTATAAACAGCACTTTTTCTCACACATTCAATAAACCTCCCTTCCATTTTATGAACAACATTTTCATCCTCCCAGGACTGGGTAATTCCGGCGAGCAGCACTGGCAAACACGCTGGGAAGCGCTTCATCCCTCATGGCAACGTATTCTGCAAAATGATTGGGATAAGCCCGCGTGTACGGATTGGGTGCGCCGCATAGACGAGACATTGGCGGCCATTCCAGACGGCACGTCTGTTCTCATAGCGCATAGTTCCTCGTGTGCGGCGGTGGCGCATTTAGCGCAAATCACCAAACACCGCGTTAAATCTGCATTGTTAGTAGCACCTTCCGACCCGCTTGGTGCAGCGTACCCGGCGGGACCAACGGGCTTTGCCCCCGTACCACTTGTGCGCTTGCCCTTTCCGAGCATCGTAGTTGCTTCTGAAAATGATGAATATATTTCACTGGAACAAGCACAAAAATACGCAGAGGCGTGGGGTAGCCGTTTCGTTAATGTTGGCGCAAAAGGTCATATAAACTCGGCTTCGGGGCTGGGCGACTGGAAAGAAGGCTTATTGCTTCTTTCGGAATTGTTGTAACTATTGTTGTACAAGACTTGTCTGAATGCACTCATGCTCGTCTTTCCATCTGCTGCCTTTGTGCACCAAAGTTTTCCCGTGCAGCGTTCCATTTCTTATCTTTCGTCAATGAAGAGAATGTTCAGAAAAGTCTATATTGCGTGGGTAATTCATTCCACGCAATTTCTTTTCACCCTCGACGTATGACGACTAACATTTCTTCACTCCACGAGAGTATAACCCAGCGCCAAGCGGCAATGATAGCAGGTATAGCTCTTGTTCTCATGGCTCTTGTTGCAGGTTTTGCTTACGGTTTTGTCTTTACGAGCCTTGTTGTTCCAGGCAATGCCAGTGTGACTGTACAAAACATCAAAAACTCTGAAACCCTCTTCCGTGCTGGTGTTCTAGGCTGGTTGACGATTCTTTTGTTGGATGTTGTCGTAGCTTGGGCGCTGTATATTTTTCTCAACCCCATACACAAAAGCCTTTCGCGGCTTGTGGCGTGGTTGCGTCTGGTTTATGCGTCACTTCTTGGGATTGCGCTGCTAAATCTCGTTGTTGTATTAGCGCTGTTGAGTGGTGCGGATTATCTCAATGTGCTTGATGCAAGCACTCGAAACGCACAGATACTGCTTTTCTTGAATGCTTTTAGTGGAATGTGGTCGTTGGGATTGGTGGTTTTTGGCGTTCATTTGCTTGTGCTGGGGTACGCTGTTATGCGCTCTCAGGGCGTTATTCCGCAATTTCTTGGTGTACTCTTGCTTGTGGCGGCGGTGTGCTATATTCTGACGAGTGCCGCCAATCTGCTGTTTCCAAACTACGACACCTACAAACCAACAGTAGAAACGATAACCAGCGTACCAATGGCTATCGGAGAATTGGCATTTGCCGTGTGGCTATGGGCAAGAGGCGGAAAAACGAGTGTTCATGCGGGGTAAGCCTGCTGTACGAAGGTTGGCTATTTCTTAACGACAAGCCGTTTTCTGATTCTACTGAGTGATTCGGGGGTAACGCCAAGATAGCTTGCAATCTGGTGTTGCGGCGCACGGTGGAGAAGTTCGGGACGGCTTTCCAGAAGGTTCAAATAACGCTCTTCGGGGGAAGAGGTGATAAACGTAGCAAAGTCTTCTTGCGTTTTTCCAAAATCCTGCTCGACCAAAGCACGAGTAATGGCGGCGAGTTTGGGGAATTTTTGGTACATTTCCTGCTCATGGTTGAGTGAGCCGATAATCAGTGTGGAGTCCTCAACGCATGACCAATAGTGCTTGCCGGGTATTCGCTGAGAATAACTCGCAAACGAGACCACTGCTTGCTTCTCGGTGAAAAAAGCAGTCGTCTTTTCTTCGTCATCCACGCAGTGGTACTGCCGGACACAGCCCTTTAAGACGAAATAGCATTTGTCGGCAATCTCACCTTCTTTAAGCAAAATCGCCCCTTTTTTGAAATCCTGAACAGGAATGTTTTCTGCTATTTCACGAATTTCTTCCTCGCCGAGAGCGGAAAAGTGCGTGAGATATTGTCGTAAAACGGGGTGCATGAGGGTCAGTTGTATTGGGTAGATTGCAAGAAAAGCCCATTGCAGATGAGATGGGGGCTTGGAGGCAAATTCGCTCTGATAACGAACAGCGCAAATATACGAAAGTTTTAGCACCTGTTCTGTTTGTCATAGAGTTGTGCAGAGCAATAAAGGATATTCCGAAGTAGTGCCGCAAGTTACCACCCTTCCTCGAATTAGGCAATTTCTATCCTTTTGCAGTATATTTCACCAATTTCGACAAGAAAGCCACGCTTTTTTTTGCTTTTTTCCGTACATTCGTAGTCTTGCATAAAAACGACAAGTTGATTTTCCTTTCACAACCGAAGGTTTTACCATGAGTTTTTGGAAACGCACCGTTGATTGCGGTTCGCTGCGCCCGGCGCATATCGGGCAGGAAGTAGTGTTGAACGGCTGGGTGGCGCGAGTGCGCGATCTGGGCGGTTTACTTTTTATGGACGTACGCGACCGGTATGGTCTGACGCAAGTTGTCGTCATACCCGAATCAGACGAGCGCGTAACAGCGACGGCGCGGGAACTGGGCGCTGAGTACGTGCTTGCCGTCAAAGGCACCGTGCGCCAACGCGAAAGCGTCAACCCGAATATGCCGACGGGCGATATTGAGATTTTGGCAAGTGATATTCAAATTATCAACCGCGCAGAATTACCGCCATTTGAGATTGTCGAAGGTTCGGAAGCCGGCGAAGACTTACGATTGACCTATCGCTACTTGGATTTGCGGCGTGCTGATTTGCAGCGCAATTTTATCGTGCGCAATCATTTGTATCGCATCACACACGAATACTTTGCCGAACATCATTTTCTTGAAGTGGAAACACCAACACTGACCAAATCCACACCCGAAGGAGCGCGAGACTTCCTTGTTCCCAGCCGTCAGCATAAAGGTAAGTTTTATGCGCTTCCGCAATCGCCGCAGCTATTTAAGCAATTACTCATGGTTTCGGGTTTTGACCGCTATGTCCAAATCGTAAAATGCTTCCGCGACGAGGATTTACGCGCCGACCGCCAACCGGAATTTACGCAGATTGACGTGGAAATGTCCTTTGTTGACCAAAACGATGTCATTGCACTTATCGAAGGCTTGATTGCGCGGCTTTGGAAAGAAATTGTGAATATTGATGTTCCCACACCATTCCGCCGAATGAGTTTCCATGAGGCTTTGACGCGCTACGGCAGCGACAAACCCGATTTACGCTTCGGTATGCACATTGCCACCGTGACCGATATTGTCAGCAATGGCGGCTTTGGCGTTTTCACCGACGCAATCAAGGCAGGCGGCATTGTTGCTTGTCTTCGGGCGGAAGGGTGTGCCGAATATTCCCGCAAAACGCTGGACGAATTGACCGAGTTTGCCAAAAAATATGGCGCAAAAGGTTTGGCGTGGATGAAGTTCACCGCAGACGGCGTAAACTCGCCTATCGCAAAGTTTTTTAGTGAAGCAGAAATTGCAGCTATCAAGGAAACATCGGGTGCGGTGGAGGGCGATTTGCTGCTTTTTGGCGTTGGAGATTTTGAGCGTACCTACACGATTTTGGGCGCTTTGCGCACTGAAGTCGCCCGTCGTCAGGGTATTTTGGATGCCGTAAAAAACGTCTACTCCTTCCACTGGGTATTGGATTTTCCACTTCTTGAATACTCTGAAGAGGACAATCGCTACATCGCACGGCACCACCCATTTACGTCGCCGATGCATGAAGATATTCCGCTGTTAGACACCAAGCCGGAAGCCGCAAGAGCTGTGGCACACGACCTCGTTATCAATGGCTATGAAGCTGGCGGCGGAAGCATTCGTATTCACCAAAACCCCGTCCAACAGCGTATGTTCGAGCTTTTGGGTATAGACCGTGAGGAAGCGCAAGCAAAATTCGGCTTTTTGCTGGATGCTCTCAAATACGGCGCTCCGCCGCATGGTGGCATTGCACTTGGTGTTGACCGCCTGACGATGTTGCTTGCCGGAACAACGAATATCCGCGACGTTATTGCATTCCCCAAGACAGCAAGCGGGCTTTCGCTGATGGATAACTGTCCGTCGGAGGTCTCGGATAAACAACTCACAGAAGTCGGCATAGCAATCGCAGCGAAGAAGTGAGTTCATTGCCAATATCGTCCAGTTTTCAATTTCACCCTTAAACTTTTTCATGTCCCAAAACCAGTTTATGCCTGTCGTGATGCGCTTTTTAGCGTGTACGATTGCTGTTTTTCTTTGCGGCACGGTAGAACATTTTGCCCAAAAAGCACCACAAAAAAGCCGTACCGCTCCCGCAAAATCAAGCACTGCACCGCAATCACCCCCTGCACCGGAAACGCCGCCACCAACTCCACAAGAGATTACGCGAAAAGATTCGCTCGCAATGCTGGCAAAAGCAGATATAGTGCGGCTTGCGACAATCCCAAAAGAGCAGCATCAGGAGCGGGCAAAATTGCTTTTTACGCTTTTGCGTTTGGAGCAGTACCCGGCTGTGATGAAACATCTGGACACCAGTGCTATCGCCGTGCGGGAAGCACAACTAGAACAGATATGGGTGCGGGCAATGAATATTGCTGGCAAATTTCGTGTTATACAAGAAATTTCCTCGGAACGCCTTGCTGTGGGCGATGTTGTAACAGTGGAAGCAAGTTTTGAAAATTTATCACTGCTTGTCAAATTCAACTTTAATGACCAGCACAAGATTATCGGTTTAGGGTATAACCAAGGCAAACCCAAATATGAACTGCCGCGCTACGCCAGTACAGAAAGTATCGAAGAGCGAGAAATAACCGTTAAAACAGGTGCCTTGACGATGCCCGGTACGCTGGCTTTGCCGAAAAGTACGGGGGAAAAGCGTGTTCCCATTGCTATCCTGCTTCACGACCAAGGTCCTCAAGACCGCGATTTAACGTACAATGGCTACAAACCGAATAAAGATTTGGCATTGGGCTTGGGCAAGCGTGGCATTGCAACGCTGCGTTACGACAAGCGCACACGGCTCTACCAGCTTAAACCAGAGGAGATGAATAGTTACACCGTGAATGAAGAAACCATTGCTGATGCGGTTTCGGCGATACAGGAAGTGCGGGCGCTGGCGCGAAAATTCCCGATTGACACGAGCAAGATTTTTATCGTTGCGCCGTCGCTTGCCGCAATGGTTCTGCCCCGCATTTTTCGTCAAGATTCGGTGGCAAATCCAGCTTCTATGCGCGTTGCCGGAGCGGTAATGATGGCGTTGAATTATGTGAAACTCCATGAACTAATGATGCCGCGTTTTGAGCATTTTTCCGCCCGCGACGGACTCACTGTCGAAGAAGTCAAGCAGCAAGCCAGTATTAAGCGGCGTATTGAGACGGTGGAAAGTAGCAAACTGAGTCTAAAAACCAGTGTTTACGACCTTCCCTACGGTATTCCGGCAAGCTATTGGATAGACCTTCGCTCCTATAACCACGTCGAGGCGATTGCGAAACTCGCACTGCCGATGCTTTTCCTCTATGCCGAGCAGGACCACGACATTGATTTCACGGCAAATGGGCTTGCATGGAAAACGAAACTTGCAGGAAAATCCGGCGTAGAATGGAAATCCTACCCAAATCTCTTTCACTTTTTTGCAGAAGGCAACGGTACGGCACGCGATTACGACCGCAAAGGCAATGTTGACACAGCCGTTATTATGGATATTGCGGATTGGATAGAAAAGCGTTAATTTTGTTCGGAAAGAACGACGATGCAAACGTATCTGTTTTCATTACTCTCACCATTTTTCACTATTCATTCACTTTTTAGGAGTGTGTCCCCATGAGTTCTTTTGGAAAATCAACCAACAACAATTACCGCCAAGCACCTCACTATAAAGTTCCCTACAAAACCGGTAACCCTGCACTTTCCGAACAACGTTTTTCGGAAGTGGCATGGGACGGTGTAGGCGAGCGTATGACGATTGAAGGCACGGCGAATAAGGTCGGCTTGCTCCTCGTTCTCTGCCTTGTCGGAGCGCTTTTTACGTGGAGTCGCGTCGGAATAACGAGTGGTGGAGAAATCTACGGTGCGGGCGGCTGGATAGCGCTGGGTGCAATCGGCGGCTTTATCGTTGCTCTTGTCACCACCTTCAAACCAGAGTGGTCGGGCGTGACAGCACCAATCTATGCGGTATTGGAAGGTTTGTTTATTGGCGGTTTATCGGCACTGTTGGAAATGCGGTATCCGGGTATTGCGGTGCAGGCAGCAGGTTTGACCTTCGGTGTATTTATCGCGCTTCTTTTTGCTTACAAAACACGCTTAATTCGTGTTACCGAGACCTTTCGTTCCGGCTTGATTGTCGCCATGATGGGCTTGGGACTGGTGTATTTGGTGGGCTTTTTACTGAGAATCTTTAGTGGGTATCAATTACCATTTTTCCAAGGTGGTTTGATTGGTATTGGCTTTAGCGTCGTTGTTGTGGGCATTGCAGCAGCAAATCTACTCATGGACTTCGATTTTATCGAAGCCGCCGCCGACGAAGGCGCTCCGAAGTACATGGAATGGTACGGTGCTTTCGGACTTATGGTGACGCTGGTTTGGCTCTATATTGAGATTCTGCGCTTGTTGGCGAAGTTGCGTGATAATGATTGATGCAGATGTGCGGGTCACGTCCTAGGTCGTGTTTACAAACTGAGAAATAAGTATATTTGCTAGAAGCGGCTTACACACCTTGAAAGCACACGAACATCAGGTCAAAGCGGTATAATAAAATCAGGGCTGTGCTGTATAAAGGGGCGGTAAAAATACTTCACAGAACAAAGGCGAACAAGTTTGGTCTTGTTCGCCTTTGTTATTTTTAATCGCCCACGAAAAAGCGCATAAAATGAACCGTAGAAAATGGAGGTATGTACTGCTCCCCAAAAGTTGGACAGAAAATAAAGGTCGAGTATATTGGTCTTTATTCATTCCAAGAACGGAGAAAGAGTATGTCAAAAAGCAGTCCGCACAGTGCGGAATTCAAAGCGAAAGTCGCGTTAGCGGCTTTACGGGAACAA
>CANHDJ010000025.1 GCA_947459425.1 Ignavibacteria bacterium
AATATTTCCCCTCGTGCAGCGTTTGTTGGGTCAACAGGTGTTACCATTAGCGTTCAAGGCACAGGCTTTTTTGCTCAAGGCTTTGTCAGAGCAATCTTTAATTCTACACCCGTAATGGTGAATGTTCTGAGTTCAACGAGCCTAACGCTGACGATACCAGCGAATCTTTTGACGCAAACGGGCTTCCCATCTATCTTGATAAGTAATTCCGACATACAGTCTATCGGGTACGTCTTTACTATCTCGGAGCGTGCGCCGCAAGGTCCTACGCCGATGATTACAAGCTATTCGCCGACAACGACGACGGCAAGCAACCGCGCATTCAGTGTTATTGTGCGAGGAAGCAATTTTAGCTCTCGGTCATTAGTAACCGTGCGAGGTAATGTCATTACGCCAAGCGTTTTAGATACCAATAATCTTGTTGTAGAAATTCCGGCAGGGCTAAATACTGCGGCGGGAATAGTAGATGTTACGCTCCAAAACCCCGATTTGCAGTTTACGACCGCCACCTTAGCAGTCGGAGCAGTTCTTCCGGCTCCTGTTCTCAATATGCTCACTCCTTTGACAACGCAGGCAGGTGTTAGTCCGGGACGCGCATTTACGCTTACAATATCCGGTGCGAATTTCACAACAGGTGCGAGTGTGATATTCAACGGGCAACCTCTTCAAATTGTTTCGCAATCCTCGACGGTCATTAGAGCGATAGTGCCAAGCAATAACATTTCGCCGACATCGCTGCTTCAAGTATTAAACTCTTGCATTATCCTCAATGGTGATGGTCAACCAACCGCTTCGGCGACATTTTTTGTCTCCATACCGAGCGCTGTCCTTGATGCGACGCTTTCCGATGTGATGATATACCCGAATCCGATGCGCGATGTTCTAAGGGTTCAGCGAGTTTTTGAGCGCCCAGCCAGCCTAACGCTTCGTGTGCGAAGTATTCTGGGTCAATGTGTGTTTACTCAAACAGAGCAGCATCTTTCCGGTACATACACAAAGCAAGTTGATGTACAATCGCTTCCGCCAGGTGTGTATATCGTCGAACTTAGTGATGGTGTACGGCATTTTGTCCAGAAAGTCGTCAAATACTGATGCCGCAAGTACGTGCTTGGGGAACTTGAGTTCAAGAGAGCGTCTCTTTTTCCTCCATCATTTTCATTTGTACACAAAATCGCATACAGCAACGGCGGGGTCTTCGCTTTGGAGACCACGCCGTTGTTGTATGTATTGCACATCGTCAAGATATTCATTCGACGATTCTGTCACACATTTCTAAACCGTCGTCTAATCGCATACAACCAACAACTACTTCATTTTTTTCTTTGTATGCACTATGACACACTCCATCTTTTCCCCCGAAACACTAGCATCTATGATGCTTATCGGAGTAATGCTTATTCCCCTTGCCCCTGAACGCTTTCTGGCTCATTCCGCGCCTGCCGAAACAAGACCGTTTAACGTCCAGCAAGCCGTTATTACCATTACTGAAGTAAAAACGCCGTGGTATGCGCTTCGATTTTTGCTCAAAAGTGGCTTTGAGAAGTCTTTGCCCGAATACACCGCTATTCCGGGATTACTCCAAAAAAACTACGCCATCCACAATGGCGGAAAAACCTTCGGTGGATTCTATCTCTGGGAAACTAAAGCACAAGCCGAAGCATGGTTCAATCCAAAATGGTTCGAGCGCGTAGAGAAAACCTACGGTGCGGCGGGTAAAGTATCGTATTTTACGGTCAGAGATTACCAAGCCTTTGCAAAAGAATCGGATGCGAAAGGTGAGTATTGGACGGTGATTCATCGCTCTTCGGCGCAATCAGCACAGCAGACATTTTCCAATCCACAAGGTCTTTTGCGGACGTATTTGGTAAATGATGCCAAGACAGGGCAAGCTGCCAGTATTTCGCTCTGGAACTCAAAAGAGGAGGCAGAACGCTATTTTGCCAGTGCGAAGATTGCAGCAAGCGAACTCACTTACACCGACACGCCCCTTCTTATCAACAAACTTGCACAATAATACCATGAACACTTTCATCACCAACACCGCCGAAAACCTCACCGATACTGACCTCGTGCAGCGTTCTCTCGCGGGCGACCGCACGGCACTGGAACAACTGATTAGACGGCATCAAGGTTTTATCTACAACCTCAGTTTGAAACTGGTCTTGTATCCGCCGGATGCGGAAGATGTTACGCAGGATGTTCTTATCAAAGTCATCACGCATTTGTCTGGCTTTCAGGGACAGAGCGGCTTTCGGACGTGGCTATACCGCATTGTAATGAATCATTTTTTGGATATGAAAAAGCGTAAAGCCGAAGACATGACTAGCCTTTCGCGCTTTGCCAACGATGGCGAACTGCTCTTGGCGGTCAATGTTACCGACGAGGACGGACTTTCGGAGGAGCAGATTGCAGAGACGCAGGTGATGTGTACGGTCGGGATGCTAATGTGCCTTAGCCGGGAGCAACGCTTGGTCTATGTGCTGGGCGATGTGTTTTCGATTGACCACAACACCGCATCAGAACTGCTTTCCACAACGCCCGAAGCCTACAGGCAGAAACTTTCGCGGGCGCGAAAGGATTTGTACAGTTTTATTAATCAAAAGTGCGGTTTGGTCAATCCTGCGAATCCCTGCCGTTGCAACAAAAAGACGAAACTCTGGATAGAGCGGGGCTTGGTGGCAAAAGACACATTACTTTTCAAAAACCAATACACCCAAACTGTCCGCGAACACGTCGAAGCAAACATCACCAAAGGCGCACTGATAGTGAAGAATATGGTTGATGAACTCTACACATCTCACCCAATGCTGAACCCAAAAAATACAGAAACATTGGTAGAGAAAATCCTCGGTAATCAAGAATTGATGAGGCTTTTGCGCTTGAATGAGGAGCGGAAGCAGTGAAACTTTTGTGTCGAGGTGCTATGTACAGGACAAAAGTCCTAGAAAGCTGATGAACACTTGCCTGAAGTGCTGTGAGTTGAGCAAAGAATGCTGAAGTTCTTGAAGCCCATATGCAGTAATAGAATGCGCTAATCATCCATGCTTTTTGACGGTAATGGCTTTTTTCTCCATCAAAAAGAGTCCGCATTGGTACGCCCAGAGAAGAGCAATGGCAAGTAAGGCGAACAAACGCCACAGCCTTGCAGGGTCGTTCAGGTGTGTTGTCTCAAGATGGAAACCGCGTGGTTTCAAAGAAGCGAAGAGCGTTTCAATCGTCCATCGCTTTTTGTAGATAGCGAAGGCATTTCGGGTTTGTTGCCGATGAGCGATAATACACCAATCATGCTCTAAAGGCATGACACTGATGTAGAACCGAACACCATAGATTTCCGTCTGTAAGCGTCCTCTGACGCGCTGCCCTACCCGCATCCATGCAAGAGCGTGTTGGATTTGCTGCTTGCCCTGTGGTGTATCAATCAGAGTATTAGCGCGAAGGCGAACCAGCAGGGGTATTTTCCGTCGTTCAAGAAACAGAAACCAATGCTGACCGATAAACTCACGGTCGCCAAGCAGTTTTGCAATATGCTCGGCAGGCATGACCAAGAGTAAGCGTTTGAGTAGTTTCTGCCGCGCACTGGTGCGTGAATTGCCCGCTTTTGGGAGCATCATCCAAAATATAGGAATATAGGCATGGACGTTCCTTCGACAATAATGCCCAGAACGAGGATATTGAAGACAATTTTCCCAAAATGCCATTCTGTGCGGTCAAGGCTCAGGGTATAGGGCGGCGGTATTGGTATCATCGAAAGGAGCATTCGCGCAATGTCCTCTCCACGAAAGAAGAACTCGGCGAAGCATCGTTGTAAACGCCGATATTTCGATTCTTTTTTGCTTTTGCCATCAAGAGCATGAGCGATTTTGATGCCATTGACGGTACAGACCTTGAGGGCAGCAATGATATAAGTGGCGGCAAAGTCGCACCGACGCTTATCCCACGAGAGATGTTTTTGGAAAACTTCGCTCAGAGTCGTAATTGCGTTCATGGAAAACCGTGATAAAAGTGGCATAGATTGAGGGGTGAACACAGCAATCTACCGCTTTTTGAGCGGTTTTCTGCTTTCTAGCTACGATAAAATCTTGCTTCGTGAGTTTTGTCGTGTACAAAGCTAAACTTCAATAATGTCTACTTGTTTTAACATTACCAGCGATGAATCACGACACGGATAAGTTCATGCCCGCTTGCCGCATATTTCCGCTCGAAAGCTGTTATCGGCTCTGCGACATGAATAATCTCCATTTCGGGGGTGTACCCCAGCAATGATGCGGCAAATGCCCATTCATCGGCATATAAACGCCAATTCGTGCGGAGTTCGGTCATGTTTGCAAGCCGGAGCATTGCGCTGAAAAGTGGATGCCCATGCCAGCGCCGCATGATGTGACGCGCTTTTGGACACGGATTTGGGTAATAGATGGTGTGAAGGATGACGCAGTGTTCATATTTTTCTGCCAAAAGCCGCCAAAAATCTTCCACATCAGCCCGCAAAATGGCATAGTTCTCTCCTGTTTTCCGGTGATGCTTTTGCAAACGATGTGCCGAACGGTCAACGCCAACGACAAATGCTTCCGGGTTCGACGCTGCTAGGAATGCCGTGCTTTCGCCTGTGCCGCAGCAAGAATCCATAATAATCTGCTTTTTTCCGGACAAGCCAAAAGAACGATCAAATTCCTCGAATGCGGCGCGACTGAAATCGGGAATGGGGCGCTGATAGGTGCTTTGAGCGTGTTTCTGCACCAAGGCTGAAAGGTCTTGGTGAATGCCTGATTGATTTGTTTCGACAAGGCGGCTTTGCATGGCGTGAGAGTAGATTTAATGCGGGTAAAAAAAACTTCGCCCAACTTACAAAGAAAACTGTTGAATCTCGCTTCAAGTTTTTTATTTTTGCCCCTGAGAATACTGTATGTTCAATGTCAGTGGTTCGTGGGTGTTCCCTCGTGGTTCGCCTGGCATAATTTCGATGTGCCTCTAATCAATATCCTCATTTTATTTCACGTTTTTAAGGGTTTGCAATATGGCTATGAAAGTAATTGGTTTGCTCTTTGGTATGGAGCAGTCGTTTCCTCCGGCGCTCGTTGAGCGTATTAACAGTACCGCTCCGGAGAATATTCGTGCGGAATTTGTTCAAATCGGCGGCATCAAAATGGCGGACTTGATGAAATACGATGTTATTCTTGACCGTATTTCGCAGGACATTCCATTTTATCGCTCCATGCTCAAAAATGCGATGCTCAATGGCACCCGTGTCGTCAATAATCCGTTTTGGTGGAGTGCCGACGACAAATTCTTTAACTATGCAATGGCTTCACAAATTGGCGTGCCGATTCCGAAGACCGTGCTTTTGCCCTCGAAAGACCATCCACCAACCACGACAAGCGAGTCTATGCGGAACCTGATGTTCCCGCTTAACTGGGAAGAAATCTTCGAGTACGTTGGCTTTCCGGCGTTTTTGAAGCCACACGATGGTGGTGGTTGGAAGCACGTGTATAAAGTGCATAATCCTCAAGAATTTTTCGAGGCATACCACAAAACGGCGGATATTTGCATGACGCTGCAAGCTGGCGTGGAATTCGATGAATACTACCGTTGCTATGCCATCGGTAAAAAATATATCCACATCATGCCTTACGAGCCACGCAACCCGCACCATCTCCGCTATGTTGCTGGTTTTTCGCTCACTCCGGCACGCAAAAAGCAACTCGAAGAATTGTGCATGAAAATCGTCAATTCGCTTGGCTATGATTTTGACACTATTGAGTTTGCTGTTCAAGATGGTATTCCTTACGCGATTGATTTCCTGAACCCGGCTCCCGACGCAGAAGCCTCTTCGGTACAACCTGAAAACTTTGAGTGGGTGCTGGAACACGCGGCAAAATATCTCATCGAACTAGCAGAAGAAGGACGCAGAATGCCAACGGAATACACATGGAGCGAGTTCCTTGCTGGCAATACAGGCGCAGCGCCCAAAGCACCAGCACCAAAAGCTCCGGCAAAAAAAGCTGCCGCAAAAAAATAGTTGCCGTCAAAAGCACATCAAAAGCAGGTTTCATGCGGGGCGGAGATATTGATTCTTCGCCCCGCTTTGCATTTGCATCGTTTGTTGTGTCTTTTGTGTGAGCCTCATTTTTTCGGCGAAATTTTTTTCTGTATGTTTGTTCAAAACCAAATGCTCACGACGTATTGCGCTTTAGGAAGCGACTAAAAACCTCACTCACTCGACCGAACACTTACGTTCTTCTGCTATGAAAAAAAATTCTCTTCAACGTTTTTTGCGATACCTTGCCCTAAGCACCATTCTATGCGCACTTTGGGGCTGCTCGTCCAGCACTTCGTATATTAAAAATCTGCCCGAAGCACCGCCTGTGGAACGGATGACGGCAACGCATATTCCCTATCCAATACTGCTTTTGCATGGACTGGGGCAAAAAGCCGCCGTCTGGGATGCTTACGCAGTAAAATACTATGAACAGGAAATCGGCTTGATTCACGGTGGCGTACTGCGCAAAGTGAGTGGAAAAGCAAGTATTGATGCGGTTTCTCAGATTTCAAAGCAAAGCGGTTTTGCGGATTTTTTTACCGTTGCCTTCTCGAATCCGGTGGACTCCATTGGCGCATGGGAACGGGAGTTGGAGGAATTTTTGCCGCTTGTTTTTGAACGCACCAAAGCAGAGAAAGTTATTTTAATTGGCTACAGCATGGGCGGCGTGACAGCACGGTATTACCTCACCAAACATCTCAACGACCACCGTACCGAGCGCCTCATTTCTATTGGTTCGCCGCATCAAGGATCACCATTTGCCCGTGCGTGGCAATGGAAAACGGCACTCGTGGAAAAATCCAAAGATGCAGGGTTCCTTGTCAAGCCCTTTTTGGATAAGGCGCTGGAAGTAGTTGCTTCAGTTGAAAACGACGTTCCGATTGATTCTCCCGCCATTCGAGATTTGCAGCGCCCCGAAGATGGCGGCGAGTTTATGCGGCGCACAGGCTATGCCGCTCATCCGCTTGATGTCGAATACGTGAGCGTTGTCGGAAAGGTAGAACTTCTGAAAGAAACACAAAACCTGAGTAAAACCGCCGCGATGGATTTAATGCGTCGTGCTTTGGGCGCAATCGGTTTTGGTGTGGAATCGCTTTTTGAGCCGGGCGACGGCGTTGTCAGCGCCAAAAGCCAAACTATCAGCGAACTTCCATGGTTTCAAGCCGATAAAAAGCGACAAAAAATCTCCCGCACCATCACGCTCACCTCAGTCCATGAGGAGCATTTGAAGCAAAGCACAGAAATTCAGCGTATTTCGCTGGAAGACAAACCCGAATTTAAAGGGGCAGAATTTTACCGCAATAATGAATCAAGCGCCGGGCGCATGGTTATTGATTTTGTTGACTATTTGCCTCCGGCAAAATGCGGCGTGGAATTGGTCGTCACACCCGATGGCGGCGGCGCAAAACAGCGCTTCACCGTGCCGCAGCGCGATATTATGCTCGTCAAAAAGAAAAATGGTAGTGTCGTGGCGCAAGCAACCAAGCTCCTTTCTCAAATTCAAGGCGTGGACTGGTCGCGTCCGGCAGAAATTGAAATTATTCTCAAAAATACCTTTGGCAACGAAACCCGCACCACCAAAGCGTGGCAGCCCAAAGCATAATCACCATACCGTTTCCAACCCAACACCATGAACCGACGCGGCTTTTTCTCCTCACTTTTCGGGCGCGAACCCGAAACCTTCTTTTTCGGTGTTCAGTTCGTCCTTGCAACGCTTTCCAGCGATGACACAGGCGCACGGCTGCGAAAACTTATTGCCGATGCCTCCCAGAAAAATAACGCCGAAAAACCACAGGAAAAATTGGCGCTTTACAAGCAGTGCCTCACGTTGGTACTCGAAAACAAGCCCTATTGGGAGTATGGGTATTGGGATTATATCACCGATAGCGACGAAGCCAATAATGAAGCGGAGTTTGAGTCATGGGTGAGTGAAATCAGCGCAAGCATGGCAACGGAGCAGGAAGAACTCGGCGCAAGCCACGACGAAAGTTTTCGTCTGAGTTCTGAAAAGGGTTACATTGTCGTCACAATGGCATTTTTGCTGGAATACGCCCCATTAGAGCCTGTTCGCCGACTGTTGGAAGATATGCCCGAAGATGAGTATTGGACTCATGCCGGATTCACGGAACTCTGCGAGGCGCTCAGACGCATTGATTTTGAGTATGCTTTGCGCGATGCCGTGTTTATTATGCCCGGCAACGATGAGGATGGGTTTTCATGGGAAGATTTGCATGGCGCGGGCTGGAATTATCTAAAACCTTTATCGCTGTGAAGCGTTGCGCCGTTCCTTGTTCTACATTTTCCCACCCGCATTTCCTTTCCTCACTTTTCTTTTCCCGCCTGTGAATACGCCTCATTCTTCGCCCTTTGCTTTACGCCGTCTTGCCGGAGCGGGCGCTATTTTGGTTGGCAATCAACTACTGGGAATGGGTCTGCTGCTCTTTGCGTTTGGCACTATTCAACATACATTCTCGAAGGCGGACAACGGCACGTTCTTTTGGATTCAGCAGATAAGCGGCTTTGCGTTCCTGATTATTGCCGAAATGGGCATGAATGCCGTGGTCACACGCCTTTTTGTCGAACAACATGAAAATCCTTCTGCGCAAGACCATATTCTTACGACATTTTTTTATGTTCGATTCGTACTCTGGTGTATTTCAGCCTTGGGAATACTCGGTTTTGTGCTGCTTACAGAGCCTTCAATGAGTCTGTTGATGATGGTGTATGCCGTTTACTTGGGACTGGCAGCGCGTGGAACGCTCTTTCGTTCGGTCTTGGAAATGCGCCATCGTGCGCGGAATGCCCAACTTTTGCCTGCCTTAGCGGGGCTTCTTGATGCAATGCTGCTCTGCGGTGTCATTGTTCTTGACCGCGCCAATCTTACGCCCTTTCGGGCTGTGGTATGGTTCACGGTCTCAGCCGTGCCGGGTTTTGTGATAATGCTCCTTGCCGATGCACAATGGCGATTGTTTCTCAAGCCTTTTGATATGGTTTTGGCAAAGCGGCTGGTGCGCGAAAGTATGCCGATTTTTCTGAGCCTTTGCCTACTACAACTTCAAGATAAAGTTGATACTATTGTGCTGGATATGCTCTATGGCAGGGAAACCCTCGGTGCGTTTAGTGCCATCATCCGTGTCATTGCACCATCGGTGGGCTTGTTGATGATTATTGCTGTGGTGATGGCTCCGGCGATAACACGATTTCAAACAACTGACCCTGAGCGCAGTAAATTCTTTGTTTTGGAAGGGCTAAAAATCACACTATTAGCTGCACTGGCTTGCGCCGTAGCGCTGGGGGCATTGTCGGAAGAGGTCTTATGGCTCACAGCAGGCACATCGTATCTGCCCTATACGCTGGAGTTTGCTGTCGGTGCGTGGACACTCATAGCAAGCATGGCGGTCGCCTATATGCTGGCAGTGCTGACGGCATTGGGCAAACAACGCGAGGCGCTGCCGATGATGCTGGTACAATGCGTGATTGCTCTTGTGGGAAATATTCTGCTTACGCCGAACTTCGGTATTTTGGGTGCTTTGGCTGTGCGGATAGTTTCGGCGGTGGCGGCAGCAGCTCTTGGGTTATGGTTTCTTCGGGAATTTGTCGGAGTGTCTTCGCTTGCGGCGCTGCTCTTGCGGTGCGGTGTTGCGATAGCCGTGATGCTCGCGGCGCTCCTACTTTCCTTATTCGTTTCGTCGTATTATTCAGGAGTTGCAAAGCCTGTTACGGCAGTGCTTCGCGGTCTTTTTTTGGGTGGTGTTTTTCTGGGAGTATGCGTTGGTACGGGGCTTTTGCGGAAAAGCGATATTGTGCAGTTGCGGTCTCTGGTCAAAAATTGATTCTTCATATTTTCACATCGTTTCTCTACGGTCGTATTTTCTCAGCACTTCTCTGCAACACGCAATTTAGCGCTTCTGGCACGGGGATTGATGCGTATTTCTTCGTCCGACGGCGCAAGCGGTTTTTTGAGTAAAACATTGAGAACGGGTTCGATACGCTTTGTTGTGGATTTTATCGCAGCTTCGGCATCATCAGGATTGGTGGGGTCGAGCGGCACACTGCGTTTGGCAAGATCGTTAAACACGGTTTTGACAACACGGTCTTCCAAAGAATGATACGTCAGAACAACAATGCGAGCGCCTTTCTGAAGGCGTGGCACAATGCCCCGCAATGTTTCTTCCAGCACGTCCAATTCACGATTCACCGCAATCCGAAATGCCTGAAACACCCGCGAAAGCGCCTGCTGCCGCAAATGCGGCGGTACACACTCTTCCACAATTGCTCGTAAATCAAACGTTGTCATAACCGGAGCTAGGCGGCGGACATCGACAATCCGCCGCGCTATTACCTTCGCAAACGGTTCTTCGCCAAATTCACGAAGGATTTGCTCCAGTTGTCCCTGTTCCGTTGTGGCAATAAGCTCTGACGCAAGAGGCTTATCGCGTGAACCAAAACGCATGTCAAGGTGGGAGTTCACACGATAGCTTAGCCCGATGCCTCCGGTGTCAAGCTGGCGGGAAGATACCCCAAGGTCAAGCAGTATCCCCGTGATGTCCTGCGCCTGGGGCTTCCCGTCTCTTTTTATGCTGCATGCGAAAGAGAAGGATGTATGACTCAAGGTCATACGTGGTGATGGGTTTTCTACGTCGTCCGCAAAGCGCTGCCTAGCCCGGGCAATCGCCTCGCCGTCCTCGTCGAACGCTATCAAGTGTCCATGAGAACTTAAACGACGAAGTATTTCTGCCGAATGTCCGCCCCCGCCCAACGTGCCATCAATATACGTCCCGTCAGGGTCGGTGACAAGCCAATCGCAACATTCTTTCAGCATAACAGGAACGTGATAATCACCAGCATTTTTTGTGGCAATTTCTGTTCCGTCTTCGCCAAGCACCGTTTCTGATGGCGCAATAAAGCGCGGCGGTGCGGAATGTCTGCGGTTTTTTTTCATCGCATATAGCTTGTCTGCATCATTCGTAATTGTTTATTGTCTATCTCAGATGGTCATGACTTTTGCGGCAACATCTTCGTAAGATTCTGATTGCCCGCTCAAGTATTTCTCAAATTCCTCCGGCTGCCAAAACTCAATATGGTCTATCATGCCAACAATCGTTACCTTCGATTCTATTCCAGCAAATTCTCTCAGGCGCTTGGGAAGTGAAACACGCTGCTGACCATCCATCTCAACTTCCTCGCTCCACGAAAGAATCATGCGTAAAAAAAAGCGGTCTTTTTCGTTGTACTGATTCAAGGTGGCAAATTTCTCTTCGTATTTCTTCCATTCATTCATCGGGTACGCTACGACGCATTTGTCAACGCCGCGTGTCAGAATAAAAGTATCTCCGGCTTCCGGCTGAATGCTTTTGCGCATCTTCGTCGGGACGTTCACACGACCCTTGTCGTCTATCGAATATGTTTCTTGTCCTTTGAAGAAACTCATGGCGCTGGAAGAGAAATAACCATTAGAGAATGCGCTACTCGGTGCGCTCACCCACTTTCTCCCACTGTTAGAGCAAGATGGAATTTGTCTCCCACTTTCTCCCACCAATTGAATCAAGTGGGTGCAAAACAACGAAAAATGAGCTATTCAGGGCAATTTTTTCCTCCAAAAAGCTATCCACACTGCCTTTGAAAGGGCGAATCTGCCGTTTTTTGCTTAAAAAGGGCATTTGGAGGGTTTTTTATTGTTGTTATTTTTTGTTCACAAGCAAAACGATTGTTTCGCATTGTATCTGAGGGGTGATTTTGCCTTGCGCAAGACAAAAGACTGAAAATTTGTTCAGTATCGAAAAATCACGATTTTGATACTGAAAATTTATTCAGTTTTTCGGGCGTAATCCCTTTTTTTACCTTGTTTTTCCTCGTTCATTCGGCTATATTTGGGATTGTTCATCACTCAATTTTCACAGGAGCCCGAATATGCTTGGCTATCGTTTTACAGAATTTGTTCCCAATCCCGATGGCGATAAATCGGCATTTGAGAATTTGTTGAATTTGATGATGCAATTATTAGTCTATACCTCTGGCGATTTTACCGAAGCAATGGATTGGCTCAACCAACTCGACCGCCAATATGGGCTGACCAATGACGAATATGGTATGGGCGATTTTCTTCAAGATCTCAAAGACCGAGGGTACATTGACGAAGAGCAGCCCAATAGCGGTGTTTTCCAGATTACCGCAAAATCAGAGCAGAGTATTCGCCAACGCTCACTGGAAGAAATTTTTGGCAAATTGAAAAAATCAAAACCCGGCAACCACCAATCTCCCATCTCTGGTATCGGTGATGAGCAGACAACCGACCGCCGCGATTTCCAATTTGGCGACTCGGTCGAACAAATTGCCATGACGGACTCCATTCGCAACGCGCAAATCAATCACGGCATTGGCGATTTCAAATTAACCGAAGATGATTTAGAAGTTGTAGAAAATGAGTATAAAACGCAGACCTCGACGGCGCTGATGATTGATATTTCCCACTCCATGATTCTGTACGGCGAAGACCGCATCACGCCGGCAAAGAAAGTGGCGATGGCACTCGCGGAACTCATTACGACGCGCTACCCGAAAGATACGCTGGATATTTTGGTTTTTGGCAATGATGCGTGGCAAGTGGAAATCAAGGATTTACCGTATTTGCAGGTCGGACCGTATCATACCAATACTGTTGCAGGAATGGAACTGGCAATGGATATTCTCCGTCGTCGCAAAACAAGTAACAAGCAGATTTTTATGATTACCGACGGCAAACCCACTTGCTTGAAAGAAGGCGCGAAATACTATAAGAATAGCTTTGGACTTGACCGAAAGATTGTGAACAAAACGCTGAATCTCGCCACACAATGCCGCCGATTGAATATTCCCATCACAACGTTTATGGTTGCGCAAGACCCTTACTTACAACAATTTGTTCGGGAGTTTACCAAAGCCAATAGCGGACGCGCTTTTTATAGCAGTTTGCAGGGCTTGGGCAATTATGTCTTCGAGGATTACGTGCGTAATCGCCGAAAGACTGTTCGATAAAGCCGTGCATTTGCTGACTTTTTCATTCTTTAACCTTCATTTTCCCCTTCGCCAATGGCTGCCGAACTTAAACCAAGCGCTGAAGTCCAAGCTGTCGTTATGAATCTCTGGAATGTTATCCGGGAGATGGCGCAAGCTACGTCAGCTATCCACACCGAAAACAAGGCTTTTGCTCAGAAGCATCGCGCACTTGCCGAGCAGTTGCAGCACGAACACGAGCGTCATACGAAACTGCAAGCCTATACCGAGCATTTGCAAAGTGAAGTGAAACAACTTCAGCACGATTTTGAGGAATTGCAACAGAAAAGCGTGAGTGAGCAGGAGATCAACACGAAGCGTGAAGAAACCCTTCAGGAACTCCGTCGTATTCTGCTTGAGCAAGAACAACTCGTTGCACGGCAGAGTGAAGAAAACACGGCATTGCGCGAAGAACTTGCTCAAACAACACAAACCCTCGAAACTCATAACCGCCACCTCCATTCGAGCATTGACGAACTGAAGCACGATTTAGCAACGAGTCGCCAACAAGCGTTGGGGGCGGCAAGCGAGGTGGATGAACTCCGCACGGATATTGAAAACCTCAGAACAGCACGCGACACTATCTTGGATGAAAATGAGCAGTTACGCTGGCGTTTAGAGGCATTTGAGCAAAACGCAGCACAAGAACGCTTGGCGATGGAGAAAAAATTGGATGAAGCGCGGTCGCATAGTGGAGAGATGACCGCACAAGTTGATGATGCCAAGCGACTCGCCAGCGAAAGTCATGCCCGTATCAATGCGCTTTCTGCTGAACGCTTGGCGCTGCAAGATGCCGTCAGCAAGGCAGAACAAGAGTCGCTGACATGGCAGCAAATAGCGGAAGAACAAACCTTGAGCATCACACAATTTCAAGCAAAAGAGCAGAGTTTCCTTGCAAAAGAACAAGAATTCCAAACCACATTGCAGCAAATCCGCGAGGAAGCCACTACAAATCTTACTGCCAAACTTGCCGAGCAGACTAATCATTATGAAACGGCGCTTGAACACCTGAGAACACAATTCCAAGAAGAGCAAACACAGCATCAGCAAGCTCTTCAGGCTCAAACCAGCGATCATGAACAAATATTGACCGCACAATTACAGCAAATCCGCGAGGAAGCCGCTACAAATCTTGCTTCCGAGCTTGCCGATACGAAAAATCGTTACGAAACAGCACTTGAGCATCTGAAAGCACAACTCCAAGAAGAGCGTACACAGCATCAACAAGCTCTTCAAGCCCATGCCGACGACAGTGAGCAGATGATGACCGCACAAAAGGAGCGTATCGCGGAATTGGAGGGAAAAATAACGGAACGGGAAGGAATGATAATGACACTCGAAGAGCAAGCTACAACGCTTACCGCAGAACTCGACCAGCAAAGAAGCGCCCTCCAAGACCAGCAAGTGCAGAACACCGCATTGCAAGAGCAGTTCCAAGAGCGTATACGGCAAAGTATTTCCCTCGGCGACCACGAGCGTCTGTCCTTGACGACAACGGTCAAAGGGTTGCTAGAGCGCGTAGAATCGGCATTGGAGCAGAGTGTTTAGCACGTTATTTCTTTACGCCGTCAACGCCATAATCCGCTTTCCATTTGCTTTGAGCCACTCTTCAGCAGCTTCGTAGCCGGGACACCAGGCTTCTACTTGCTTCCAATAGGCGGGGGAGTGATTTGCCTGTCGGAGATGAGCAAGTTCGTGGATAATCAAATAATCTCGCACGGGTGGCGGAAAAAGAATGCAGCGCCAGTTTAAGTTGATGCTTTTACGTGATTTTACACAACTTCCCCACAAGGATTTCTGGTCTTTGACGGCAATGCGGCGGAGCGGCTCACCAAAGGACTCCGCAAGCGCGAGTGTGCGCTGGGGCAGAATCTCGTTCGCACGGTTAATCATGCTGAAACGCCAGTATTGAAGCGCTGAAGCGCGTAGCACTTCCGGCTCGGTATTTTTTTCTTGGGGAAGGGTCAAAACCAGTAGTCGTGCGCCTTGTGCAGTGGGCGGCACGGCAGATTCCGTCAGAACTTCCATCCGAAACCGCTCTCCCGCCTCCAATCTCACGGGCAGCCACTCTCCATCCACAATAAACACCAAAGGCTCATTAGCACTGGCTTTGTCGGTCTTGATTTGCCGCTCACGGGAGACTTTATCCAGTGTCGCTTGCACGAAAGCAATATTGCTTTCCACAAATTTTCGGGCATCGTGGAGCGAGACCCGCATTGGCACAGACACCCACACGCGCCCGTCATGCGAGACTTTGAGCGACATTCGTTTTGCTTGCGAACGTTTGCGAATCTCGTAGGGAATGCCGGCATATACTTCTTGGTGAGTCATCAAGTGTGGAGATGCGTACAACAATTACTTCCGCTTTTTAGGAAAGCGCGATGAGGTGAGGGATTTGGGGCTGAAAAGCGGATAATCTGCCTCGACCTGACCAAGTTGAATCCGTCGCAATTTCGGATGTGCCATAGCGCGGCGCACCGCCGAAACGCGCTCAAAAAAATATTTTCCTTGAAGATGGTCGAGTTCGTGCTGCATCACACGTGAAAGAAGCCCTTCCACTTCGAGTGTATGTTCGTGCATTTGCAGATCGAAAAATTGTATCTGAATTTTTTCAGGACGGTTGACCGAATCGCGGTAGGTCGGTAAACTCAGACATCCTTCTTCGGAATCGCTTGTTTCCTCAGAAAAGAGCGTAATACGAGGATTGATGAGGATAATTGGTGGAGTCTTGATTTTCGACTTTTTTTTCTCGTCCTCAAGTTCACTCAAATCAACAACAGCAACCGCACGCTCATCACCAACCTGATTGGCTGCCAATCCAATACCATCGGCGTTATTCATCGTCTCAAGCATCGCATTGACGAACTGAATAAGGTCGTCGGTAATATTCTCAACCGGCTTGGCGACTTGCTTCAATACAGGATGGTCGTAGGTATAGATAGGAAGAATTGCCATTGCAAAAAAACAAAAAATGAGAAACGAGTTATGATGCTGACGAGCGCTGAGTCTCGATGATGGTTAATAATTCCGCAATATCGTTCAAGATAAAGTCCGCGACCACATTTTGATTCCCAAATGAGTCGCCGTACCGCGCAAATGCTGTTTGCATACCAACATTTTTTGCGCCAACCATATCGCGTTCTGCCCAATCGCCAACCATGATGGCGTGTTGCGGCTCTACGCCAAGTTTTGCCAAGGCGGTCAAAAAGGGCTTGGGGCTTGGCTTGCGCTCTTTGGTATCGTCGAAGGTAACGACCACATCAAAAAAGTGATGAAAGTTGATATACGATAGTCGCAACCACGCCTCCAGTGTTGGTGCATCGGAAACAACCGCAAGTTTGATATTGCGCTTGACAAGCTCAATAACCGTTGCCGTTGCGTGTGGATATGGCTTCAATGAGGCTTCGCGGGCGCGACGGTATGCGATAATCCCTGCCGATAAAATTTTGTAGTCCACGCGCCCCAGCGCTTCTTGCAAAAGCTGGTCGAAAACGCGCTGATACTCAATTCCTTGTTCGTTATAGATACGGTCAATATGTGATTTTATTTGGTCAAAGGTCAGGTCAAAGCCCGCATCAATCATGGCGGTCACGGCGGCATCAATCGCCGTGCGCTTCATCGCCATAAAATCAACCAGCGTATTATCAAGGTCAAAGACAACGGCTTTCACCATAAAAAACTCCTAAAATTTTGCCTTGATTGGCGTTACTGAATTCGGAAGGTAAAGGTAATAAATCCGACCATATCTTTGCTCTCAGCGTTTGCCGCCATGGGATTGAATTGCCAGCGCCGAAGAGCCTCCATTGCTGCGCGTTCCAAAGTGGGTTCGCCTTTTTGCATTGGCAAAATCATACCAACGCTGCCATTGGGTAGAACGGTAAAACGCATTTTAATTTGTGCTGATGTGGTAATTCCGGCAGGATATTTCGGCAATTCTTTGTGCATCACAACACGGTTGCCGCCGCCGCCCCAATCCAAACTAAACCCTTGACCGCGCCCAGCGCCCGACCCAAAGCGTCCTAAGCCTTCTGCATCGGCGGCAGCCGCAGCCGTGTTTGCGCCAATATCGGTTTTACTTGTCGTATTCTCAGCAATTTTCACCGATTTTTCGCTTGTTTTAGCATCATCTTTAACGGGCTTGACAAAGGCGGGCTGGGTTATTTCGCGGGGTTTGACGGTCGAAGTTGCTTCAGTTTTAGCGTCAGAAACGCGGGCATCTTCAAGTGGTTCGGGACTTTGAGGCGATTTGCGGGCAGTGCCTTCGGCAGTGAGATTTCCTGCACTTGGCAAGGTTGGATTACCAATGCCAAATTGTAATAGTTGAATAGGAATAGACACTCGCTCCGGCTGGCGCAAATAGGGCGTAATATCCAGAAAATTGAGCAAGAATAATAGCAATATCAGTACGCACAATGCGCTACCAAATCCCATCAAGGTATGACGACGACGGTGCGACGTGTGGTCGAGCGTCTCCAATTCACGGTCAAGACGACGACGCGCCACCGAACGCCCGCGAATGCTGGTGAGTTCAGCATCTTCAAACGCAGCAAAGGTGTCAGTGGGAGGAGTCAGCGTATCGGTTTCCATCATCGTAGAAAAATGATTCTTTGAAGCGCTTGTGCAAAAGCGTGTATCGCATCCTGCAAATTTAGCAAAATATAGCGAGTTGGCACAATTAGCAAACCAACATATGATTAACGCAAGCGAACAACCCAACTTCCAGCATAGCCGAATCGTGCTGCATCGCGCTCTGCCTCTTGCAAGGTGTTATACAAACCAAATCGTACTCGGTACATCGTCTGTCCGCGCACAACCTGTGAGGTCAAAAGAGGGTTCACCAAACCGCGATTCTTCAAGCGTTCAAGCCATTCTTCGGCATCAATAAGCGACGGCGAAGCATAAACCTGAATAGCAAAAACACCGTTGATTTGCTGCGTCACTTGACGCTCTAAAGCAGAAGATGACAGAGGTTTGGATTTTGGCGTTGGAACTTTGGCGGCTTGGGCTTTCGGTGCTTGGGCGCTTGGCGCTTGAGTGCCTGTCTGTTTTGTTGCTTGAGGATTTGTTGTTTGAGTGCTTGTGGCTTGCGGCTTTGGCGCTTGAATACTTGCGGCTTGTGGCTTGTTTACTTGGCTTGCGGCTTGCGTTGGTTTTGTGCTTTGTGTTTTTGACTTTTCGGGCAGAGTGACGTTGTAGAAATTGCTTTTGGGTGCTGATTTCGGCGTGTCAGCTTTCTGTGTTGCATTTGGACGCTCTTTTGCCAAATCCATTTTCTGCGTGGTAGATGCTTGGGCTATGGATTGCGTTTGAGCGGAGGGCGGAGATTTCTCGCCGTTTGTTGTTTGATTTGCACCAGTGATTGGCTGGGTGGTTGCTGGCGCACTTGCCGTGGCGTTTTTCGCCGTGTCACCGAGATTTAGCGAAGTGGCGGTATTGACAGAATTCAGATTTTGTGCGGTGCCGGACTGAGAGTTTTTTGTTAAATCCAGCAATGCCAGTGAACTGTCTTGCACAGCAGGGTTTGGAGTCTGACCGCTCAATTTTGCCCACACATTTCCCACACTCGAACCAAGACTTGTTTTGCGAATAAGCATATATCCCGAAGCCACTAATGCAGAAAGCAAAACAGCAAAGACGATTGCGGCAGCCATTCCACGCGACCGTGTGTTTCTGCGGGCTTCATCGTGCTTCGCTTTTTGGTCGGCAGCGCGTTTTGCATCGTGTTCGCGCTGCTCATCCGCGCCCGGGATAGTAACGACTTTTCGCTCGCTGGTTATGGTATCGTTATCGGAAGTAACAGTATTATGAGCGCCGAAAAAGAGCGGTTCATGCTCGTCAACAGTATTTTGTGCGGTGTTCGGCGACGACGAATTATCAAAAAGCGCTTTTGCTCCAATGGCTGCTGCGCCCAAAGCGTCAGCACTAATGGTCTCCGTGCTGAATGCCGTTGACGAATCGGTCACTGCGGGTTGCTCTATTTCCGGCTGATATGCGCTAGGATTGAGATTTGGCAGGGATTGTGGGAATGCTGTTGCCAATTCACGAGAAATTTCCTCAAAGGATGGTCCTTCGTCGTCGAAAGGCTTGGTATCAATAGTTTCATCAAGACTGGTTGTGAGCGGCAGCGCTTGGTGTTCCTTCGTAACGGGATATTGCTGAGGTAAGGTTTCGGTCGGTGCGGACACCGATTGCTGCTCGCTTGGCAATACTTCCGAAATCGGCGATGTAGGTTCGGGACTTGTTGTTAACACCATATTCAACGGAGGAAACTCTTGTGCAGAAGCTTCTGGCAGAGACGCTTCCAATGCAGGAACGGCGATAGGAAGATGTTCTACTAAGGAGCCTTCAGGCGGAAACCCCGCACTTACCGTAGCTGTTGCTTCGCTTAGGGTCTCTGATTTGCCCAGCGCGAATGATTCGCCATCGTCGCCGAAGCCGCTTCGTGCCTCGTCGTTCAGGAAATCATTATGGTTTGTATCATCAAGTTCAATCATAACCGCACCAATGACATATTGTTAAAATGTTATCACAAATCCCAATGCAATAAATATGCCACGCTCTTGATACCGTTGCCAGAGTGTGATTTGCTGATTCAGAAGATTTGTACCTCGCGCATAAACGCTGATGGATTGTGTAATGCGATATTCCGCGTTCAGGCGAACATCCCAGTAAGCGGGTAAATCGGGTGATGCAAGCACAGTACGGTTCCCAACATAGACTGCCTCGACCTGCGTTTCAAGCTGCGGCAACCATGCCCGACGATAGACCACACGCCCTTCGATCGGGATAAGATAGGGAACGCCTTGTTCCACCGTTCCAGTCGGAGAAAAACGCATCCCAAAACGAGCATTGATGCGGGTTGTGAGAATATCATTCTCGGTGAACTGCAGATACGCTTCTGCAAATGTACCAATGATACTTGTTGATGCAAACAGAGGGGAAATTTCACCATTGACTGCCGTTGGCTGAAAAAGCATCGCCGCATCGGTGCGGGAAGCACTTCCGCCAAGCGTAAAGGCGATATTGCGCGTGGGCTGTACCCGTGCAGAAGCGGTAACATCGTAAAGGACGCGCTCAAAATAATACTGTGGCAACGCCGAAGCAAGAGCTATCGGAACGTAAGGATTGATGCGGAGCGCATCAATCAAATACCTAGGGCGAACGCCTGTCATTCCGCTCAATTCCAGCGTCACAACATCGCTTGCTGCCAGCCGTGCTTGCAGCATTGCCGCAGGACGGACGGTTGTTCCACTCCCATCAAAACCATCATTGACAATATGCGCACCGAGTTCTGCCGAAAGAGCAAAACCGTCCGCCCTATATCCCACAAGTAGGCAAGGCGCAAACCGATATTGTTCCCCTAGAGCGCCCTTACTGGATTGTACAAGAGCGACATCGGTTTTGCCGCCGAGATGCAGTGCGCCGAGCGTTGTTTGTGCGCTTATATGTCCTTTCAAAGCAGTGTTCGCGTGTGAGCCGCTCAAGAGTGCGCTTTCCAGCGAAGCGCCCATATCGTATTGCCAATTCTCGAAACTCCCGACTGTTTGCACGTCGGCTTCGAGGCGCAAAAGACTACGCTCCGGTGCGGTTTCGGGAAAGGTCGCGCTATCGGCACCAAAAAATTTGTACGAGCGATTGTGAACGCTCAAGCGTGTATCGGTGCGGCTTCCGCCAAAAAAGAAAAATTTCTCCGGTGCGAGATATGTTGAAGCAAGATTTAATGCGGCATCAGTAAAATCAGCATTGCGGCGGTGTCCGTTGGAAAGCGTGAAAGCGGCATTGGCGTTGAGGTCGAAATTGCCCAAGACTGCTCTGTATCCGGCTTCCAGACTGGGCGTAATAAACATCCCAAATTCACCACGCACAAAACCGTCTTTCTCTTGCTGCGGCAAGAGCATCCGCCCAATACTTTGCATCGGCAGAAGCGAAAACGATTGTTTGTCAAGCGGGTTAAATCGGCGAATGTCTTGTTGGGTCAGTTTGGATGCAGGTTTGGGAGATTGCTTTGCGCCCCCCGGCACGTCGAGGGATTCTACGCCGGTGATGACAAATTCCGGCAATTCCAATGGCTGTTCCGCCTTGGTTTTATCGGGTTTGTCGGTTGGTTTTGTTTGTCCATACAACTGCCCCAAAAAGAGCGTTGCGCTTACTCCAAAAGCAAGCGCAACGGTTTGAAAATGCGAACGGTATCCAAAGGAAAATATCATCGAAACGTGCGGTGAATGAGGTTACTTATACAGCACCGAGAAGAAATAATTGGTAAAAGCAATCGTCGAATAGCGTGAATCGTAGTAGAAAATCACTGCCCCGGCAATAAGCGCAATAAGCAATAAACCAACGAGATACACCCGGGAAGCCTTGATGTCATAAACCACGGCTGTACCGCGCAGCATCCGATAAATACACCAAAGGAAAATACAGACAATAAGCAGCAGCGAAATAAGCGTGTAGCTGTCGGTGGTAAAAACCCGATATAGACCGGCAGTCATAATAAGCAAAAACCCGATTGGCAAAAATGCCCATGCACTAATAACAAAGGCATCGCCGAGAAAGATTCGTGACTTGACAAAAAATGAACACGCACGGATAATTAACGTTACCACGCCAATCACCACCAAGAATAATCCCGTTGCAACCAAGCAAGAAGCCCATGGCTCCCAAATGATAGTGTTGATAAACTCTTTGAGCGTGTTCGAGGGTATCAGGTGCGTAATAACATAATCAAGCAAATAGCTGAAGCGAAGGAAATACAGCACCGACGAAACAATCAAGCCGAGTGTTGCCGATAGCACAATTGCCAAGGTGAACGTCCCGGCATTCGATAAAATACGCTGGTCTCGAATATCGGCATAAAAGTTATACGGGCGCAAAAGCGCTCGCAGGACATCTTCACGGAAACGGCGCGAGGTGTTCAGTAAAACGAAGAAGAGGATGATAAACACAATACTGACAACCGTGTACAACGGTGGAACTTCTGCTTTGTAATTACCCGTTTCCAACACCGGCTCTTTTTCATCGTTAAAGAGAGCTTTGACCATTTGATACGGCAACCGCAAATCTCGCGTGCGAGAGACCAAGCCGCCCGTAGCAATATACTGGTCGGTATTATTCGTGTTCAAAACTGGTCGCTCGGTCAGATAATCATTAAAGGAGTTAATAATGACATTATCACAAATTTTATACTCTTGCAAAATGCGGAAACTCTGGCGAATATGGCGTGCTTGCGACTCTACCGAAAGTGGGTCGGAATAGCCTTTGTGGTTATCAGGCTGAATGAGTTTGCCAAAACTAAACACGGTAAGTTTTTTCCGTGCAAGAGATTGAAGTCGCTCTGCTTCGGAGCGAAAATCCTGTGCATCGTCGCTGTGCATCGAAAAGACAACAAAATCTAGTCCGTCGCTGTCCAATGTTTGTGTCCGCCCATGAACGGTTTTATACAAGAGTTTCGCCGATACACCCCGCACCACTTCTCGAATCTTCTGCGAAAAAGCTGTCAATTCCGGCTTACCCTCTGCCGCACCATCACTCATACCGAATGCAAGGACAGAAGGATGATTTTCATATCCGGCTATGTAATCTTTGATAATCGTCTGGGCGGTAACAATGTAGTTATCCTTACCCAGAATAGCAGATGGTACGCCCCGTGCTGGTAGTTCGGAAAGAATAAACAAGCCATATTTATCGCATAAATACGCCAAATACGGGTGTGCGGCACCAAATCGCAAACGAATAACATTTGCCCCCAACGTCTTGAGTGCAATGACATCGCGCTCATATTCTGCCATCGTAATTGTTGCACCGCCGCTATTGCTATCTTCAATATAATCAACCGCCTTGATGTTCATCGGCTGCCCATTGACCATAAGTGCTGATTTTTCGCCAAGAATTTCTGCTTGTGCTTTGTAGAGACCAACATTGCTAATATGGTCATCTAGGATTTCTCCATTGCGCCGAATATGCACAACGAGCGCATACAAGCTTGGCGAGGTCGGCGACCAGAGTTTAGGCGCATTAACGGTCAAATTCAGTTTTACTTGCGCATTACGATTCGCACCAATTTCAATCATTGACGGTGTTGAACGCGCAACGACTACAGTGGAATCCTCCAGAGAGCGCAATTCTGCTACCACTTCGACGGTGGTTTTTTGTAGCGTAACAATTTGTGCGGGTTTTGTCGAATCGCCTTGAAGCGTTTCGTATAAATTTCCCGATACCAATGAGGTTGTCACTTGAAGATTTGCCGTATTGAAATCGCTACCATTGAACGTTGTTTTGGTATCAATATTTCCAAGAAAAACACTCGGCATACCAATCAAAAATAATTCTCTCGTAATACCACCAAAAACCTTCGCATCGTGAGGAATAGGGCGCAAGGGAATAGTGCTGGAAGCATCAAGTTGGTTATTGACCGCGATTTCAAGCGTGTTATTTCCGTTTACTAAATAGGAATCCGGGATACGCAAACCAAACGGAAAACCGCCTCCGACGTGACTTTGAAGATACTGCCCGTTGATATAAATTTCCATACGGTAGTTGCATCCAAGCGAATAAAGCTGCCATTCGTATTTTTTGATAAGCGTTTCGTCAATCACGAACGTCCGCCGATAACGAAATTCGCTCATAATGGATTCAGAGTATGGCAAATTCACGCGCTGCCATTCTGGTTCGCCAAGCGAGGAGCGTTGCCATTCTCCGGCTAATGGCACGATAAGGCGCTGGTTGGAATGGGTAAGCAATTTTGTCTGCTCCATTGTTATTGGCGTATAACGACCATTTTGCGCCAGTGCTGGGAAAATTGCCGAAAGAGTTACGGCGGCAACCATAAGCACTAGCCGCGTTTGCCGTGAGAATTGTGCGATATTCATTAAGCGAAAAAGCTGTTTCATGGTTCTTTAGGTAAAAACTATGGTCAAAAAACTTTCGACCAACAGAGAAGTATCATGGAAGTTCGGGGCAAGTGTACGCCAAAAACTATGCAAAGATAGTGTTCGGCGTGGCATTTTCAAACGCCGAAATTTTCTTTAGCTGCCAGAAGCCGCACATTTCTTGACAAAGAGGCAGATTCTCTGAACTTGAGCGGGGAAATTTTGTCCCAATTGAACGGGTGAAGAGACACTATTTCAAGCCTCACAATCGGAGCGGCGAATGAGGCGGAATAATGCGCTGATACACAAAAAACACCGCCGATGAAATGATGCAGCCCCAAACAGCACCACCCAAAAGGTCAAGCGGATAATGCACCCCGCAATAGACCCGCGAGTAGGATGCCGCCACTGCCCAAATAAACAGTAGCTTTCCCCAGCGCCTGTAACAAAGCGCTGCCAACATTGCTCCGGCAAAATTATTGGTTGCATGACCGGAGGGAAAAGACTTACCTGTGCCACACGGAACCAGAAGGCGAATATCCGTCAATGCTTGACAAGGGCGCGGGCGCATGAATACTTGTTTCCAGAGCGTTACACTTTGGTCAGCAAGAACAATGGCGAGAATAACCAGCAAAATAAACACTTGGTCGCGCACCGTGCCACGCCACAGTACGCCTGCGACATAAGCCAAAAGAACAGGTACAACATAGCTATTCGAGGTAATCACAGGCATCAGCGTATCAAACCATGAGTTCGCCGCGCTGAGGTTACCCAGTCGGAAGAGCCACTCATCAAAGCCTTGCAAGGCTGTACTCATAAATCTCCTTCATCTAGCGTTTATGCTCTTCGCGGGCAAATTGGATATAGTCCGTGACAGCAGGGGTACCGCCATTTTGCCGAACAAGTGTTGCAACCTGAGCGCGGTGATAGGCGGAGTGAATCGGAAAATGCGTGAGCATTTCAAGTAGGGTATTATTGTACTCGTTGCCAAGTGTGTTTTTATAGCCGAAAGAACGCGCCAAAAGGTCGCTATCGGTGGCATTTGCAAGGTAGTCTTTCCACAGTTTATCAATAAGCGGAATGCGTTCACGGATTTCTTCCAGTGCCAAAACACCCCAGACGGGAAGCGCTGTTTCGGGCTTGCCGCTTACGCGGGCGTACCAGATATATTGCGCCGCTACAACGTGAGAAAGGAGCTTGATTGCTTGTGCCTTGCCGTCAGAGTCGGGAAGCGCTTCGATACTTGCTAGTGTGCGATTATTCGCCCAGAAGGTATAGTCTAATTGGTCGAGAAAATGAGTAATAGTCATGGTTGTTTGGGAATGACGGTAAACAGAAAAATGGCGTTTGAAACGGAGTAATCAATCAAATACCCTTCAAAACTTTGATAACCTGATATGCTTCGTTAATGTGCTGTGCCTTGCCCCGAGCTTGATTTTGTGCGGCTTGGTCGAGTTGACTTACGCGGTCGGGATGGTATTGCATCATCAGTTTTTTATACTGTTTTTTAATGTCGTCCACACTCGCATTGGCAGGAAGCCCAATCACACGCAAAGCCTCTTCCAAGCCCATGCCGCCGTGCTTTGGTGGTGGGGCTTGTTGTTGGGATTGCCGGGCTTGTTGCGGATTTGCTGCTTCGTTGATAAGACGCTTCAGGCGCTCATCTTCGGTTTCATACCCCCGATGCGATGCGCCAGATGTATGCGCCTTTCGGCGTAATTCCTCAAGAATTTTGGGGTCAAGTTTTGAATAATCGGGGTCGTCACGGGTGAAATCGTTGATGTACGATTCCCCGACGCGGCGCAGTCTGTCCCAGAGTTGTCCCATAGCTTTATTTTAAAATGATGAAAGTTGAAATACGAATAACACCCGCAAAAAATCATAGTTAAAATAGGTTCGGAATATTGGAGAACTATTGCAAACTAGCGTTCGCACTCCTGTTTATCGCAAGCGTTCTTTGATGAGATCACGCAAAAATTTTGCATAATTCAGAACGATACCGGGATTACGATGCTGCCTGTCGGCTTTCAGATATTCACGGTACGTGCGCGATGGGTTGCCAAAGCTGTTCCGTGCTGAGGTAAGCGGGCGTTCTGCCACAATTACGTCCGAAAATGCCCATTTAATGCGGTCTTTGATACGATGATAATGCTCATAATCCATTGCATAACGGTAATCCATGCTAAAGGTGCCGTACTCTGCCCACACGCGGCGGTGATAGTACATTGCTTGGTGGGCAGTGGGTAATTTGTCTGCGGGTATCGCGGGCGAACCGACAATTTTTTCCGGTGCGTTTTCAAACGTCAACCGTGCTTTTCCAAAGACAATATCCGCATCAGGCTGTGCCGCATAAACGCTGAAAAGGCGTGAAAGAGCATCCGGCGATGCAAAATAATCTCCGGCATTCATGTATCCAATAAAATCGCCCGTATGCCGCGCAATTCCTTTGTTGAACGCCTCCGATACTCCACTATCTCTTTCGCTCACCCACCACGCTATGCGGCTTTGGGGCGCATCGGCGTACTGGCGGATAATTGCTGGAGTTGTATCCTTCGAGCCACCGTCAATAACGAGATATTCCAAGTTTGGGTAGTCTTGTTCAATCACGCTTTCGAGCGTTTTTTGGATAAATTTTTCGGCGTTAAACGCAATGGTCACAACCGTAACCTTGGGCAACTTGTCGGCGGACATATTCATAGATTGTTTTTGAGTTGGTAACACACGAAAATACAAATTTACCCGCACAAAGTGGTGAAAATTAGCTATATTCGCTGGCTGTTTTCGTCAGAAAGAGCATCATTAGAGGGTTTTGAGCAATCCGAAGAACACCATTTTTCCATCCCCCGAATTACCAAGTACATCAATGATTACGGTTTTACTTTACATGGCGTTGGCTGTTTTAACCGTCTTTTTTGCCATTACGCTCTACAACTTCTTCACAGCACCGATGCTGCGCGACGTTCCCCCGCCTGCGAATGACCAGCAATATGCGTCAAATCCTTTGGTTTCGGTCTTGATTCCGGCGCGAAATGAGGCACTCAATATTGGCAACTGCCTCGCGGGACTTCTTGCTCAGAACTATAAAAACTTGGAAATTATTGTTTTAGACGACCACTCCGACGACAAGACCGCAGAAATTGTTCAAGAATTTGCCAAGCATTACCCACAAATTCGCCTTGTCCAAGGGCGACCACTTCCGCCAGAATGGACGGGTAAAAACTGGGCTTGTCAGCAATTAAGCGCCGCCGCACGAGGTATTATCTATATTTTCACCGATGCCGATAACACTCATTCCCCAAACGCCGTTGAAAACACGGTACGCTGGATGCAGCGCTACGACCTCAGTATGCTTTCTGCCTTCCCACAGCAGCAAACCCAAACCATGCCGGAGCAGATTTCGGTGCCGGTTGTGGATATGTTTGTCTATGCAGGGCTTCCGCTCTGGCTGACGTACACCTCGACCTATCCTTCGCTGGCTGCCGCAAATGGTCAGTGGATTGCCTTTACCAGACAAGCATACATCGAACTTGGTGGGCATTTGTCCGTGCGTTCACACGTTGTGGAGGATGTTGAATTAAGCCGAGCCACAAAGCAGCGCGGTTTGCGGATGCTGACCACTGCCGGCACCGATACAGTCTTTTGCCGAATGTATAAGAGCTTTGACGAGGTTTGGAATGGCTTTACCAAAAATCTTTTTGGTTTGGTAGGCTATAATTCGATTGGCTTTTTTGCCTTGATGACGATGCTCTTTTTGGTGTGTGTGCTACCGTATTTTACGGTTTGGTTTGCCGATTTTCGGTGGATTTCTTTGGGCGCGATTGTGCTAAACGTTGCACTACGTCTGGCTATTTCGGTGAAGTACAAACATCCTGTTTTGGCAAGCACCCTCTTGCATCCGTTTAGCGTCGGTTTTGTTATCGCTATTGGGATAAACTCCTTTATCCGTGTCAAACAAGGCAAAATCGAATGGAAAAATCGGGCGATTGATACGTCGGCGCTGATGAAAGGAATTTCGCTTGGAGAGTAGTCGCAACAGCAAGGATAGAAGCGGCTACCGCGCCTGAAATTGCTTGAGTTCCACGTCTATTGAACCAATAAGCACCTTGGTTGCCACTTTAACGGGCATTTTTCGTGCATCATCACTGAGCCAAATCACAATCTGGCCATCACTTTTGAATAAACCGCCCTCGACGACAAGCGGCTCTATTGCTATGCAGCGAAATGTTCCTGCTTCTACTGTGATGCTTTCGCGTCCCAAAATACGCACGTTCAGAGCATAGCTTTGGCGGTCGGTAAAGTTTTTCAGTGCAATAACATCCCCCTTTTTCATTCCTGATAAATCAAGTGTTCGCACAAAAAAGAGTGCCGAGACGACATCATGCGTAAAAGGTTCAATGGGAAATTCTCCCTCCGAAGTCCGTGCTGTGCGCCGTGCGTGGTCGAACTCCGCCCAATAATCCCGTTTGTAGCCACCTTCGCGGTTGTGTTGCTCAAAAAATACAGGATAAATTCCGGCGGTGTCGATAAGAGTGCGGTAGGTATCGTGAACGCGATAAATCCACTCCAAACTTTTCAGAGAACGCACTTCAAAATTCACGTCGAAACACGCCGAAGATCCGCGTTCAACAGCTTGCGGTCGTATGCGGAAACTCCCTTCGCCGGCGGTGATAAAACCGTAACGGACGGTATAGGATAAATCTTCGCCGCACTGAAAAGCGCTATTTGGCACACGGCGCAAGGGCTGGTGCAGTTCCCAAAATGGCATTGCCGACATACTTGCCAGTGCAAGAATGCCG
Source organism: Ignavibacteria bacterium (assembly GCA_947459425.1). GTDB lineage: Bacteria > Bacteroidota > Ignavibacteria > Kapaibacteriales > UBA4661 > PH2015. The sequence goes on from CANHDJ010000025.1 coordinate 28,728, forward strand.
CAGCAAACAAAGCGATAGAGCAAAGAAAATGTTTTCATGCCGATTAGAATACTTCGGATAGTGGTGAGGTTTAGCCTAGAAAACCTCGCCATGAGATTTTTGTCTTACCTCGTTCAAAATTGCCTCAGCAATATGTTTTGCCGCTTCGGGCTTGGCAAATGGGGCTAATGAGCGCTTCATTGCTTCTTGTGCGACGGAATTCGCCAACAAGCCTTGCACCGATGAAAAAAGGCGCTCTTGCACCTCGGCATCGGGCAAAAGAATGGCTGCGCCTTGTTCCTGCAAAGCACGAGCGTTGCTGGTCTGATGGTCGTTTGCGGCTTGGGGAAATGGCACAAGAATCGCTGGTTTGCGAATAATTGCCAATTCCGCAATGGTCGTCGCTCCGGCACGGCAAACAACCACATCTGCCGCCGAGTAAGCTGCTGCCATGTTTTCGACGAACTGCATGATATGAACGCCTTCGGTATTGGTGGTTGCACTCGGTGTATAATTTTTCCCTGTTTGCCACAGCACTTGAATACCACTTGCACGAAAGCGCTCCAACGACGACGATACGGCAGCATTGATGGAGCGCGCTCCCAGACTGCCTCCGAAGATAAATACCGTCAACTTGGTTGGGTCAAGACCAAACATCGTGCGGGCTGTGGCTTTGTCGGGCAAAGTGCTTAGATTTGAGCGGACGGGGTTGCCCACAATTTCCAGTTTTGCGGCTACCGATGGCGAAAAATGGCGGCGTGAATCCTCAAATGTCGCATAAATCCTCGTAGCTCTGGAAGCGAGGCGCTTGATGGTTTTGCCCGGAAAAGCATTGGATTCCATCAAAAAAAGCGGAATACCGAGTTGCGAAGCCGCCAGTCCAACGGGATAGCTCAAATACGCTCCGGCGCAAATCACGCAATCCGGCTTGGTTTCTTGCAATATTTGACGAGACTTCAGCACGGATTCCAGCACACGAAATGGCAATTTCAGCGTTTCGACCGAAATGAGTTTTTGCAATCCCGTAATGGGAATCGTGTAGAAAGGATAACCATGCTTTGGCACGATTGTTGCTTCAATTCGGTCAGCAGTTCCGATAAATTCTATCGCGCAATCGCCGCCAGTGATGCGGGCAAATTCCTCTGCAACAGCAATCGCAGGAAAAAGATGACCGCCCGTACCGCCGGCAGCAATGAGGGCTTTGAAAGGCGTTGATTTTGTTGATGTTGTGTTCATGCTTTTGAAAAGAATAGTCCTTGTTGTTCTGGCAAAATACCGTACATTTGCGCACGGCTCACAGCGCCAATGTTGATTTTTCGTATTCTCAAAACTACGCAATGCTATGACGATACCTCGCACTAATTTCACCATAAATTGCCAGAGACAATTCAGTATGCTTGCTTTGGCAATGGTCGTACTTGTTTCTACGACTCAAGCGCAAACCACCGATAACATCGTTCGCTCTAAACTCCGCCAAGTTGCCCTTGGCAATGCAAGCGATGTGCGGGCGGAACTGCCGGATTTGGTCAGAACGTATCCAAATGATGCCGGAGTCCAGTTTCTGAGCGCTACGCTGACGGCAGACGGTGTGAAAGCGCTGCCGATGTTCGTGCGCATTGTCCGCGAGAACCCGCAGAGTATTTGGGCGGATGACGCGCAATGGCGAGTAGTACAGATTTACGGTCTCCGCAAAGATACCGCAAATGCACGGTCAGAACTGCAAAATTTTCGTCGAAATTATCCAACAAGTGAATTTTTGCTCTTTGCTGCGGAAATTGTGAAATCAACCGTTGGGCTGCCGCCGTCATTTACAACCTATCGCAATCCTATCGTCGTTGCCTCGACAGCCCGCACTATCCCTACCTCAACAGCCCCAAAACCGAAAGCAGACGAACCCAAGAATCAAGCACCAACGAGTCAAGTACCAAGCAATCAGGTATCAACGAGCCCAGCGCAAAGCAGCCAAGCATCACCAATTCAAGTAGCCAAGACCGAAACGCCCGCCGCCGAAGAGCGTTACACGCTTCAGGTCGGTATTTACAGTTCGCGGGAAAGTGCGATTGCCGATGTACAAAAGCTTCTCAAGGCGCGTTTGCGCTCGGATGTGATTGAGAAAAATGCAGAAGGTTCGGCACGTTTCGCCGTCACGGTAGGAAATTATTCCTCGCGCGAAGCCGCAGAACAGGCAAAAGCGCTCGTACAGAAAGCCTGTACGTGTGTGCCGTTTGTGGTGGCAAAGTAGATTTGATGCGGTATTGAAGGAATGAGCATTAGAAAAACAGAAAATATTTTGTCATTGCATGAAATAGGGTTGGTCAAGAGCAAACAATGTAATATTTTCCCGTCATTATTGTTCGGTTCGCCGATAAATTCTTAGTTGTTCCATATCATTTTTACGGAAGGTTTGTGCTATGAATAGAGAGATTCACTCCTGGTGGAGTCCCCGCCTTGATAAAAACATGGAAATCGCTGTCTATGGTCATTTTGGACCGGCATTGCTGATGTTTCCGAGTGCGGCAGCGGATTATCTCGAATATGAGCGTTTTTACATGATTGATTCGATTGCACCGTACATCGAAGCGGGTAAAGTAAAGGTGTTTTCCATCAACAGTATCAATTCCGAAAGCTGGCTAAATCGCAAAATGATGCCGCATCACAAGGCGCTCCGCCATCAGTCGTACAATTACTATATTTTCGATGAAGTTGTACCGTTTATCCAAATGCACTGCCAAGGGCACGCATCCATTATGACCACAGGGGTTTCGCTGGGGGCGTTTCACGGTGCCAACGTCTTTTTCCGTCGTCCCGACCTTTTTGCCGGAACAATCGCCATGAGCGGTGTGTACGATTTGACGCAGTATTCCGACGGCTTTTTCAATGAAGACTGCTACTTCAATTCGCCAATGCACTATCTCCCGAATTTGACCGACCATCACACACTTGAGCAACTGCGCCGCTCGCGCATCCATATTTTAAGCGGTCAAGGTGCATATGAAGCACCGGATGCTTCGCGGGCGCTCTCGAATGTGCTTCATGCGAAATCCGTTCCCCACGAATTGGACATTTGGGGCTACGATATGCGCCACGACTGGCCCACCTGGCGTGCGATGTTGCCATACTACATGGAAACACGCTTCTAATTGCCGTTTCAATTCTAATGCAGCCTTTCGTGAAATCCTCACGAAAGGCTGTCATATTTTCGGGACTTTTTTTCGCCTGCACCTATGACCCTTTCTGAAAAACACCTCTCTACACTCCGTGCGGTCTGCGACGCATTTATACCATCAATTCTTTCTGCTTCCGACACGCATGGATTCTGGCGTTTGAAGGCGAGTGATTTCGAGACGGCAGAAAAAATCGCTATCGCTCTTGACCACTTATCGCAGGCGCAGCAACAAGAGTTTGTGCAGCTTTTGGATATTCTCTCCTCTCCACTGCTCGGTTTGACGTGGTTTGGTGCGCTCAAATCAGTAAACAATCTTTCGCAAGCCCAAGTCGAAATAATGCTCCAACGCTGGTCGCAAAGCCCCATTGCGCCTTTGCGTCAGGGTTTTCATGCCTTGAAAAAACTTACAACGTTTTTGATGTATGGATACTCCGATGAAAGCACGGCGAATCTAACGTGGGCAGCAATCAAATATCCGGGACCCCTCTCCAAGCCGCCTCTGGACAAACCGCGTCCGATTGTGCCGCTTGACTTACGCCAAGACCAAGCGCTTTCCTGCGACGTGGTTATCGTCGGAAGTGGCGCTGGGGGCGGTGTTGTGGCGGGTGAACTTGCTGAAGCGGGGTTTGATGTGATAGTCGTGGAAAAGGGCAAATACGGCTCGGAACGAGATTTTACCCAGCGCGAAGCAGAAATGATTGGGGCGTATTACGAAGCAGGGGGCGCATACTCTACCAAAGATGGCTCTGTGTCTATTTTTGCGGGTGCTTGTTTGGGTGGTGGCACAACGATTAACTGGTCGGCAGCGCTCCGCACACCCGATTACGTCTTGGAAGAATGGGCAAAAAACCACGCCAACCCGCACTTTCTCACGCCAGAGTACCAACGCAGTTTCGAGGCAATCGAATCCGCAACCCACGTGGACACGGCAGAGTCGAGCCATAATTTGCAAAACCAAGCACTGGAGCGAGGTGCAAAGGCGTTGGGCTATCACACAACGACTATTCCTCGCAATTCCAACGGCTGCGCGACGCATGATTGCACGATGTGTGGCTACTGCTCGCTCGGTTGCCAACAAGGAACGAAAATGGGTGTTTTGAAGACCTTTTTGGAACGCGCTAACGCCAAAGGCGCACGATTCCTTGTGGAGACGGATGTTGAAAATGTATTGATTCGCGAAGGTAAAGCGGTAGGCGTATTGGCGCGGTCTGCGGGAAAAAATATTACCATCAATGCAAAATTTGTCGTTGTAGCGGCGGGTTCGATTCATACGCCCGCACTCCTGCTCCGCAGCGGTTTGCAGCACGAACATATCGGAAAACATTTGCATTTGCACCCGACTGTTTCTGTGGCAGGAATCTACGCAGAGCCTATGAATGCTTGGTGGGGAAATATGATGACGGCACTTTCCAATGAAATCACGCACATTACAGGCAATTGGGGCGCAAAACTTGAAACACCGCCCATTCATAGCGGGCTTCTGGGTATGGCGCTGCCATGGCTTTCGGGGAGAGGTCATAAGGAAGGTATGCTGAAAGCAGCACAAGTAGGCGCTTTTATCGTGCTTACCCGTGACCGCGACGGCGGTTCAATCAGGGTGGATAAGCGCGGCAGACCTGTTGCACACTATCACATCAGCAATTTTGACCTTGCACATTTGCAACGTGGAATACAAGAAGCGGCGCGTATTCACTTGCAAGCTGGCGCGGAGGAAGTGTATTTCCCACATAATCACCAAGCACCTTTTTCACTCAAGCAAGGCGTACAAGCACTCGAAACAAAGCTCCGCGAACTCCCCTCGTGGAAATGGCGACCAAACGACTTTCCGCTTTTTTCTGCGCACCAGATGGGAACCTGCCGCATGGGTGGCAATCGCGCCACGCACCCCGTATCGCCAGAGGGCGAAATCTATGAAGTCAAAAACCTCTTCATTGCCGATTCTAGCCCGTTTCCCGAAGCCAGTGGCGCAAATCCGATGCTTTCCATTCAAGCAATGGCGCACTTCACAGCGCAGGGCTTGAAAGCACGGTTTTCACGATAAATTCCCGCTATTCCTTCCAAACGACCGCGACAAAAGCATAAAAATACTCTTCAAATCAAGGAACAATGCCGTCTGTGACTTGCATATACCTATCTGTTTGTCAGCATAACCTCACTGCGCATTTTTGGGGACAAATTCTTGCGCGTACAACGGAACAAAATCTTCCGACAGCATAAATGCTTGCTTACGGAAATGCTCTACACCGAGCGCCGCAATCATCGCAGGTGTGATGCGGCAATAGTCTGGCAGCGTCGTATAGGCGGGTTTGTGGTCAAATGCCGCTCCTGCATAGAAGATGCTTGGATTGGGTGTGAATTCTTCCTCACTGACAAGCGCAATAGCGCCGAGCGGTGCGGCTTCCGGTGTGAAATATTGGACATAGACAAGATGTTTGTGGGAGGGGATTCCGACGCAGATGCGCTCTCTGCCCAACATTCGTGCGCTTGGTGCAGCCGCCAATGCAATGGCTTCCAGCGTTGGAACAGCAATGAGTTTTGGCAAATTTTCAAAGCACAATGCTTTGGCAAATGCCGCGCCGATACGCAGTCCCGTAAACGAGCCGGGTCCGGCAGAAACAGCGACTGCCGAGAGATTTGGCAAAGTAATATCCGCCATCGTACACAGTGAGCGCGTTGCCTCAGCAAGAAGTTTATCGTGGAGAAAAGGTTCGGAAAAGGAGAGTTCGGCAATCAGACTACCGCCGGGAAGCGTTGTGGAATCAGCGTCCGCAATGGCTATGCCGCAAAGAGAGCCGGAAGTCTCAATGCAAAGAAGGAGCGAGGAAGAGCGTTGGTGCTGCACAGGGGGATGAAGTTATTCGGTGATAATCTCAAAATCAGACAACTGTTCATCAATAACCACGTGAGGCGAACCAAATTCCGTCGGGAAGATATGTAAATCCAGCGTGTTCGGGTCTTGCCCTTTGAGTTGCGTTTCCTCGACACGCACCTGTGTTAGCCATTGAAAGAGGGTCGGCGACACATGAAGTTTATTGGGGCAAGCGCCATTGTGGTCGTCCATAAACTTATGAATACTGCCGTAAATCTCTTCGGTTGCATCGAAAAATTCCATGATGGTATCTCCTGAAACAATGTGTAAATGCCTGTTGGATGAATATACGGAGACAATGGTATAATGGTTTCTCTTTTACGTGGAGAATATCGCCGTCCGTACACATAGTGTGGAGTGCAGCAAAATCTATGCCTACAACTACGCATTTTTACAGCATTTATCCAAGTCGAATAATGCAATGTTTTTTGCCATACAAAGCAAACGTTCTATTCTCAAGATGTTAGCAGCGAGAGAAATTTTACGAACAACGCCCCATGCTTGTTCCGGCAGAAAAGTCATCGGGCGCTTGAATTCAGTTGTAAGCGTGAAAGCTATTTAACAGAGAATTGATGCGGTATTGAGAAGTGCTTTCTTGGGTTTAATAGCTCAATGCTTTTAGAACATCGTACCCAAAACGCAGTATCAATGCCGATACGACCAGCAAAAAAACGACCCGCACAAAACCACTTCCGCGCAGCATAGCCATTCGACTTCCAAGAAATGACCCCGCCATATTGCACAGCATCATCGGGAAAGCAAGTTCGTATCGCACAAACCCACCGCCGATGAAAAATGATAGCGAAGCCGCATCCGCAATAACATTGACGACTTTGCTTATTGCCGATGCGTTCAAAAAGCTATACCCGATAATACTCACAAAGCCAAAGACCAATAAACTTCCCGTTCCAGGTCCCACAAATCCATTGTAAAAGCCCGTAGCAGAGCCGATGAGAAAGCTCATCGCCAGTAGCGCCGTGCCGTCATAGTGCATAAAATTCTCCTGACCCAAATCCTTACGACGATAGGTGTAAAGCGCTATACACGCCATAAGCAGAAGAATTATCGGTTTAAGAACAATGGGCGGAAGTAGGCTGGAAATTTTCGCTCCTAAAAACGACATAACCGCCGCGCCAATGCCAGCACTAAGCGCCGTTCGCCAAGGAATGACCACACTTCGGGAGTACTGCACGGCGGCAACACTTGTTCCCATCACCGATGCGAAACGGTTTGTGCCAATCACCATTGGAACCGGGAAATTCGGAAAGAGAATAAAAAGCGCCGGAACTTGCACCAATCCTCCACCGCCGACAATCGAATCAACAAACCCCGCTAAAAAAGCGGCAAAAGAAGCAAGGGCAATATCGGCGAAAGGCAACGTAAAAGAAGGCATTCGTTAGCTTCCCATTTTTTGAATTCTATCAAACTCAGCTTTTGTCACCGCCACAACCGATAAACGCGATTGTTTGAGAAGCCCAATATTTGCCAAGCGTGGTTCAGATTTGATACTTTCCAGCGTAACGGGAGTGGGCAGTGGTGCAAGCGGCTTCACTTCTACACAAACCCATTGTTCGCTGTCACTTGTCGGGTCAGGATATGCCTCACGAGTAATTTCCGCGATACCGACAATTTCTTTGCCGATATTGCTGTGATAAAAAAGTGCCTTGTCGCCTTTTGCCATGACGCGAAGGTTGTTGCGAGCTTGGTAATTCCTCACACCACTCCAGACGGTTCCGCCTTCGTTCACGAAGTCCGACCAAGAATACACGTCGGGTTCTGATTTAATGAGCCAATACTTCATGCGCTGCTAAAAAAAGAAAATAATCGGAAAATAATCGGAAAATAATCGTGAACAATGCTGATTCTATGCCATTTCCAGCCATTGAAGCGTGATGTCATCAAGAGTCGTTAAAAGCTCCGCGAGTTCGTCGCTGCGCTCTTTCAGCAATTTGTAGTCGCTTTCTCCACTGGAAAGAATTGCCTCTAATTCAGCTTTTCGCTGCTCAAGGGCTTGGATGCGCTTTTCAAGGGATTCTCGTTCTTTGGTGAGTTGATATTTGTTTTTGCGAGGGGTTTCGCTTGATGGCTTTGGAACTTGTTCGCTGGGTTTTGCGGCTTCACGGAGTGCTTCTTCGCGGGCATTGTCGTTTCGCACTTCCTTTTTCTCTAAGTAATCAGAGTAATTGCCCGGATACTGCTTAATATGCACCAAACCTTCTTCGTTCGGCTCAAAAGAGTAGATAAATTCAACAGTCCGGTCAAGAAAAGCCCGGTCGTGCGAGACGATGATAAGCGCTCCATGAAAAAACTGCAAATAGTCCTCCAGAGCGCCTAGCGTTTGAATATCGAAGTCATTCGTGGGTTCGTCCAGAATAAGAATATTCGGATTATTCATCAGAACGCGGAGCAGTCCCAAACGCCTCCGTTCACCGCCAGAGAGCTTGCTCACAAGCGCTCCATACTGATTGGGAGCGAAATTAAAACGCTGAAGCATATCTTTTGCCGTCAAAAAGCGGTCGCGTCCTATGCCCGTGTCAATGTATTCCGCTACTTCTCGCACAGCTGCCATCACCGAAAGCGTTGGCGTAATATCGCTGCTTTCTTGACGAAAGTAGCCGATACGCGCTGTTGCGCCGATTTTCACGGTTCCGGCGTGTGGCTCAATTTCCCCAACAAGCGTATTGAGCAATGTTGATTTCCCCGAGCCGTTTGGTCCGATAATGCCGATTCTATCACCCTTGGTGGCTTTGTAGGTGAAGTTATGAAAGAGCGTCTGGTTACCAATTTTTTGTGTAATATTTTCCGCATCAATGAGCTGACTTCCGGCAAATTGGTTTCCAACCTCAATTTTAATTTGCTTGAGTTCGGTGGCTTCGCGCAAGCGGGCTTGGTCTTCTTGGAGATTTTTTACCCAATCAACGCGGCTTTTTTGCTTCTTGCGTTGCGCCCGTGCGCCCGCTTTGAGCCAAGCGAGTTCCGTACGAAGGCGGTTTTTCTGATGATCGGCGGTGGCTTCTTCGTTAGCGGTAATCATGGACTTGCGCTCGACGTAGTTTTCGTAATTGCCAGGGAACGAAATGAGTTTTCCTCTATCAAGTTCAACGATGCGGGTTGTGACAGCATCCAAAAAGTAGCGGTCGTGTGTGATAAGCAAAATAGCTCGCGGAGAAGCCGTCAGGCGGTCTTGAAGCCATTGCACCGAATCGGCATCAAGATGATTCGTCGGCTCGTCCAAAATGAGCAAATCCACATCGGACATGAGTGTTTTTGCCAGAGCTACACGTTTTTTCAGCCCGCCGGAAAGGTTCGCAATGCGCTCGGTAAAGCGCGTTACGCCGAGTTTTTGCAGCATCGCTTTTGCCTCGTTTTCCAAGAGCCATCCGCCGTCGTCGTCAATAGCGCGGCTTACCTCGTGGAGTTCGGCTTGTACTTCGGCGTGGCTATGTTCAACGCCATCATTTTCCATAATCGCACATAATTCGGCGTGGCGGTGCAACAAATGGAACGTTTTCGGACGCGCCTTCATGACGGCATCCAGCACAAAATCATCATCGTTTAAGGCTGGAACTTGGCTTAAATACTCAAATGTTGCTTCTTTATTGAATGCCACCGTCCCGTCGTCCGGCTCCTCGCTTCCAGCAATAATGCGCATCAGCGTTGTTTTACCAACGCCATTAGAGCCAATGATACCAACGTGTTCGCCGGATTCCATACCGAAGGAAACCCCAATAAGGAGCGGAATGTCATTGTAGGATTTACTGATAGTGGTGGCGGAAAAAATGGTCATAATGCAGATGTGGGATAAAAAAAACGTGATGAAAAGCCGTGTTTATGCGCAGCTATGCTCACGACATCTTCGTCAGAACGTGAAGAAGTAAATGCAAAAATGCAAAATCTGTATCAATACGCCATACTTCGAGTGAATCTTTACCTGTTTTTGTTGTGTCTTTTTGCGGTCTTAGCACTTTATGAACAATTATTCACCAAGATTTTTTTTTGGATATATTAAACCTTTATTATCTTAGGCATATCCAATAGGACAATATCACTCACTTTGTAGTGATTACTTTTTTTATTACCCTTTTATTTGGAGTAACGATTATGCGTAAGTTTGGTCTTGTGTTGCTTGCAGCATTTGCATTTGCTAGCATCTCTCCTGTTTTTGCTCAAGACAAAAAAGAAGAGAAAAAAGAAGAAGTGAAGAAAGAAAAGAAAGAGAAAAAAGAAAAGAAAGAAAAGAAAGAGAAAAAAGAAGAAGCAAAATAATGCGCTCGGTGTTCAACCACCGAATGCAAATAAAAAAGCCGGAACTGTTTACAGTCCGGCTTTTTTTATGCTTCTTTCAAATAGCTGTACTAGTGATACAATCACGATTCCGATAAATTTTCAGGAAAATGCAGAGAAATGTGAGAATCTTCGTTGATTTTCGTATCTTACGCATCCTCACTAAATCGCAATTGCCCATGTTGAGGTGATTGTGACACAATTTTGCGGTAGAAAGAATGTATGGTAGAAACACACCAAAATATTTCCCCTGCTCTTCATCAGCAGCATAGCCCAGAGGCAATCGAAACGCCCTCAGCAATAGCTGTGAGTGCCTCTGATACTGAATTAGCTACCCCCGAAGTAGAAACTCAGCCGTATCTTCTTATCGTTGACGATGTACCGGTAAACTTGCAAGCTCTCGAAAGTATCCTGCAAACACGAGGTTTTCGCGTGATGAAAGCAACCAATGGCGAACAAGCTCTCGAAATCGTCGCACAAGAAAAACCAGATTTAATTCTGCTTGATGTCATGATGCCGAAAATGAACGGCTATGAAGTCTGCCAACATCTCAAAGAAAATCCTGCAACGTCAAAAATTCCCGTCATATTTCTCACCGGACGGAATGACTCGTATTCGGTCATCAAAGGCTTTGCATCGGGAGCGCTGGACTATGTTGTTAAGCCATTTCACGCGCCTGAATTGCTCGCACGCATCAACACCCATCTCGAACTCAAGCGTTCACGCGACACCATTTTACGCTATAACGACCTTCTGGACGCAGAAAAACGCCGCGCCGAACAACTTTTGCTGAACATTCTTCCAGCTTCCATTGCTGAACGCTTGCAAAATGGTGAGCGGCAAATTGCCGATAAAGTTGATGATGCTACCGTGATATTTGCTGACGTGACGAACTTTACACCGCTTTCCGAAAGTTATTCGGCAGAAGAGATTGTGAGTCTTTTGAACTCTCTTTTTTCTGCCTTTGATGAACTTGCCGACCGCTTTGGTGTAGAAAAAATTAAAACAATGGGCGATAGCTATATGGCTGCCGCCGGCATTCCGATTGAACGCGCCGACCATGCGGAGGCTGCCGTGAATATGGCACTTTCGATGATGACGGTTTTAGCAGAAGTCAATGCGTCTTCAGGCAATAATCTCAATATCCGTATCGGGCTTCATTCCGGTCCGGTTGTCGCTGGCGTTATCGGCGTGAAAAAGTTTATCTACGACCTTTGGGGCGATACCGTCAACACGGCATCACGCATGGAATCGCACGGCGAGGCAGGACGGATACACGTTTCTGAGGCAGTTTACCATAAACTTCGCGATAAATTCCGCTTCCAAGAGCGCGGCAATATTGAAATCAAAGGCAAAGGTCTGATGAAAACATACTTTGTCTTGGGTCAGATTTCATAATCAATTCAAGTAATCACTACATTTTCCTCAGATTTTACTATATTCATTTCGGTCAAGGAGTTGTTGCATGAAGATTGTCAAACCGAATGGCAAGCTGGAACTTCAAAATGATGGTACGCTCGAAGTTTTTTTCATTGGCACAGGTTCTGCCTTTGCTCAAGAGCGTTATCATACCAACTTTCTCATTATTAAGGGCAACGACCATATTCTTGTGGATTTTGGCGCAACAGGTCCCATCGCCTTTCCGACAACCACAGGTCGCCCGGTGACCGATGTTGAGACACTATTCATTACCCACAGCCATTTTGACCACGTCGGCGGTGTAGAATATTTGGCATTGCTTAATCGCTACGTTGGTATGACGGCGCTGGAGCGTCCGAAAATGAAAATGATTATCAATGAGCAGTACCAGCGTATTTTGTGGGAAATGACGCTTCGAGGCGGCATGGAATGGAATGAAGTCAACCGCGAGGGTGAGCGATTAACCTTTACAGACTTTTTTGAAATTGTCCGACCAAATCTGAAAATTTCCGTGCCGCGTGAAGTCTGGGAAGTCCAGTACGGAGCTATCAAACTTGAAATTTTCCGCACCAATCATCTTCCGGCACAACCATTTCCTTGGCAGCAATCGTTTGTCACCTACGGTGTCTTTATTGATGACCGCGTATTTATCTCAGGCGACACGGTGTTTGACAAAGAATTGATTGGAATGTACAGCGACAAAGCTGAGTATATGTTCCACGACTGCTCATTTATGCCCAATCCTGTTCATGCTTCACTACCGGAACTGCGCACTTTGCCGGACGACATAAAGAAAAAAATGCTGCTTGTTCATTATCCAGATAAAGCCGAACAGCATGATTTTTCGGGGTTCGCGGGATTGACAGAGCAGGGGCATCGGTATATTTTCGATTAACCATTTCCGTCCGGGTAAAGCCAACACCGCACAAAACCTTGTATTCGCCGTGCGCTCTAAATTTTTTTGACGTTGTATTTAATTTTGACTGTGTATGAATCCCGAAACTCTGGGTTACACTATCACCGAACATGATGTTGAGCGTATGTTTGCAAGTATTACCTCCAACCTTAGCAGAAGCGCGTTTACATCGCCCGACGAGCATAACCTTCTCCCTCATACGGAGTTTGCCCATCAGGTGCATCTTTGTACAATGAATGATGCTCTTGAGTTCGACCAAAGCACTCGTATTGCCGATGCCAACGCTCAGGAGTCACTTGCTGCATTGTACAAAGAATTTTGGGGAGCGTCTGTTTTTCACTGGAAGACCGCATCACTGCTTTCAGCCACTTCTCCTAAAGCTACATCGGACGAACTTGCCGAAGCTCATTGGAACTCCGTTTTAGCAGATATTGCTTCGACAGGGGTCATCTTACGCAACACACCTGCTTTTGCTGTTCTCAAAGACTTAGAAGATAAATCCGAGCGCGCCCGCCAAATCAGCCATTACAAGCATTGCCTCACGTTTCCTACGGTCGAAGCATATTCCGAAAGCCTTGCCAGACGCGATTTGAACACGCTGGAGCGCATGATTTTGACCTATGGCGAAGCCTGTTGCTATGCCTCGCGCAAAGACGAGGAGCGATTCGAGCATTCGGTAATGAAATTTGTGAATTTGTGCAGTCTTGAACTTCCCGCCATGTCTGCGCCCGCCTACCAGCTCTTGGTCTTGCTGCGGCAATTTGGCAAATCGCAATCGGAGGCGACTCAAAAATTGAGGTTGTATATTCACAATCTCCGCACTCAACATTCTTCACCTTTTGTACGCCTTTATACAGAAATTCTCCATCAAGAAGACACGCTGAATTCGGAGTATTGGGCTGGTAGTGTCAATCAAAAAATCATTTGGACATTTCGTGCCTTGCAGACGCTCGAATTAGCCATTTCGCTCGGCGTTCCGCCGTCGTGGTATAGCTATCTTCAGTACACCATTGCTCAACGGAGTTCCAATTCCGGCATTTACGATATTGCTCGTGACATGATTCAAGGGCTGGAAAATACACAATCGCTCTATGCTCTTGTTGCGCGTGGATACTATTGGGCGGAGCAGGATAGGCACGACAAAGCAGCAACGGTGTATCAAGAACTCATCGAACTTATTGAGCAGGACCATTCCAACGCCGCAAGAAGCACATTTGAGCGCGTTCCTGCCATCAAGCAACAGGACGTTGCCTTTTGCTACTACTACGCAGCACAAGCGCTTTTCAGCATTCGGAGCGATGAAGAACACGTCGGATTATGTGCGAATTACATTGAAAAATTCTTCCTTTGGTCGGAGTATTTATCTTTTTCGGCACGACGGGTTTTACAAAAAATATGCCGTGCGATGCAAAGTGAACTCATCCACGATTTGCCGCAAGCCGTTGAACATTACGAAGAGTACGTTGGGCTTTTAACGGAAGATGATTATATCGGCAAAATCAAAACTCTTTCGCATTTGGCACAGCTTTACGCTGAATACTTGCAGAATTTCACCAAAGCCGACGAACACTTGAACGCGCTCAAGCACCTTTTGCCGCAAATCCAGCAAAATTCCGTCCAAAATCTGGACATCAATGCCACCGATGAGGCACTTATTGCCGACCACACCACACTTATCCAGCTTTGGCTTACTCAATATTCACTAAAGGCTACACAGAAAATTATGTCGTCGCTAGATTCCGTCACAAGCCAGCTTGGGTCGGCATTTCAGCTGTTAGAAAGCCAGAATGAACGATTGCTATCGGCAAATCAAAATTTGGTGGAACTTAATAGTGAAAAAAATGAGTTTTTAGGCATTGTTGCGCATGATTTGAAAAATCCTCTTGCCAGTATTTTGCTGGGAATTGAGATGCTGCAACGCTATCAAGACCGCATGACACCGGAGCAGCAAACGAAAAAGTTTGTTGATATGATTTCCACCAGCAAGAGAATGCAAGCCATTATAACCAATTTGCTGGATGTTAATGCGATTGACACGGGCAAAGTTACGCTCTCGCCCACGCAGTTTAATTTTTCGGATGCCGTTCATGCCGTTTCGGACGATTACAACGAACGGGCAAAGGAGAAAGGAATTACGCTAAATTTCGAGACCGAAACCGATGAAGTTCTTGCTTTTGCCGATAATAACGCCACTGTACAAATTCTCGACAATCTTGTTTCTAATGCCGTTAAATACTCACCATTTGACAAAAATGTCTGGGTTGTAGTCCGAAAAATGAATGGCAAAGCACAGTGCCTCGTCAAAGACGAAGGTCCTGGTATATCGGCAGAAGATAAAAAGAAACTTTTTGGCAAATACGCCCGCCTCACGGCAAAACCCACCGGCGGCGAACATTCGACGGGTCTGGGGCTTTCCATCGTCAAAAAACTTGCCGAAGCAATGCACGGCACGGTATGGTGCGAATCCGAACTCGGACAAGGCGCAACCTTTATTTTGGAATTGCCACTGCAAGAAGTACGCATCGAGTAAATCAAAAAAAACAGGAGTGCGAACCAAGTTTGCATCATCATTTCGCATTCTATACCTCGCATTTAACTCTATCACCCAAACGCGGACGCACGATGTTCGCACTTCGGCGCGGCTTTGAATAGTGAGTTGCCCCCGTGTTTCACCATTTCCCTCATTGCCGCATGGATACTTCCCTTCAACTCCATCCCGACGAACCGCCCCCACGCTCGAAACTTCTTCAAGTCCTCGGTATCGGCTTTGGTATTGCCGTAACAATTGGCGCAACGGTGAGCGGCGGCATTCTCCGTTCTCCGGCAGAGGTGGCAACGCATTTGCCAAGCGTCTGGATGTTCATTGGAATTTGGTTTTTGGGTGCATTATATGCGTTTGTCTGCTCAGTGTCGTTTGCGGAACTCAGTACGATGATGCCCCACTCAGGCGGGCTGTATGTCTTCACGCACAAGGCATTAGGCGATTATGCGGGCTTTGTCGTTGGATGGACGGATTGGCTAACAAGCTGCGGCACAGTGAGCGCATCGGCATTGCTTATTTCCGATGTTGCGGCGGGGCTAGTTCCGTCATTACATGGCAAAAGCGTTTGGCTGGCAACGGCTCTGGTACTGATGTTCACGGGATTTCAATGGAGCGGTATTCGCGCCAGTAGTGTTGTGCAGGGTTCGACGAGTTTCCTCAAGGCTGTGGCGTTGATCATTGTTGCAGTTGCTGCTTTTTCGGTCGGAAGAGAACTCATCGCTTCTACGGCGGCAAGTGCAGCATCGGCATTACCATTGACAACGGCAGTTGTGGCAGAGCCTTCGCTCTGGTCTCTTTTGATGGCAACAGTCTTAGCGCTACAAATTGTGATTTATATGTACGATGGCTATTACGGCGTTGTCTATTTTGGTGAAGAAGTTCGCAATCCCGCACGAGATATTCCGCGCTCAATGTTCACGAGTGTTTGGATTGCCGGAGGAATTTATATTTTGCTGAATGTGGCATTTGTCTATGTGCTACCCATTTCTCGAATTGCATCATCGGATTTTATCGGTGGCGCAATCGCAAAACTCACTTTTGGCGCGTCGGGTGATGTTGTCGTGCGCTCACTCATTATTTTGTGCGAACTCTCAACCATCAACGCATTTTTCCTTTTTGCTACACGCACACTGTTTGCCATGAGCCGCGACGGGCTTTTTTCTGCACGAGCAGTACGTGTGAATAAAGGTGGAACCCCGACCGTAAGCCTTTTTATGAGTATGGCAGTTGCACTGATATTTCTGCTTTCGGGGTCGTTTGAAAAAGCCTTAGCGATTCTGACTTTTGCGATTGTCGTCAATTACGCGCTTTCCTTTTTGGCGGTCTTCGTGCTGCGGCATCGTGAGCCAAATACTCCACGCCTCTATAAGGCATGGGGCTATCCTTGGACGACGGGCTTTGCTCTTGGTGTTTCGGTACTATTTTTGGCAGGATCGGTGGTGGGTGATGTGCAGCATAGTTTAGCGGCAATAGGTGCTTTGGCAATGAGCTATCCGGTATATTTGATTTCGCGGAAATTTTTGCCGCGCGAGCCTCCTGTATAGATTCACAGCGCGACATCTACCATGAAGACCACGTTTTTGCCTGGTTACTACCATTCATATACAAAAGACAACCCTAAAAAATTGTAAAAAGGGATATTCCTAAATTGCCCGTGTGGATTTGGTCCTAAATATGCACGAACGTAAGCTCCGAAATGCGACTGCTCTGCTTCTGCGAGGGCAAATTTCCAGCCCCACATCGCATTTAATGAGGCGATATATCGTTCAGAATTACTGAACTCTTCCCATTGACCGGAGGAAATATTTGTCCCCAGATAGAATGGATACCCGTACAAAACTTGATAACGACATTCAAGAGAGAATGTTTGAATAGCATTTTTACTTGCCAGAAAGCCATCTGAATTTTGTGCTTGGTATTGAATATACGCCTCCACCCAACGTTGAGAAGGGACGACTTTACTGGTGTCGCCTTCTTCACTACGGATGGTGTACCACCCTTTGCGTGGGTTCCATAGCCATCGCACACCCAATTTGAGGGCATAGTTGTTGTCCAACGTGCTGGCGGGATCATTCACAAGCACTGCAAATTCTCCGGTTTCATAGGACACGTTCACACGGGTAATCGGCAGTGAATCTTGGAGCCGATAAATTGTTATCTCATCTCCCAAATGCGTACTTTCGTGAAACAAGGGAATAAATTTTGCGGTAACATTTTTAATGATTCCCCAATCCAATGACCGAAAGTAGTTGATTTCACCGATACCGAAACGATAATCGGTATTGATGATGGGAGCAGTGCTGTTTTCCCAAAAATCGAACCATATATTCACGGAAATTGGAAGTGAGATAGAAAACTGTTCCTGCTTCTTGCCCTGAACAATAGATGCCGAGCGGTAAACGGGTATTTCCACGCCGAGATTGGTAACATTGTATGGCACGTAAATATCAGTACGATCGGTCGCAAGATTATATTCTTTGAGGTTAATTCCTGCTCCGGCTTGCACTGATACAATGGGTGAATACATATCACTGAGAAAATATTTACCGAAATCACGCGGGCTAAACCAGCGAACAAGCAATGAATCTGAAGTGCTTTGTGCCGAAAGAGTAGAAGCAGCTAAGAATATGAAGATAAACGATAAGAAATCGCGCATGATGTCAGCAATTTAGAGACAGTGGTGATAAAGCGGTAAAGAATGTGATGCTATTTATCGTGCTACCGCCATTTCCAGCATACGATCTCGCCCTTGCCTTACGTCCTCTGCGGTATTGTTGATTGGAATGGTAGGCTCTACGCCGTTTTCAATATGTTTTCCCTTACTATCGGTGAAATAATTGCAGGATACGGAAACAACCCAACCGTTTGGCAGTTCAAATGGCAGTTCACCGCCGCCGCCGCCGCCCGTTATCTGACCAATAAGTTGTACATTGGGCAAATTCACCATCATACCGGCTAAATACGATGAGGCACTGAATGAAGAGCGATTGATTACTACGTTTACACGAACATTGCCTAAATATGGGCTTCTCGGCAATGCGGTCAATGAAAGTTTCGGAGAAAAATCATTACGCCCCTTCCCGTTTTTTTGTGTCATTGACCCCACAACGGTTGGATTTTGCACAAAATAGCCACACAAATCAGTAGCAATGCGAGGTTCACCGCCGCCATTATTACGAATATCAAGGATGATTTTACGAACACCTTTTTGCTTGAAATTATCCATCACATTTTGCCAAAGTCCGGATTCATTATCATTAAAACCGGCATAATAGACATAGCCGATAGAATCACCAATCATACCTGTTAATAAAAATCTACCTTTCTGTTGAGGCTCAACAAGATATTTCACAACATTGGGCAAACTGAAATGAATCTCATACCCTTGCTCAAAGTCAAAGGGTTTGACATCAAACATTTGCCTTCCCGTAGAGCCGGATGCAGCTTTTCTGCCAATATAAGAATGTCCGTCGCGGAGTTCGGACACCATTGCTGCGCAAACCGTAAAGAGGCTATCGGAAGAAATCGTATTATTCACTTTTGTCTCGTAACGTCGTTTAACAGCATCCCAATCAATTTGCTTTAACTCGAAAAATGAATAGGTATCATTGATATACTGCCACGTCGTTGTGAAGACGATGGTAGGTGAAGCATTCGATACGGTGCTATCAACCAAACAGCCGTTAAAAGATATTGTTATGACACAGCAGAGTAAAGCAAAAAAATGCCTGCTGATATTGTTTCTATTCCGTTGCATTATTTTCCTGAGAGATTGTAGTGAAAAGAAACTCCGGCGAAGTTTTGAACACCAAAAAATGGCTTGGTGCCGCCGGCAAAGAGATAATTTCCTACATATAGCAGCCCGAGTTTATGTCCAGAATCGCCCACGTCTTTCGTGATTTCAGCAGAAAATGCTGTACTCACAAATTTATCCAGTGTTTGAACAACACCGCTTTGCACTATGTCTCCGGCTAGACCATTGAGGTCGAAACTGAAACGACCATCCCGTAGAAAAGAAGCAGGATAAGGAAAGCCAAAAGCAGGGCGGACAACGTAGTTGAGTAAAGAAAGATGCGCGGTGGCATTCACCGACCAAGATTCACCAAGTGGCGCAGAATAACGAATGAGTCCACCCAATGACGAAGACATGACATAACTCAGAGCTGCACCGGGATCAGTCCATAACCCGCTCCGCTCCAAAAGGAGTGCAGAAATATCGACATAACCGCCTACAGATAACCCCTGTAAACCAGCTAATGCACGGCTATATTCATAACGTAATGTTCCCTGAGTATTGGTACTGACCGAAGTAAGTTCTTGACTGGTTACTGCCAGAGCAACTTGTAGTTGAAGCCTGTGAATTTCCAAACCTCGTATCGCTTCATATTGCACTATGCTCCCCACACCGCCTGCATTGCGAAAAATTGAGCTATGGCGGGCATCATTAAAATAGTGATTGGTATATCCAACCGAAGCGTTAAGATAGTCGCGTTCTGTTTGGGCAACCAACGTACCTGATAGTATCCCGAGGCAGAAAAACACGATGATGTGATATAAGCGTGAATTCATTTGACGTGGTATTGTTGAGGTGTAGTGAATATTATTCAAACAACTATTGCCAGCAAATTTATAGGATTACTCACTCCCTTCCATTTACATTTGTCAAGAAATGGAAAAGGCTAAAGTTTTTTTGCCCGAATACGTGAAAGCTGTGTGGGAGTGATGCCGAGGTAAGATGCGATATGATATTGCGGAATGAGGTTTTCTAACGTCGGATGCGCTTGCTTAAAAAATTCGTAGCGTTCTTCTACGGTATGAAGGATAATTTGAAGTTCTTTATTTTCAAGAAACAAATAGTATGATTCGGAAATGTGTCGCACAAGCCTTTCTATTGCTTGATACTGGTCAAATAATGCCGTAAGTTGTCGGTAATCAGCGACCAAAATGTTGCAGGGTGTAAGTGCTTGAATGTTAATGTGGTTCAATTGCCCGGAAATGAGCGCGGAGTATGCACCAACAAATTCACCTGGTTCTAGCAACGACTTATTGTATTCTTTACCACTTTTCGCACGATAAAATGCACGTAAAACACCACTTTCGACAAATCCAAAAGAAGTTTCTATACGCCCTTCCATAGCAAAATACGCATATTGTTCTAACGAGGTCGGGCGAAAAATTCCTAAAAGTGCAGCTAGTGCCTCTTCAGATAAAACGACAGGAAATTGCTTGATAAACTTTTGGAGTGCAGTCATATGGTTACGGGCAACAATAAGTGTAGAGGTTATTTTTGCCACCCTTCCAACAGGTGAATTACTGTATGACTGAAGTCATACAACTTCTTGGTTCAACGTCGCCCCTCGTGGTAGCAGACTCCCCAAGCATTACTTCGGGCAATTCCTGCCCTACATTGTTTGACATTTTTTTCAATCCGAAGGCTTTGATGTTACACGCAGCCAATATATCGCGGTCATGCTCCAGACCACACTCGCAACGCCACGTCCTGTCGGACAGCGTGAGTGTGTCGTTCCGCTTGCCGCAAGGACATTGCTTGCTTGAAGGCTCAAAGCGTCCGATTTGCACGAAGTTTTTGCCCGACCATGCGCATTTGTATTCCAGCATCGTCAGGAATTTCGACCAACTCACGTCGCCAATGGCTTGGGCAAGATTGTGGTTCTTCATCATTCCGGCAATGTTGAGGTTTTCGACGCAAACCGTTTGGTTTTCACGGACGATGCGTGTGCTGACCTTGTGGAGGAAGTCATTACGCTGGTTGGTGACTTTTTCGTACCGCTTGGCAAGCCGCTTGCGGGCTTTTTCGCGGTTCTTG
>CANHDJ010000026.1 GCA_947459425.1 Ignavibacteria bacterium
GGCACTCAAAGGCAAACGCTTTGAAACGACCGAAGAATTGATCAATGCTTTGGAAGCCGCCACTGCGTACTGGAACAAATACAAAAAGCCTTACCAGTTGAAGAAATTAAAAATAACTCTTTGATTTAATACCAAATTGAGTTAATCATTGTGCATAACATTGGGCTGAAGCGCCTTGTTTACTCAATTATCATGCACAATGCTCGACTTAAATTGGTATAAGAACCATGTACTAAAGATTGCAGAAGAAACCAAGGATAAAAAGGCTTTGGCAAGTATTCAAAACTTTCTTGGGATGCTGTATCTGGGGCAAGGAAAATATAAAGATGCCATAGAGTGTTACCGCAAGAGTCTACATTTTGCACAAGAAATTGACGATAAAAAATTCATCTTTTATTCTCACACAAACATCGGTGAAACATATTTACGACAAGAGCAATATAAATCGTCGCTAGAGAGTTTTTTTTATGCCCTCCGATTACAAGATAAATTTAATGACAACGTGGCTCTTGCCAATCTTTACTATCTTATGGGTACGGTATATTCACGACTAAGCCAATATACATTAGCCGAAAAGTATTGCCTACGGGCACTTGAGTTAGCAGAAAAAGCCGGCGCAGTTCGAGAAGAAACTGGGGCATTTACGACACTTTCAATGATATACGCTGCTCAAGGCAAATACTCTCAAGCCATTACCACCGCCCTTCGTGCACTAGCACTAGCAGACTCAATCAAGCTGGGAAGTGGTTTAGTGGGAGAAAAAGGAGATGCCCTCAAAACATTGGTTTCTGTCTATGATACACTGGGAAATCATCAAAAAGCATTTGCATATTACAAGCAGTATATCGCTATTCGGGACTCATTACAAAATGGAGATATTATTCTCGCAACCAATAGATTGAAAGAACAATACGAAAACGAGAAAAAAGCAAAGCTGCTGCAAGCAGAACAAGAACGAGCGGAATTGCTGAGAGCATTTTTCTTTGTTGGATTTGCTATGGTCGTTCTTGTCGCTTTAGTTTTGGGTCGGCTCTATCAACAAAAGAAAAAAGCAAATGACGAAATTCTCCGCCAGCAACGGATTCTGGAAGACCAAGCCTATGAAATAGAACTTACTAACGCCGCGCTGAAACAGGCACATGAACAATCTGAATCTCTTCTCCTCAACATCCTCCCCGCCCCGATTGCGCACCGCTTGAAATCGGGCGAACGCGCCATTGCAGATAAATTTGATTCCGTCACCGTTCTCTTTGCCGATATTGTCGGCTTCACCAAACTCTCTGTCAGTACCTCGCCCGAAGAACTCGTGCAGGGCTTGAATACTATCTTTGGACGCTTTGATGAATTGGCAATACAATACGGCTTAGAGAAAATCAAGACTATCGGCGATGCCTACATGATAGCCGGTGGTCTGCCGGAGCGCTCCCAAGACCACACAGAGCGCGTAGCTCGCTTTGCACTTGCTATGCAGCACGTGATGAACAGCCCCGCAGCAACAAGTAACCTTGGCGGGCGTGTGCAGGTACGCATCGGCATTCATACGGGCGAGGCAGTAGCGGGCGTTATCGGCACAAGCAAGTTTTCTTACGACCTTTGGGGCGACACCGTGAACACCGCAAGCCGCATGGAATCGCACGGCGAGGCGGGTAAGATTCATGTTTCGGAAGAGGTTTATCGGGCGTTAGGAGGTCATTCGTCATTAGACGCTGGTCATTCGTCTAATGACAACGCCAATGCACCAACGACCAGTGGCTTCCTCTTCGAGGAGCGCGGAGAAATGGAGGTCAAGGGAAAAGGGCTGATGCGGACGTGGTTTTTGACAAATGAAACTGTGTAGGTGGTGGTCGAGGAGTGTACAAACCGTTTACCCATTTTTTCGACCGCTTACGGAATACCATTTCCCCTTCTTGAAAAACAATACTAAATTCGCTCATATTCTGTTTATATCACACCTCATGAGTAGAACATCGTTATGATGCCCAAGCGTATTTCCTTTCTTTGTACAGTTCTTGTTATCTTGACCTTGCAATATGTTCACAGCGAACAATGGCAAGGGCTTGCCCTTCAAGCGGCGGATCTGCCTTCTTCCTCAAGCACTCAGCGCCCCTCCAATATTTTAGAGCTTTCCGCAAAGCAAGGAACGTACAACGCAAGTTCATATCTCGAAATTCTGGAAGACCCAACATCAAGACTCACCTTTGCCGATATTTGCTCAGGGAAGTATGACACCGCATTCAAAAAGTTTACCTCGCCGGGAGACCCAAGTTTTGGATTTACCTCGTCAGTATTTTGGGCACGTTTCCACATTCGTTTACCAGAGTATGGCAGCAGTACCAAGCCAGAATGGTTCTTATCCAATGAATACCCGCTTGTCGATAATATTCAACTCTATACGCCTGTTTTCAGTAATGATGCGCCTGTGCAATATGATATGCAACAATCTGGCGACGCATTTCCCTTTTCCATGCGGGCGGTAGAGTATAGGATGCCCAATTTTCGTCTGCCGGAAATGTACAGCCGTGATTCTGTGTGCGTGTGTTATGTACGATTGCAAACTCAAAGTTCTATGACATTTCCTCTGGTCATTCGTTCCGGTTCGGCAATGAATAGCCACATTAGTCACGAACAGTTTTTGCTTGGCATTTTTTATGGCATACTGCTCATTATGTTCTGCTATAATTTGTTGATGTATTTATCCTTGGGTGATGCCAGTTTTGGATACTATGTCCTCTATCTCGCAATCTATGGTACATTCCTCCTTATTTGGAATGGGTTGGATTTTCAATACCTTTGGTCGGATTCTCCGTCGTGGCATAATCGTTCTTTACCAGTGATGACGGCATTATCGGCGGCTTCTGTGGCACGGTTTGCACAATCCTATTTGAATTCATCACAATACACACCACGTTTGCATAGAGCATTAGACGTTCTGCAAGTGTATTGCCTTCTTGCTGTCGGATTAGCGTTTGTTTTTGACTACACCGTCGCAAGCAAAATCGTCTATGTTGCGATTCTGACGGGAGTTCCTGTTGCAATTGCAATGGCAATTATCGGTATTTGGAAGGGGTATCGCCCGGCACGATACTTTTTTGTTGCATGGGTCATTTTGCTCTCATCAATTTCAATGGGCGTTCTGCGAGCGTTTAGTCTTCTGCCAAGTGGTTTGCTCACCATGCACGGTATTCAAGTGGGGTCGGCAATTGAAGTGCTGTTGTTGTCGTTAGGGCTTGCTGACCGCATTAATATTATCCGACAAGAAAAAAAGCAAGCACAAGAAGAGATGATAGAAATGCTCCGAAATTCAGAGCAGGAATTAGAGCAGAAAGTTCAACAACGCACGACAGAACTCAGCGATGCAAACGAGGAAATTCAGCGCCAAATTGACGTTCTTGCCGAACAAGCCCGCGAAATTGAGCTAACAAATACGATGCTCCAAGAGAAAAATGTCATTATTGAACAAGACCGTACCTCTCTTGCGCGCGAGCGAGAGCGTTCCGAACGATTACTTCTCAGCGTTTTACCCGCTCCCATAGCCGAGCGCATGAAAGCAGGAGAAACACGAATTGCGGAACATTTTTCGGATGTCACGGTGCTGTTTGCCGACGTTGTTGGTTTCACGAAACTCTCTTCACACGTTAATCCACGCGAGCTTGTTGAATTGCTGGATGCTGTTTTTACGGCGCTGGACGCACTTGCGGCAAAGCACGGTCTGGAGAAAATTAAAACCATCGGTGATGCGTACATGGTTGTTTGTGGTGTTCCTGTGCCGATGGAAGACCATTGTGAGCGGGTTGCACGGTTTGCGGCAGAAATGCAGGGAGTAATTGATGAAGTTCGCTCACGGTGGGCTGTGGAAGGAAAAGAATTGGGAACGCACGCGATTACTATGCGAGTCGGCATCCATATCGGCGAAGTTATTGCGGGAATTATTGGATCACAAAAATTCACCTACGACCTCTGGGGCGACACCGTGAACACGGCAAGCCGCATGGAATCCCACGGCGAGCCGGGAAAGATTCATGTTTCGGAAGAAGTGTTTGAGACGTTGAAGGAGAAGTTTGTGTTCGAGGAGCGCGGGGAGATTGAAGTCAAGGGCAAAGGCGCTATGCGGACGTGGTTTTTGACGGATGCTAAACAAACTGCTCCGCAAGCCGTGTGATGATTGCTTTTGCTTCTCGAAGTGCAGCGAAAATTTCTAACATATCATCCTTATCCGATGCCTAATATTCATCACTTTCCGCATAAATACTGCCTTCCAAGACCACAAAAAACCAATTTCTACCAACAACATAGCATCCGTACAACGGATATTCGATGCCATTAAGCGCACGTGCGGCAAGCATTTCGACCAGTAATTGTGCGCGTGGATCGCTTTCTGATGCGCGTTCTTTGGTTCTAAATGATTTTAGTTGGAAAAATTTGTCATGCTGGGGCGCAGGTCGGCATCCATCGGAGTCTCATAAAATCGTGCTTTTCGATATGGATACCGACCTGCGCCCCAGCATGACGGAGTGATGTTTTACCAGCCAATTGGATGTATTTTCCAACTGAAATCATTTAGAACCTGTACGCTCTACGTCGTCTATATCCCACTCATCAAAGGTTTTCATTGGTTTTGTTGGGTCAAAAATGGTATTTTATTTGTCCTTCAATGGTCAACATTGTTGTACAAATCTACAAAGACTTTAGGCGCTATAAAAATCATTGCGGCAATGAGGTTTTTTCACACACGAGAAAATCGCCAACATTCCATCAGGATTCCACCCATGAGCAATGCTCCCTCTCCCACGAATACATCCAGCATCTACGCCGTTTCCGAAAAACAGCAAGCCGAAATTGCCCGCCTGAAATGGGTGAAAAACATAGATATTGCACCCGTCCCGGAGCAGCATCGGTATGAATTTGTGAACACGATGGTCAAACAGAATTTTGAACGCATGGTAATTGCCTCAAAGTTTGGTTCTATGGTCATTGCAGCGCTCATTATTGCGGTGGATGTGTTGAATCTGCCGGATTTACCGCAAGAATCGCGCTCGTTTGCATTGTACACACACATTGCCCTTTTTTTTACCTTGACCTGCGGATATGCAGCAGGAATACGGCTGAATATCAATAATCCGAACATATCTCTTGCAGCATTTTTTGTGTGGGGAAATTTTTTTCGTGGTTCCTACACAGTCGCTGCATATCTGATGTTCTACAACATGGGCGCTTCGTTGGACAATATTTCCGGTGCGTATGCAGTTTTTGTCGGTCTTATTTCTGCGGGATTGTATGCCAATAAGAGTTACACCATTATCCTCGGTCTTGTTAATGCTGCTGTCTATACGGGTATTGTCTTGGCAACAAGCCAATCTTTGCGCACAACAAGCAACGAGCTTTTTTGCGGCTATGCAGTTTTGGCGATAGCCGTATTTTCTGCGAATCTTCTTTTTCAGGGCTTTCGCCAAGAATTTGCAATGACCAAACAAATGCAAGACGAGCGCAATAAAGCAGAAGAACTTAATACACAACTTGTCGGTGCAAATGAGGAAGTAAGCCGCCAAATGGAACTTTTGAGCGAGCAGGCACGCGAAATCGAAATCTCCAATACCGCACTGCAAGAAAAAACAATCGAATTAGAACAAGAACGCAGTACACTGGAAAACCTCAATTCTGCGCTCAATATCGAACAACATAAATCCGAAGAACTGTTGCACAATATCCTTCCCCGCGCCATTGCACACCGCTTAAAATCCGGCGAGGAAAACATTGCCAATCACTTCGAGAATGTCACAGTCTTGTTCGCCGATATTGTTGGCTTTACCCAGCTTTCGGCAAGCCGTCCGGCGTGGGATGTCGTTAGCCTCCTGAACCGCGTGTTTTCTGCCTTCGATATTTTTTCCGAACAGTACAACTTGGAAAAAATCAAGACCATCGGCGATGCCTACATGATTGTCGGTGGTTTGCCCGAAGCACGTGACGACCATGCCGAGGCAGTTGCGCGAATGGCGCTTGAAATGTTGGCAACGGTGGAACTTCTGAGCAAAACGCTGGATGCGCCGATTGCTCTCAGAATTGGTATTCATTCGGGAGCAGTCGTGGCGGGCGTTATCGGCAAAAAGAAATTCGCCTACGACCTTTGGGGCGACACCGTGAACACCGCAAGCCGCATGGAATCGCACGGCGAGGCGGGTAAAATTCACGTTTCTGAAGACGTTTATGCCCTTTTGCAGGAGAAATTTCTCTTTGAGAAGCGCGAGAAAATTGAGGTAAAAGGCAAAGGCATGATGCAGACGTGGTTTCTTGTCAGAGCGAAGTAAACAGAGCGCTTTTAGCCCTTCAGCAAACTCAGGCTGAAAACCTTTTTAACCCTCATACTTAGCCTAACCAAAGCATTACCATAAAACTTTTGGCACGGAACGTAACTTGCTTGTGAAATAACCCCACCCTTTGAGCCAATTCTTTATTTATGATACAGCGCATTTTTTCTCAAAAAACGGCAGCCGATATTTATACACATTCTCCGAAACAGATTGAGGAGATTCAGAAAACACGATGGACTCACACCGTCAACATATCCCCCGTCCCGGAACAATATCGGTATGAATTTCTAGGCGCGTTGCTGAAGCAGAATTTTCAGCGCATGGTACAAGGGGCAAAGATTGGGCTATTTATCTTCGGGATAACGATTTTCCTTCTTGATGTCCTCAATCTACCCATGACAAAAATGGAGTTACAAGAAGAGACTATACCCCTTCGATATGTCTTGTATGCGATACTCGTCGTTGGCTATGTGGTTGGCACACGCTTACGCCTTACCGACCCCAATGCTTCAATAATGGGGTTCTTTATGTGGGCGAATCTTTTTCGTGGTAGTTTTTCTCTTATCGTGTATATCATGTTTTACGATTTAGCCAAATCGGGGGATAATATTGCTGGTGCTTTTGGTATTTTTGTTGGTCTTATGAGTATGGGATTATACTCAAATCTGGGGTATATTCTTATTCACACCATAGCCAATGCAGCAATATTTTTTGGAATAATGATGGCGACAACAACCGATGGGGTCGTCATTTTTGATTCTTTATTCACAGGTTTTTCAATGCTGGCGATTGCCGGTTTTTCCGCTTCCATTCTCTATAAAAGTTTTTGCCAAGAATTTGCTAATAAAAAACAAACCGAAGAAGAGCAGCAAAAAGCACTCGAACTCAATCAACAATTAAGCCTGGCAAACGAGGAAATAAGCCGCCAGATGGAACTTCTCGGCGAACAGTCGCGCTCCATCGAAATAGCAAATACCATGCTTCAAGAACAAAGCATCGAAGTAGAGCGGGAGCGCGACCGAGCCACGATGCTCCTCTATAACATTCTGCCGCGCACTATCGCCGACCGCTTGCAATCTGGTGAGGAAAATATTGCCAATCACTTCGAGAATGTAACAGTCTTGTTCGCCGATATTGTCGGTTTTACCCAGCTTTCGGCAAGCCGCCCAGCATGGGATGTAGTAAGCCTCCTGAATCGCATATTTTCTGCCTTCGATATTTTTTCCGAGCAGTACAATTTGGAAAAAATCAAGACCATCGGCGATGCCTACATGATTGTTGGTGGCTTGCCGGAACCACGAGACGACCACGCCGAGGCAGTTGCACGAATGGCGCTTGAAATGTTGGCAACGGTGGAACTTCTGAGCAAAACGCTGGATGCACCGATTGCCCTCAGAATTGGTATTCATTCGGGAGCAGTTGTGGCGGGCGTTATCGGCAAAAAGAAATTCGCCTACGACCTTTGGGGCGACACCGTGAACACCGCAAGCCGCATGGAATCGCACGGCGAGGCGGGTAAGATTCATGTTTCGGAAGGAGTCTTTACGGCACTTCAGGGGAAATTTGCGTTTGAAGAGCGTGAGGCAATGGAGATAAAAGGCAAAGGTGTAATGAGGACATGGTTTTTGATCAATACCAAGGTTTAATGCAGCATCGGAAGGATTTCCTCAACAACCATCTTGACTCATTGTAGAATAGCAATAATCCGAAAGGCATCAATAGTAATTCATCGTTTCCGGTAAAGAATTGTTGGCAAGGATAGCGTATTTCCTTATGTTGCAAAGAAGTTGAGACCATTCACCTATCGGCAACGGTTATTGAGATAATATCATGCGTTTTTTCCTTACCTTTCTTATCATATCCAATTTGTGTGCGCTTCTTGCTCCTTGCCCCATGACAGCGCAGCCGCCCTATTCGGGAACAATCTTTTTCGACCCTGATATTATCACTCCTGCCGACCCTTCCGCCATCCAAAGCACAACCTATACAGGGCGCGGAACCCGCACCGTGTTTGACCGCCGAAGCGCTCGGTTTGAAGCGATCAATGCCTATCTTTTTGCCATCGTTTGGAATGACGGTTTGCGCACCGAAGCCCAGATAAATCCTGAGTTTGGAAGCATTGCTGCGGCAACGGTGGAAGCAGAAAAATACGGGCGAATCGTCGGGCAACTGCCATACTCCCTACGTGTCAATATCCGCGCACTCTGGATACATCAAGGCGTACAGCCGTTTGGCGGTGGTAATTATTCCATCCTTATCCATACTGGGCAGACAACACTCTATGAAAAAGATGGTATTCTGGAAGAAACCTTGATCCATGAGGCTGCCCATACGTCGTTAGATTCTGCTCATGCGGCTTCTCAGGGCTGGCTAGCCGCACAACGCCAAGACCCTGCGTTTATTTCCACCTACGCGGCGGAGAACCCCACTCGTGAGGACATTGCCGAAAGTTTCCTCCCATGGCTGGCAGTGCGGCACAGGCGCTCGCGCATTTCCGCAACGGATTTTGACAAAATCACGAGGGCAATTCCCCGACGTTTAGCCTATTTCGACAACCAACGATTGAGCCTCCAGCCTATGGTAACATCGACATCCGTTGCTATGCAGTCTAACGACGAATGCGTCTTGATTTCCCCCAATCCGTCAGAGGGCAAGAGCGTTTTTATCACAACCGACCTGGGGAGCGCTTCTGCATTGCTCCAAGTTATTTCCATGAGCGGGAGCGTAGTGATCACAAGAAATCTTCTCGGCGAGGCGAATATGATTGATGTGGAAGGCATTCCACAAGGCTCATATTTGCTGGTGATCACGACTCCGAAGGGGGAAAAACACATAAAAAAATGGATAAAAAACTAACATCATCCACCATACCCCTTACAATCATGGAAATCGGCATTGACAGCTTTGTTTCGGCATTTTTAGATGATGCTTCCCGTGCAAGACTGCGCCCCGAAGACGCTATGAGCCAAATTCTTGAGCGCATCGAATTTGCGGATTCCGTCGGACTGGATGTTTTCGGCATTGGCGAGCATCATCGCAAAGAGTTCTTGGATTCCGCTCCGGCGGTGATTCTTGGCGCGGCGGCGGCTCGCACAAAAAACATTCGCCTCACAAGCGCCGTAACGGTGCTGTCGGCAGCAGACCCCGTGCGGGCGTTTCAAAATTTCGCCACACTGGATTTGATTTCTCGCGGTCGCATTGAAATGGTCGTCGGACGCGGCTCGTTTATTGAAGCATTCCCGCTTTTTGGCTTGAATCTGCACGATTACGATGAGCTTTTTTCGGAAAAACTTGAACTCCTTCTGCAACTGCGTGATGCAGAATTTGTCCACTGGTCAGGCAAATTCCGCCCCGCTCTGACGGGACAAGGCGTATATCCGCGCCCCATTCAAAACCCGCTCCCCATCTGGCTTGGTGTAGGTGGTACGCCGGCATCGTTTGTTCGCGCCGGATTGCTTGGTTTGCCGCTCATGGTGGCAATTATTGGCGGAGAAACGCACCGTTTTCGCCCGTTGGTGGAAAAATACCGCGAAGCAGGTTTGAGAGCCGGACATCCTCCGGAGGCGCTCAAAGTCGGCTTACACTCTCTTGGCTACGTCGCCGAAACACGCGAAAAAGCTACGAATGATTTCTTTCCGGGCTATGCCGAATCATTCACCAACATCGGCAAAGAGCGCGGCTGGGGGGCAGTGACCCGCGACCACTTCGACGCACAAACCACGCCCTTGGGAGCGATTTTAGTGGGCGACCCCGATGAAATAGCCGAGCGGATACTTCGGCACAGCAAGGCTCTGGGCGGGATTTCACGGATAACCTTTCAAATGGATATTGCCTCGCTGCCCCACGAAAAACTCATGCGTTCGATTGAGCTTCTCGGCACCCGTGTTGCGCCGATATTGCGGGCTGCGCATTGATTCTGGGCTTTGCCAATGGAAAAACTTCAGATTGATGGTAAAAAGTTGACAAAGAGTTTTTTTACGAGGAACTGCATGATTACAAGACTTCGCCGTTTTCTCCATTCGGACATCGAAATTGTTCCGCCGGAAATCCGTGCAGAATTTCGCCGAGAAATGAGCGTTGTGAACATCCGCCGAATGAGCATCGTTTCATGGGTGATTGTGATGGCAAACATCGTTTTTATCATCACTATTGATGCGCTGAATCTCTTGCACCTCGACAACTCTGCACGAATTATCGCTTCTA
This sequence comes from Ignavibacteria bacterium, assembly GCA_947459425.1. Classification (GTDB taxonomy): domain Bacteria; phylum Bacteroidota; class Ignavibacteria; order Kapaibacteriales; family UBA4661; genus PH2015. Next base: position 10,509 of record CANHDJ010000026.1, read on the forward strand.
TTATGCACAGTATGATGCTGTGTATTGCTCTTGGCGTGATTGTGTTGCAACGACGCTTCAGCTCGCTTCAAGTTGAGGAGATGCAGCCTTTACACTACCGGATGGGAATCATCCTTCCGACGCTTCTTTTGGTTTTTCCAACGATTTTGATGTACTTTATCGTCATCAATAAGGCAAATCCTGCCGCTCCTTATGCAGCAGTGCTGACGCTCTGGGGCGCGGGCTTGATGATAGAATTTCGTTTTGCCGTGCGTGTTATTTTGCTCAATAACGCCGCATTTTACGCCATGATGTGGTATGCCCACACGCAACAGCCGATAAATCTTGGCTTGGAAGGCTTTTTTTCGGTCGAACTGATGACCATCGGCGTACTTTTGGGAATGAGCTTAAATTTTCGGAAAAACGCTGAAGAATTTGTCCAGCGCAAGCATATTGAATTTGAACGCAATCGCATTGCCGCCCTTAATGACGAAATTGCCGCCGCTTACGAAGAAGCAGAGGTGCTGAATACGAATCTCGCTAACACTTTACGTGCATTAGAACACGAGCAGCAAACATCAGAACGGCTTTTGCTCAATATTTTGCCCAGCTCCATTGCCGACCGCATGAAATCAGGCGAAACCACGATTGCCGAGCAGTTTGAAAGCGTAACGGTTTTGTTTGCCGATATTGTCGGTTTCACCAACCTTTCCGCCACACTAAAACCACAAGAATTAGTCTCGTTGCTTGACCAAATGTTCTCTGCTTTCGACGCTCTTGCCGAGCAGCACGGCATCGAAAAAATCAAAACCATCGGCGACGCATACATGGCAGTCTGCGGCGTACCGGAAGCTACGGAGCGGCATACAGAGCGGATGCTGCATTTTGCTCTGGATATGCTGCGCGTCGTCGAAGCGGTCAATCAGAAGCAAAATCACCTGCTCCGCATTCGCATTGGTGTTCACACCGGAGAAGTTGTCGCCGGAGTAATTGGAAAACACAAATTCAGCTACGACCTTTGGGGCGACACCGTGAACACCGCAAGCCGCATGGAATCGCACGGCGAAGCGGGACGGATACACGTTTCGGAAGAGGTGCGTAGGGCGTTGGAAGGTCATTCGTCATTAGACATTGATCGAGAGGAAGGTCATTTGTCATTAGACATTGGTCATTGGTCGCACGACAACACCAATGCACCAATGACCAATCCACCAATGACCAATGACCAATCCACCAACGACTTCCGCTTCGAGGAGCGCGGAGAAATGGAAATAAAGGGCAAAGGCATAATGAGAACATATTTTCTGATGAAAACATTATAATTGTTTGTTACTTTAGAGCAATGCTCACCAACCACTGCATATTGACGCGATTGATGCTTTTTGCCAGCATCACCACCGCGCTCTTCCTGCCCACACCAACTCCATTTGGTGCGGTGTTGCTCCATGCGCAACAATCAACGCTGCCGACTGACACAACAACCATCAATCGCCTCAATGCCCTTGCCGAGAGCTATGCTGCTCAAGGCGATGATGTGAAAGATACAGCGTTTTTCTACGCCAAGCGTGCTTTTTCCCTTGCAGAGCGCATCGGCTATAAGCGTGGTATGGCAGAAGCTCTTGCCACGCTTGCCTACCGCTATAATCTGGATGGAAAAATTGAGCAAGGACTGGAATTTGGATTTAAGCAGCTTCAACTTGCCGAAGAACTTGGCGACAAACGCCTGATTGCACGAGGTCTCATCAGTATTGGGTTTGCTGCCGGACAACAATCTCGCGCCGATAGCGCGGCTATATGGGATGCGAGAGCGCGCCTGCTCAAAGCACTGGCAATCTCCTCTGAACTCCGTGATAGTCTGCTCATAACATTTTGCTACAATTCTCTTGGTCGCCTTTCTCGCATGGCAGGGGAACAGCAATCGGCACAACAATACCACGAAAAAGCATTGGCGATTGGGGAAAAACTTGCCAGTCTTGAGCAAACAAGTTGGGCGCTCCATAGCTTGGCAGCATTGGATGAATCGCAACAGCGTTATACCATTGCTCTCCAACGAGCAGTGCGTTCATTGGCACTACGAGAACAAAGCAAGCGCACATTTGCTATTGCAACCTCGCTCAGATTGGTGGGACATATCCACTTGAAGATGCGGAATTTTAGTGCGGCAAAGCGTTTTGCCGAGCGGAGTATTGGCATGAGTAAAAGTTTAGACGGCTTGTTTTTGGTAAAAATGCAATCGTATCAACTCCTCGCCGATGCAAATACCGCCTTGAAACAGCCAACCGAAGCGCTCTCGGCTTTCAAAAGCTATACCGCCATCAAAGATTCCGCAGCCGCTATTGAGGCAAAAAATAATATTCTCCAACTCCAAGCACATATTGACCGTGAGCGCAAAGACCATGAACAATCCTTGCTTGCACGGGAGGGCGCATTGCAAAAAGCCGTTATTGAACGGCAATATGCTCTTGGAATATTTGTCATCGGATGCGCTTTGCTGCTCAGTATTCTTGTGGTGATACTCTGGCGAAACAATCATCACAAAAAGCAGCAGAATGAGGAGCTTTCAAGCGCTTACCGTGAAATTCGACAACAGCAAGAAATATTGGAATCGCAAGCACAAGAAATCGAACTGACCAATACCCAATTACAGGAAATCAATGAAACGCTCCAAGCCTCTAATATTGCCCTCGACGAAGCCAATACCTTCAAACTCAATATGCTCAGTATTGCGGCGCACGACCTGAAAAATCCGCTTCATACCATTGCCAATTTTGCCGAACTTCTTCAAGAAGATGCCTCACCCAATGAAAACAGCAGAACGAATGAGTTTGCGGGGCGTATCGTTCGCATTTGCCAGCGAATGTTGACGCTCATTCACGACCTTCTCGAAACCGCCGCACACGATTTGGGAAAAATGACGCTCCAAAATGAACCCGTGAATCTGAGCGATCTCGCCATTGCCGTCACCGAGCAGTATGCGACACAAGCCCAAGAAAAGGATCAGACCATTATCGTCGAAAATCAGGAAGAATGCTGGGTGGAGGGCGATGTGCAACGGCTATATCAAGTATTGGACAACCTTGTATCGAATGCCATCAAATATTCCCCTTTTGGCAAACGTATTTGGCTTACCCTCAGCATACCTGCGAATCAAGGAATCACCAGGCTCTCGGTCAAAGATGAAGGACCAGGCATGAGCGATGACGATAAAAGCAAAGCATTTGTCATGTTCCAGCGCCTGAGTGCAGAAGCAACGGGTGGCGAAAGTTCAACCGGAATAGGACTGGCACTCGTCAAGCAAATCGTGGAACTGCACGGCGGCACGATTTCCATCGTGAGCGAGTTCGGACATGGGGCGGAATTTATTGTTGAGCTACCGTGTTGGGCAAAATTGTAACGTTATGACCAATGCACCAACAACCAAAAATATTTCCTTTTTGTGGTCTTTTTGTGGGAGAACACGCGGCTTTTCACTAAATTACCAACCAATCTACTTCCCGCGCTTGCTGTTTCCGATCACCCTTGGCATATTCTATGAGAATGCTCGTACCGCAACGCTTTTCCTGCTGCCTGTGTACCGCCTTACTACTGACGACACAAGCAATACTGCTTTACGCACAAGCACCGGGTGGGACGGGCAGCGTTCTTGACAGCCTTCGGCGTGAGTATCAACGGCGCACCGCCCAAGGCACTAAGCCTGATACCGCCTTGTTTTCTCTCTGCTATCACCTTGCCCACGAACTCAGCGACCGCCAGCCCGATTCCGCAATTATGTTTTCCCGGCAAGCACTTCACATTGCCAACGAACTCAATGACAGCACCGCCATAGCGCGTGTTTACTATGCTGCGGGGTATGCCCACAAAAATCGCGGGCAGTTTTCCGTGTCGGTCGAGTATCATCTTATCGGACTCAAAATCGCCGAAAGCCGCTCCGATACTCAGCTTATTATTCGCAATAGCAATGGACTTGGTATCGCGTATATGGCGCAGCGCCGCTATAACGAGGCACGACCATATTTCCTGCGGGCTTTAGCACTTGGGGAACGGATGGGGAGAAAAAAATCTATTGCCAGCACCATTAACAATCTTGGCTACATCCTCTGGCGTTTGCGCGAGTACGATAGCGCTCTTGCCTACCACGCGCGCTCACTGGCTCTTGCAGAAGAGGCGCGAGACACGCTCAGTATCGGGATTTCCTATATCAATTTTGGTGTTTGTTATCAAGGCAAACGTGATTTTGTGCAGGCTTTGAGTTATTTTGACAAAGCGCTCACGATTCACCGCCGCTTGGGAAATTCTCGCAATGAAATGCTCACGCTCTACTACACCGGTTCGACGTTGCATGATATGAAGCGCCATAGCGAGGCACTGCCCTACTTGACGACGGCGCTGCAAATGGCAGATTTACTCAAAATGCACTCCACACTTCAAGATGCCTACAATATTCTCGCAGAAACCTACACAGCGCTTGGGCGGCACAGCGAAGCCACCGAAGCCATGAGGCGCTATGCCGCCGTGAAAGATTCGCTCTACACCACCGAAAGCGCACAGCAAATCGCCGCCATGCAAACCCAATACGAAAGCGAGAAAAAAGACAAGCAAATCCAACTTCTCCGCCAAGAACGAGAACAAGAGAATTTTGCGCGAATGCTTTATGGTATAGGACTGGCACTATCACTCGTTTTTGCGGCAGTCTTGGTGTATCTCAATCGGCAAAAAGGCAGTGCCAATCAGGAGGTATTGCGGCAAAAAAACATCTTGGAAGAACAGGCAAAAGAAATCGAACTTGCCAATACCAAACTCCACGAAAGCAACCTCCAACTGCACGAACTCAATACGTCCATCGAAGATAAAGTGACCGAACTCGAAACCATTGATACGATTGTGCAATGTATCAATAGCGAAGTATCCCTCACAAAATTACTTCCAATGCTCTTGGAACAAGGCAGTGCCTTGGTTCCTAGTGTCGAGAAGAGTTCAATTTTGATGCTAGACGAAACTATCAACACCTACGGCTTTGTTGCACTGAACGGCTACGTTATGGAGGAGCTTCAGCATTTGCGCTTTTCGCCGAGCCAAATTCGGGAGCAGTATATTCACACCAAACCGATTGTTGATGGGGTCTATATTTTGCGCGAGTACAATACGAAGGCTGTTGATGGAGCTGATTTCACCAATGAGCCGCCCCAATGCTCGCTTGTGATGACGATTTCTCTTCAAGACGATGTTCCCGAAGGCATTCTCTTTTTCGATAATTTTTCCTCGCCCAATGCCTTCTCCAGCTCTGATATTGACCGCTTTCGGCGTTTTCGTAAGCACGTGATTACGGCGTTTGCGAAGGCAAAAATTGTGAACTTGATTCAGGATTCCGCCTTGCAACTTTCGGCTCAAAACCAGCGTTTGCAAGAACTCAACACCGAAAAAAATGAGTTTTTGGGCATTGCTGCCCATGACATGAAAAGCCCACTGGCGGGTATTATGATTAGTGTTGGCTTGCTTCGGCGGCATCATGCGAAAATGAACGTGGACGAAATGCTGAAGATTTTTTCCGCTATCGAACACACCGTACAGCGCATGAGCGGCATTATCTCCAATTTACTGGACATCAACGCGATTGAAACAGGCAAAATGAACCTTCGTTTCACACAATTCGACATCAATCCGATTATTCGGCAAGTCTTGAGCGATTATCACGACCGCGCCGAAGCAAAAACTATTGCCCTGCTCTTTACGCCCGATGCGGAGAACATCAGTGTTTATGCCGATGCTGGCGCATTAGCACAAGTCATTGACAACCTTGTTTCCAATGCCGTGAAATATTCGCCCTTGGGCAAAAGTGTCACCATCCGACTCTATCAACAGTCAGATGGAATACGCTTGGAGGTTCACGATGAAGGAAAAGGCATTAAGCGCGAGGAAATGCAAAAACTTTTCGGTAAATTTGTTCGGCTCTCCACAAAACCCACAGGCGGGGAAGATAGTACAGGTCTGGGCTTGAGCATCGTGAAGCGCCTTGTCGAGGCAATGAATGGCACGGTCTGGTGCGAATCAGAACTCGGGGTCGGCACGACGTTTATTGTGGAACTACCACAAGCATCGTAAGCGTTTAGACAATTAGTGACCATCATTACTGCACTATCGGCAACGCCGAAGGATATAAAACTACATGAAAAACCTCGACTCATCTCGTTTGCTCATCGTGTTGCTTTCTAGCATTGCCTTGATGATTCTTATTGTTGCAACACGGGTAACGTTGTCGATTATTTTTTTTGAGCCTACGACGACTTTCACCTTCTCCACGTTGCTCATCAATAACCTGCTCTCATTAGCGGTGCTGCTTGCCACAGCAATACTACTCGGTATATTACTGAAGCAAGAATTGCGGAAGAAAAATGCGCAACCTCACACAGCCTACGTCAACGCAGAATACCTTGCTTCGCTCTTGAACAGTTCAGCAATGTTTGTCATTCGCACCGATACTGAAGGGCGCTACACCTACGGAAATCGGGCATTTTTGGAGACCTTTGTCTCCACCAAAGACCGTGCGCATTTTATCGGTATGCCGTCCTTCACCTACGTCATTCCCGAAGATCATGCTCTCATCATACAAGCCATAGAGCGCTGCCTAGCTAATCCCGATGAACCCGTCTATCTTACCTTTCGCAAACCAACACCAAATGGCGACATTCTGACCACGGACTGGGAATTTAGCGCCATTTGCGATGAAAATGGCACGGTTACCGAATTTCAATGTTCAGGACTGAACGTCACTGAATCAAGGCGATTGGAGCAAAAACTGAATGAGGAACAACTCAACAAAGCAGGGTTGATGAATACCATCCATGCAATCGTCTGGGAAGCCGATGCCGTCACGTTTCAATTTACCTATGTGAGCGCAGCAGCCGAGCAAATACTGGGCTACCCGTGCGAACAATGGACAACAGAGGTAGATTTTTGGCAAAATCATATCCATCCGGACGAAAAAGAAGCCACGATACAATTCTGCGCCCAGGCAACGGCAGAGAACCGCAATCACGATTTTGAGTATCGTTTTCTCAAAGCCGATGGCTCTACGGCATGGCTGCGCGATATTGTCACCGTCATTTCCGAAGCGGGAAAGCCTGTCTTGCTCAAGGGCGTGATGATTGACGTAACCGAGCAGAAACAAGCGCAGGAGCGATTGCAAGAGCAGGAACGATTTAACTCCGTACTACTTGAGACCATGCCCGGCGCGGTCTATATCGTGGACGCTCTTCGGAATCGGAATATTTTCACCACCGACACAAACGCTCAACTCACTGGCTACACACCAGAAGAAATAGAGTCCATGGGCGCGTCGTACTTTACGGAATGCTTCCATCCTGAAGATTTTGCCAATGCCTTGCAGCAAGCCGAAATGCTGGCAACAAGCCCGGACGGGACGGTTTTAGAAGTGACATACCGCCATCGCCATAAAGACGGTCATTGGCTCTGGCTCCTCAGCCGCGAGGTCGTCTTCGAGCGCAACGAACGCAATATTGTGACCAAGCGCTTGGGAATGGTTCTCGACGTAACAAGCCTCAAACAAGCGGAATTAGCACTTGAGCAATCCAACGCACGATTCAAATTTCTTCTCGACGCAGCACCATTTTTTATTGCGGTTACAACGATTCGTGATGGAAAGCCGCTTTTGAACAATGCCAAAATGCGCGACTTTGTGGGCATTTCGGACAATGATGCCGAACAGCCGCGAAGTATTGATTATTATGCCAATCCAAACGACCGCGACCTCATCTTGGAACTGCTCCAAACCAAAGGAATCGTGGAAAACTACGAAGTGCAACTCAAAAAAATGAACGGCGAGCTATGGTGGGCGCAAGCGTCCATCGTTGCCATTGATTTCGAGGGCGAAAAAGCGCTCTTGAAGCTGTTCAGCGACATCACCGAGAAGAAACGCACCACCGAAGCACTACGGAAAAGCGAAGCAAATCTCAAAGCCATATTCAATGCTTCGGTGCAGGTACATTTTCTCATTGATAACGATTTTCGGATTCTTGCCATGAATACTCTTGCACAAACGTCGGTGCAGCAAGCATTTGGCAGAGAAATTGCGCTAGGCGACGACATCCGTGATTATACGCTATCCACCAAAAAAGAGATCTTCGAGACCAACGTGCGACGAGCCTTCAAGGGCGAAATGATCTGGTATGAAAGTTCTATTGAACTGCCCGCTATGGGAACATTGTGGTATGAGTTCCAATATGTGCCAGTAATGGACGAAAACGGCGTGATTACGAGTGTTTCCTTTAGCACACTCGACACAACCGAGCGAAAAACAATGACGCAGCAACTCACCGACTATAGCCAGCGCCTCCAACACATCATTAACGCGATGATGGACGGTTTGGTGCTGTGGGACGATCAGCAGCACATCGTTCTGGTGAACCCGGCAATCGAAACAATGTTTGGCTATACCGCCGAGCAGTTTATTGGTAGAAATGTTGCCGATGTCATACCACACAGCTTGAATGCTCATGCCATGACAATTATGGAGGAATTTCAGGCGCAAGAAAACACTCAAATGCGCGTCCGCGATGCTACTGGGGTCAATGCTAATGGTATAGAATTTCCGCTTGATGTCTCGCTTACCTCATTCTCCGTCAATGGAGCGTGGATGACCTTGGCAATCGTGCGCGATGTCTCCGAGCAGCAGCAAGCGCACGAAGAAATTTTGCAACTCAATAAAACACTCGAACACCGCGTCGAAACACGCACACAGGCACTCAAACAACTCAATGCAGAAAAAGATGAATTTTTGGGGATTGCGGCGCACGACCTCAAAAACCCTCTGGCAGGCGTACTTTCAAGCGCCGAAATACTCCAGAGGCATTTTGCCGATAACCCAACGGCTATACGATTTTTGACGATGATTGTCAGCGCGAGTGAGCAGATGCTGGATATTATCACCAATTTGCTGGATGTGAACCGCATCGAAACAGGAAATATCACCCTTGTTAAAGAGCCGATGAGCGTAGAAATATTGGATGCGATTGTGGACGATTATCAAACCAGAGCAACACAAAAAGGCATTATTCTCTATTACGAACCCCTGCCGCCCGATACCTCATGGATTCTTGCGGACAAGCAGACGGTACGGCAAATTTTCGAGAATCTCATCTCGAATGCCGTGAAGTATTCTCCGCCTTGGAAACAAGTCTGGGTCAGGGTAAAACACACAGAATTTTCCGGCAAAAAGATGATGCGAGTGGAAGTGCAGGACGAAGGACCGGGGTTGAGCGAAGAGGACAAAAGCAAGCTCTTTCAAAAATTTGCCCGTCTTTCCGCACAGCCGACGGGCGGCGAAAACTCTACGGGCTTAGGACTTTCGATTGCGAAAAAACTGGTGGAATTGCAGCAGGGGCGCGTCTGGTGCGAAAGCACCTTGGGCGCAGGGGCGACGTTTATTGTCGAATTTCCGCTGATTCAGCATTCATAGTCGGTCAGCGTTGTTTGAGAGAATACAGGGGCAACAATGAACAATGACAATATATCTCAAAGTGAACAAGAAGCAGAACTCCGCTTCCACACTCATCGGTACGATACCACAAGCATCGGGTACGGCACCATCAGCCGCTCCGATGGCGTAATTATCCTTGCAAACCGCTCTACCGCACGACTTCTGGGCGTAAGATTGGAAGAACTTCTCGGACAACGCTTCATGGATTTCGTCTGCGCAGAATATCGTGCCGCCTTGAGTGCAGCATTAACAAAAGCCTTGTCCGGCGCGGAGAGTCTTACGATGTGCAAGGTTCAGCTTCTCCCTCAAACACCCCAACAAACGCCGTTTTGGGCGCATATCGAAGTATTTCGCCATCCAAGCGGACAATCCTGCGAGGTTGTTATCACTGACCTTAGCGAACGCAAAGCACTCGAAAAGGCACTCCATCACCACGAAATGCAGATGTACGCTACGCTGCAAGCACTTCCGCATGGGGTACTCATTCTTGACTCCAATGGCACGGTGCAGATGTGCAACAGTGCTGCCGAAAAAATATTGGGATTGAGTGCTTCCCAAATTATTGAAAAACACAGCCCCAATCAGGGTTTGCGGGCAATCTATGACAACGGCAAACCCATCGAAGAAGCCGCAAATTTCCTGAGTCCCGCGCCAAAACGCGCTCTTTCGCCGCTAGCTGCCGTCATTAAGGTTGGATTAGAGCAGCAAAATATCACCATCGGTCTTTATCACCTCACCGCCGACGTGCGATGGATTGCCGTACATTCTCGCCAGTTATTCCCTGAAAACGATGACGCAATGCAGGGTTTGGTCATTTCCCTTACCGATGTTACCGAGCAGAAACAGCTTGCAGCGCTTATGCAAGGTGAGAATACTCAAGAGCGCAATATTGAAGCCTCTTCCCTGCCACCTACGACCACACCTCCAGCTTCCCCAGCTATTGCCACGACTGCGCCACGCGAAACGGATGCGTTGTATGGAGATTTTGTCACGATTGCAACGGCAACGCAAGGGAATATCGTGCTTGATGCCAAAAAAGACATTCTCTACTTGGAAGGTGCCGATGATTACACGCGCTTTACGACCGCCTCCGGCAAAGAATACACCACCTTCGGCTCGGTCGGCAAATGGGAACAACGGCTGTTTGCGCAAGGTTTTCTGCGGGTTCACCGCTCAACGATTGTGAATTTTCATGCAATCCACTCGTGGCATTTTGAGGACAATATTGTTTTCCTGAATATGCGCGACGGCAAGCAAATACGGGTCTCGAAGGGCTATAAGGCGTATTTTCTTTCGTATGTGCGGTGATGGGTTGCTGGGTTTGCATCCGGCGGATAGCGAGAGCCTCGCTCAAAGCAGCGAGAGCCTCGCAAGAATGCGTTCGCCGCGAGGCTCTCGTTTCATAACGAGGGTCTCGCTTCCACATTTTTCCATTCTGCTTTCCATTCCCCGAATCATTCACCGAGTCCACCCCTCCATTCACCGACGAGGAACGTTCTCTGCTCGAAAGTCGCTCGGAAACCATAATCCAATTGTGCAAATTTGGTGTAACGCAAAGCCTTACCACCAATTATTGCGACGGACATGAGCAGCAAACTCTCTTCACAACTCGCGCAAATCGAAGAAATGCAGGAACTCGTGAATGATTTCATTCACGAAAGTTTGGCAAATCTCGAACGCACCGAACAGCTTGTCGAATCGCTGGGGACAGACGACATCTGGCTTATCGAGCAAAATATTCGTGTGCTTTTTCGCACCTTTCATTCCATCAAAGGCGTTGCGGGGTTTCTGCAACTCGCCGTTCTGCAAGCCCTCACCCACGAAGCCGAAACACTCTTGGATGGCATTCGCAAACGCCCCGTGCGCCAGAGCGAAGAGGTCTTGCAAACGATTTATCGCGCTTTCGATGGCATTCGCGTTATCATTCGTGCCGTCGAACAGCATCAAACCGATGTTTCTACCCGCGAAATGGCGGATGAACTCATTGCCCACATCCAGCAATTTATCGTGCCAGATGAACGCATTGATCTTGATGGCAATGTCGTCCCGCAGCACACACCTCCTGCTAGTGCTGCAAAACCTGACACTCCGAAAGATCCGCCACCCGCTACCCCGCCGGCACAGTTGACTACAAGCGAAATTGAGCAAATTCATCAGAAAGCGTATCTGCTGCTTGACGAACTGCACCATCTGGCAGAGCGAGAAAAACTCCACGCACAAAACCCCGCATTGCTGGAAAAATTTCTTGAGGATGGACGAGAGTGCGTTGAGCGTGTCAACGGCTTGATAAGCGAGTTGCAGGAAGAATCTCGTTTGCCTGCCGACGCACCCGCAATGACGCTTGCACAAAGCGCGTTAGTCTTTTCGGATATGATGGCGGCGGGCGATTTAGCGCTGAATGATGTGACGCTGCTGACCTTGCAATCACAAGTGGAGAGTTTTGTTGAAGCGCTTAAAGAAGATATTGCGCCTCATGCTGATTCTGCCACAGCACCAGTTATTGAGCCATCTGTGCTGCTTGACCCATTGCCTGATTCGCTGCTTGATGTGCAGACTACCCCGCAAAACGTCATGCTTGATGATCAAGCAAAAACCTTCGACGGCGGGGCGACGTACACCGATCGCTCGGAAATCCGCGTCGAAACCGCAAAACTTGACCGCCTCTTTGATTTGATGAGCGAACTTGTCACGCTGCAAACGATGACCTTGAATAATCCCGACCTCCACAATCTCAACCTTCCCAATTTCCAGAAATCCGCAGCAATGCTGGCGAAAAACATTCGCCAACTGCAAGGCGTAACGATGTCAATGCGCATGACTCCGATAGAAATTCTGTTCGCAAAAATGAAGCGTGTTACCCGCGAAGTGGCTACACACGTCGGCAAGCGCGTGGAACTTACCATGAGCGGTGCAGATACGGAAATGGATAAAAACGTGATTGAACTCATGTTCGACCCGCTTGTTCACATCATTCGCAATGCCATTGATCACGGCATAGAATCACCCGCCGAGCGTGAACGGCTGGGCAAACCCGCAACAGGCGTTATCCATCTCGGCGCGATGTACGAAGGGAATGAAATTCTGATTACGGTGCGCGACGATGGTGCGGGGCTGAATCGCAAAAAAATCCTCCAACGCGCCGTGCAACGGGGTTTGGTGGCACAAAATGGCGAATCACTCACCGACGAAGAAGTATGGAAATGTATTTTTGAACCCGGATTTTCTACCGCCGAAGCCGTCACCGACGTGTCGGGGCGCGGTGTCGGGATGGACGTAGTAAAGCAGAATATAGCCAAAATGCGCGGAAGCGTGCAAGTACGCTCACGCGAAGGCAAAGGCGCAACGGTAACGCTGCGCATACCGCTTACGCTGGCGAGTATGGATGTGATTTTGGTGCGGGTTGGCAGGGCGCATTATGCTATTCCTGTTGGCGCAGTCAGGCAATCCTTTCGCCCAAGCACGGACGACATCACAACCACGATGGACGGATTGGAAGTCGTGCGCGTCCGCGAAACACTCTACACGATAGTTCGGCTTCACGAAATATTTCAGCATCCCGCCGGAAATACGGCGATTACGAGTGGAATACTGGTCATTGTCGAGACCAATGGGCGCAAGGTCTGTTTGTTTGTGGATGAAATCGTCGGGCAGCAACAAACCGTCATTAAGCCGCTTGCAAAGTACATCGGCGATGTGCGAGGCTTGAATGGTTGTATGATTTTGAGCGATGGCACTATCGGGTTGATTCTGGATGTGGAAGAACTCATCCGCATCGCCGAAGAACCCGCAGAAATGCTGGCGTAAGCACAAGAAAACCTTTTTTTACCCTCTTCCCTTCACCATCATGGCACAGACTTTTTCCAATACCGATGATGACTTCGATGGACTCGAAGAATTTAACACACTGCAATACAAATACTTGGTTTTTCGCCTTGGGAGCGAGGAATACGCCCTTGCAGCCCGCCACGTGAGCGAAATTGTTGGGATGCAGTATATCACGATTGTTCCTAATCTCGACCGCCATATCCGGGGCGTTATCAATTTGCGCGGCAAGGTGATTCCAGTCGTTGACAGCCGTTTGCGATTTGGGCTGGAGGAGCGCGAATACGACGAGCGCACGTGTATCGTGCTGGCACAAGAGGAAGAATACGGCATGACGGGCTTAATTGTGGATGCCGTCGTCGAAGTCGCCGACATTCACGAAGAGCAGATTTCCCCGCCGCCCAAGACCATCAAAGGGACACGCAGCCGCTATATTCTGGGCATGGCGAAACACGTTGACAAAGTGCGGATGATTCTGGATTTGCGGTCAATTTTGGGGGATGAGCATATTATCCAGTTTCAATCCATTGAAGAGAGCGTTACGGCTTGATGCAAATATATCGATTCGGTTTATCAGCTATTCTTTCGCATAATTATTTTTTGTATCGTTTCGGATATCAATAATGACCCGTTCGTCAGGAAGCGTTACAAAGCATTTATTTATCCTTTTTCTTATACTACTATGAAGTGGATTACAAATCTAAACATTGCTACGCGGCTCATTACTGCGTTTGTTCTTGTCGCATCTCTCATTGGAATTGTTGGATATATTGGACTGACAAATTCAAAGGACTTTAGCATAACAGGACAAAACATTTACTCTCAAAATTTGCAACCAGTTGCATTGCTGGTAAAAATCAGCGAAGGCTTTCACCGCTCTCGAGTACATATTCGCGATATTTTCCTCAACAACGACCCTAAAGAAATAGAAGAAAATCGTAAAAGATTGCAAGCTATCGTTGAAACAACAAATAAAGCGAACGAAGAATACCTAGCATATTTTTCTACTGCGGAAGAGCGTACGGTCTTTGGTGAGTATAAGAAGTATCTCCTAGAATATCGTGAAGTACGTGATGAGATGATACGACTGATTCAAGTCGATAGAAAGAAAGAAGCGTATGATCTGCTCAATGGACGAGGAAGAGAAGTCAGTCAGTTGGTTGATGAAAACATTGCCAAACTGGTCAGTATCAATAAGACGGTTTCGCAGGAAGCGAATGCGCAAAATATCGCACAACTGAGCAAAATAACGACATTGATTACTTTGCTTGTTCTTGGTGGAGTATTTCTTGCTTTAGGCTTCGGGTATATTACTTCTCGCAGTATCAGCAAACCCATTCAGGAATTAGAGATTGCTGCTAAACGTATAGCTGAAGGTGATTTTAATATTCACCTTCATTCCACGACAAACGATGAAATACATTCGCTTTATACTTCTTTTCAAACAATATTGAAAAACCTTAAAAGTTTTGCTGATGAGCAAGAAGAAATGTTACAACAGCATAATGCAGGAGCATTAAGCTACGTCATGCCTGTTGAAAAATTCAAAGGTCAATATGCTGAAATGGCGCTTGGCATTAACACTGTGGTTCGCTCTCACATAGAGGTAAAAATGCGCGTTGTGGACGTGATTTCACAATACGCCATCGGTAATTTTTCGGTGGATATGGACAGATTACCGGGCGAAAAAGCAAAAATCACAGCCAGCATTGATAACGTGAAAGCAAGTCTCCAAAGGGTGAATAAAGAACTCGTGATGCTGATTGATGCTGCCCAAAAAGGAAATTTGTCTATGCGTGGAGATATTTCGCAATTCCAATACACTTTCCGTGAAATGGTCGGCGGCATGAACCAAATGTTGGATGCTATCATTCTGCCCTTCAACGAAGCGTCCGATGTCCTCAAGCAAATGGCAGAAGGCAATTTATCCGTCAAAATGACCGGGCAGTATCAGGGAGATTACGCCGTACTCAAAAATGCTCTCAATACTACGGTTGATCTCATGCCGTTCCAAGAATGTATCGCGGTCTTGCAAAAGCTCTCTATCGGTAACTTTAATATTTCGATGAATGGTTCATATAAAGGTGATAGCCTGGAACTAAAGAATGCACTTAATGAGACGATTGAATCAGTCAGTCAAACGTTAGCACAGATTAAGGCAGTAGTTTCGCAAGTTTCACTCGGCGCACAGCAGGTAGCAGCAGTAAGTACAGAGCTTGCACAAGGCGCACAAAATCAAGCTGCTGCACTCGAAGAGGTGAGTAGTTCGATGATTGAGATTGGCGCACAAGCAAAAACAAATGCCGAAGGCGCAGAACAAGCAAATGTGCTGGTGAAAGAATCCCGCCACACCTCCGAACTCGGCACGGTAGAAATGGAACGCCTCACCAATGCCATGACCGCTATCAGCGAAGGCAGCCGCGATATTTCCAAAATCATCAAAGTCATTGACGAAATTGCCTTCCAAACGAATCTTCTGGCCCTGAATGCGGCTGTGGAAGCCGCTCGCGCCGGACGGCATGGCATGGGCTTTGCCGTTGTCGCCGAAGAAGTACGAAACCTCGCAGCTCGCAGCGCGACGGCAGCAAAACAAACCGCAGAATTGATTGAGGGTTCAATTGAAAAAGTGCAGAACGGCTCGGTCTTGGTTGGCAAAACAGGCGAAGTGCTGCATCAAATCTCCAACAGCGCCATTCAAGTAACCCAGACCGTTGCGGAAATTGTTGCCGCTTCCAAAGAACAAGCCATCGGCGTTTCACAAGTGAACGTTGGGCTTGGACAAATTGACCGTGTAACGCAACAAAACAGCGCTAGTACGGAAACAAGTGCAGCAGCAGCAGAAGAACTGTCGGCACAGGCACGCGAACTGCACAAACTCGTCACGCGCTTTCAATTGAAAAACGAGTATATTGAACGTGCAGCAGAGATGCATGATTATCCCGCCACCGCCGCCACTTCACGGCTTCAGAATGGAGGAAAGACAACGAAAAATGCTAGCAATGGCAATGGATCAAGCACTCAGAATAGACAAAACCATTCGCTCAACAGTGAAGAATTTGACCGCTACTAAAGAAAGCCCACAACTGGTCAGGTATGTATTCCCTTCCTACGCTTTCCGAAGCGTAGAACGGATTTCCCGGAGAATCTTTCGACAAAAAGTATGGTGGATTTTTTCCGGGAAACCCGTTCGAGCGGGAGCGTTTATGCACTCCTCAGCCGCCGGACGAGAAACCCTGACCAAGTTCCCCTGCATACAAAAAAACAGCCCAGTCTCTTGTAAATATCAAAGGTTACCGCCATGAAAATTCTTATTTTGGAAGATGATGTCCACTTGCTCAAAGTTCTTGTCAAAGTGATGAGTATGTACGGTGAATATTACGCCACCGACAACGGCGCTGATGCGGTGCGTGTATTCGATGAAGCAATGACCGAAGGCGCACCGTTCAACGTTGCTCTGCTGGACATTATGCTGCCGGGCATGGATGGTTATGAGGTACTTGGCTACATTCGGCGCATTGAAGCAGACCATAAACACGATGGCTTGGACGGCGTAAAAGTTGTGATGGTCACAGCGCTGAATGCAGCAAAAAACATCATGCACGCTTTTCAGGAAAACTGCGAAGCGTACCTCACCAAGCCCTATTCTACCGATCAATTAGAAGAAACACTCGCAAATTTGGGTATCCGTAAAGCAAATATTTATTTGAATGGAGAACACGATGCAAAAAACAATTATGCTGGTCGAAGATAACGAGCGTTTGCGCAAGAACCTGCTCTTTATGCTGAAGCGTCAAGGTTTTGAAACCATTGGTGCAGAGAATGGCAAAGTAGCTCTGGCATTAGTCCATGAAAAACGCCCCGATCTGATTGTCACAGATATTATGATGCCTGACATGAACGGTTATGAGCTATTGGAAGCATTACGGGCTTTCGAGACAACATTAACGATTCCTATTATCTTTCTCTCCTCAAAAGGAAGCATGAATGATATTCGTACAGGAATGCTTATGGGCGCGGATGATTATCTGACCAAGCCCGTAGATTTTCAAGAATTAGTGCGGGTTATCACCATGCGGCTTGCACAGCACGAGCGGCAACGGCTGAATCTGGCAACACAGACCGAAAGCGTCCAGCGACATTTGATGTCGGTACTGCCACACGAATTACGCACTCCCTTGAGCGGCATTATCGGCGCTTCGTCGCTCATTCGGAGTGAAATTGCAACGCTTTCAAAAGAGGAAATTTTTGAATTGAATGAGTGTATTCTCTCCTCGTCACGTCGTTTGGCGCGGATTACCGAAAATTTCCTGCTCTATGCTAATATTCGCCCAATACTTGACAGCCCAGCGTTTACGCCCATTACTGCCGATATACCCTTAGGAAATATTGAAAATCTCTTGACCGAAGTGGTCATGTCCATTGCCGACGGCTGCGCCCGCACAAGTGATGTTGAACTCGTCCTGCACAATGCAACACTGGGCGTGAAGCAGCGCCATATGGAACGCGCCATCAGCGAAGTTGTATTGAACGCCTTTACATTCTCAGCGATTGGCTCTATGGTGCGTGTTTCCTCTGGTGTATCCGGTGCATTCTTGATAATAAACATTACCAATCGCGGGCGCGGTATGACGGCGGAACAGATTCAAACGCTCAAACAGCCCATCGCATCATTCATCCAATTCGACCGCAGCGAATTTGAACAACAAGGCACAGGCTTGGGGCTTGCCCTGACGCGGAGCATTGTCGCTCTTTACGGCGGATATTTTGATATTGCCAGCGACAGCGAGCAAACGACCGTTAGCCTTGGTTTCCCTCTACACAAGCCGTAATGCGGCTTGCATCCTCACACTTTATCCCCTTTTATCTATGACTTCTTCTCCAACACCCGATGTTTTTGTCGTTGATGATAACAATCTCGTGCGCACAGGCATTGTGCGTATGCTCGAAAATGAAAATCTTGTTGTCAAGGAATTCGACCGCCCACGCCCCTTTATTGCGGAAATCTTTGCCACTAAGACGCTTCCCCGCATCATCATCAGCGATTACGATATGCCGGAGATGAACGGCATGGAAATTATTCAGATGCTCAAAAGCTCTCCCGCGCATAAGCATTTACCCGTGCTTGTTGTCAGTGCGCAAATCAATCCCGAAATCCACGAAAAAGCCCTCAAAGCGGGAGCCGTAGGCTGGATAAAAAAATCGGCTATCGGAAATGATATGCTTCCGGCGGTGCGGAAGTATATTCTTCACCAATAATACTGCGCTCAACTTACAAAACACAAACCTCAAATGTGAGTACCAAGGAACAGAATGTATGCGTTATCAGCTTTCTTTGCAACGGTTTACCATGAGGCAAAAACGCCTATACTATGCAGTATGCTTCATTCTTGTTGGGCTGTTAGAGGTGTCTTTTTTCATCAACGCTGCTCGTGCTGACCAAAAAGACAGTTTGCGGAATGAATTAAAAAGGGCGACACTAACCAATACTTCTCGTGCCAAGATTCTTGAACAAATTGTCCTATCGACAATGGATGCCCACCCAGATACCGCCGTCCATTATGCTTGGCAGATTTACCATATTGCTCAAAAGGATAATGCAAATAAGAACCTACTGGCAGAAGCACTTACCGCCCTTGTCAATGGATACCAGAATTATGATAAATCCGATAAAGTGCTTGCGTACGGTTTTCAATTATTAAAATTGTCCGAGGAAATGGGCGATACAGCACGAATGGGACGTGCGTTGTTTGCAATAGGTCATGCATCGGGGCAACTTTCAACGAAAAATATTCATAGCGAGAATAATTCTGCCCTGCACTATCTCCAACAAGCGTTGGCTATTGCCAATACGATAAACGATAACCGACTAACGACAGAGTGCCTGAATGCGATTGGGCGGATTTACCGCAAAGAGCAGCAATTTGATACCGCAAAAGTGTATCATGAGCGAGCATTAGTGCTAGCCCGAAAGCACCATTTTCCTTTTCAAAAGGCATGGGCACTTAATAGCCTTGCGACGTGTTATGAGAACAAGGGCGATATACGGGCAGCATTAGAATACGCTCTTGCTAGTTTGACCAGTTATGAGGCAGACAGTATTGGAACAATTATAGCAATTCCATTAAACAATATCGCCCGTTTGTATCAAAAACTCGGTAATCTTCCACAAGCACTTGTCTATGCAAAACGGAGTTTTTTGTTTGCACAAAAATCTCAAAACCGTGCTGCATTGTATATGTCGTGTGAGCGTGTTGCGTTGATTTTCGAGGAGATTGGTGACTACCGTAATGCACTGGTGTACCAAAAACGTTTTGTCGTCATACGCGATTCTGTTGCACTGCTTGAGCGAACGGAAGATTTGAGTGGGTTACAAAGCTCTCTTGATTATGCTTACAACAAACGCGAAAAAGAGTTGCATTTGAGGGAAGATGAAGCCTTGAAATTGGCGGTACAAAAACAGCAAATCATTATAGCCTTAATAGCCATTGGTTGTTCATTGCTTGCCCTAGCGACATTTCTTCTTCTACGAAGTCTGCGTTCGGCAAAACAACTGAATGTGCAACTTCAAACAGCTACGACTGAACGAAATACCATCGGGGAGGAATTACACGAAAGAGGACAACACCTCGAAACAATTATTGCTTCCCTTGATGATATTATCTTTGAATTCGATGATACCTTTCACTTTCTGAACGTTTGGTGTGCCGACGCAAGCAAATTATTTTTTCCACCGAAACAGTTTCTTGGCAAAACGATTAGAGAAACATTCGGTGAAGAATTTGCTCACATCTTTGAGTCTGTAATAGCTGAGTCATTTGCATTGGATACCGTTCAGCGAATTGAATACACCACACCGTTTGCAAATCAGCAGACAGGCCGTTGGTTTGAGGGAAAAATTGTTCCTATCAAAACAGAAGAAGGCGAACAACGAAGAGCTGCATTGCAAGTATCAGACATAACTGAGCGTAAAGAGCGAGAACAGGAATTACAATTGATCTATAATGCTGTCAACCGTTCTTCCGATGCGATCTCAATTATACAAGCACGAACAGGAAACCTTGTTTTTGCGAATGATCGGTTATGTACAAATCATTTTCGCACCCGTGAAGAACTGCTTCAAACACCAGTACAACAATTAGAAACGATATTCGAGCAGCCCGGCGCATGGGAAAGCCATATTGAGGAGATGCGCAACAAAAGAAATGCTGTTGTGCAAGGAGTACAGAAACGCAAGGATGGCTATACCTTTCCAGTCGAAGTATCTGTGTCGCTTATTGAAATAGGAAAAGAAGAATTTGAAGTTGTCATTACCCGTGACACTACCGACCGCAAAAAAGACGAAGAACACATTCTCGCCCAAAGTAGATTTATTCGATCCGTTACCGATGCTATTCCGGGTATGCTCTCGTATTGGACGACTGACTTACGTTGTACCTTCGCAAATGCCTCCTACGTAGAACGTTTTGGTAAAACACTGCACGAAGTTATTGGCATTGAATTCCAAGAGTTAGTCGGAAATACTGGTTTCAAATCGAAGGAATCCTATATTCAAGGCGCTCTAAAAGGAAAGCCACAGCAATTTGAGCGGGAAGTTCTTGATGAAAATGGAGAATCTCAATTTTCATTAGTGCAGTTTATTCCAGACATTTCCGAAGACCGCGTACTTGGGTTTATCATCCTCGAAACAGATATAACCAGCACAAAAAAAGTGCAAAACAGCCTTAAAGAAGCGCAACGACTTGCGCATATTGGTAGCTGGGAATGGGATATTTCCCTCAATACGCTACTGTGGAGTGATGAACAGTATCACATCTTTGGAGAGGATATTCATACCTTTGAGCCAACATTTGAAAAATATTTCAGCCATTTTACCGAAAAGGAACAGAAGCGAACAGCGTCATTATTGCATGAGGCAATATCTGGAGCCGAAACGTATTCTATTGAACATGAAATCACGAGACCTGATGGTTCGTGTTTGTTTGTTTTTGAACAAGCTACCGTCGTGTATGATTATGCAAAGAAACCCATTCGTATGCTTGGGACAACGCAGGACATTACTCAACGCAAACGCTCGGAGGAAGAACTTCAAAAGCTTTCTTTAGTAGCGAGTAAAACAACCAATGCTGTGGTAATGACGGATGAACATGGAAAGATACTATGGGTAAACGAAGGTTTTATACGCCTCACAGAATATTCTTTTGAGGAAGTGTTTGGCAAAAAACCTGGACATCTTTTGCAAGGCTCACAAACCGACCCTTCAACTGTACAAATTATGAGCGAGGCTATTCAACGTGGAGAAGGTTTTGAAGTAGAGGTTCTCAATTACAACAAAAATAACATCCCCTATTGGCTTCATATCAAGTCCGATCCGATTACTGATAGCGATGGCAAACGCACAGGGTTTATAGCGATACAAACAAATATCACCGAACGCAAACGTTCAGAGGAAGAGCTTCAAAAACTCTCTTTAGTAGCAAGTAAAACGACCAACGCTGTGATAATGACGGATGAATATGGAAATATACAGTGGGCAAACAAAGGTTTTACGCACCTTACAGAATATTCCTTTGAAGAAGTCGTTGGCAAAAAACCTGGGCAATTTTTGAAAGGTGTCAATACCGATGCCGCAACTATTCAAATGATAAACGAGGCGATTCGATGCGGTAAAGGGTTTGAAGCAGAATTATTAAATTATACCAAAAACCAGCAGCCGCTCTGGTTACATATTAAAGCAGACCCGATAATCAATAGCGATGGTAAACTCACAGGGTTTATAGCGATACAAACAAACATCACCGAACGCAAACGAGCAGAAGAACAGCAATTTCAGAAACTCTCATTAGTAGCAAGTAAAACAACAAATGGTGTTGTCCTAACGGATCCAAATGGTGCAATTACGTGGGTCAACGAAGGATTTACGGCAATAACGGAATTCTCTCTTGATGATGTGATCGGTAAAGTTCCTGAACAATTTACCCAAGTCTATCAAGAAGATTCTCCTGCTATGCATACAATTCGTACAGCTCTTGAGCAAGGAAAAGGGATTGATATTGAGGTATTACAAGTGAGCAAGAGTAATCGTCAATATTGGGTTCATATGAAAACAGACCCTTTTTATGATGAACAGCTATCGTTCGGAGGGTATATCGTCATTATCAACGATATCACGGAGCGAAAAAAAGCCGAAGAGCAGTTACTCGAAAGCGAAGAACGCTACCGTTTAATTTTTGAGCATAGCAGTGAAGGCGTTTTACAAACGTTGCCCAACGGTACAATTGAGACGGCAAACCCCGAAGCGTGTCGTATTCTGGGCAGAACAAACGAGGAGTTATCGGGTTTGAGCAGAGCCGATATTGTTGATATGACCGATGCACGATTGCCGTTGCTACGGCAAGAACGCCGAGAGAAGGGTTTTGTCCAAGGGGAGTTAAATTTTATTCGCAAGGACGGTACGGTATTTCCTGGTGAATTTTCTTCTACGATGTACAAAGATGCTCAAGGTGCTGAACACGTCGCCGTTTTTCTGCGGGATGTGAGCGAGCGCAAAAAAGCTGAAGAAGCCATTCGTAAAAGTGAAGCGTGGCTTTCTACGTCATTGCAAGCACTTTCGGAAGGCATTATGATTATTGATACACAATCGGAAACCCGTATCTGTAACAAAAGTGCAGAATTGATTACTGGCTTAACCGCCGAACAAATAAATCTTCAAGCACCGATTGATCCAAATTGGAAGATCATCCACGAGGATGGTAGCCTCTTCCTCCGGGAAAATCAACCAAGTATAATAACCCTCAATACAGGAAAACCCCAAACTAATGTCATTATGGGTATTCAAAAGCCCAATGGTATTCTTACATGGATTTCTGCAAATTCCCGACCTATTTACCTTCGCAATGAGACAGAATATTCTGGTGCTGTTATTTCCTTTACTGACATCACTGAGCAAAAAGAAGCGGAAAGGAAACTTCGCTTTCAAACACAGCTTCTCGACTCAATAATCCTTTCCATGACCGATGGTGTAATCTTGGTGGATAAACATCATTCTATTGTTCTTGCCAATCCAGCCGCCGAATCAATCTTTGGCTACACCAATGAAGAGATTTCCGCACAACCTCTTTCGCTTCTGATACCGCCTCAATCGCATATGGCACATGAACGACATACACAAATGTTTATTGAACACGAATCAAACCGCTCACGTCGAAAAATGCACAGCGTTCTCGGGCAGCGTAAAAATGGCGAAACATTTCCAATGGAAGCATCCATCGCCCAATTTACCGTTGATGGACGACTCTTTTTACTTGCTGTGGTGCGCGATATTACCAAGCGTTTGGAAGCAGAAGAGGAAATCCTTCAGTTGAACCGTACACTCACGCAGCGTGTCGAGGAGCGCACTGCTGATTTGGTGCGTCTCAACAAGGAGAAAGATGATTTTCTTGGTATTGCCGCACACGATTTGAAAAACCCTTTGGCGGCAATTCGCTCCAGCGCACAGATTATCGAAGAGTGCTTTATTGCAGAAGAAACGATTGATTTTGCGGAATATGCTGATTCCATCATCGCTACGGCGGATGAAATGCTGGAAATCATTACCAATTTCTTGGATATTGAACTCATTGAAAATGGGAAATTAGGCTTGGCATTGGAGCGATTATCACTGGAAATTGTTGGTAAGACTGTGGAATCGCACCGCAAGCGGGCGGCAGCAAAAGGCATCACCATTCACTATGAAGAACCACCAAGCCCACTTTTCATTATCGCCGACAGGCTTGCTTTGAAACAAGTATTGAACAATCTGCTCTCAAATGCCGTCAAGTTTTCACCAAAGGGGAAGAATATTTTTATTCAAATGACAGAGCGACGAGATGAGGGACAAAACCGCCATGATTCACCACATCATCATGTTCTCCATATTGCCATTCAAGACGAGGGACCTGGCATCAGCGCCGCCGAGCAATCCAATCTCTTCGTCAAATTCGCCCGGCTCTCAGCAAAGCCCACAGCAGAAGAAGGCTCGACAGGGCTTGGACTTTCCATCGTTAAGCGCCTTACCGAGATGATGAACGGACGAGTCTGGTGCGAAAGTACACCGGGCAAAGGAGCGACGTTTATTCTGGAATTTCCTGTTTTGTAGCGATGTTGTACGCCGCCCCCAACCAATAAAATTACCTGTTCTATTTCCCCAAATTTTGTATATTTCACCACAAAACGAACAATCATGTCAATCGCCACTATTATCATCCTCTGTGTGCCATGGACAGCCCTATTTCCCCTGCTCAGATACCGCACACAAGCGCTAATCGGAATGATGCCTTAGAAGCGCTCATCATCACCAACGAACAAGGAATCGTGCTGGATTGGGACTCCCATGCCGAAGCAATATTTGGATGGTCACAAAATGAAATGATTGGTCAGCACCTGCAACAAGCAATCCAGCGTCAGGATGTTCTTCTGATTGAACAAGAATTTCAACGCTTAACTCGCACACCAAAGGCTTCGGAACGGTATTATAGTGCCATTGGCATTCACCGTTCCGGTCAGCGCATTTCACTTGAGTTCTCCGTCCAGTCACTAGACCTGAGTTCAGAAACCGCCAGACGATACGACTTCTGCCTATTTGTTCGTAATATTGATCAATTCCAAGATGGCTACGCAGAACTTCGCCGCCGAGAGCGCCGTTTCAGGATTTTGAGCTATTTTTCTGCGTCGGTCTTTGGGAACGATACCATTGATGAAATTTGCTGGGATATTACCCAAAACTGTATTGTGGAACTTGATTTTGAAGATGCCATTGTCTATTTATTGGATGGACAGCGTAATGTCTTGGTACAATCTGCTGCCTTTGGCACAGGGAAAGAGCAGAATTTATCGGTCATCAATCCCCTAGAAATTCCTTTGGGGCAAGGAATTGTCGGCTCGGCGGCACTATCGCAATCCATCGAAAAAATAGATAACACCACACTCGACCCGCGCTATATCGTGGACGACAAACCCCGATTTTCCGAACTCTCGGTGCCAATCGTGTACAAAGGTGTGACGCTGGGTGTGATTGATTCCGAACATTCGCAAAAGAATTTTTTTACCGACGATGATGTGCTGATTCTTCGGCAAATGGCGAGTATTGCCGCAACAAAAATTGTCAGAATTCAAGCCGAAGAACAAGTACGGCTCATGAATGAACATTTGGAGCAACGTATAGCTGAAAGGACGAAAGATTTGCAGGAGGCAAACAACGAAATTCAACGCCAAATGGAAATTCTTGCCCAGCAAGCCCAAGAACTGGAATATAGCCACGTGCAGCTTCAAGAGAAAAACGAGCAATTATCGGCACTTAACCACGAGTTAGACAATGCTTCACGATTTAAAACGGAAATTCTCTCTATCGTCGCACACGACCTCAAAAATCCGCTTGGCGCAATTTTGAACTTCGCCGAATTGTCACTATACGACACCGAGCCGGAATCATCGGCATTTCGTCATCTTCAGCGTATCAGCGAAAGCGCAAAATATATGTTTGCCCTTACAGGGAAATTATTGGAAGCAGCAGCGATTGATTTAGGCAGGATTGAAATTGCTCCCTCCGTAGTGGGTTTGGCAGCGTTAGTTATGAATATTACGGAATTGTATTACGACCGCTCTACGCAAAAGCAACAAAAAATTCTCCTCGAAACCACGCCATTTATAAAGGTCTTGGGCGATGAAGC
This sequence comes from Ignavibacteria bacterium, assembly GCA_947459425.1. Taxonomy (GTDB): domain Bacteria; phylum Bacteroidota; class Ignavibacteria; order Kapaibacteriales; family UBA4661; genus PH2015. The sequence goes on from CANHDJ010000026.1 coordinate 36,507, forward strand.
ACGCTTGCAGCAGGTGATTGAAAACCTTCTTTCCAATGCTATTAAATACTCGCCTTTTGGAACAACCATTCATATTCGGGTTTTCACATTGGCGCAATCGCAGCGAACACCTCAGCACCTCAACGATTGCGAGTATGTTCGGCTTGAGGTTCAGGATGAAGGACCGGGTTTTAGCAACGAGGATAAACGCGCTGCATTTCAGTTTTTTCAGCGCCTTTCAGCACAACCAACAGGAGGCGAAAGCAGTCATGGTGTGGGCTTGGCACTGGTCAAAAAGATTGTCGATGCTCATAAAGGCATCATCCGCTTGGAGTCCGAAGCAGGAGCAGGCGCACGATTTACCGTTGATTTGCCAAGCGCATAAGTCTTTATATTTCCTACGCTTCTCAAAAAGTATTTGACAGATGCGGAACAATTAGTTATATTTGTAACCAATAGTTCACATTAAATATCATCATTGCGTGGTGACTATACTCAAAAAGATCGAAAAACTCTTCCCGTCCGGCGGCTGAGGAGAGCAGATACGCTGCCGTCGGGCGGGTGCTGCGTATGCAATTTTCACACATTCTCAGTATATTCCCAAGTAATGATAATTCCTGAATAATTCTTGACGATGATGAACACCAATATTTCTGACCTTATCGACTCCATGGAGCGCTCTCTATCCATGCTGGACGAGGTAAGCACAGATCAACACGAGCGCGGGGGCAGAGAGTTTGTCTGGAAGACCACCGAAATCGGGCATATTCATTGGAACGGAGACCTTGATATTCTCTTTACCAAAAATATTCGCGTCGCGCTTGTGCAAGAAGGCATCACACACGTCCACAAATGGATTCCACAATCCGGCTGGACGACATTTCGGGTTCAAAGCAGCAACGATGTTGCAATGGCTGAAAACCTTCTCCGTCTCTCATATTTCCAGAAGCGTATTCGCAAAAGTTCGACGGCTGAAGAACAGCAACAATACTCGTCGCAATTATCGGCATTACCCTTTCCGCCAAGTATTTTTGCGGCACTTGGTGTATAATATCGCATAGAAACACCGTTACGTTCCGCCATCCCGTGTATATGGAAACACTCTCAACATTTAACGTCAACACGTCGTTTGGTCTGCTCGTTGGCAGAACAACCAAACTGATGGCAGAACATTTACAACAACGTTTTACCGCGTCCGATGTTGGTATTACGATGAGCCATTGGATTATCTTGGCGCAATTATGGCACGAAGACGGGCTTTCACAGCAGGAAATCAGCAAGCGCTCCGGCGTGGCGAAGCCTAATGTGACAACGATGGTGGATACGCTGGAAAAAGACAGTTTTATTGTCCGTATCCCCGACCAGATAGACCGTCGCATTAACCGTATTTTCCTGACACAAAAAGCCAAAGATATTCGGTGTAAAGCCGTCGAACAGGCACTTGCGGTATATTCGATAGCATTTGAGGGTTTGACCGAAGAAGAACGAGAATTACTCATGCAAGGACTAAAAAAAGTCATGACCAATCTTCAAGCAAATACAAACGGTTCTTGCGGAAATTCTTGCTCCACCGCGTAAGTTTGCACATATTTTTTTGACCATATAGTTACTTTTATCACTATACTTTTCATAACTATTTTTTTATACTTATTTTTTTTACTACTATGAGTACCTCCAAAATCGCCTCGAAAAAACTTTTGACCATTGCCCCACTTGCGGCTCTTGGTGCGGCGGCTATCAATGCTGTTCTCTTCTACATCGGCAAAGCGACAGGCTGGATAAGCGATACTGTCTTGATATCGCCTGCCAATGAGCCAATCACAGTGCTTCCGGTGATAATATCATCTATTATGCCAACATTGCTTGCTGCTGGAGTTTTGGCGCTATTAAACCGCTTTACGGCTTCCCCGTTGCGGATTTTTAATATCATCGCTGCCGTTCTTTTACTGCTCTCATTCGTGAACCCTTTTGCAGCAATTCCCAATATTCCTATCATGATGGGCGTTTGGCTGAATGTAATGCACGTGGTTGTGGCGGGAATTGTGGTGTTTGCTTTTAATCGCTTTACAAGCGCGGAGTAACGGGCACTCCATCATGCTCTTGAAGAAGCAAAAAAGAGGGCAAAACAAAAAACCCTGCAAGCGTTACAAAAACACTCTTGCAGGGTTTTTCATTATCATTTTCGGCAACAATCAATTTGCTTCCAAATCCACAATATTCATATCCGTAGCTCGTTTTCCACCGGCAGCCGCGACAATTTCGTCGTCGTAATAATCGGAAATAATCGCTACCGACGTAAGCGCTGTATGAAACTCTTCTTTGTCGAGGTGTGTTCCCGGGAAAGAATAAGAAAACGTGATTGTTCCATCGAACAGCAAGCCAAAGCCGCCAAAATGCAACTCTGCATTTTTGCGAAGCAGAAACTTCATAATCGCCGGAGAAATTTCTGCGCCATAGACAACATTCGCCGTACATTCGACACAGGTCTCGCCCGCCGTAAAGGGTCGAACGACAATACTAACCATGCTTGAGCCTTGAATAATCGTGTACGAACCGTCGCCAAATGAAGCATAGTCAGGGTAAATTTCCTTTAAGAGCGTTTCGACATGAGTGGCTGTTTTCTTCAACAACTCTTCCGGCGTACTATCGCCATGGGTCTTTGTGAGAAAATCTTGAGTAGTCATGATTGAAAAAATAAAAAAGTTCAAAGATTGGAGTTAAGCAGGAGCATAGCCGACGAACTTACGACTTTGGCGGCAACATCATCTGGCGCTTGAGTTCCTGCACCGCAGGGTCTTCGGCGGCGGATGGCGCGCTTGGGGAATCGCTTGAAGCCGCAGGGAGTTTGCCCATGCTGGCTTTGAGCGCAAGGAGTTCGGAATCCGTACCGGCACGGTCAAGCTGCTTAAATTGGTCTTCGAGTGCCGTGTTATCGCCCGCGAGTTGTCCAAAAGCATCCGCTTGGGACTCTAACTGCTCTACTTTGGACTCAAATTTATCAAATTTGCTAAACGCATCCGACCCAACACCACTGAACGCTTGGGCAATTTGCTTTTGCGCTTTTGCTGCTTGTGAACGGGCAATAAGCGTGTTTTGGCGCGTCCGAGCCTCGTCGAGTTTTGATTTGAGCGTATCCAACTGCGCCCGCATTTTGGTCGAAGTATCTTTTGCTTGCTGATACGTCGGTTCTAAATCTTTCGTGTTACGCTCATACAGTGCTTTTTTCTCCAATGCAGCTTTTGCAAGGTCGTCGCGTCCGGCATTCACGGCTTGCATTGCCTTTTGATGCCAGTTGTTTGTTTCCTCGCGGGCTTTGAGCAATTTCCGCTCCAGCGTTTTCTCATTGGCAATGGCATTGCCGACAGCAAGCGTAGCTTTATTGACAGATTCCTCCATCTCAATCACCATCTGCTTGAGCATTTTTTCGGGGTCTTCTGCTTTATCAAGCGTGTCGTTTACATTCGCTTTGAATATATCCGACATACGGCTGAAAATTCCCATGATACACCTCCAAACATTGAAAAAAATTGTTTTTGTGAAATGATACGTTAGCTTGCGACGATTTGTTACGATGAACGGTGCAAAAACGATTCTCCACAACATACACCTTTAGCACACAAAAATACGACGGAATTTTGCAAGAAATAGAAAAATTTGCGCATAATTGCGTATTTTCGCTCTGCAAAAGGAAATAGTACCATCAAAAGCAAGTAATTTCTTACCGTCAAGGAACAACCATGAACTTCCCAAATTTCGGCAACCTCAATATTGGCAACATGATGGAGCAGATGAAAAAACTCCAAGAAGATGTTGCCCGTACTCAAGACGAACTCGCCCGCAAACACGTCACCGGAGAATCCGGCGCAGGAATGGTCAGCGTCGTGATGAATGGCGCAATGGAAATGGTTTCGGTCAAAATTGACCCCACCATCATCAAACCCGAAGACCAGCAAATGCTGCAAGACCTCGTTGTGGCAGCAGTAAATAAAGCGATTGAAAATGCACGCGCCATGAATGACCAGGAACTCAAGAAAGTAAGCGGCTTGCTGCCGAATATTCCAGGCTTGGATTTTTTGAAATAATCCACAATAGTTGGTCAGATGCGAGGGTCTCGCAGCTTTGAGCGAGGCTCTCGCTTCCACGCCCCAAGCGAGAGCCTGCCGAAGAAGGCAGATCCTCGCATGAGATGCACAAGACATTGATCACTCTCCCACAAAGAACATTTCAACAACAACTCACGCAATAACGCCTCAAACCCGCACCAATACTACTTTCTCTTCCCTCGTTCAAGCTACCATGATTTATACTTCAGAAGCAATTGAATCAGCTATCGAATCGCTCTCCGCGCTCCCGACGATTGGGCGCAAAACCGCACAACGCCTCACGCTGCACCTGCTCCGCCAACCAAAAGAAGACGTGGAAAAACTCGCCAATGCGCTTTTGACGATGAAAGAAAAAGTGCGCTACTGCTCGCAGTGCTGCAATCTCACGGAATCCGACCCCTGCCATATCTGCACGTCCACCAAACGCAATCGCAGCCTTATTTGCGTTATCGAAGACCCCAGCGACCTTTTTGCTATTGAGCGCACCAATGAGTATTTCGGACTCTACCACGTCCTGCATGGCGCTCTCAACCCCCTCGACGGCATTGGTCCGAATGAACTCAAAATCAAGGAATTGCTGGTAAGGCTTGGCGAAGGACAGACGGGCGAAGAGGCACAAGAAATCATCCTTGCTATGAACCCTAACGTCGAAGGCGAAGTAACGACGCAGTATCTCGTCAAACTTCTCAAACCACTCGGCATCAAGGTTTCGCGGCTTGCACGGGGTATTCCGATGGGAAGCGATCTCGAATTTGCCGACGAAGCAACGGTTTCGCGGGCGCTACAAGGGCGCGTCGAAGCCTGAAATCTGTCTCTACCATTCATCCCTTTTCCCTCATCCCTTTCTTCATGCACCACCCTTCATCTTGGTTCGCCGAATGGTTCGACAACCCTCTCTATACCGCGCTGTACAGCCATCGTTCCGATGAAGAAGCCGTGCAAGCGGTGGAATTGCTCAAACGCAGCATCACGCTTCCGAAAGGCGCACGGGTGCTGGATTTGTGCTGTGGCGGCGGGCGGCATACGAAAGCCTTGATTGATGCGGGCTTCGATGTTGTTGGTATTGACCTTTCCCCCACACTGCTCACGCTTGCCGAAGAGGAAACAAGCGGCTTGCCCGTGCGCCTCTACCGCGCCGATATGCGCGAGGCGTACCCCGATGCGCCCTTCGATTGCATTGCAAACTTTTTCACCAGTTTTGGTTATTTTGATGACCCCGCCGATGATATGCTCGTGCTGCGACGTGTGAAGGATGCTCTCAAGCCCGAAGGATGGTTTTTTCTGGATTTTTTCTACGATGTCTATTTGCGCGAACATTTGGTGGCGCAAGACACGCTTGATTTTGACGAACTCAGCATCACTCAAGAGCGCAGCATTGATGCGGGTTTTGTACAAAAAAATATCCATATCATTAGTAAAAAGGGTACTTTTTTGGAGCGCCGTTATTCTGAGCGTGTCCGGCTTTATGGTTTGAGTGATTTACAAGCGATGATGCGCGAGACGGGGCTGAACATTCGGGCGGTTTTTGGCAATTATTCGGGGTCAGAACTGAGCGCGGAAACGCCCCGTTGCATTATTCTTGCACAAAAGTAGTCGGGAATCGTAACTGTAACTATTCAGGTATCACCCCGTCGGGCGGCTTCTTCGCCGTCCGGCGGTTTCTTACGACGCTTTCATCGGATGGCGTTTGTCCGCGAAACCCGCCGGACGGCAGCGTTTCTGCACTCCTCAGCCGCCCGACGGGAGTTTACCTGAATAGTTACCGAGAATCAACGTATCCCTCAACGCACATTTTCCAGAAAGTACGTGTACATCAGCCCTTTGCCCTTGACCCGAATTTCGCCACGTGCGGTAAAAATAAATTTATGGCGAAGGCGCAAAAACACGTGTTCGGTGCAGTGAATTTTCCCTGCTTCGCCCAGCGACTCCATGCGTGAAGCCATGTTGACGGTGTCGCCCCAAAGGTCGTAGTTGAGTTTTTTTGTGCCAATAATCCCCGCAACGGCTTCCCCACTGTGCAAACCAATCCGCACCGAAAGCCCAATAATACCAAGTTCCTGCGAAAGTTCCATGACGGCAGCGTGCATTTCCATTGCCAAATGCGCCATAAACTCGGTGTGGTTCTCGGCATGATGCGACAAACCACCGATTGCCATGTATGCGTCGCCAATCGTCTTAATTTTTTCTGCGCCGTGCTTCTCAACGAGGCGATCAAACTCCGAAAATACCTTGTCCAAGAGTGATACCAAATTTTCAGGCGAAATAGTGCTTGCAAAGCGTGTGAAACCAGCAATATCGGCAAAAAGCACCGTCACATCGTGGAGTTTATCGGCAATCGTCTGTTCTCCTGCTTTGAGGCGCTCCGCTATGGGCGCGGGGAGAATATTGAGCAGCAATTCCTCCGATTTTTCGCGCTCGGTTGCTATTTCGATATTCTTGCGCAAAAGCTCCATGTTAGAGAATTGTATCGCTTGAGTTTGGTCAGCAAGAAGTTCATTTGTCGCTTGTAATTCTTTGGTGCGCTCGGCGACAAGCCCCTCTAATTCTGCTTTCTGGCGCTCAATAAGCGCCTGCTTTTCTTTTTCCTGCTCCAATGCTTGATGCGACAGCCTTTGCACATTTTCTAACTGCTCCCAAAGCCGATCATTGACCCGTGCGAAGCGCCGTGCGATGTAAAATGCCATCGTCACAGGTATCGAAAGGAAGCACGTATAGGTGGAAAGCGCAAAAAGCCATAAAATATGCTGAAGTGCTTGCATATGGATAAAAACATATAGCGCAGCACTGGCAAGAAAAATGGCATTCCCAACGGCAATAATCAGCACATCGTCAATCCTCTTTCGGAACGCCGTCAGCATGAGCGCGACCATATCGGCAAAGGCAAATGCTATCAACGTAAAAAGGACGTAATTCCACTGCTCAATCGGCATAATAAACCGCAGCACAATCACCACCACAACCCCGGGAATCCAGCCATACCACCAGCGCCGAAGCGTCTCGCCATAGACAACCCAATAGAGCATTCCCATGAGCGACAGCGCCAAAGCAGCAATTTCACAGACAATCGCAATTTCATTCCAAATCAGCATTTCTCGCCCGACGGCGCTTTGCAAGCGGTATAACAGCGAAAAACACAGCCCTGCAGAAAAAACACTAAAGAGCGCCAAATACAAGTTACTGCGCTCTCGGCGAATGAAAATATAAAATACCGCATACAGAAACGCTACAAAAAGCAAGATTCCAAGAGGAATCATCGTCACAATCGTTCGCACCGTTCGGCTGCGTACCGCACGGGCAATATCGTTTTCGGCAGTCCGAATATCCATATCAAACATGGGGGAGCCGGGTTTCATCAGATGCGCACCATACCGTTTGCTGAGATGCAAAAATGTGTGGTTGGAAAAACGCACCGTAATAACGTGCTGCACCCCGGAGCGGAGATATATCGGCACAGGCAAGCCAAGCGCAGAGCCTTCTATCTCGTCCCGAAGCGAAACACCGACTTTTCCTTGCCCCGCCACGCGAACACCATCACAATACACTTCCATTGCCTCGCGATGCGTCAAGGTCAGAGAAAGCATCATTGGAAGGAGCGTCGTATCGGCGTTGATATGCAGGCGAAACCAGCCAGAGCCATTCCATTCGGGCGAAACTTCACCCACCTGTTTGGGTGAAATCAGCGTATTCCAATCGCGGTCATCAAAATTCACATCGGTAAACCGCGCTACATCAGCGTCTGAACACGTGTCCATACTCCGAAAGACCCATAACCCCTGCGTTGAAACAGTCTTTTGCAGCGTATCGCTCTTGAGCAAAAGTATCGGCTGCGCACAAATCTCAACAAGCGCACAGGACAACACCAACGTCAGTACCAGAGACCAGTACCGAAATTTTATCAAGCGCGATGTACAAAAGAGTGGCAACATTCGATAGGGAAGCAAATGAATTACAAATCACATTTCCACATCAACCCACGATTGATAGCAAACATCGGCTTGCCCTTCAAAGCAAATCCATCAAACGGGGTATTTTTCGATTTTGAGCGAGACGCTGAGGCGCTAAACGTCCATTCTTGGTGCGGTGCAACAATGGTCAGATTCGCTTTTGCGCCTTCCAAACACGAAATCGCCGGTAAGCGCAAGATTTCACGCGGTTGCGTGGACATAAGCTCCACAAGCCGCATCATTCCTATATGCCCGGTGTGAACAAGATACGTCATCGCCAGACCAAAGGAGGTTTCTAAACCCGTGATACCGTTTGCTGCCATACCAAATTCGAGTTCTTTTTCGTGAATGGCGTGGGGTGCGTGGTCGGTGGCAATCGCGTCCACCGTGCCGTCTTTGATGGCGGTGATAATTGCCTCAAGGTCAGTTTTGGTGCGGAGCGGAGGGTTCATTTTCGCATTGGTGTCGTAATGGCGCACCGACTCGTCGGTAAGCGTAAAATGGTGTGGCGTAACTTCGCACGTCACGCGCTCACCCCGCAACTTTGCTTGCCGCACAAGGTCAATGCTTCCGGCGGTGCTGAGATGCGAGACGTGATAACGGCAATTACCATTGTAGGCAGCCAGCATAATATCTCGCGCCACAATAATTTCCTCCGCAATAGACGGATAGCCCTTCAAGCCCAATATCGCCGAAACCTCGCCATCGTGCATAGCAAAGCCCTCGGTGAGCGTATGCTCTTCGCAATGCTGCGAAATTAAGCCATCGACAGGCTTGAGATACTTAAAGGCGCGGTTCATCACCTCAGCATTCATCACGCACGCGCCATCGTCGGAAAACATCACCGCTCCATGCGCCTTGAGTTCCAGCATTGGTGCTATTTCCTTCCCTTCACGCCCTTTGGTGATACTTGCGCAAACGTGGACTTCGGTGAGCGTGGTTTTCCCGCGATTGAGGATGTATTCGACCGTTGGGGCGTTATCTATTGCCGGAATAGTGTTTGGCATACAGCACACGCCCGTAAAACCGCCATTAGCCGCACTTTCGGTACCACTTTCAATCGTTTCTTTGTATTCCTGCCCCGGTTCGCGCAAATGGACGTGCATATCGAAAAGCCCCGGCATCGCAGCAAGATTTTTTCCATCAATGCGCGTTGTGTCGGCATCGGCTCGGACGGGCGCATTAGTACAGGCTTGGATGGTGTCACCCTTGATCCAGAGATTGCGCCGCTCGTGGAAGTTGTCGTCGGGGCTGCAAACGTCGATATTTTCAAATAGAATGTTGATGGGATGCGGTATTGGAGGGGTCATGGTACGAAAAAAAATTCTGGGAGTATGTGAATTCAATCCCGAAAATACCACGCTTCCGCGCATTTTCCAACAGATTAGTCATTGGTGCATTGGTCATTGGTGTTGCTGCTTGTTGCTTGTGGAGATTCACTACCGTACACATTTTTTTGATGACCGCAGAGGCGCGGAGGCGCAGAGAAGAAACGATAAAATTTTCCCAATACAAATTTGGATGCTTTAATAAAAATGGCTTCACTCTGCGCCTCCGCGCCTCTGCGGTCAAAAACAAACGAAA
>CANHDJ010000027.1 GCA_947459425.1 Ignavibacteria bacterium
ACCAAAAAACCGCGTTGAGCCTTGCTCAGAATCGAAATTTTTTCTATTATATGCTGTGCATTGCGCATGATACCTCTTTTCTTGATACTGTACAGTGTGGTTACTTTACAAATCAAGGAAGAGGTATGCTTTTTTACTACTCTTTTTTTAAAATGTCCAGACTATTGATAAAGAAAAACGTAGGAAATTGAAGCGGATGTGGTGAAACAATACGAGCCAGTATCCTCATGGATACTGGCTCGAAAAGCAATTATACGAAATTAGTTGCCGCCTGCTTGACGCTTTTCTCTGCGCTCTTTCATCTTTTCTTTCATTTTTGCTTTTTCTTCGGGCGTGGCATTTTTGTATTTTTCCTTTGCTTTTTCTTTGAATTTTGCTTTTGCGGCTTCGCGCTCTTCAGGGGTCATTGCGTCCCATTTTTCCTTTGCCTTTTCTTTGAACTCTGCCTTTAGGTTCTCACGTTGTTCGGGCGTGAGGGATTCCCATTTTGCTTTTGCGGCAGCTTTTTTGTCGTCGGACGGCGCGGCGGTTTGAGAAAAGGTAGGAATGCTGATTCCCATAAGAAGAGCGGTTGCTGAAACAAGCATACTCGCGTTGAGGAAGCGTTTCATTGGTGTAATCCTTACAAAAGTGAAATGAATGTGGTTTGGAAAAGCCATGTTTTGCGATACCCTTTTTTTGATAACGACAACGGGAAAAAAGTTTAATGTAAAAATCTGTAAATTTATATTGTAGAATATTTTACGACTTTTTTAGAGTTTCCGTATAACATTAGACATCCTCAACTCCTGAAATATTCATTTCTCTGTTTTTGTTATCGTACTGAAGAAGATTTTTTTTCACTCCACCATTTTTTGTACTCATTAAAGAATGCATTCCGCTTGGAAGCGTTGAAACATCAAGCATTGCGGGCATTTGTACATCCCACAGCGTGATTACCGTTTGTCCCAACACATTCGTCAATGTAAGGCTTGATGAGCCTTCAAAGTCTTGCACCGAAACGAGGTTTTGTGCGGGATTGGGGAATATTGTCAGACTAGCCTTTTGACCGAGATTCTGCACATCAAGATTTTGTGCATCTTCGCGGGCTGAGGTAATCGTTGCCGGATAGCCAAAGGTGGTATTGACATCAACTCGAAGAACAAATGCAGTGTTCGCGCAAGGGTTTCCATCGGCATCGTATCCGGCGAAATACACGAACTTACCGCTATCTTGCAGGAAGAGGGCGAAATGGTACAAGCACAGGTAGAATTGAGAACAATTTTAGGATTCAACTTCGTATTATCAATCTGGCGTAATTCGTAGGTTATCCTTTCTTTACCGCCCGCCCGTAAACATCGCCTTGAAAATATGCCCCGCAACTTCAGGGTTTTCCTTCAAGCGGCGCACCGAATAGCCATACCAATCATGCCCAAACGGTACATAGATGCGGGTTTTGTGTCCGTCTTTGATAATCGCATCGCGCTTCTGCTCTCGTACTCCAAGTAGCATCTGAAACTCATACCGATTTTTTGCCACACCGCGTTTTGCAATTTCTTCTTGTGCAAAATCAAGCAATACATCGTCATGTGTGGCAATTCCCACGTACATATCTTGGTCGAAAAGCAAGCGTAGAAGCCGTTTATAGTTCTCCTGCACTTCCTCTCGTCCTCGGAAGGCAATACTTTCCGGCTCAATGTAAATCCCTTTGCACAGCCGCACCGAAGCGCCCTCTTTTGCCAGCCCACGAATATCGTCCTCGCTACGCCGCATATATGCTTGAATCACCACGCCCGTATTCGTCAAACCCTCGCTGTGAAGGCGGCGGTAGATATTGATGGTTTTGGTGGTGTAAGGAGAATTTTCCATATCCAGCCGCACAAAGCGCTTGATTCCTTGCGCTTTCGCAACAAGGCTGCGCACATTGTTGTAGCAAAATTCATCGTCAATATCCAATCCCAACGAGGTAAGTTTGACCGACAAGCCTGATTGTATCTGGTTTGTATGGATAGCATCCAGAACATTCGACGACATCTGTGTTTCCTGCTCGGCTTGGGTACGAGAATCAACAAACTCGCCCAGAACATCAATCGTACCAACGGCTCCGGCACTATTGAGTCGGCGCATGGTCGTAACGGCTTCCTGGATGGTCTCGCCAGCAATATAGCGGTTTGAAACCTGCCGCACGATAGCTTTCGGCACGATGGGCAGCGTTTTTGCAATGAGTTGGTTCAACATAGCAGCTTCCTTGAAAAAAAGTGAGAATATGAGTGCTGTCTGTTTTGCACGGTCTGATTTCGTCGTTTAATCCACTAACTCGGGTAATTCCGCCAACACGTCATTCAACCGCGCTCCGCGTCGCACCAAAGAGAATGCGTCTTGCGTCATATCAATCACGGTGGATGCGCCCGTAAAGGCATATTCACTCGGCGTAACAACGACATCAACGATAGGCGTAAACGCTGCCAAAAGTTCTTCCGGCGAATCAAATTCATCGTCGTCGGAACGCGCTGTGATAGAAATTATCGGCGTGGAAAGTTCTTTCAGCAAGGCAAGCGCAATGCGGTTGTCTGGGACGCGAATGCCCGTCGTTTTGCGCTTGGGGTCAACGGCGTAGTGCGGTACTGCCTTCGTTGCCGGCAAGATAAAGGTAAATGGTCCGGGAATCAGGCGTTTTATAGCACGATAGGCATGGTTACTGACTTTTGCATACTCGGCAATATTTGCCAATGAATCACACAAAAACGTGAGATGTTTATGCTCCGGCAGGCGGCGAATTTGGCGGATTCGGGTAATCGCCGATTTTTGCGACAAACAGCACCCAAGCGCAAAGCCTGTATCAGTCGGATAGAGCGCCACAGCCCCTTCGCGCAATGCCGCAATGACCTTGCTCACCTTGTAGGTTTCCGGTGTTGTGGCGTGTATGTCGAGTATGAGAGAAGCCATTGTGGGTGATTTGTGGGGAAATGGAAGCGGCGTGAGCAATCGCCAGAACCCGCCAGACAGCTAACAAGTCGCCTCAGGCGGGGTAGTACCTGAATAGTTTTTCCATTCTACAAAACAATATACATCGCCAGCAGAATAAAAATTGCCGCTATGGAACGCATAATCAGCAGTAATGAACGATGGTCAAGCGTGTAATTGCGGACGCGGTACAAAAGATAGTTCATATTGCGCTCAAAACCGAATTGCAAGCGTCCGTTTTCTACCGCCCAACCCTTGATATATTGGGCATTGAAGGGAGTATTGACAAGGATGCTTGCCCAGATGAGAATGGCAGCAAGTAAAAACAAGAGAAATCCCATAACGCGAAAGACCGTTGACTTACCACTTCCAACCACGTTTAACGTGCCTTCGATGGGCTTGCTTTCAATGCCGTATTCGTCAAGACTGGCAATTCGATAATAATACTGACCGGAATCCAAGCGCATGGAAACAGAATCGCCCGCTTGAAAGACGTGCCGATAGACCAGCGACGTAAACGAAGCATCATTCGCCACTTCTAACCGCGTAAACGGCGCACGACGCGCCCACTGAAAGACGACGGGCGAAGGGACTACCAAGAGCGAGGAAAGCATTGGGTCGGGGGCAGTCAGTTCGGGCGTTGCGGGAATACGGCGCATTGTACCACTTCCGCCACCTTGCATCGAAAAGCCAAAGCCGCTTCCCACCTCGATTGCCGAATCGCCGCCTCCGGCAGCATTCAATTTCACTTTTGCATTGCCGCCCTCAAAGACCGATACCGTCGCACGTTGGTTGCTGTCAACCGTTACTTTTCCGGCGTTGTCGCGGTCAAATTCGATATTGGATTCGTCGGTTTTTACTAAAAACTTTTCGTTGGTATTGCTTTGCCCATTCAATTTGACAAAAAGGTTTCCTTTGAGCAAACGCACGTTTTCTTGCGGCTTGTCCGATGCTCGGTCGCGGCTGGGGCTGAGAATGAGCATGGAGGTATTCTCGGAAATCTGCACTTTGCTATTATCCTTGAACGTGATTTCTGCACGAGAATTTTCACCTGTATTGATGCGGTGATATTCATGCACTTCGTCGTTGGTATGCGCTCCGTGAAAGCCCAGTTCCCAAGGCGCCCGGATCTGCACCTTGTTTTCCATAACGGAAATCTTGCCAATGCCCTCGGCGGCAGTACCGCTTTCGGTTGTCAACGCCTGTTGCGTAACGGACGAAACACCAACGATTTCCACACGGCGATTCTGCGAACGACCTTTTTCGTCGGTGTTTGCCTTCAAAGGGCGCGTGTCGCCAAAGCCTTGCGTCCGAATGCGTGTGGCTAAAATTTTGAACTGCTGCACCAAATATTGCTTTGCCGATTCCGCCCGCTCTTTGGAAAGTTGCATATTTTTCGCTGCATCGCCCTCCGACGAAGCGTGTCCGCGAATTTCAATCTCCAAATCAGGACGCGCCATCAAGTATTCGCCCAGCGCATTAAAAAACGGGATGCTATTTGGCTCCAGGGCTGCACTACCGACCTTGAAAGCAGAATCTTGAACAGACAATTTTCCGCCTGGACCTAAATCGAAGGCGACAACACGTTGGAAATTGCCTTGCGTCATCGGCTGTGGACGTGGCACGGGTTGAGTATTGCCAGAAGGCGGCGCAGGAGAGCGCTGCGGCGTGTTTTGAGCTAACGCGGGTATCGTGCAGATAATCGCCGCACAAGCACAAACGAGGGTTTGTGCCAAGCGTCGTTGGAGAATATTGGGCTTGTAACCAATCATAGCGAACATAGCAGAAGAAAAATGCTCAGGTACATGGTACTTTCACTCATTCGCCCCCTTGACAAAGGGGGAACGGGGGATTTGCTGTGTACAACGAGAGATGTGTAGCGGTATTCAACCGTTCAATCCCCCGTTCCCCCTTTATCAAGGGGGTGAATACGACAGCAATTCAGGCACCTGAATAGATACAAAAAATTATCGCAAACAAAAGAAAGCAGTTACGCAGCAACAAAGATAGAGTCTTGCGGCGGAACATCCAAGTAAAAAGCCGCAATCTCGCCGACCACATAGCGAATCTGCTCCTCGCTGAGTTCAGGATAAATCGGCAGCGCCAGCACATGGGCGGCGAGGCAATTCGCAACGGGGAAATCCGCATCCCGCGCACCAAGCCCCGCAAAACACTCCTGCCTGTGGAATGGTACAGGATAATAAATTTCCGCACCGATGCCACGCGCTGCTAAATGCTGACGGAGTTTGTCGCGCTCAGGCACGCGAATCGTGTATTGGTTGTAGATATGATGATTCCTTGCGTTGGAGTCGGCATATAGCGCCGGAGGCAGCAAAATGGTATTGTGTGGGGCGAAGCGCTGAAACGGATGATTCGCACAACCGGGGCAATGCTCAAACCCTGAACACGCCTTGTGTTCAGGCTTTTCCTGCGCCAAACCTGCTTCGACAAAAAGCCGCGTGTAGAGTGCGGCATTGCACCGACGGGCTTCGTGCCATGCTTCCAAATGCGGGAATTTCACGTTCAGCACCGCTCCTTGCAAGGCATCCATACGGAAATTGCCACCAATGAGTTTGTGATAATAGCGTGGTTCCATGCCGTGATTGCGGATGTGCTTGAGTTTGATATACAAATTTTCGTCATTGGTCGTGATTAAGCCCGCATCGCCGAATGCACCGAGATTTTTCGTTGGGTAGAAGGAAAAACAGCCCATAGAGCCGATAGAGCCAGCCTTGCGCCCATCCTTGTACTGCGTTCCGATTGCTTGAGCGGCATCTTCTATCACCGGAATGCCATGCTTATCGGCAATCTCCATAATTGCAGCCATCTCAGCGCACTGACCAAAAAGATGGACGGGGATGATGGCTTTCGTGCGCGGTGTTATCAGGCTTTCCAGCAATGCGGGGTTGATATTGAAGCCATCGGGTTCGGAATCCACAAATATCGGCGTTGCGCCAACCCGCGCCACTGCGCCCGCCGTAGCGAAAAATGAGAATGTCGGGACGAGAACCTCGTCGCCAGCGCCAACGTCTAATGCCATCAGTGCCATCAGGAGTGCATCGGTGCCACTCGAAACGCCCAGCGCAAAGCGGGAATCGCAATATTGCGCCATTGAGCGTTCCAACGTTTCGACCTCGCTGCCCAAAACGCAGACTTGGGATTCGGCAACGCGGATGAGAGCCGCATCCAGAGCGGGTTTGAGGGCGCGATATTGCGATTGAAGGTCTAAAAGAGGAACGGTCATAATGGGTAATGATAATAGTAAAAGAGACAAAGAGTTTACAATTTATTAACATTTACACTTTTTCGCGCTTGATAAAGAGGTAAAATCGTATTTTTGCCTCAATTCAATCACGCATATTTATCGTCTATTCGATGGATATTCTTTCACCTCAATTATTTATGGAGATTTTTATGAAAAGAAGCATACTTCTTTTTGCCACGATGCTTGTCCTGCTGCCAGCCTTGGCGCTGAAGGCGCAGGTAACGACGGGGGGTATCAACGGCTTGATAACGGACAAAGCAGGTAAACAAATGACCGGAGTCCGCGTCATGGCAACGCATGAGCCTTCCGGCACCAAGTACGGTGCTGTTAGCAACGTCAGTGGTCGCTACTTGATTCCCGGTATGCGTACCGGCGGACCGTACACATTACAGTTTACCGCAGTAGGCATGAAGCCCGAAAAATATAGCGATATTTACATAAAACTCGGCGAAACGTCGGTGTATAATGCCAAACTTGATGAAGGCGAAGTAAAACTGAGCGAAATCACGGTTGTTTCCAAAAAAAATGCGACCATGAGTGCAGAACGAACAGGCGCAGCAACGAACATCGGGCGAGAGACAATACAAGCGCTGCCAACTATTAACCGTAGCGTTCAAGATATGACGCGCCTCACACCGCAAGCAAACGGTTTGTCGTTTGCCGGACAAGACCCGCGCTTTACCAGTTTCTCGGTGGACGGTTCGGTATTCAACAATAACTTTGGTTTAGGTGCTGGATCTTTACCTGGTGCCCAAACAGGCGCTACACCGATTTCTTTGGACGCTATCGAAGAAATACAAGTAAACATGGCTCCCTACGATGTTCGTCAAGCAGGTTTTGTCGGTGCTGGTATCAACGCTATCACACGTAAGGGAGATAATGAATTCCGTGCTTCTGCATTTTTTAACACTCGTGACCAATCTTTCCTTGGCTCATCGTTACGCAATCCCACAGGTGATGTTACGACACCAGTCATATCTCAAAGTTTTAATGTCCGTCAGTATGGTTTTCGTTTGGGTGGTCCGCTTATCCAAGACAAACTCTTTTTCTTCATCAATGGCGAAATCGAAGAGCGTGCAGATCCAGGCACACAAAATCGTGCCTCTCGCGGTGCCACCGACACGGCTGGTACAAACATTGTTCGTCGCGGTTTAGCTTTGACCGATTCTCTTGACCGCTTGAAATCTTTCCTTGCAGAGCGTTTTAACTTTGACCCGGGTGTGTACCAAGACTATTTGCGCTTCTCCTATAGTGCAAAAGCAACAGCACGCCTCGACTATAACATTGATGAATCAAACAAAGTCAGTATTCGCTACAACTATCTTCGCTCCTATAGCGATATTCCTGTATCGAATAGCGGTGCCGTAACAGCACGTAGCAATAACATTTTTGCACTACAGTTTTCTGGCTCGAATTATCGCCAAAACAATGACCTGCATTCTGTTGTTGCAGAATATAACGGCACCCTCAGCAACGAATGGTTTTTGAACGCTATCGTTGGCTTTACGGCAAATCGTGATTCCCGCGAAATTTTAGGTTCGCGCCGCTTTCCGCTTGTTGATATTGTGCAAGGCAATCAAACAATTACCTCTTTTGGTGATGAACCCTTCACACCGAATAACCGCCTTTTCAATGACACCTATCAGGCACAATTCAACGTTACTCGCTATTTAGGCGAACACGTTTTGACAGCAGGTTTTAATGGAGAATACTTCACCTTTGAAAACGGCTTTACGCCAGAAATTAGTGGTGTGTATCAATTCAACTCGTTCACTGATTTTTACAATGCTGCTGCGGGTCGTAACGTACAGGCTCGCCAATACACAAAATGGTTTTCGGCACTTGCAGGTGGCGTTACACCATTTGCTTACACACGTGCATTGCAAGCAGGCTTGTATTTGCAGGACGAATGGGCTATCACCCCTCAGTTCAAAGTTACTGTCGGTGTTCGCGCAGATTTGCAAACATTTGAGCAAACCGCGCCAGCAAATCCACAAGTACCAAATCTGCGCTTCCAACGCCCCGATGGCTCTGCGGTAACACTACGTACCGAACAGTTGCCTACTCCACAGTTACTCTGGTCGCCTCGTTTGGGCTTTAATTGGGATGTTACAGGAGACCGTACAACACAGATTCGCGGCGGTGGTGGTATCTTCACCGGTCGTGTTCCGTTCGTTATTATCTCGAATCAAGTGGGTAATACCGGTATGTTCAATGGTCGTTATGTCGTAACAGGTCCGATTTTGAACCAAACAAATGTTCCTGGCACAACAACACCGATTCGCTGGTCGGACGATATTAATGCCAATATCCCCGCAGACTTCGCAACTCGTGTTCCGCCTGGATCCTACGGCATTGCGGTAACAGACCCCAATTTCCGCTACCCACAGGTATTCCGTGCAAACCTTGCTGTTGACCAAGAGCTTCCCGGCGGTGTTATTGCTACTGTTGAGGGTATTTTAAGTCAAAATGTCAATGCAATTTTATACCAAAATGTTAATCAAGTTGTTCCGACAGCACGTTTTTCTGGTCCGGACAATCGTTTCCGTTACCCCGGATCCTTTGGTCAGAATGCTGCAGGAACAACACTTCGTCCGGGCTTAGTAGATAGCTTAAATCGTCTTAATCCTATCAATCCTATTCTGACTGACGCAACCTTGCTTACCAATACGAACCAAGGTGGTAGTTTCTCAGTTACTGGGCGGCTAGAGCGTAACTTTACGGATATTGGTTTGAATGTTATGGCTGCTTACACATACTCGGAAGCACGCGATTTGTCGAACTTTGGCTCAATTGCTTTCAGTTCTTGGCGTGATAATTTTTCGATTGACGGAAATAACTATTTGCCGCTTACGTTCTCCAGCAATGACCAAACGCACCGCTTCATTGCAAATGTGGGTTATACGCTAAACTGGGGTAATATACTCGGTGAAAGCCTCAGATTTATCGGGCGTACCTCTATCAATGTATTCTTTACAACCTTTAGTCAAGATCGCCTTTCCTACACTGTTCGTGGCGATTTGAACGGTGATGCTGTTCCAGCAAATAATGATTTAATGTTTGTTCCGGCAGACCCCAACCAGATTGTTTTTGAAAACACCACTATTGGCGGTCGTATGTTCGACGGTATGGCTCAGTGGAACGCCTTGAATGCTTATATCGAGCAAGATCCATATCTTCGTACCCGTCGTGGTCAATTTGCAGAGCGTAACGGCGGTACACGTGCGCTTTTGACTCGCATGGATGTTTCGCTTACCCACGATTTTGTTTTGGATTTTGGCAAACCGACAGCAATTCAAGCGCGTGTTGATATGTTCAATGCGTTGAATTTTATTGACAACCGTCTGAGTATTGCTGATGTTACCAATAACAATAATCCGCTTGAATTCCGTGGGGTTGTTACCGATGCAGGGGGCACAAATCCTCGCCCACGCTACCGTATTGCAAGTGCTATTTCCAGTGTGAACTCAGCAGGGCAACTGAACTTGTTCCCGACATTCCGTCAGGGTGCAAACCTAGGTGATGTGTGGAGCTTACAGTTTGGTATTCGTGTAACACTGAATTAAACCTACAATAAATTCAATTATATCTCAAAAGCCCCTGTATCCAAGCGATACAGGGGCTTTTTGTTTGATAACGCACCATTAATTACGGCAGCGTCTCCAAAATATTGCGATAGCTTTCGTACCGCTCCGGGTCAATCATTCCGGCTTCTAACGCTGCTTTGATGGCACAGCCCGGCTCGTGGGTGTGGCTACAGGGAGCAAATTTACATTCCAAACGGTCGTCGTCGAAATCGTGAAAATAGTATGCCAAATCCTCGCGGTCTAGTCCCCAAATACCAAACTCTCGTATGCCGGGTGTGTCCAGAATATAGCCGCCTTCGGGCAGCCGAAAAACCTTGCTAAAGGTGGTCGTGTGCAAGCCTTTTTGCGTCTTTGCGCTGACTTCGGTAGTGATTTGCGCTTCTTCGCCGAGCAGTAAATTTACCAAGGTTGATTTTCCAACACCCGAAGGTCCCGAAAAAACGCTGATTTTGCCCGCCAACACAGGCGAGAGCGTCTCCAAACCGCGCTTTTTCTCCGCACTCACAAACAGCGTTTTAATGCCCAAAAATCGTTCGTACATCATCAAATCTTCCCGAACAAATGTTTCGTCCATTAAGTCCATTTTATTGATACAGATAATCGGTTCGACGTTGCCCAACTCCGCTGCAATTAAGTAACGGTCAATCAGGCGGCGGTTGTAAAAGGGGTCGGCTGCTGCCATGAGAATAATAACTTGGTCAACGTTACTAACAATCACTTGCTCAATGCCGTCGCTTCCGGCGGACTCACGGGCAAGTTTCGTGCGCCGCTCTTTGACTTGCACAATAACGCCCGGCAGCATATCCATCTCGCCGGAAACCGGCTCTATGCGGCAGCGCACACGGTCGCCAACGGCAACAAGCGTCGAAGCGGGGTTTTCGCTGACGATGCTGCGCGAGACAACGCAATCATACAACTTTCCACCATCGTTGTCTATTGATTCGACAATAAACGAGCGTCCTGTCGCATCCAACACCCAGCCCTCGAAGGTATTCGCTGTGGGCAAATGTTCTTTGTGTTGGAGATTCTTTAAGCGCGGACTCATAGACACAGCGCGGTTTGGCACGGCATCCTCTTCTTCATCCCACTGCGTTTTTTTCGCGTAGAATTGATGCTCAGAACTGCCTTTTGTCCATGTTTTTGCGGTGCGTCGAGATTTTGACAGCGTTTCTTGTGTTGGTTTATATTTTTTACCAGCCATGCTTTTATCCTTTTGAAAAATAGGTTTTTAGGCGTATTTGCGAGCAAAGGGTTCACGAAATGTTCTTTGTGAAACAATGAAAATTTGCTAATTTTGTAGCAGTTGAACAACAAACCGAAAGAATTTCTTTGAACTCACTCTGGACATTGAATCGAGCAAGTGAAAACCCTAACATTTCCATAACGACCGCCGGAACAGAATACTATCCTGCGCCCATTGCGAAAATACTCATTTCGCGTGGATTGACGATAGCCGAAGATATTGACAGCTTTTTCAAGCCTGCGTTTGAAAATCTCCATTCGCCGTTCCTGATGGACGGTATGGACACAGCGCTGCAACGTATCGAAACGGCAATTGCTCAAGGCGAGCGCATCCGCATTTACGGCGATTACGATGTTGATGGCACGGTTACCACAGCAATGCTTACCCGCTACTTACGCCGCATTGGGGCGCAAGTAGATTACCATATCCCCAAGCGCTTTACCGAATTTTACGGTCTTTCGCCCGAAACGGTCGAAGATTGCTATAACGACGGTGTTTCCTTGCTTATTACCGTTGATACGGGGGTTACGGCGGTGGATTCTATTCAGTATGCCCGCGATTTGGATATTGATGTTATCGTCTGCGACCACCACGAGCCTTCCGATGCCCTTCCTGCCGCTTTTGCTCTTCTGAATCCCATCAAAGGGACGTGTAGCTATCCCTTCAAGCATTTATGCGCTTGCGGCGTGACCTTCAAACTGGTTCAGGCGCTTTGCGAACGGCGTGGAGAGCCGGAAGTTGCGTTTGATTATTTAGATTTAGTTGCTATCGCTTCGACGGCAGACATGGTTCCGCTTATTGGCGAAAATCGGACGTTGGTGCATTTTGGATTGCTCCGCATGAATGCCAAGCCACTGCCTGGATTGAAAGGTTTGATGGAATGTACAAACATCAAAGCCGGAACGATTACGAGTTCGACCATAGTTTACAATCTTGCTCCGCTCATCAATGCTGCTGGGCGAATGGGCGACGCAGAACGCGCCGTAGAACTCATGCTCACCGAAGACCCGTTGCAAGCATTCCGACTTGCGCAAGACCTCGAAAGCAAGAATTATCGCCGCCGCGTTATTGATGACAAGACCTTTACCGAAGCACAGCAAATCGCCGAAGACTTGATTGCGAATGAAAATCGTCGCTCTCTCGTTCTGCATAATCCCGATTGGCACGTTGGCGTTATCAACATCGTGGCTTCGCGCCTTGTGGAGAAATATCATCTGCCGACGATTATGCTCACAAGCATTGACCATATCGCCAAGGGTTCGGCGCGGAGTATTAAAAATTTCGATGTTCATGCGGCGCTCAAGCAATGCCAAAAATACCTACGGCAATTCGGTGGACACAAATACGCTGCGGGCTTGTCGTTGGAAGAGGCAAATGTTGCGCTCTTGCGGGACGAATTTGACCGCATTGCCCGCACGATGCTTTCCGAAGAAATGCTCGTGCCGGAGGTTGTGATTGATTCAGAGCTTGATTTTAACGAGCTTTCGCCCGATTTTCTGCGCCTTTTGCGCCAGTTTGCGCCTTTTGGCTACGGCAATAACAAGCCTTGCTTTTTGACGCAAAACATCGTTACGTCCGGCAGAGCAAGCATTGTTGGCAAAAATCACTTGCGTATGCGGGCGCGGCAAGATAATGTCGTTTTTGAAGCCATTGGCTTTAATCTTGGTGATAAATTGGAACTGTGCAACGCCGGAGAGCCGCTTTCGATGGTTTATACGATTGAAGAGATTTTGCACCATCAGCGCGTGAGTTTGCAACTCTACATCAAAGATATTGCGCTCACCAAAGACCAACCGCTTCGCACCAAACTTGTCATGGACGAAATGGCAACAACACTTGCCAGAGCAATGGCACCTGCGGCACAAACCGAAGAGATTGCCAATGGGCATAGTCGGGTTACGAATGGCGGCGGTGGCAATGGCGCGAGTAAGCATAACGGCTCCAATGGTGCGCCAAGCCTTGTTGTGGTTAGTGTTTAGTTTTAGCCTAATGGTTGTTTGAGCAAGAGTCATTCATATTATTTTTCAAGGAAACATCTATGGCTGCATTCGTCATAATGCCGCGTGGTCATTATCAGAACCGTCTGAGCAGAGCAGATTTCTTCAGAATACTGAAGTCTGCTCTTTTTTGTTGGTGCTTGATTCTATGCGCCCCGCAAGGGCTTTTTGCTCAGGTTACGCGGACACTCACCAACCCTGCTCCTCCACAGTCGGAACCCTCGCAAAGCAGTCCACAAGCCTTTTTTATGGATGTTCTTTTTTTTAAGGGTGAGCAAGACTCAACGCAGCGTGTGGATATATTTGTGGTCGTGCCGTATCAATCGCTAAATTTCATGAAGCGCGATAGCGTCTTTATCGGTGATTATCTTGCGACCATGACACTCAAAGATCCTTCGGGCAAGGACTTACAGATTATTCGCAAAGAGCGTCCTATCAAAGAAGATCGCTTGGAGGTAACGCTTGGTGCGACGGGGGCATTCGATTATCTCCAAAGCACATTTACCGTTGCGCCAGGTAATTACACGATTACCGTTGAGATTGCGGATGTTCTGAGCAAACGTACCTTCACGCTGCAACGCTCGTTCAAAGCGCTGAACACCAGTGCTGCGCAATTTGCTATAAGCAGCATTATGTTTGCCAGTAGCATCGTGCCGAATGGTTCGCGGTTCAGCCTTACGCCATATCTTGCCGATGATGTCTCGCCGCTTACCCAGGAAGGGTTTTACGCCTTTTTCGAGACGTATAATGCTTTTGGAACGGGTTTGGATTCATTAGATTTTGTTTATGAAGTCATTGATGAAAAAGGGGGAAAAGCGTTTTTAAGCAAGCGCCAGCGCCGCTCCGTCGCTGCTGCGCGGGAGCAGCAATTTGTGAAAATAGGGCTTCCGGCGCAGTTGCCTATTGGTACATACACCTTACGGCTATTGGTGCTGCGTTTGGATACAACCAGCAAATATGCTGACCGCGACGTATTGGCGGCATCTGCTCGCACGATGCGTTTAGATTGGAAGGGCTTGGGGATGCTGGCGATGCTCAAGGGCGAAGACCTGACGCGGGCAGTGCGCCAGATGCGCTATGTGGCTTCGCCGCAGGAAATCACGGCTATTCAAAATACTGCTCCTGAAGATGACAAACAACGCCGCTTTTTCGAGTATTGGCAACGCCTCGACCCAACACCGGCAACGCTGCGCAACGAGGCATTTGAGGATTATTATCAGCGTGTGGACTATGCAAATCGCAATTTTCGTGCTATTAGTTTTGGCGACGGCTGGATGAGCGATATGGGCATGGTGTATATTATTTTTGGAGCGCCGCAATTTACCCGTGATTTTCGCCGCGATGGGCGTATTATCTGGACGTGGTCGTATCCGACCTATGGACGAGAGTTTGTCTTTGTTGATTATACGGGCTTCGGCAATGATTTTCGCTTGACTTCGGGGATGCCATTTGAGCGGTATCGATATCGGCGCTGAACAATACTTTTCAATAACGGTGAGAATGGCTATGACTCAGTATGCATCAGTTAAGGACGACTTTAAGCAGAATCTTCAAACGTTTGTGGAGGATTTGCAACATCATGTTTCCACCGAAAATCGGCAGCGGACGGTGAAAGGGTTTATTGATATATTTCGGAATGTCTATACTATTTCTGGGGATACCAAAATCGTCTCGAAAATTTTGGAAATTCATCTTTTTCCCAAAATAGTAGAATTTGCCGCCGTACATGATTATATCATCGTCTTAGCAGAACATCAAAACTACTACCCCGATGTTTCCTTTGTTTCCCAGCGCGATGAGCGCATTAAATTTGCGCTTGATTTTAAGACAACATACCGATTACCCGATAAACCTCATCTTTGCAACGGCTTCACCCTTGGTTCGCACGGCGAGTACTTTATTAATCGTTCAAGTCGCAAGAATATTCAGTTTCCGTATAGCCACTATATGGGGCATTTTTGTTTAGGTATTATTTATTCGCGATATAATTCTGATGAAACAAGGGTATATGCTCTTGATGATTTGCAAGCAATAACCTCAGTGATCGGGGATTTTCAGGTTTTTGTAGCAGAGAAGTGGGAAATTGCCAGCGACTCTAGTGGAAGCGGGAATACGGCTAATATTGGCAGTACCAAAGTAATTGACGATTTAGTGCATGGCAGGGGTGTTTTCAAACTACTCGGCGAAAATTGGTTTGATGATTACTGGTGTAATTATGGCAAAATTACGGTTCTTAATGAAACAGGGCAGGTCAAAAAAATTCGTTCTTTGAAAGATTTTCTTGCGTACCGTGGCTATGGAACGCCTTCGGAGGCATCCCAATGAAAGTTTTTGTCCCACCCATTAAATGCCAAGGTATCAAAACAAAACTTATTCCTTGGATACATGAATTGGTAAGCCTCAGTAGTGAAACCCTTTGGATAGAGCCATTTATGGGGTCAGGGGTCGTTGGATTTAATATGCGTCCAAAACGAGCTATTTTTGCCGATACAAATCCCCATATCATTGCCTTTTACAATGCTGTCAAAACGCGAGAAATTACGCCAGGGCTGGCGCGAGGTTTTTTAGAGCATCATGGGGCAGTTCTCGCCCAGCGCGGCGATGAATATTATTACGAAGTGCGTAAACGTTTTAATCAATCGCACAACCCGCTTGACTTCTTGTTTTTGAGCCGTTCGGGTTTTAATGGTGTTATGCGATTTAACCGTAAAGGTGCGTATAATGTACCATTTGGGCATAAACCTGAACGTTTTGCAAAAGCATATATAACAAAAATTGTCAACCAAATTGATTACGTTGCCAAGGCGTGTGAGCATTACGAGTGGACATTTATTTGCCAAGATTTCCGGGTGAGCTGTTCGGAGGGAACAGAAGACGCAATGATTTACTGCGATCCACCATATAGCGGACGGCATACAGATTATTTTGATTCGTGGTCGGAAACTGATGAGCATGATTTATTTGTCACACTTCTGTCCACCCCCGCCTCCTTTCTCCTTTCAACATGGGAGCGCACTGAATGGCGTACAAACACAGCATTACAGAAGTATGCGGAGCATTTTACCGTCCTGACTCGCAAGCACTTTTATCATGTTGGCGCGAACGAAGACAATCGAAAATCAGTTATCGAAGCACTGGTTGGAAACAATTTGCAAGTGCCGCAAACCTCACTATATCAGCCTTCGGAGCAGTTACACCTTTTAGAAATGCGCTAAAACTGCTATGCCATTTTTCTGGTCTCCTATTGCACTGTTTGAAACGATTACCCTCAAAGCCGCATTCCTACACTGTAACTTTCTTATACCGACCCCATCACTCATCCGCCAAAAAATATCGCTCTGCCAATTCTTCCCCAATGCCATCCAAAAACCGTGATACTTTGCCCAACACCATCCCACTTTCGCGGTCGAAAATATTGATAGGATAGCTGATAAAAAGCCGCTCCTTTGCCCGTGTCGCCGCCACGTAAAACAAACGCCGCTCCTCCTCCAACGTGTCCTCCGATTCAAATGCTCTGACAGGTGGGAAACGCCCGTCTAATGCCCATATCAGAAACACCGCGCCCCATTCTAAGCCCTTTGCAGAATGAATCGTCGAAAGTGTGAGAAACTCGGTTTCGCTGCCTGTTGCCACAACTTCTTCGACGGATTCGGTTGGTGGTTCGATTGCCATATCTGCCAGAAGCGCAGGTACGGCGCGGTATCGCTCGGCAATGCTGCCGACGGTTTCAATGTCTTTGAGGCGCTTTTTGTAATCGTCGTATTTCTTTTTCATCAAGGGTCGGTAGTAATCAATAATTTGCCAAACCTTCTCGCCGGGCGCACCATTGCTTTCTTCCAGACGTGCCAAAAGCGAAAAAAGCCGTTTGATTTGTTCGTCGCCTCGGGCAATATTGCTCAGATTGTGCGTGTTTTGGAGCGTAATTGATCCGCTCACAACCGCATCAATCACCGTGTTCGCCGTGCGTGGTCCCACACCTTCCAAAAGCAGCAAAATCCTATTCCAACTCACGGCATCTTTTGGGTTCACCAGCACCCGCAAATGCGCGATAATGTCCTTGACGTGCGAGGTTTCGATAAACTTGAAACCACCAAACTTTTGAAACGGAATATTCGCCCGGCTGAGTTCGATTTCAAGGTCGTTGGAATGAAAACCGGAGCGCATAAGAATCGCAATATCGTCAAGCGGCAAGCCCTGTTCGCGGTAATCCAGCACTTGCTGAACAATAAATTGCGATTGTTGCTGTTCGTTTTCTGCTTGAATGATTGCCGGAAAGGTGCTTCCCGACTTGCGCGAGAAAAGCTCCTTGTCAAAGCGAAAAGTGGCGCGGCGTATGATTTCATTGGTAAGGCTCAAAATCGGCTGCGTGGAGCGATAATTTTCTTCCAATTTGATAACACGGCAATTCCGAAAGGCATCGGGAAAGCGCATAATATTTTCAAAGTTTGCCCCGCGAAAGGCGTAAATGCTTTGCGCATCGTCGCCAACTGCCATCACGTTTTCGTGCAATGCCGAGAGCGTCAGCACGATTTCATGCTGAAGCGCGTTGGTGT
The DNA here is from genome assembly GCA_947459425.1 of Ignavibacteria bacterium. GTDB lineage: Bacteria > Bacteroidota > Ignavibacteria > Kapaibacteriales > UBA4661 > PH2015. The sequence goes on from CANHDJ010000027.1 coordinate 17,589, forward strand.
CCTGATATTCGTCCACCATCACGTAGCGGTATTTTTGCTGTACATCCCGCTTCACATCAGGGTTTGTACGCAAAAGATTGAGAAAAACCACGAGCAAATCGTCGTAATCCATCAAATTATGCTTACGCTTGTAAAAACCGTAGAAGTCGCATAAATGCTTGATGTCGTCAATGTCGTCGGTAAATTGCGGGTACTCTTTTTTTATCACCACCTCTGGTGTCATTTGGCAATTTGCCGCCGTGCTGAAAATGCTCAAAAGCGTGTTTTTGCGCGGGAAGCGGCGCTTTTTATCCTTGCTTTTACTGCTTTCGACAAACTGCGACCGTAGCAAATTCACGACATCTTCCGCATCGGATTGGTCGAGGACGCTAAAATTCCCATCGTACCCAAGCGGTGTAAGTGTTTTCGCGGCACGGCGCAAATACCCATGCGCAAAAGAGTGAAACGTTCCCCCAGAGACCGCCTCGCACCGACCATCAAGCAGATGCGAGGCACGGCGAAGCATCTCGGCGGCGGCTTTGCGCGTGAAGGTCAGCAAGAGAATAGACTCCGGCGCAACGCGGTCTTCAATCAGCCTCGCCACGCGGTAGATAAGCGTCCGTGTTTTGCCCGTGCCAGCACCCGCTATCACAAGCACCGCCCCCGTGTCGTGCATGACGGCTTGAAGCTGCTCGGCATTGAGTTCGTCGGCATAGCGAATTTTATAGGATTCAAGCGCCCTCTGGACATTTCCGGCACTATCCAAAGAGGCTTTTTTGAGGACAAGTTTTTTCATGGAATAATAGTTTACGCAACCAAGAATGCAATTTATCCGCAAAGATACGCACTTTCTTGAGAAAAGTCTTTTGCGGGCAATGAATGTTTCGGCAGGTTTGGGTGTCTAATCCGTACAACACGATTTTATCACTATTTCAACGCCATTGCACGACCAGCGCTCCGATACAGAATTGATTGCGTCGGTGTTGTCGGGCGATACCGCCCCATTTGCCATCATTGTCCGACGCTATGAGCGCCCGATTGCTGCTGCTATTACGGGTATGCTGGGGCATTGTGAGGAAGTTGATGAAATCGGGCAGCAAGTGTTTATCCGCTTTTACGAGGCATTGCCGAAATTTCGTGGTGATTCGAGCGTAAAAACGTATTTGACACGCATTGCCATCAATCTTTCACTCAATGAACTCAAACGCCGTAAACGGCGATTTTCCTTCTTCCGTCCGATTGATGACGCTGTTGGACAAACCTCCGACAATGCAGAACCCACCACCGATGCAGAACTTATCGAGCAAGCACTGAAGCGGCTTCCGAACGGTATGCGGGAGGTTGTTGTCTTGCGGCTTGTTAGTGGGTATTCAACAGAAGAAACGGCGCAAACACTCGGTATTCCCGAAGGCACAGTGCTTTCACGGCTGTCACTGGCGCGAAAACAGCTACAAACATTGCTCAAACCTCATTTTGGAGAAGATTATGGACAACAATAACAATACGCCCCAAAGCAGATTAGATGAGGCTTTGCAGCGATATGGCACGAGTGCTGCTTTTTCGCCGCTCTTTGCCGAACGAGTCCGAAAGCGCATTGCTGCGAAATCGGAAGAACAGTTGTCGCCGTTGGATGCATTGGCAGAGGAATTATTATGGCTCTTTCGCCGCACGGCACTTGTCGGCGGAGTGCTTGTAGCCTTGCTTGTGTGGTACAATATTGCCGCAAGCGGCGAGATTTCCGTTGTCGGCGCACTTGGACTCACGGGCGATGCACACGAACTACCGATAGAATCTGTATTGATGCTGGATTGAGTCTCGTACAATTTCTCGTACAATTTTTCATCACATTTGCCACAACATTTTATCCTTCTACAACTATGACACCCCGCATACAATCCTTTCTGGCGCTTGGCGGAGCGCTACTGCTCGGCATGGTTATCGGCGGGCTTTTGACGGGTGCGTTTATTGGAAAACGCGCACGGACTATTGCCGGAGTGTTTCTCCATGAAGAGCGCTTTGTGCATATTGCCGAACAACTTATTGAACCCAATGCTCAACAGAAAGACAGTGTTCATCAGGTGTTGAGTAGGTACGGAACGAAAATCGCCACACTCACCCGCACCACCCAACGCGAGCAGATTCAACTTTTCGATTCGCTCCGGCATGATGTTATGCCGCTTCTCACACCAGAGCAGCAAGAGCGCCTTGTCAAGCAGTTCGAGCGCATGGACAGACGGCGTAAAATGCTCTTCCGCGACGAAGGAAAGGCTACGCCATGATGACATTGTTCTTACGCGCAGCCCTCTGCTGTGTCTGCGCTTTCATCTTCCAAACACCACATTGTATCGGGCGTTCCGGCATAATTTCTGTGCAAGACAAAACAGTTCGCGTTGTCGTTTTTTTAGCCGATGGTTGCCCGATTTGTCAGAAGTACGCACCAACACTGCGACGTTTGCATGAGAAATATCGCATGGCAAATGTAGAATTTATCGGTATTTTCCCCGATACGTTCACCACCGATGCAGAAGTAGAAGCCTTTGCAAAGCAATATCCATGCGGTTTCCCCATGAAGCGCGATTCCGCACAGACACTGGCGAAAATCCTCAAAGCCCGCACGACACCAGAGGTTTTCGTGTTTTCCAGCAAGGGGCAAATCGTGTATCGCGGGCGCATTGACAACGAATTTCCCACGCTGGGAGCGCGTCGCAGCGTGATTACGGAGAATAATTTGGACGACACACTTTTCGCCATCACGCACCAAAAAGCCGTCAGAATCAAGAAAACAAGCGCTGTTGGCTGTTTGATTGAATACATGAAATAATTTTTACCAAACGACCGTTTGGGAATATCTTTTTTATCGTTTACCGCTATGAGAATTTCTTCTTTTGCACTCGCCATACTGCTTTCGGGCATAGCATTCATACGGCTTTCAGCGCAAAGCACTCCGACGTTTAACGACCAAATAGCGCCCATTATTTTTAGCAAATGTACGCCTTGCCACCGACCGGGTGAAGTCGCACCGTTCACGCTCTTGAATTACACCGATGCACGCCGCAGAGCCGGTCAAATCAAAGCGGTTACGCAATCGGGCTATATGCCGCCGTGGAAGCCCGTGCGTGGCTACGGCTCGTTTGCCGATGAGCGCGGGCTTACGCCGGAGCAGGTCGCGCTGCTTGCGCAGTGGGTGGACGGTGGCTCTCCCGAAGGCGACCCCGCCAAAACACCTACTCCACCAACATTTCCGACGGGTTCGCAACTTGGAACGCCCGATATGGTTATCAAAATGCCTATCCCCTTCAATGTCAAAGCCATCAACAAAGACGAATACCGCAATTTCGTGGTTCCGACGGGGCTGATGGAACGCCGAATTATCTCGGCGGTAGAATTTCGTCCGGGAAATGCAAAGGTTGTCCATCATGCTTTACTGAGCCTCGACACAAGCGGACAAGCGCGTAGGCTTGATGCACAGGATACAGAACTCGGTTACGAAGGTGGCGGCGGCGGCGCGGGGTTTATTCCGGCAGAAAGCTATCCGGGCTGGGTTCCGGGCGCACAGGCACGTTTTTTACCCAAAGGCATCGGTATTCCGATGGATAAAGGCTCGGACTTGGTATTGCAACTCCATTATGCGCCATCGGTAACACAAGAACCCGACCAGTCTTCGGTAAACGTCTATTTTGTGAAAGAAACCGCTAATATTCGTCTTTTGAGCCGCATCACTCCAATGAATCCCAGCGATTTGACGGGAAGTTTACTCACAGGATTTGCCGCGTTTGTGATACCGCCCGCCACGCAACGCACCTTTGTTGGGCGGCGCAGAGTCGCATCTGATTTTTCCCTCATAGCTATTGCACCGCACCAACACTTGATTGGCAAAACGGCAAAAGCATACGCCGTTACGCCCACGCGGGACACGATACCGCTTATCGCCATCAATGATTGGGATTTTAAGTGGCAAGGCAGTTTTACGTTCAAAAAAATGATAAAAATCCCGGCTCGTTCGGAAATTGTCTATGAAGCCAGCTACGACAACACTTCCAACAATTTTCGCAACCCCAATACTCCACCCAAACAAGTGCGCTGGGGTGAGAATACCAGCGACGAAATGTTTCTTTGCTACACGCTGGGGCTGCCGTATCAAGCAGGTGACGAAAACATTTCGCTGGAAACCGCATTACCTCAGCTTTCGACAAGCGTCCGTGAAGAAGATCCGTATCCCATCAACGCTGTAAGCATGACTATTTCACCAAATCCAGTCAAAGAGCGATCTCTAGCAACATTTACCTTGCCAGAAGCGGGTATTGGTACGATGGATATTATCTCGGTGCGCGGTGAAATTGCCACAACGATATTCTCAGAACGTAGCTTTCCAAGCGGCGTACAGACTTTTCCGCTAGAACTTGGAACAGTGGCAAACGGAACGTATTTTTGCCGCTTGACGGTGCGGGGACGGAGTTTTGTTCAACCAATCATTATCTCTCAATGATAGCAAAACAATTTTTACGAGGCTTCTTGTGTTGCTGCGGGATATTTTTCGGTGGCTCACGTCTTTTTGCTCAAACGTATAACTTTTCCGCGCTCGACAAGCTCCTCCAAGATTCTGTTGCCAAAATTAGCGGCACAGGCGGCGGTTACACGCTTATTCTCATCAAGGACGGGCGAGAGATTTACAATAAAACCTTCACTGCTCCGAATCGGATGTACTCCGCAGACCGCCCTGTACCTATTGCTTCAGCAAGCAAATGGCTTTCGGCGGGCGTTGTGATGGGCATGGTGGACGATGGCACGTGGAAACTTGATGATTCGGTGGGGAAGTTTTTGAGTTACGCCACTGGCGACAAGGCACGAATGACCGTCCGTCAGATGTTTTCTATGACTTCTGGTATTCGTGAGGAAGGTGGTAGTGTGGACGATGAAATTTTGCGCAGTTCCACCATTACACTCGACTCTGCTGTCCGGGCGATTCTCGCTTTGCCGCTTGCCACTACCCCTGGCGGCAGTATGGCGTATGGCGGGCGCGGGATGCACGTCGCCGGAAGATGCGCAGAAGTGGCGAGTAAACTCACTCTTCCGACGGGCGATGCGTGGGATACGCTTTTTGCCCGCTACGTGGCGCGTCCTTTGGGAATGCGATTCACGTTTTTCACCAATGCCAATAATCCGGGTGTGGCGGGAAGCATCGTTTCATCTGCCAATGAGTACAAAAATTATTTGCAAATGCTCCTCAATGGCGGTGTATGGAACGGTAGGCGCATATTATCGCAAAGCATCATCAACGAAATGAAACTCGACCAGACACGTGGCGCACCGATTCTGTATTCGCCTTACGCGGTGCTTGCTCCCTTTATTCCGGGCATTGATAGGAATACGCGGTATGCTCTTGGTCATTGGCGGGAAGTGGTGGATGCCAGAAATAATGAGGTACTGGAATCTTCATCGCAAGGCGCATTTGGCTTTTCGCCGTGGATTGATTGGCGGCGCAATCTCGTAGGCGTGTTTTCAGTGCAAAGCCAGTTAGTAACAGTTGAGCCAACCTATTTGCGAATGAAACAACTTATTCGGACTGCACTTGATGCCGCAACAAGCGTTCAAATCACGGATGATGCTCCTTTTCGCATTAGTCCGAATCCTGCAAATGAAATGCTGCATATCGAAGGCGCAGAAGGCGCGTCCATTCTTACAATGACCAATGTTCTTGGGCAAACGGTGATGACATGGAGGGATGTGCAATCACCCACAACACTTGACATTTCCTCGCTTCCAAGCGGAATCTATTGCTTGCGCATAGCAACAAGGCAACTTATTCGCACTCAAACTATACAGGTGATGCGATAAGAACTCTCATATTCTACGAGCCTTTGCGCAATAGGATGCCTCACCGCGTTCACACGTTCCTAACAGTGCGGCATTTGAGCCGTCACAAAAAATCTTTCATCTGCTTGCGCCGAAGAAAATCCACAATTTCCTTCACGTCCTGCCCATGACCATTGCGGCAGATGACGAGCGCGTCTTCCGTCTCAACAACAATCAGGTCGTCCACATCAACAAGCGCAATCATTTTCTTTTCTGATTTGATGTACGAATTGCTGACATTCACGGCGACGACTTCACCTTCAAAAGCATTATCCGATGCGTCTTTCGGGGCAAGTTGATACATCGAATCCCAACTGCTTAAATCGCTCCAATCAAACGTCCCTTCGACAACGTAGGAATTACGGGCTTTTTCCATAATGCCGTAATCAATAGACGTAGAGCGGAATTGGCGATAGACCATTCGCAAGGTATCGGCGTAGGTGTCTTTGTCCAAATGTTTTTGCAGTAAGCGGAGAATATGCACGTGGTCTGGTAAAAATTCTTCATAATTTTTCCACAATGCCGATGCACGAGCAAAGAAGATACCGGTATTCCACAAAAAATCACCCGAATTAAGAAAGCGAATTGCTGTTTCTATATCGGGTTTTTCTGCAAATGTTAAAACCTTGCGCATTGCTTGAATCGGGCTGACAAATGCCTCGACGACACGCGGCGTTTCGTCGAAGGCTTGAATATATCCCAAGCCTGTTTCGGGGCGCGTTGGCTGTACGCCAAGCGCAATCACGCCGTCGGTGATAGCCGCAGTCTCGGCGGCAAGAGACGAAGAGTAGAGAAAATCACGCTTATTCGCAATCAGATGGTCGGAAGGAAAAACTGAGACAACAAACTCATCGTCCAAAAGATTTTGGAGATGAATGAGCGCCAGCCCAATAGCGGCGGCGGTATTGCGTCCGAACGGCTCCATGATGAGATTTGCGGCGGGCAGCCCGGGTAATTGGTCGCGGGTAAGTTGGGCAAGATTCTCACTGGTGATAACAAAAATATCTTCTGCCGCAAACATCAAGCGCAAGCGCTCAAAGGTCTGCTGAATCAGTGATGTATGGTCAAAAAGTGGTAAAAACTGCTTCGGTTTATTTTCCCGACTGAGCGGCCAAAGCCGTACACCGCCACCGCCCGCTAAAATGAGTGCAAATGTTTTCATGGGTGCCTAGGAGTTAAGGTAAATACGCGGCACACGAGCGGTAATGCCGGTTAAAATTTCGTAAGATATAGTGCCAAGTTCTTGCGCCCACTCATCGGCATCAATGCGTACTTCTCCATGTTCTGAAGTTTGCGAACCCAGCAAATACACACTTTCACCAACAGAAAATTTCGCATCGCCCACATCCACCATGCACTGATCCATACAAATCGTGCCGACGATGGGGAAATACTGCCCGCCAATCATCACTCGTGCTTTGCCCGTCAAACTGCGTCGTAGCCCATCAGCATAGCCAATAGGAATAGTCGCAATCGTGGTTTCTCGCGGCGTGGTATAGCGCCGTCCGTAGCTGACGGGTTCTCCGGCGGCTAGACGACGAAGGGAGATAATGCTGGTTTTTAGCGACATTACGGGCTTCACATCAAGTGGCGAGGCGAGTTCCGGCGAAGGATTATAGCCGTAGAGCGCTATTCCGGGTCGAAGGAGCGTAAAAGCCGCTTCTGCACTACTGTCCGCGACTGCGCCGCTATTGGCAGCATGAACATAACGAAACAGAAATCCCGCATCACGCAAGGTCTGGAGGGTATCATTCAATCGCCGTACTTGCAGGTGAAAATAACGTTTATCGGCTTCGTCGGCAGTCGCAAAATGCGTACAGATACCATGAATCGTGATATTCGGCAAATAGCTTGCAGAGCGCATAAATTCAAGCGCCTCGTTAGGTGGAATGCCGTCGCGGTGCATTCCTGTGTCGAGCGTGAGATGGGCATTGAGTATGCGCCCTGTTCGCGCCGCTTCCGCAGAGAAAGCTCTCATGGTTTCAAGTGATGCCGCGCAAAACTCCAAATTGAGCCGACAATACTCCGCCGCGCCATGTGGAAACGGCGGCGTGACAACAGCAATCGGTATTTCGTAGGGAATACGCCTGTCGGAACGGAGCGGCTCGGCTTCGGCGGCAAATGCCACCCCCAGCATTGTTGCGCCTTCTGCAATAAGCGCCTTTGCACACGGCACAATACCGTGTCCGTAAGCATCGGCTTTGACAACAGGCATAACTTCCGTATTTCCGCCACGAGTGCGAATAGCGCGAAAATTTGCCCGAAGTTGCGCCAAATCTACCTCGGCAATGGTGGTACGGAGCGGATATTCTTGCCGATAATCGTGTGTGGTGTAGTTCATAATCAGTTATAGTTGTTGGCAATGGAAGATTCTCAAACAGCACCTGAATGTATTATGCACAGTACACTCACACCTGCTGCAAAATCTCCACAGCCATTGAATATTTCTTGAATGGCGGCATCAAGTAAATGCCTTGAATCATCGGTTTTGCCTTGCGCAGAAAATCCACCGCAAGCGCAATACCTTCGCGCGTTGCCGATTCCAAGCCACCGGAGGCATTTGCCTCGTGAATACGGGTGCGAACCCAATCGGGGATATACATTCCCGGAACTTCGTGGTGCAGGAAATCCGCATGGCGAGCCGAGCGAAGCGGTATCACGCCGAGCATGATGTGAATTTTGATGTGCTTGGTACGCTCTAAAAACCGATGCAATGTCTCTTCGTCAAAGACAGGCTGCGAGAAGGCTACGTGTGCGCCTTGCGCTGCCTTTTCTTCCAAACGACGGACTTCGCGGTCGAGATCGTAAGCAGCAGGATTGCAAGCACAGGCAATACAAAACTGCGTTTTGCCGCCAATCGGATTTCCCATCAAATCGCGCCCGTCGTTCATCTGCCCCAAAGCACGTATAAGCCCGATGGAATCTACATCATAGACCGATGTTGCGTAAGGGAAATCGCCAATTTGCGTTGGGTCGCCCGTCACGGCAAGAATATTTTTTACGCCCATAGCGTGTGCGCCGAGCAACTCCGACTGCAAGCCAATCATATTGCGATCGCGGCAAGCCAAATGCGCCAGACATTCGATTCCCACTTGTGTTTGAACGATTTGCGAAATAGCAATCGAACTCATCCGAAGCCGCGCCCGTGCGCCATCGGAGATATTCACCGCATCCAAGCCATTCTTTTTCAAATACTCCGCGCCTTCAAGAATGCTCGACAAATCCAAGCCGCGCGGCACGTCCAGTTCTACGGTTGTGAGCAGTTTTTTACCAAGATTATCGAAAAAACTCGTCGTCGCGCCATCGGCAACTTCCGGATCGGAATGGGACGAAACCTTGATTTCCGGCTTCCGCGAACCAATAACGGCATCCCGCACTGCCTCAGCAATGGCGCGGGTGTGTTCCACCGTGCCGCCGCCTTCGCAGCCCACGATACGCGCTCCAGCTTCCACCAAACGCTTGATAGATTGCGCCACATAGCGTGGTTCGGCGTTGTAAATTGCTTTCCCATCCACCAGCGTCGGAATCCCCACATCGGGCTGCGAACAAAGCGGTACGCCGTCGGCATGAAAATTCTTGAGAATATCCATCATGCGCTGCGGACCAACCGTGCCATTGGTGCCGATTGCCGCAACGCCCTTGCGTACAAGGCGCAAGGCGACATCGGTGGGAAATGAAGTCGCCAAAACAGCACCATCTTCCGGAAATGTTTTCTGGGCGATAATCGGCACATCGGCGGCAACGAACTTTGCTGCATCAATCGCTAATTCCAGTTCTTCCACATCTATAAACGATTTCAGCATCAAAACATCTGCTCCGCCATCTACCAACGCGGTTATCTGCTCGACAAATGCCGCACGAACATCATCGCGATTCAATGTTCCAAGCGGCGTGAGAAATTTTCCAACTGGTCCGACAACACCCGCAACAAACGCCTTATGCTGTGCGGCATAGCGAGCTATCCAAACGCCCGTGCGATTGAGTTCATAGACCTTATCGCCAAAACCGTAGCGTTCAAGCGTTAGGCGGTTGGCGTGTTCGGTATTGCTTTGTAGCAAATGAGCGCCGGCATCCAAGAAAGCACGATGAATATCTTCAATAAGCACCGATTGTTTGCTGTTGTAAACGCACGGCGGGAAGTCGGTAAAACCTCGCTCGGTGAGTTCTGCTGCGATAGAACCATCGGTAACAAGCGGTGCAGATTCGGTGAGGCGTTCGAGAAATGAATTTTTAGAAGGGCTGGTAATGAGCATACGATTGGGAATGTGGTCGGTGCAAAAATCGGTCTTTTGGGATAAAAGAAGGACGGCAAATTTACGATAAAATCGGGAAATATGCGTGATGGCAAAAATAATCTCCTTCATTTCTGCCTCACAGCGCACCATCACTGCCTTTAACACTTCTTTAACACTTCGTTTGCCCAAAGTCTTTCATTTTTCCGTAACTTTGTATCGTTCTCTTTCGTTTACATTTCTGGCGCACCAGCGCTTCGTCTTTAACAATATTGTCGTCAATTTCACCTTAATTCTTTCCAATTCTATGAATAAAAAACTTTGGCTTACCGCCGCCGCATTTCTGATTTTAGGCATTGCCGGAGGCGTATTTTTGCAACCCGTCACCTCGCAAGACGAGTGGTCGGCGCAAGCAGGTAAATTGAATAATCTGCTGTTCTATATCTCGAAGTATCATGTCGATAGCAATAGTGCGGCAAAAGTTGGCGAAAGCGCTATCAAAGGCGCATTAGATCAGCTTAACGACCCGTATGCCGACTACCTTCCGGCAAAACAAAAAGAGAATTTCGACGAGTCGTTTCGCGGGAATTACTTCGGTATTGGTATTCGCTTTGGTATCCTGAAAGATACTCTCACGGTCATTACACCTATCTTTGACGGACCAAGCGAAAAAGTTGGGCTGCTTTGCGGCGATAAAATCGTGAAAATCAACGGTGAAAATGCTATTGGCATCAAACAAGACAGTGTACCGCGCAAACTCAAAGGTCCGCTTGGCACGAAAGTGACCGTGACGGTCAAACGTGCAGGAACGGACAATCTTTTAGATGTAGAAATTACCCGCAGCCAAATCAATACGCCAGCACTTGTTGCTTGCTACATGATGGATAAAGAAACGGGATACATTTTTATTGACCGTTTTGCGGCAACGACAACTCAAGATGTGGTCGAAGGCGTAAAAAGCCTCAAAAAACAAGGAATGAAGCGCCTTGTGTTAGACCTGCGAAACAATCCCGGCGGTTATCTCGACCAAGCATGGCGCTTGGCAGACGAATTTATCAAAGGTGGCAGCACCCTTGTTTACACCAAAGACCGTACCAATCAAATCCGTGAGTCCTACCCTTCCACCGATGGCGGAAATTTAGAAGACTTACCATTGGTGGTCTTGGTTAATGGCGGCTCTGCATCGGCAAGTGAGATTGTTTCCGGTGCAATTCAAGACCTCGACCGTGGCATTGTCGTTGGTGAAACAACATTCGGTAAAGGCTTGGTACAACAGTTTTTCCCGCTCAATGACGGTTCGTCAGTAAAATTCACAACGGCAAAATACTATACTCCTTCGGGACGCTTGATTCAACGCGCTTTCAAAGATAAAAAGTCCTATTATGCGCAAGATGGTCGGGTTGACCTTCAAGAGGGGGCAAATTTCGAGCATAGCCGCGAAATATCTGATTCGAGCCGTCCTGCGTTCAAAACGACAGGCGGACGCAAGGTTGTTGGCGGCGGCGGCATTGTGCCGGATTACGTTGTCAAAAGCGACACCGTTGGCAAACTTTATCAAGCACTTGCCAGAGGTGGCGTATTTCCTGACGCGACGCAAAATTACATTCTGAAAAATGGCAATGCCATTCGCAAAAAATATGGCAAAGACTTGAAAGCATTTTTGAACGGCTACAAAGTGGATGATGCGCTTTTAGCGACATTCAAGGAAATTGCACAAGAGAAAAAAATTGAATGGAACGAAGAACAATGGAAAATCGAAGAGCCTCTACTTCGTACGACGATGAAGGGTATGGTTGCAAATTTTGTCTGGAACTGGCAAGACAGCGCGTTTATCTTGGCATATATGCAAAGCAAACAACTCGAAAAAGCAATGACGCTTTTTCCAGAAGCTGCAAAAATGGCGAAGTTCTAATCCTGTGACTCTTCATTGAAGATATGCCCTGCTTTGGACGCAATGCCAAGGCAGGGATTTTTTTTGCGACAAGAAACGGAAAAAAAATGCGGTTGTCTTCCAAAAAATTGCTATATTTGCAGTCTTTCGCGCAAATAGCGCCGCAATAATTTCGCCAAACAATTTTCGTTTTTTACTGTTATCTTTTAACGACCAATGAAACGCACTTACCAACCCAGCAAGTTGCGCCGCCGCAAAGTACACGGCTTCCGCGCACGCATGGCGACCAAAAATGGACGCAAAGTTATCGCGGCACGCCGCGCAAAAGGACGGCATCGCCTCACGGTGAGCGATGAGCCACGCAACGGTTAATGTCTTGATTCCGGCTTCTTGTGTCGGATTGATTGTTGCTTATTCCCTCTGCGGAGAAATCCTTTTCGGTTAATAATTCCTTCATCAGGCGCATGAATACGTTTCTTGCGCCTGATTTGTGTTTGGCTGTTCGCAAAATTCTATGGTACAGAATACGTTTGCAGAGACGAACAACGTCCGTATTGCTCCGCTCAAAGGGCATGGCGCATTCGATGTCGTGTTCGAGCATGGTGCGCGGTTTGCTTATCGTGGCGTAACGGGGTTCATTCTCTTTCGTCACGTCATAACAGCACCGGAAAAATCGGCATTGCCAGAATTAGCACGATTTATCGCCATTCCAGACGATACCTTGCTCGTCGGCGTGGCAGCAAAACGCCGAACACGCCCGGCAGTCATGCGGAACCGTATCAAACGTCTTTTGCGGGCAAGTGTCCAAGCGGCACTCTGGGATGCCCACGCTATGCGGTTTCATGCAGACAAAACGCCTTTTCCGATAGCAGCTATTGTACTGATTTGCAACATCATTCCCGCAAAGCCGTCTCTATTGCATCTGGCGGACGTTCAACCGCTTGTTGAACGTATTTTCCAGAATGCCGAGCGTTTTTGCAATCATGCTACCGAGCGCCAGCGCACGGCAGCATCTTCTTCGCCCACAACGCTGGTTACCAAAGGTGATGTCGCATGAAATGGCTTGTTCTCTTGTTTTTGCGTATCTACAAGCGCATGATTTCGCCCTTACTTCCGGCGGCGTGTCGCTTTTACCCGACGTGTTCAGTATATGCGATTGAAGCGGTCGAAAAGTATGGTGCTATGCGCGGCGGCTGGCTGGCACTCAAGCGCATTGGAAAATGCCATCCTTTTCATCCGGGCGGTGTTGACCTTGTTCCGTAACATCGAATACTAAAATAATTTCTTCTTCGTAATTTCTTCTTCATAATTCGTCATTAACTAACTCTATGGAACGTAAGCAGTTTATCGGCTTTTTGCTCATTGGTATTATTGTTGCGGGATACATGACATGGACTTCCATCCAAGCACCGCCGCCAAAACCTGCATCAAACGCCAAGCAACAAAGCGATTCCATCGCAAAATCTTCCGCGAAAACTTCCCCTGACCAAACCTCGAAGCCGCCCATCGGAGAACAAACCGCACAAGCAGGCTCGTCAAAACAAGCCGCGCCATCCTCAAACCCGCTTCACACCAAGTACGGCGCACTCTATGAGCGACACCTTTCCGGTGCGAATGAGTCCATCGTTGTCGAAAACGACCTCATCAAAGCCCGCATTATTGCTCAAGGTGGCGCGGTGCGTTCATGGCGTTTGAAAGAATTTAAATCGTGGTATGGCGATACTGTCCAACTTGTTCCGTATAAAAATCAATTTGGCGCACTCGGTATCAAATTCACCGATAAAAACGATGGTCAAAACGGCACAACCCGCGAAAGCAACGTTGTTGATACGCGAGAACTCTTTTTTACGGTGAATAATCCTCGCAGCAAAGGCAATTACTTCCGTGTGACGGGGAATGATTCCGTGAGCATTGTCGCCACGCTTGCCCTTGCCAATGGCGGTATCATTGAGAAAACCTATACGTTTTACGGCAAAAGCTATCACACCAATCTTGCCGTCCGCGTTAGTGGTATGGACGGCGTGATGGACAAAAAGTATTCGCTGCTCTGGCAAAATGGCTTGCAATATCAAGAGAAAAATAGTGTTGATGAATCCGGTCAAGCAAAAGCATGGTTGGAGCAGAATCGGACGGCATCCGAGATTGACGCAGGCGTAGAGCCGAAGCCAATAGAAACCAATGGCGTACTCGACTTTGCTGCGATTAAATCGAAATACTTTCTTGCCGCCATTAAGCCTTCGGCAGAACTAAGCAATGGAACGCTCCAAACGACGCTGACGGGCTACAAAATGGACGCTCCGCAAGAGGGTATCATGGAGTATTACGATGTAAAAATTGATGTGCCGTACAGCAACAACCGCGTCGATAATTTCACGGTCTATATTGGTCCGGTGGACTACAATATTTTGAAACCTTACGGCTTGGAGTCCGCATTTAACTTCGCGGCGCAATCATTTTTAGGCATACAGCATATTGCTCGCCCTGTGGGTGAATACTTCATTTTGCCGCTTCTGACCTTTGTCTATAAATTCATCGTCTCGAACTATGGTTTAGCGATTATCATTTTTTCTCTGCTGATGAAAGTGCTTCTGCATCCCCTCACCGTCGGGCAGACACGGACGGCACAGAAGATGCAACTTCTGGCACCGGAAATGGAAAAAATTAAGGCAAAGTACAAAGACGATATGCAAAAGCAGCAACAGGAAACCATGGCGCTTTATGGGCAATACGGCATCAATCCTGCGGGCGGGTGTTTGCCGCTTCTGTTGCAAATTCCAATTTTTACGGCGTTGTATAGCGTCTTTTCCTCCGATATTTCCTTGCGCCAAACGCCATTTTTTGGCTGGATAACGGATTTGTCGGTGGCGGATGAAATCGTGCGTTTGCCCTTCAAACTTCCGCTTGCCAATATGGATATTGTTTCCGGCTTGGCAATTGCTTCGGGTTTGGCAATGTTTGCCCAGCAATACGCAACCGTCAAAGATCCGCAGCAACGCGCAATGGTCTATATGATGCCGGTGATGATGACGCTTGCTTTTAGCAGTATGCCGGCGGGATTGTCGCTGTATTACTTCATGTTCAACATCTTGAGTGTGGCGCAGCAATACTACGCAACACACTTTGCAAAAAATAAGATGACCCTTGAAGACCTGAAAAAAGCACCGAAAAAAGAAGGTTGGCTGCAAAAAAGGCTTCGTGAAGCACAGGGCATGGCAGAGCAGCAAGGACGCACACTTCCTGGGCAATCCTCCAATGGAAAATCCGGTAGTAGCGATAAAACGAATAAAAATCGGAAATAGCATTCTATCTTGTGCAAAGTTTTGTACAATCGGGCTGTTCGTGGCGAAAGCGGCGGACAGCCTGTTTGCTAAGTGGACAGCCTATCCAATGCCTTCTAGCTGATTATCCAGACTTTTTTACTCCGGTTGTGACGAATTTCTAGTCTTTGTGTGCAGGGTTTCGTATTTTTACCACTTCGTTTGCTCTCAAATCTTTGTGATATTTTCCGTTGCTTCCCATGAATATTTCCACCTCCAGTCAAGAACTTATTACTCGTGAAGAGCAGTCTATGTTCCAAGTCTATCGGCGGCTGCCTATTGCTGTTCAACACGCCGAAGGCTGTTACATTACGAGTGTTGATGGGGATAGATACCTTGATTTTTTAAGCGGCATTGCCGTTAATGCGCTTGGTTACGGGCATCCGCGCCTTTTGGATGCGATTACGCGCCAAGCGAAAGCATTTATGCACCTTTCCAATGTTTTCTACCAAGAACCTCAAGTCGAACTTGCGGAACTACTTATCAGACATACTGGCTATGGGCGTGTATTCTTCTCTAATTCCGGCACGGAAGCTATGGAGGGCGCATTAAAACTGGCTCGACGCTGGGGCAATGCCCGCGAAAAAACAGAAATTTTGGCATTTAGCGCTGGCTTCCACGGGCGCACCTACGGAGCGCTTTCGATTATGGCAAAACCGCTCTACAAATCAGGCATGGAGCCGTTTTTGCCCAATACGGCAATCCTGCCCTTTAATAACAGCGAAGCACTCCGCAAGGCGGTCAATAAGCAAACGTGCGCTGTTGTTCTGGAGTTTTTACAAGGTGAGGGCGGCATTGTCTTTGCCGAGCCGGATTTCGTCAATACGCTACTCGAATTACAAGAAGAGTTTGGCTTTCTCCTTATTGGCGACGAAATACAGGCTGGTGCCGGGCGCACGGGTAAATTTTTTGGTTTTGACCATTTTCTCGTCAAACCCGATATTGTCACAATGGCAAAAGGCATTGGCGGCGGGCTGCCGCTTGGTGCGATTCTGGCAATGCCTCATTTGGAGAGCGTTTGGGACAAAGGGATGCACGGAACAACCTTCGGCGGTAATCCTGTGGCGTGCGCGGCGGGAATTATTGTGATGAAAGAACTCTACGGCGGCGTGATGCGCAATGCCCACGAAGTAGGCTGCTATTTGCGCGAAAATCTGAATGTTCTGCAACAAAACTACCCAACCATCATCGAAGAAGTACGCGGTTGCGGGCTGATGGCAGGCTTAAAACTAAGCACCCCAGCAGCGCCCTTTGTTGAGGCATTGCTCAAACGCTACGTCATTGCAAATGCCACTGCGGATACGGTAATTCGCCTTTTGCCACCGCTCATTGTCTCGCGGAAAGAAGTTGATGAATTTATTGTGGCAATGCAAGATTGCCTTAAAGCACAAGCAGAGCAGTAAGTACTCATCTGCAAACGTCTATTGACGCTGTTTCGGCTTATTTTTCTTTTTTTTGTTAATACCCCCATTTGCATCTCATTTCAACATTTTTTTATGACAAAGCGCTTTACTTCTCACATCCTTCTAGCACTTGCTCTGGCAAGTTTTCTGGCTCTTCCCCGCCTTTCGGCTCAATCCATTCCTACACCTGCACCAGCCCAAACAAAGCCGATATACGTTGTCGGCGCAACGGTTCACGTTGGCAACGGAAGTGTGATAGAGAACGGCGTTGTGGGCTTTTCCGGTGGAAAATTAACGGTGGTGGGCAAAGCCGATGCACCCTTTGACCGCACGGGATCTGATGTTGTGGATGCAAAAGGCAAACACGTCTATCCGGGTTTTGTTTCCACCAACACCGCACTTGGTCTTGTGGAAGTAGAGGCAGTGCGAGCTACGAATGATTTCCAAGAGGTTGGCGGCATCAATCCCCACGTGCGGTCGCTGATTGCCTACAATGCTGAATCGGTCGTCACACCGACGGTGCGCTTTAATGGTGTCCTCGTGGCAATGATTGCTCCGCGTGGCGGCTTGGTTTCGGGACGCTCGTCGGTAATGGAATTGGATGGCTGGAATTGGGAAGATGCGGCGCTCAAAACCGACGTTGGCATTCACGTCAATTTCCCTTCCACAACGCGCCAACCCGGTGCTACAGATGCTGATCGCAAAACACAAGATGAAGCCATCGCCAAGCAAATCGCCGCGCTCTACCAATTTTTCCGCGAGGCGCAGAGCTACACAAAGATTACGCCGAAAGAGAAGAATTTGAGATTGGAAGCGATGCGTGGGCTTTTTGATGGTTCAAAAAAATTATTTATTCGTGCAGACCATGCTAAATCTATTGTTTCTGCCGTGAATTTTGCCAAAGAGTTTGGTATTACGCCAGTTTTGGTGGGCGGCGCTGATAGCTGGCTTTTAACCGATATTCTCAAGGCAAATAATGTCGCCGTTATGCTTGAAGGCACACATTCGCTGCCAGAGCGCTGGTCGGATGATATTGAACAGCCCTATAAAACGCCCGCCGTCTTGCAAAAAGCTGGTATTCTCTACACCACTGGCGCAATCCCGCAAGGCTGGCAACAGCGCAATCTTGGCTTTGAAGCTGGTACGGCTGTTGCGCAGGGACTCAGCAAAGAAGAGGCTCTTGCGGCAATCACGGCAAATCCGGCAAAAATTCTGGGTGTAGATGACCGCATTGGCACATTGGAAGTTGGCAAAGATGCAACACTTTTTATTTCCGATGGCGATGCACTGGATATGCGTGGCAACAACGTGGAACACGCCTTTATTCGTGGAAAAAAGCTGCAACTGGTTAATAAACAAAAGTTTCTTTATGAGCAGTACAAAGCCAAGTATGGACAAAAATAAACCTAATGAAGGTAAATCTGGTAGTGGCATACGATTCCACATTCGTCCGGCACGGCTTTCGGAAAAAGATATTCTCGCCGCACTTGTCGCCCAATCGGTGCGCGAACTCAGCCGCGAGGAATACAGCGAGCGCGAGATAGAAGGTGCATTGCGGACGGTTTTTGGGATTGACACGGAACTTATCACCGACGGGACATATTTCGCCGTCGAAGCGCATATTAGCGGCGCTGTACCGATTGTTGTGGCGTGTGGCGGATGGAGCAAACGCAAAACCTTGTTTGGTGGCGACCAGTTCGAGGGACGCGCTTCTGAGGAGTTAAACCCTGCCGTTGATGCTGCAAAGGTTCGTGCATTTTTTGTCCATCCGGCATGGGCGCGGCGTGGGCTTGGCACGATGATTTTGGAAGAATGCGAACAGGCAGCAAAAGCACATGGTTTCACGCGGTTAGAGCTTATGGCGACGCTTCCGGGTGAAAAACTCTATCGCACCTACGGCTTTACCGCCGGCGAAAGTATCCAACACGATATGGGATTGGATGGACTGATTACCTTCGTGCCGATGAACAAAGCAATTACGGTGTAACTGCGACGTTTGCAACATTGATTCCGACTTTTATCACATTTTCCTCAAATTGCTATGAATTTTTCCCTGACTTCTCCCTTCTTAGAGCGCGAGCTGACAGGTGCGGTGAGCGGTTCGACCGTTCATCTCTCCAACGATGCCTCGTTGACTTTTGAGCGTGATGAGCATAATCAAGCGCTTATTTACATGGTGCAAGATGGAGTGCGCAAGCCTGTGGTCGTCATTGACGATGCCGACACGGAAATAAAACTTTCGGTCAATGGCTACACATATAGCGTGGAAGCGCTTTCCGAGCGAGACAAGCATTTTCAGCAGTTACTGAAAGCCACTGCTACGGCGGCTTCCGGCAATATGAAAGTTGCCGCTCCAATGCCGGGTTTGCTCAAGTCCATCAACGTCAAAGCGGGTCAGCACGTCAAAAAGGGTGAGCGCTTGTTTATTTTGGAGGCGATGAAAATGGAAAATGATATTAAATCGCCTATGGAAGGAATCGTTGGGAATTTGAACGCAACGCCGGGTGTAGCGGTCGAAAAAGGCTTGCTTTTGTGCATGATTGAAGCGCTTCCGGCTGCATAGTTTATTCGTCCGAAAGGAATTGGCGCGATATTTGCTTGATTAAGCCTTGCAACGCAAAAACGTATCATTTTGAACAATGAGAATATCGGCTTTTGCGTTATCAACCCGTGAATCCAAGCCTTGTTTCACCTCAATTTTTATCCAATATGCGTTATTCAGCAATTCTTCTCGCTCTGATGACAGTGGCGCTTGTAGGCTGCTCGCAATGCGGCGGTCAGGAAGAAGTTATTCGGCAAGTTGATGCCGAAAAAATCAATCTTGTTGCAGAAAAATCGCGCACCGATAGTCTGTATCAACAGACTTTGCGCCAAGTTGATGAAATGATGAGCGTTCTGTCGGCTCTCGAAGCCGAAGAAGGTATCGTCAAAACAATGGGACCGGAACGCGGCGAATCCGCAAACGACTTCCGCAAACGGATGGAAGACATTGCCCGCCGGATGAACGAAAAGACGACAATGATTCGCAAGCAAGCCGACGAAATCCAAAATTTGAAAAACAAACTTGCTTCGACGGAAAAGAAACTTGCTGCGGTCTCGCAAAAAGCTGATTCGCTTGGGCGCTTGGTGAACGAGCAACAGCAAGAAATTGTC
Organism: Ignavibacteria bacterium; assembly: GCA_947459425.1. Lineage (GTDB taxonomy): Bacteria > Bacteroidota > Ignavibacteria > Kapaibacteriales > UBA4661 > PH2015. Next base: position 37,417 of record CANHDJ010000027.1, read on the forward strand.
GCACTGCGCCAGCAACTCGCTTCCTCGCGTCGCACGATTGATTCGCTAAAGGCAAAACTTGCCGAAAAAGACCAAATCATCAACAGCAAAGTCAAGGAACTCAATACTGCATATTATGTTATCGGCAAGCGTGATGATTTGATGACCAAAGGCGTAATTGACAAACAAGGACAAGTGTTGTTTTTTGGCGGACGCATTTCTGTCAAGCAGAACTTTGATTTGAAAGACTTTACCAAAATTGATATTGCTTCGGTAAAAGAGTTGCAAATTCCCGCAGCCAAAGATCGTACATCACTTATTTCCAACCATGATGCCGACACGTTTGAGATTGTTGCTGCCGGAGATAGCCAATGCGTTCTCAAAATCAAGGATGAAAAAGCCTTCTGGAAAAACGCAAAATACTTGGTCGTGATGACGGAATGAGGTTTAGATAAAATTGGATGAGGCATTGAGAGAAATTCGGGGCGTACAATATTGTTTTTCTGGGATATTGGTATCTCTGTAAAAAGCCAATGGAAATTAGTTGCTCGTAGTTGAACAAACTCTTGCCCCAGCTACGAGCAACTATTTCAAGAGTATAGACAACGCTTTAAAATCAAGTTTACCTATTTGTTTTTCAGTGTCTTGCAAGGCTTTTTTATTAGCTTTAAGACTCACTTCCTCTAAACTTCAGCTTTGAAGAACCCTACCAATAACAAATCATTCAGGAGAAGTAGATGAGTAATCGTGTCGAACAACTCGAAAAACTACGTGCCGAAGCGCTCTTGGGCGGCGGCTTAGACCGTCTTGCAACGCAGCATAAACGCGGAAAACTCACAGCCCGTGAGCGCCTAGATGTGCTTCTGGACGAAGACTCCTTCCAAGAAATTGATATGTTCGCTCGCCACCGTTCCACGAATTTTGGCATGGAAAAGCAGCGACCGCTTGGCGACGGCGTGATTACCGGCACCGGAACGATTGACGGACGCATTGTTTGCGTTTTCTCGCAAGATTTTACGGTTTTTGGCGGCTCGCTGTCGGAAGTCTATGCGGAGAAAATTTGCAAAATCATGGATTTAGCAATGAAAATCGGCGCTCCCGTGATTGGGTTGAACGACTCCGGCGGGGCGCGTATTCAAGAGGGTGTTGCTTCGTTGGGCGGTTATGCCGATATTTTCTTGCGGAACACTCTTGCAAGCGGCGTGATTCCTCAGATTTCCGTGATTTTGGGTCCGTGCGCGGGCGGTGCGGTGTATTCTCCGGCAATTACGGATTATATTTTCATGGTGCGTGGCATTTCGTATATGTTTGTCACGGGTCCCAATGTTGTGAAAACCGTGACACACGAAGAAGTAACCTTCGATGAACTGGGGGGCGCGGATGCTCATGCAGGCAAATCCGGTGTGGCGCATTTTGCGATGGATAATGAAATTGAGTGTTTGAAGGCAGTCCGCAAAATGATGAGTTTTATGCCGTCCAACAACCGCGACGCTCTTCCCTTCAAGCCCACAAAAGACACGCCCAAGCGCCTTTGCTACAAACTCGACACGATTGTTCCCGAAAACCCGAATAAACCCTACGACATTAAAGATGTTATCCGCGAAGTCGTCGATGAGGGCGATTTTTTTGAGGTTCACGCTGATTTTGCACCGAGTTTGGTTGTTGGCTATGCCACGCTGGACGGCAAGCCAATCGGTATCGTGGCGAACCAACCTGCGGTTATGGCGGGCGTACTCGACCTTGCCAGCAGCGTCAAGGGCGGTCGTTTTGTACGCTTTTGCGATGCCTTCAATATTCCGCTCGTTGTCTTTGAAGATGTGCCGGGATTTCTGCCCGGAACCGACCAAGAATGGCGTGGTATCATTCGGCACGGCGCAAAGCTGCTCTACGCCTTTTGTGAGGCGACTGTACCGAAAGTAACGATTATCACTCGCAAAGCATACGGCGGCGCATATGACGTTATGAACTCGAAACACATTCGCGGTGATTTTAATTTTGCTTGGCCCACCGCCGAAATTGCGGTTATGGGCGCAAAAGGTGCTGTGGAAATTCTTCATGCTAAAGAAGTACAGAAAGCGCCGGAAAATGAGCGTGCCGCCTTGCTTGCACGAATGGAAGCCGAATACAACGAAAAGTTCTGTAATCCTTTCGAGGCAGCAGAGCGCGGTTTTATTGATGATGTGATTATGCCGCACGATACGCGCCGTCGGCTTATTCATGCGCTCAAAATTTTGGAAACCAAAGTAGATTCCAACCCAAAGAAAAAACACGGCAATATTCCGCTCTAACGCCGTAGAATCAAGGGGAGAAGGGCATTTATTTTCGAGAGAAGTACACCAAACGCACAAATGGCAATAATTTTTTTGCTGTTTGTGCGTTTCTATGCTCAGGAGCGTCATTCTTGACGCTTTTCACAATGTTTCCATGACTAACACAACAGCAATGGGCTATACCAGTCTTCGACCACCGCAGCAGCAAAATTTCACGTCACCCGAATACGAATATGCACGGAAACGCAGTTCGTGGGTTTTACCGCTTGGGCTGTTTATCTTGACATTTCTTTCAACGCTCATGGCTGGCGCTGCTTGGGCGGGGCAAAATTTTTTGGAAATAACGACGTGGATAACGGGTTTGCAATACTCGGTCTTAATATTGACGTTTCTTGCTGCACATGAATTTGGTCACTATTTTGCTGCCAAATATCACGGCGTTGATGCGACGTTGCCATATTTTATACCCGTGCCGCCACTGTTTATGCCGTTTGGCACAGCAGGGGCGGTCATTCGCACACGCAGCGCCATTATGACGCGCAAGGCACTGTTTGATATTGGTGTTTCGGGTCCGATTGCCGGTTTTGTGGTCTGCATCCTCTTTCTCGCCATTGGCTTAATGACGCTGCCTTCACAGGAATTTTTACTCAATATTCATCCCGAATATCGGCAGTTTGGCGGCGCAATTCCTGATTATGGATTGCATTTTGGCGGTACGCTACTGTATAGCTGGTTTGAGCGCATTTTTGCGAACCCAAACGGCTGGTTGCCGCCGATGAACGAAATGTATCACTATCCCTACCTGTGCGTAGGTTGGTTCGGGCTGTTTGTTACATCTATGAACTTATTGCCCATCGGGCAGCTTGACGGCGGACACATTGCTCATGCGATGTTTTCTGATGGACAAGCTCGTATTGGGCGCATAGCATGGTGGTTTATTGCGGTCTTGGGTCTGGGGTCATTGTTGAGCTATGTGCATGGGCGCATCATCTTCGATTCGCCGGATTCGCTCTATACCTTCTTCCAATCGCTTCTTTTGCCGCCCCTTAACGCGCTTCATAGCATTGTTCCCGCGTTTTATCAATCGTGGAGCGGTTGGGTCTTGTGGGCAGTCATATTGCGCTTCTTCATTCGGATTGAGCATCCCTACGTGGATGACGAGGAGCCATTGGACAAAAAACGCATGGCAATCGGATTTCTGGCGGCGGTGATACTTGTAGTTAGTTTTTGCCCTGCCGGAGTGTTTGATATTGAGCGCACCGAACAAAACGCCATCCCCAAAAGCACACCACGCAAAAGTGGCGAAATGACACGCACACCACTTGCCGAGCCAGTCACTATGCCCCTTGTCAAGCGATAACGTACCCTAATCTTCCGAATGTATGAGCCTTCCCAACCATTGGACGCTTGATGAAATTCTCGCACTATCGCTTGTACCGCGCTTGAAAGCTGTGGATTTACGCAATATGGTCGAGTGTTATGCTTCGCTTGAAGCGCTTTTGCAAGCCGCACCGCCCGAACTCAAAAAGGCGCAAATTCTGACCGATATGCTTTTTACCGCGACAACAGCGGCAACACTTTTGGAAAAAGCAGCGGAACAGCGCGAGTTCTGCGAGCGGGAGAATGTTCAGATTGTCGCATTTTGGGATGATAATTATCCCGCTCTGCTCCGCGAAATTTTCTATCCTCCGACCCTGCTCTATGTGCGCGGAAGTCTTCAAGTGCCGGATGCGGCGGCGGTGGCAATCGTTGGTACGCGGCACTGCACGGATTATGGCAAAATGGTCGCCGAGCAGTATGCGGAATATTGCGCTGAATCAGGCGTGGTCGTTGTAAGCGGCTTGGCAACTGGTGTTGACACCTTTGCTCACAAAGCAACGCTGGCAAAAGGCGGCATTACCTACGCCGTGATAGCAAGCGGTATTGATAAAATCAACTCTGGCACGGCGACCTATTTAGCACGAGATATTGCCGCAAGCGGGGCGATTTTGAGTGAGTATCCGTGCGGTACTCCGGCATTGCCGGCATATTTTCCTCGCCGAAACCGCATCATTAGTGGCGTTGCACAAGGAACACTCGTGGTGGAAAGCGGCGAAAAAGGCGGCTCGCTCATTACGGCGCAATTTACCATTGACCAAAATCGTGAGCTTTTTGCCGTGCCGGGGCGTATTCATTCAGAGCGCAGCAAAGGCACAAATACGCTGTTGCAGCGCTCGCAAGCACAATTAACGCTTTCGCCGTACGATATGCTCCAAACGCTTGGGCTGCTTCCTGCCGATGCAACCGCCAACTCCAGCAAACAAGCGCTTCCCCAGCTTTCCAAATTAGAAGAAGCAATTTACAAGGAACTTGACGGCGATCCGATACATATTGAAGCGCTATCGGCAAGAACAAGGCTGTCGGTACAGGATTTGCTTGTGCTGCTCTTAGACCTTGAATTTAAGGGCGTTGTCCGGCAGCTTGCGGGTAAACAATTTATGCGGCGTGTCTGACTGAATCGGTGTGTCTGAAGTCCTCATTGGGTAGTGGCATTTTATTATTCCGCCCATTCAAACGCCGTGCGAATTTGTGCAAGTGAATATCCCGCTCCCAGAGCGGCAATAAGTTTGATGCGGGCTTTTTGCCCCGTGAGATAGTCCGCAAAAATCACCCCTGCTTCATACAACTGCTTTCCCGCACCCTCGTAGGCGTACAAATGCTCCACGCGCCCAATCGGGCAACGCGAAGTTAAAACAACAGGAATTTCCCGTTCAATTGCCCGCAGAATTTGATGGTACGCGGGTGGTGGAACATTTCCAACGCCCATTGCTTCGACGACAATACCTTCTGGCGGAGTTGGGCTTTCGAGTGCAAGGCGTAACAACTCTGCTTCGGAAGAGGTGTAGCATTTAATAATCGGGACAAAACGCGGCAATTCTTGAACAGCAAAAGAATCGCGCCGTACCGGATGCCGATAGAGCATCACTGCTCCATTGACAATGCGCCCCAAGGGACCAAAATTGCTACTTTCAAAAGTGCTGAGATTGCTGGTGTCCATTTTTGACACCTCCGAAGCTGCTTGAACACTATCGGCAAGGCATACCATAACGCCCATGCCACGCGCTTTTGGGCTGAGGGCAATATGCACGGCATCGCGTAGATTGCGGGGGCCGTCCCAGTCCGGCTCCGAAGAATTTCGCATTGAGCCGACAACGACAATGGGTTTTGCTGTATTGACGGTGCAATCAAGGAAGTATGCGGTTTCCTCAAGCGTGTCGGTGCCGTGCGTCACGACAATTCCTTGGATAGCGGGCTGGTCGGCGAGCGATTGGACGTGGCGCGAAAGCTCCAACATAAGTTCCGGCGTAACGTGCGGTCCCGGATAGCGCCCAAACTCCGACGGTTCAAGGTCGGTTAGTTCATGGATGGATGGAGTCAGCGAAAGAATTTCATCGGCAGAAAGTGCGGGAACAACACCACCGAAGGTGTCGTCAACTTTCATGGAAATTGTTCCACCGGTAAAGACAATCGCAATGCGGGGTTTGATATGAGCCACAAATAATTCTCCTTGAAAATCGTTCAAAAATACTTCTGCCGTACAAAAACACAGACGCTCCGAGACCGCATAAATACGGGTCGCAGAGCGCCTTAAACATCTTCGGAAGAGGACAGCAATCTACACTAATTCTTGATGCAAACGTTCTGCAATGATAGATTCTAAGCGTTCTCGAAGCGGCTCTAATTCTATCTTTTCGGTAATTTCTCCTGCAAAAGCGTAGAGCAGAAGCGCTCTTGCCTGCTCTTTGTCCAGACCGCGTGCGCGGAGATAAAAGAGTGCCTCGTCATCAAGCTGCCCCGAAGTGCAACCATGACTACACTTTACATCGTCGGCAAAAATTTCCAACTGAGGTTTTGTATTCACCGTTGCATTGGGCGACATCAAAATATTCCGATTTGACTGATATGCCAAGGTTTTTTGTGCATCGGGGCGAACCATAATTTTCCCATTGAAAACGCCCGTCGAGCGGTCATCCATAATGCCTTTGTAGAGTTCATTGCTGGTGCAGTGTGCTACGGCGTGGTCGGCAAGCGTGTGATTGTCCACCAGCGTTTTACCATTCACCAAGTATAAGCCATAAAAATGCGTGTCGGCGGCTTTCCCGGCAAGTACGGCGTTCAAATTATTGCGCACAATGCCCCCGGAAAGCGTCACAACAACCGTATTCAGAACGCTAGTGGCTTCTTGATGAGCATGAAGAGCGCCGACGAAATGCGACTGCGCCACGTCGTTTTGAATTTTGTAATGCTGCAAACGAGCATTCTCGGCAAGGACGACTTCACTCACAACATTGGTAAAACCAACGTTTTCGCCGGAAACAAGTGTGTGTGAGCTTTCCACGACTGTCGCTTCTGCATTTACTCCCAGCATAATGAGGTTTCGTGCGGGTGCAAAGGTGCTTTGCTGACGGGAATCATTGACAAAGAGAAGATGAAACGGCTCTTCAATGACAGCACTTTTGGCGACTTCAATATACGCACCATTCAGCGAAAATGCGGTATTCAGCGCCAGCATCGCATCATTCTGCCAAGCGGCGTACTGTGCAAAATGCTTTTCCACGACAGCCGTTTTTTTTGTAAACGCCTCTGCAAGCGGCATCACTTCTACGCCTTTGTCGGAAATAATTGTAGAAAGGTGCGCTGCAAACGAGCCATTGACAAAGACCAAAACATTCGCTTCCACATCGGGTATCAAGAACGGCTCAATATCTGCTTTTGTGAGACTGGATGCGGCTTGCAGGGTTAAAGCGTAATCCTGCTTCACAACAGGCATGAGATTCGTATATTTCCATTCTTCATGGCGAATAGTCGGGAAGCCAAGTTCTGCAAACCGCGCCATTGCTTGTTTGCGAATAGCATGAATCGGCGATTTTGCCTGCCCGTTCAATCCGCTTTCGACAATCGAAAATTCTTTAACTAATTTTTCTTGTAGGTATTGCATGACAATAGTCTGGACATTTTAAAAAAAGAGTAGTAAAAAAGCATACCTCTTCCTTGATTTGTAAAGTAACCACACTGTACAGCATCAAGAAAAGAGGTATCATGCGCAATGCACAGCATATAATAGAAAAAATTTCGATTCTGAGCAA
>CANHDJ010000028.1 GCA_947459425.1 Ignavibacteria bacterium
CCAGTGCTTGCTGAGCGGCAAACAAACGACGGTCTTTTTCCGACAATGACAAAAAGAATGCTTGGGATACTTCTTCGAGGGTTTTGGGTGATTTTTCCATAGAACGCAATCTACAACTTTATTCGCTTATTCTTTCGTCATTCCTTAGGAGTACGCGGATTGCCAGAGGGCGTGAAGAATTTTCCGTCAATTTTCTTCTTTGCCTCCAGAATGATAGCATTGTAATCAACGGCATCGGAGCCTTGAACGAAGATGGTAACAAACTGCCTATTTTGCTTGGAAAGTTTGCAGAGTTCATTGATGATTTCCAAGAGATCTTCGCGCTCAAGGTCATTCAGAAGATGGCGTATTTGCTTTGCCATAGAGGAATAAAAAAGGTGAAACAGAAAAAATATGACATTCACGAAGGTAAAGATTCTACGAAAATATACTCAAAAACGATCATACACAACCCACAAAAAATATCCCATTCCTTTGGTTGCAGCCATATCCCATATCAGCATCTTGTCGTCTGCCAAATTTTTGTATATTTGACGATGATTGTACCATTTTTTTGACACATTGAACCTTGATTTGACAAGATAATGACGCACTTTGTATCCTTTACCAACGCCCGTTATACCAATCTTCAAACCCTCGTCCAGACCGATTATGCCCATTTATTGCGCTCTTTCGACACCGAGCGCAATGAACACGTGCTGCTTCAGGTCTTTCGCACCAGCAATGAAGCCGAGCAGTCCTACATTCTGACCGAAGCCGCAGCGCTGGCAAAACTCGCCTCGCCGCATATTGCCTCGCTCTACGATGTCAATATTACGGCAAATAACGAACCCTACATCGCTTTTGAAAATCTTCAGCACATCCCGCTTGATACCGTGCCGCACACGCGATTTGCCAATGCTCAATTTATCGTGCAGATGGCAGCGTCCTTGCTCACGGCACTCGCGCCGCTTCATGCACAAATGCGGGCATTACTCTGCTTGTCGCCTGCTTCGGTGCGCCTTGCCGACGAAGACAGCCCTGTTGCCCGCATTGCGCTTGATTCATGGTTTCCACTTGCCGGAGACATCATTGCACGCGCTGTTTATGGGGAACATAACCAGTATGCCGCACCGGAACTGGTCTTGCAGCGCACCGCCGATGCGAGGGCGGATTTATACAGCATTGGCATTACACTCTATGAAGTTATTACAGGGCAATCGTTTAATGAGGTTGCCGTCATTGAATCATCCGGAATGCTGTCGCATCTGGTCTTAAAATCTCTTCGTCAACACGCTCCCGCGCTACCGGATGCGCTTGTGCAATGGATTTATGCACTTTTGGAGCGCGACCGCTCTATGCGATTTTTTTCGGTACGCGAAGCGTTGGAATATCTGACCGCACACGGGCTTTTGCCGAGCGAAATGCTAGGCGGTCTTGAGCCAAGTCCCGTCAATCTTGCTCCTGTGAGCATTATCGGGCTGGAAACCGCATTTGCGGCGGTTGTCAACGTCCAATCGCCCTTTGTCGAATCGCCCGTGTTGGAAATATCTGGCGAGCCGGGGCTGGGAAAAACGATGCTTCTGCGCTCGCTCATGCAATCGCGGATGCACTCCACGACGCTTTTGCGCCACAAAGTCGCATACTTTGCCGCACAAGCCTCTCACAGCCTTCCGCGAGAGATTCAAACCGCATTGGAAAAGCAAGAACCGACGCTTTTCCTCGTTGACGATGCCGAGCAAATGCCGGAAGATGTGCGCCTCGCCGCAAAAGCCCTACTCGCGCAAGAGGATGCAACGCTTGCAGGAGTGCGGCTTGTGGCAACGCACCGCTCACAACTGGCACGATTAGCCGCGAAGCCAACGATGCTCACGCTCTCGAATTTTGCCCCGTCCCACGTGCCGATGTTTTGTGCCGAAATCTTGGGGCGATGCGCTTTTACGCCCGAATTTCACCGCCAACTCTATGCTCAAACCAAGGGACATCCGCTTGCACTCGCGCTGACGGTACGTTCAATGGTAAAAAATGGCGTAATCACGCGCCGCAACCGCATTTGGACGCATGATGCTTCGGTAGAATACCTTGCCGCGCAAGCGCCACCATCACTCAGTGCTTTGATGTTGAAGGAAATGCGTGCGCTTTCCGAAGAATCGCTGACGATGCTCGCGGCGGTACACAGTGCGTTGAATGTCTGCGAAGCGCTGCATCTCCCTGTTTCGTTGCACCTTTTGGCAGAAATGCTCGACAGTTCCACGCAAAGCGCATTGCGGCGTTTGCTCGTTCTTACTTTCGAGGGTTTTGTCTATTTGCATAATTCCGCCGTCGAATGGGCGCACGAAACCTTCCGCGAAACCGCTTCTGCGGCAGTTGATGAGGGAGAATTACTGCGGTTTCAAGGCATAGCAGAGGAACTTGTTCGCAGCCGCCATGCAGCGCTCTTTCCGGCAAAAACACCGCCGGAAACTGCGCCATTACTGGAATTTAAGCCGGAAATTCCGCAAGAGCCGCAACACGAAACTCTGGCACAGAGCATTGAACCAAGCGCCAACGATGAAATTTTGGAAGCACGACACGTTAGCCCAGCGTCAGCGCCCGTGCGGGGAAAACAAATCGCCAGCAGCGAAGCCAACACTCACCCAATCAGTATTCACGCCGTTCTCGCCAATATGCCGGATGCACCGACATCAGTTTCTGAGCCGTTGCCATCTCTTGCACCCAGCGAAGGCGCATTCAGTCTCAGTTCCTCTATTCTTCTGCAAGGCATCTCCGACGCGGCGCACCTGCTTCGCAAAAGCGTGGAAACAGCCGCAGCGCACGATGTTCCGTGTTTGATTGAAAGTGTCTATGGTGCATATCGGGAGGATGTGGCGGCAATCATTCACAGCGCAAGTCAGCGCCGCGAACGCCCATTTCATGCGCTTTCTTGTGCGGATTTTGAAGCCCATGAATTAGAAACATACCTCTTCGGAACAAGCACTGAGGCGGGATTGATAGCAACCTCGGAGGGCGGCACGGTCTTTTTGGATGAAATCGTTTATGCGTCGGCGAGTGTTCAAGCGCGTTTGGCGCGACTTATTCAATCGCACCGCAAACAGGGAAAAGTCCAAGTGCCGCGCCCGCAAACAGCTATTTCCGCCGATGTTCGCATTATTGTCGGCTATACTATTGCCGACGGAGCGCGTGCTGATGCGGCAATGCGCACAGGAACAATCACCAATGAACTGTTTTTTGCGGTTTCCACGATGCGAATACTGCTTCCGGCGCTTGCGGAGCGGCGTGAGGACGTGCAAAGTCTGGCAAAAATGTACGCCCGAACGATTGCCGACGAATACGGCGTGAGCATGGACACAAGCCTTGTTCCATCAGCATTCTGGGCAAAATTCAGCACAAAATCGTGGATTGCGGATATGACCGAACTGGAGGCGAATATGCGGTCTTTCGTATTACAATTCGACCCCGCACACCGCGAAACCTCACTATTTGCGTTGGAAAGCACACTCTTCGGGGAAACGAAACGGCAACCGATCCCACCAAGCCCTGCAACAGCAGCTATACCGCTTCCCAGCTTACCCGATGACGATTCGCTGCTCTCGATTGACGATGCACAAAAAGAACACATTCTCCGCGCCCTCGAAATGACCAGCGGCAATAAAACCAAAGCCGCAGAGATGCTCAAGATCAAGCGTACAACGCTCTTGGCACGGATGAAAAAATTTGGATTGATGCCGTGAGATATGACGACTTTTTCACGGCTTCAAACCTTGCGGAACGCCATTCGGATACAGTTTATCAATCGCCGTTTTAATCCGAGCGATGCGATTATCGGGGTTTGGGTGAGTTGAGAAAAATTCCGGCTGGCGCGAGCCACCGCCTGCGCTGGCGAGAACTTCCATCACCCGCACCATTCCACGCGGGTCGTAGCCGGCTTCTGCCATAAAACGCACACCCAAATTATCGGATTCCAGCTCATCGTCGCGCCCAAACTTCATCGTTACCAAATTGCCAATCATCATTGCCACTTGCGCAGTCCCCATACTACGCGGGTTCGAGGGATCGTAGGTGGCAAGAACAGCCGCGCCACTCAAGCCTTGTGTGAGTTCTTGCTTTGCCATCCGCTCGGCACTATGCCGCGCTAAGACGTGGGCGATTTCATGCCCCATCACACCAGCAATCTGTCCTTCGCTATCCAAACGGCGCAGCAAAGCCATCGTAATAAACGTTTGTCCGCCCGGAAGGGCAAAAGCGTTAATCGTTTTTTCATCGGCGAGAACGTGAAATTCAAACGGATAGCCGGATTCGCGGACTTTGGGCAATGCGGCAAGTTTGCGGCACACACCTTCGACAAGCGCTTGCGCGTTGGCATCCCGCGTCAGACCGCCATATTGCTGCGCCATTTGTGGTGCGGCTTGCAAGCCCATTGCTACTTCTTGTTGTGGGGAAATTTTGATGTACTGCTTTTCGCCCGTAACGGTATTGACCGAAGCAGATTTGAAATAAGAGAAGAGCGAAAACGCTGCCATTCCAAGCCCAATAATCAAGCGCAGTCCGAGTGATTTTCCTTGTGGACGGCTTTGCATGGGCATTGCGCGTTGAGAAAAAGGATTCATAACGAGGTCGTGAAGGTTGTGGAATAGGGGGATTTTGAGAGGCAGTATCAGTTATTATTCCGATACTTCGACAAATTCTTCGACTTCCAACAGCTCATAAATACCGCCAGCGAATGCCCCAAAAATGAGGTGCGCAAACGCCATAGAGCCGCTTTTGATAAGGGTAAATTGTGGCAGAAATGCCGTCACAGCATAAAAATTGATGCCGTAGAGCGCCAAACCAAACAGCGCTCCGCCCACAATCCCAACGATAATGCCCCACCGATGCAGTACGAAGGCTATCAAACAAGCAAATCCGAGCGAAAGCGGCAAATGCACCGTGAGCGCTGCTCCCAAAACCCGCACTGTGTCTCCGGCAGCAGGAACAAGCGCATCTTCTCCCAAAAGTGCCGATGCCAATACCCGTAGCATAAGCCATGCAGTGCCAACGTCGTTATACGTCAGCCAGACAGTAAAAAAAAGAAAGACAAGACCGCTCACCGCCCCAGCAATCAGCGCCGCACGCCAATCAACGACTTGTTTGAAACGTTTTCCAAGAGTTGTCATAGAATAGAAGGGAAAGAGTGATGTGAAATCGGGCAAAACGTTATCATAGAGCAGTTCGCTTCTCAAGCAAAATTCCGCTCAACCGACCTGAAAATTTCCGACCTTCAATAAACCTCACCTGCCGCCGAGCGATAGGTGTTCAGCATCAGCATCGCAATCGTCATTGGTCCCACGCCCCCCGGCACGGGCGTAATTGCGGAAGCCTTTGCCGAAGCGCTTTCAAAATGGACATCGCCCACAAGTCGCGTCCCTTTGGGTGCCGTGGGGTCGTCAATGCGGTTAATGCCCACATCAATCACCACTACGCCCTCTTTGAGGTCGCGTCCGTGAATAGCTTCCGGCACACCGACGGCGGCAACGAGAATATCTGCCTCGCGTGTGTAGCGCGTCAAATCTGGCGCAGCAGTGTGGCAAATCGTGACAATGGCGTTTGCGTAAGGATTTTTTTGATAGAGCAGATTTGCCATTGGCTTGCCGACGATATTGCTCCGCCCGACGACAACGGCGTGTTTGCCTTTGGTCTCAATATGAGAGCGCTTCAAAATTTCCATCACTCCCGCAGGCGTACAAGGCGCATAACATGGCAACCCTGCCACCAAACGTCCAATATTTTCGGGGTGAAAACCATCCACATCTTTTCCCGGATGCACCGTGAGCAAAACACGCTGCTCGTCAATATGCGCCGGAAGCGGAAGCTGCACCAAAATACCGTGAATACGCGGGTCGGCGTTCCACGTGCGCACTTGTTCGATGACTTCTGCTTCCGTAATCGTAGCAGGTTTTTCCAAAACAAGGGAATAAAAACCAAGTTCTTCGCAGGCTTTCGCTTTTGAGCGCACATAGACTTGGGAAGCAGGGTTCTCCCCGACAAGCAAGACCGCAAGCCCCGGCTGAATCCCTCGTGATTCCCTGAGTGCTTGTGTTTTTATACCGACTTCAGCGCGGACATCTTGCGCAATAGCTTTTCCGTCAAGAATTTGTGTCATAAAAGCAACGGATAGAAGGTGAGAAAATACTGAAGAGAAATGTGCATCAAGAAAGCATCATCGGGCTTACAGAGTGCTGGCGAGATACATCTGCCACGCAGCCAGCGTCATGCCGTCCCAGAGTTCGTTGGAGCGAATGAGTGCCGTAATTTCCGCACGGCTCAAACGCAAGTGGAGAAATTCTTCCGAATCGTCAGGACGTGCATCCGGCGCGGGCTGCAAGCCGGTAGCGAGAAAAACCGAACTGAGTTCGTCGGTAATACCGTTGCAAGGATTGAACACGCCCAGAAAGTGCAATGTACCGGAAAACCCCGATTCTTCCTGCAATTCGCGCTGTGCTTGCTCTTCAGGCGTGAGTTGGGGCAGCTGCCCACCGCCCGGAAACTCAATACTGATGCGGCGGTTGAGATAGCGATATTGCTTGGTGAGCAAGAACGTATCATCGTCAAAACGCGGAATAATCATCACCGAACCGCGTGAATGCACGTAGTGATATTCACCCTGCGAGCCGTCGGGTTTTTCATATACGTCAAACCCGTACTGCCAGTACGGGTTTGTGTATTGAATTGTGTGCGATAGTTGTCGGAGTTCTTTGAGCATTACGGCGTAATTTCTTTGACGAGATTATTGGGAATTTTTCGTATTGCCTGCGAATGTTCGAGAACAGCGTAATGCGTTATTCCAAATAAATCTGCATACGGCTTAAATTTTTGACGGAACTGCTCATGAAGCAAGGAAATATCAGCTTTTTGAGTCGCGCCGCAATGAATAACCGATACAAATTTGAATTGCGTGTTGGCATCAGGTTTTTGAGGCAAACACGCAGCAATATCAACCGACCTGTAATCATGCTTTGCAGCCAGGAGCATACAAAGGCTGTCAACCGACTTCTTTACCAATGCCCACGCCCGTTGCTCCATCGTTGTCTCCGCATTCAACCGCGCTTGCGAAAAGTCTTTCAGTTCAAAAAGCCAATAGATGTTCTTGTCGCCGTCATACCAAGCATAGTCCATTTCCTTGAAATGATTGCCTGATAATTGTTGGTAGCCTACACAATCCGCAAAACGGAAATGCTGTGCATCGGGAAAATTGAGCGTGATATTGCTTTCGGTGAATAAGGGCATAATCTACACACCTAAATCAAGAGCAATCTCTTCATCTGCCATTTTCATGGCTTCATCGGAAAGACTGTTTGCAGGAAATCCCAGCGCCAAGTCATACTGTTCATATTGAATGGGGCTGCCTTTTTCTCGACGTAAGGCATAGAAATTTGCCGATATATTTTCACGTCTGACGCAAATGGAAAATTGCTTGAGAACAACGTAACTATGGGTCGCAAGAAAAATTTGTATCCCCGATTTTGCCATCAGAACCAGCATTTCAACCAACTCGCGTATTGCCTGTGGGTGTAGCGTTGTCTCGGGCTCATCCAAAAACAACACCGATGAGGCATTCAACTGTCTATTGCGAATGAGTGTTGTAAAAATACCAATTTTTTTGATACCCTCTGCCGTTAAGGACATCGAAAACTCGGTATTACCGCGCTTAAAAATGAAATCATTGTCCGCATTCTGCTCTATATTGCCGTCGAGGACATTTGCCAGTCGCGGGTTGAGTTTTGCCAATTCCAATTTAACATTGCCGGAAACAGTCGGTAGAGAAAGAGCTTTAATTAAATCTAAATAGGTATCGTCAAAGCCTCGTATATGCAGGTTTTCTCGCGTCGCACGTATCGCTTTCAGAGCAGTGAGGACTTCTTTTGCCGGAATAAATAAGCATCGAAAATTTTCTGATATAGCGCCGATACGTTCTGGCGCAGTAACAATGGTGTTCGTCGTCGAATCGCCAAAGGAAAAGAACAGACGGTCGTGGTAGTTGAGAGTTTTATGACGAAACTCCACATCAACATAAAGTTTTTCTGTTGTCATCTTGTTAACAAGCTCCCCAAGCCCCTTTTTACCGGGTTGATAGACACCAATCAGTTTTTCGGCAAGCATTTTTTTTAGATTGCCCTCCCCATCATCGTGCTGTACACGGCTGTAAATATCAAGCGTCTTCGTCGTAGCATAGAGTAATTTTAACAGTCCTGTTTTCCCTGTATCATTATTTCCAACAATAATATTTATCGGCGCACACTCCTCGACATGGAACTCCTTATGTGCCATGAAACTTTTCAGATAAAATGACTGTATCATTGCTATTGCTGTTTTTTTTAATGCGCGTTACCGTTGAATAGGGTGCTGTTATCCTCCCCAGCAAGTCGTACAAGGACACGAAGGTTTCGGTCCTTGTACGCTCTTGCTTGAGATTGCACTTTTACCGAGCATTTGCTGCGATTTCTGCTTCGCTAAAAAAGAATGCTACTTCTTGACGACCATTTTCAACAGAATCCGAGCCGTGTGCCGCATTTTCGCCTTTGGACGATGCGAAACGCTTGCGGATAGTGCCTTCTGCGGCTTCTGCCGGGTCGGTAGCGCCAATGAGTGTTCGGTAATCAACGACAGCATTGTCTTTTTCTAATGCAATGACAACCACCGGACCACTGCACATAAAATCGACGAGTTCGCCGTAAAATGGGCGCTCTTTGTGAACGGCGTAAAACGCGCCGGACTGCTCTTTGGAAAGGCGAATCATTTTCAAACCGAGTACCTTGAAACCCGCTTGCGTAATCATTGCGACGATTTCGCCAACAACATTTTTCCGAACGGCATCGGGTTTACAAATAGCTAGTGTACGTTCCATGATGAAATGAATAAAGTGAAAAGTGAAAAAATGAAAAATGGGAAAACACCAAAAAATTTCGCCGCAAAATAATCTACTTTGCGGCGAAATCTCTGGAAATTTGAGTCTCTTATTTTTTTGCTGTGGCTTTTGCGGCCGGCTTCGCCGTAGGCTTTGCTGTGGCTTTTGAATCCTCTGCCTTTGCTGGCGCTGCTTTTGCGGCAACAGCCTTTGGAGCAGATGTCTTCGCTGCCGGAGCAGCTTTCGGAGCAGCTTTTGCGGCTGGGGCTTTTGCGGCTGGTTTCTCAGCAGCCTTTGGCGCAGCAGCTTTCGGTGCGGCGGTAGCTTTTGGCGCAACAGATTTTACTTCGATTCCAAGTGCTTTTGCAACGGTAATACCGATGGTTGCTGGCGATTCAACAACGTGAATACCAGCTTTTTTCATTGCTGCCATTTTCTCTTTTGCCGTGCCTTTGCCGCCGGAGATAATTGCCCCAGCGTGTCCCATGCGTCGTCCCGGAGGCGCTGTCTGACCAGCGATAAAGCCAACGACGGGCTTTTTCACGTATTTTTTGATATATTCCGCCGCTTCTTCTTCCGCCGAACCGCCGATTTCACCAATCATCACGATTGCGTTGGTTTTGGGGTCTTCGTTGAAGAGTTTGATAGCGTCAATAAAGCGTGTGCCGATAATCGGGTCGCCGCCAATACCGATAGCAGTAGATTGTGCGATACCGAGATCGCTCATTTGCTTGACTGCCTCGTAGGTCAGTGTGCCGGAGCGTGATACCAAGCCGACTCCACCGTCATTTCCTGCGGGAGTAAACGCGGAAGGCGTGAAAATAAAGCCCGGCATGATACCAATTTTACATTCGCCCGGGGTGATAATGCCTGGGCAGTTCGGTCCGATAAGACGCGATTGCGAGTTTTTCAGCGCCGCATGGACGACCGTCATATCGCGCACAGGAATACCTTCGGTGATGCAGATAATCAAACCGATACCCGCTTCAATCGCCTCCAAAATCGCCTCGCCCGCCAAGGATGCCGGAACGAAAATAATGGACGTGTCCGCCTTTGTCGCTGTTACCGCATCTTTGACCGTATTGAAGACTGGTACAGCACGGTTGAACGTGTCTTCGCCTTTGCCGGAATACTTCGTGCCGCCTTTGCCAGGAGTGACTCCACCGACAACATTCGTGCCGTAAGCAAGCATTTGAGAAGCATG
Source organism: Ignavibacteria bacterium (assembly GCA_947459425.1). Classification (GTDB taxonomy): domain Bacteria; phylum Bacteroidota; class Ignavibacteria; order Kapaibacteriales; family UBA4661; genus PH2015. The sequence continues at coordinate 10,065 of CANHDJ010000028.1, forward strand.
GAATGTGCCTTCATTGCCCGTGATGCCTTGCACAAGGACTTTTGTATTTTTGTTGACCAAAACGCTCATAGCGCAAAAAATTGAAAATTGTAGGGATAGAGAATTATTTCGTTGCTGTGTTGAAGAGGCGGTTTTGCGGCAAACGCGCTCAACTGCCGTTATGGATACAGACTTGCAAAAATAGGAAATTTTTTTCGCCCAACGAAGGAAAGAGAATGAAAACGAGAAAGAAAATATCATCCGCCATACTTTATTGTTGTCCCCGTCGCCCTACGGCAGCTCAATTTACCATCTCTCACACCCGCTCTTTTCGTAAAAGCGCCGTTGCCGAGCGGATTTTTCCTGCTTGGCGTGCCGGAGCAAGTCCTGAAAGCAGCGCAAACACAAGTGCAATCGCACAAACACCGCATACATCCGGCCATTCGACAATAAGCGGCAAAATGGGAATCACATACCGCGACGTGTCGAGTGTTATCCAGCCAAAGTTCATCTGCCCCCAGCATACACCAACGCCCAAAGCCGCACCCAGAGCCGTTCCGATAACTCCCACAAGCAGACTGTGGCTAAAAAATATGGAGATTATCAGCCCCGACGGTGCGCCCATGGCTTTAAGCATTCCGATTTCTGCCCGCTTTTCAGCAACTGCCATCGAAAGCGAGGCAAAAATATTGAACACTGCTACCAAAACAATGATAAACAGCACACAAAATGCCGCCAAACGTTCAAATCGCATCACGTTGTAGAGTTCGCGGTGCAGGTCGAACCACGTTTCGATGCGGTATGCTGGCGGCAGGGCGCGTTGCAAAAGCATTTGCGCTTGATTACTTTGATTTACATTGTCAAGGCGAATGTCCAGTGTTTGTGCGGCATCGGTGGGGATTTTGAGTAAGCGCCGAGCGGACGGAAGCGCCGTGTATGCTTGCGTTGCGTCGTATTCTTTGGTGTTCGACTGAAACACGCCAACAATAGCAGCCCGCACACTTTTTGGTGGTAAGCCTTGTGTAATGGCAGTTTCGATGGCGGCTGGCGCAAGCAGTTGTACGGTGTCGCCAACGACGAGTCGCAAATTATCTGCCAGCGAAGCACCCATCACCAGCGAGACGCATTGCGGCGTACCTTCCAGTCGAAACTCCCCCACAACCAGTGTTTTCCGAATCCCAGAGACAATATCTGCCTTGTCCGCATCAATGCCGATAAGCTGAAATGGCTTCATGGAGCGCCCATTGATGCAGACCATTTTGCCACTGGCAATGGGAGCAAGATAGGATGAGCCAAGCGGCTGTAAAGCGCTTTGAATCTGGTTTTGGAGCGAGTCGTTGAGGGTGAGCCACTGTTCGGGAGCAGTAGAATTTGCCGCCAGCACAGCGGCAATTTTGCTGATACGAATGTGAGGATCGAAGCCAATCAAAAAGCGGTCAATGAGTGCTTGGAAGCCGTTAAAAAGCGACATCACAATCACGAGCGCTGCCACTCCAAGCGTAATCCCACCAATCGAAATGGCGGTAATGACGGAAATAAAATTGAGCGAGTGCTTTGAGAGTAAGTACCGACGGGCAATAAAGAGCGAAAGCCGCGTGAGGGCGGCTTTGTTACTCATTGTTACGGTTGGATTTTTCATGGTATCGTTCATGGTTTAGCGTTGTTTCACAATTTTTACAAAGCGAATGACGTAAAGAACCGATGAAACCAGAAGCATTATTAATGCCGCACCCATACTGGCTTGCGAAGCCCATGCGGGCGCATCCAGTACAAGGCAAGACATCATCACAATCATACAAAAAACAGCGATTTTGCCCGGCATATTCGACGGCAAAACAAAACCCGTGCGCTTCGCAATATAAATTCCCGCAAGCATAATCACCAAGTCCCGCGCAAGCACAAGTGCCACAAACCATAGTGCCAATTTCCCCTGCACGACAAGCATAGAGGTTATGACGGCAACATAGATTTTATCAGCAAGCGGGTCAATTACTTTTCCTGCTTCGCTGACTTCATTCAGTTTGCGGGCAAGCCAGCCGTCTAGTAAATCGGTGATATATGCCAAAACGCCGATAGAATAAGCGATGTAGTTGTGTCCCTGCCATAACAGCACGGCTGAGGGAATTGTCAGCAATGCACGGAGAAAACTCACGCCATTGGAATACGTCCAGATTTTATCAGATGTTTTGTGTGCGCTGGATGTGGACATAGAGTGGATGAGTTGATAGAAAGACGTTGCTGACGTGCAATGCTCTAGTGTGGGATACGTGTTTCTAATCCGCCGGACGGCGAAAAAGCCGCCCGACGGGGCATTTAAAAGTTTTTATTTGCTCTTCGTTTTGAACCAATCTACTGTGCGCGAAAGCCCTTCTTCAAAGGAAACTTCGGGCTGCCACTGAAGAAGATTTTTCATCTTCGAGGGCGTACAAACGCTGCGCTTTTGCTCGCCCGCTTTTGCTGGCGCATGGACACGTTTGAAGGGTTTACCGATCTTCATTTGGAGAAGTTGATAGAGCGTGTTGACGCTGTATTCCATGCCAGTACCAACGTTGTAAATACCTCGTGCATTGTCGCCTAGTGCAAGCACATTTGCGCGGGCAAGGTCGTTCACATAGAGATAATCACGGGTTTGTGTGCCGTCGCCGTTGATGACAGGCTGTTCGCCTTTCAGCATTTTGGTCGTGAAAATTGCCACGACACCTGCCTCACCATGCGGGTTTTGGCGCGGACCATAGACGTTGGTGTAGCGATAAATCACATTTTCAATACCATGAACACTTTTATAGTAGCCAAGATATTTTTCATTGGCAAGTTTCGCCACACCGTAGGGAGAAAGCGGGCGTTTGGAGTGCTTTTCGTCAGCAGGGAAATAATCCTGCTCGCCATAAATTGCGCCACCGCTCGAAGCGAAAATAATGCGGCGTACCGAAGCTGTGCGTGCGGCTTCATACAGATTCAGCGCATCAACGATATTGACTTGCGCGTCTAATTTGGGGTCATCAACCGAGACGCGAACGCTAATTTGCGCTGCGTGGTGGTTCAGCACTTCAATTTTTTCATCCTTGAGCAACTGAGCAATTTTTTTGTCGCCAATCCCTATTTTATGAAATGTTGCTTTCGGGTTGATATTTGCTTTTACGCCAGAACTCATGTCGTCAATAATAACAACATTATGTCCGGCTTCGATATAGTGGTCAACGATATGCGAGCCGATAAAGCCCGCTCCGCCTGTTACTGCAATATTCATAGCGTGTAGTTCATCTTTTATGAAGGTGGAGGGAATATATTTTTTCAAATTTACGGATTTCGGTTGGACTTATCCAAAACGTTTCCTTCAATGCTGTCAAGTTATTGGAGTTCGGTGCAATCTTGCTCCGTCTCGTCCCAATCCTTCTCCCGGAAGATTGGTTATTGCACACAAGTCTTGGTAGGCTTGCTGAGTCATCATTTATTCGGGGCGAGGGTCTCGCTTACGGTACGCGAGATCCCACCCAAAAAGGCAGCCCCTCGCCTATTCAACGTTACATCACAATCCCTGTCCACCGCATTACCACACTTGGCAATAAACCAAGCAAAATTACTCCTGCCACAGCAATACCAATCGTTACGCCCGACATTCCGGGCTGTGCCGGATAGGTCTCGCCGCTTTCGTGGTTGCGGAAATACATCGCAACAATCAACCCCAGGTAGAAATAGGCGGAAATGACGCTGGCAAGCGCTCCAACAAGTGCCAACCACGTATAACCCGCTTCAATGGCTGCCGTGAAAAGATAATATTTTCCAAAAAAGACGGCAAACGGTGGCAATCCAAGCAAGGAGAACATAAATAGTGACATAACACCCGCCAAAAGGGGATGACGCTTCGCCAAGCCCGCATAATCGCTAAATTCAAGCTGTTTGCCGTATTTATGTTCTAATGCCGCCGCAACGATAAACGCGCCCATTTGCGTACAGAGATACGCCGCAAGATAAAACATCAGCCCGCTTGTGCCGCGACTAGAACCAGCGACAATACCCATCATCATATAACCGGCTTGCGCAATGGAGGAATATGCCAGAAGTCGCTTAACATTTTGCTGCGCACACGCTGCGATGTTTCCGTAGAGCATAGATGCTGCCGAAATACACGCCAGCAGATGAACGATTTTTACACTGTCTGGTCCGCCATTGGGAATAAGCGCTCCGGCAATTTGAATAAAAGCAGCAAACGCAGCAGCCTTTCCTCCTGTACTCATAAATGCTGTTACGACGGTCGGAGCGCCTTGATACACGTCCGGCGACCACCCATGAAAAGGAAATGCCGAGACTTTGAAACTCAGACCAATCAGTATCAAACCCGTTCCTGCGAGCAGCAAAGTCGGCATTTGCGAACCATAGCTAACAGAGGCGCGAATGGCGGAATATTCCATTTTGCCACCCGTAGCACCGTAAATAAGCGCCATGCCGTAGAGCAGAAAACCTGTGGAAAAAGCGCCAAGGAGGAAATATTTCAACCCAGATTCAACCGAAAGCTGTTCATTGCGCATATACGCCGAAAGCACATAAAAACTGATGGACATAATTTCAATGCCGATAAACGCGATAAGCAGATGATTCGCGTGCGCCATAAGCATCATGCCGCTCACGGCGAACAGCACCAAAACATAGAACTCATCGAACTCCCACGCCATTTTCTGCAAATATGGTCGCGCCGCAATCATCACCAAAATTCCCGATGAGGCAAAGAGAATATCGAAGAATGAAGCATACATTCCCGTTGTTATCATGCCATTAAATGCTGTTCCGTTTCTTCCCCAGAGCAGTGCAGCAAAGGTAAGAACAATCGCCAAACCACTTGTGGCATACGGCATGACGATATTACTCCGCTTTTTCGGTACAAATGCACCAATGAGCATTGCCGTAATGCCGAAAAATGAACACAGTGCTATCGGTAATGAGTAGAATACATCGTAAAGCATGATGGCAGAAAAAAGTATGAAATATGAAGGGTGAAATGCGTTGAGGTTAATGCTCTTTGTGCGCTGCGCCTTCGGTGGCTGGCGCTGCGTGGAGTTTCTTCAAGGTTTCGGTGTATTTGGTCGTGCCGAATTTTACCAACTCGAGTTTGCCCACAAGTGCTTTGGTGGATTCGTCAGAAAAGCGCATGAATGTTGATGGATAAATACCAATCCAAATCATGAGGATTGTCGCCGGAATGAGCGTTACAAGCTCTTTCGTCGTCAAATCACTCATGGATGCGCTTCCGTCATTCGGGAATTTTCCAAAGCAGATATTATTGTACAACTTGAGCATATAGATTGCAACAAAAACACCTGTTGTCGCGCCCAAAATGCCGAATGTCCAGTTATTCAAAAATGGCGAGCGGAACGTGCCGAGAAGCAGCAAATACTCACCAATAAAGCCGTTTAAGCCCGGCAAGCCCACGAGAGAAAAGAGCGAAATGGCAAACAATACCGCAAACATCGGCATCACCTTCGCAATGCCGCCATAATCGGCAAGATTCGTCGTGCCGCGCTGCTGGGTCAAAACGCCCAGACACAAAAACAACCCCGTAACCGAGAGTCCGTGATTAAACGTCTGCAAAATAGCGCCCTGTATGCCTTCGGGGGTCATGGAAAATACGCCCATAACCATTGTTCCCAAGCTGCTGACAAGCGCGTAGGAAGCCAAACGGCGCATATCGGTTTGCACAATAGCGAGCATTGCACCGTAGATAACGGCGGCTGCCCCCAAAGCGCACATAATCTTAGCGTATTCAAACGACGATTGCGGAAACATCTCCAAACCAAAGCGAATAAGCCCGTAAATCCCTATCTTGAACAGTACCGCTCCAACGACGACCGTCCCGACAAGCGGTGATTCGGACTGCACATCCGGCAGCCATGTGTGAAGAGGAAACAGGGGAATTTTAATGCAGAATGCCAGCATAAACGCCGCGAACATCCATTTTTGCGTTGAAAGCGGAATCGTCGGTGCAATCTCGCGCAAAAGCAAAAGATTGGTCGTGAAATGTCCCGTTGTTTGCTGGACATAGTAGCCAAGCCATATCAAACCTACCAGCATTACGAGCGAACCAAACATCGTGTAAATAAAAAACTTTATTGCTGCAAATGTTCTGCGCTCACCGCCCCAAACACCGATGAGGAAATACATCGGTATCAAAATAAGTTCAAAAAAGACGTAAAAAAGGAAGGTGTCTAATGCAGCGAAAATCCCAATAACACCAAATTCTAGGAGCAAAATAAGCGCATAAAATTCTTTCTCCTGTTCTTTGATACTGTCAAAGCCAGCAAGAATCACCATCGGCATTGTGAGCGTCGTCAGAAAAATAAACAACACCGACATCCCGTCAACCCCTACACGGAAGCCCGCATCAAGTGCCGGTATCCATGAAACGTTGGTGAGCATCTGCATATTCGGATTGGTGTGGTCAAAGCCCAGAAGCATCGCCAAAGCGAAGACAAAGGCAACCAACGACATCAGCAGAGATGAGTATTTAAGCGCTTTCTTAGCATCACGGCTGACAAGCAAAAGCGCAAGTGCGCCGACAAGAGGTGCAAAGAGCGTTGCAAGAAGCATAATGGCAATCGGAATGTAGTTGTGTGAGACGGTGGAAACGGTGACGGAATGGGCTTTGCAGCGCCAGATGCGCTCCGCTACCATTCACGAAGGCACAATTTAGCAAAATCGCCGCGCTTGGCAAATTATTTGTCAGGAAAAGTTCTGGAAAAATGCCAACGCTTGCTACCGGAAGAAAGGCAAAATCAAGGCTATGGGAAAATCGGCTGCCGCACCAGTATTAGCCTTTTTTCTTTTTGCCAGCAGAAGCGCCTTTTGGTGTAGCTTTTAGGCTTTTGAGCGCTTTGCGCGTAATACCAGCGCCTGTTGTGGATTTTTTTCCTTTATTGCTTCTCTCACGGCTCGACGATGGCGATTTGCTCCTTGTTTCTTGGTGTTTATCGCTTGATCCTTGATTGCCGCTTTCGCGTCGCGCTTTCTGCTCGGTATGGTGTTCGGCAGCTTTTTTCTCTTTGCGACGTGCAGTTTTGAGAACAGCCTCCACCGAGGGCATATCCTCGTTTTGTTTATTCTTGTTCTTGTTTTTGCCTTTTTCCAGTTGTGATTTTTCCGCACGTTTCGTATTGATTTCAGCCAACTCTTCAGCACTGACGGGGTTTCCGGTATAAATAAAATCCAACTCTCGCTTTTGCATATTCACTTTTGCGATACGCACCCGCACTTTCATTCCCATCTGAAACTTACGCTTAGTGTACTTACCCACCAGCGAAAATTCGCGCTCATTGTGGTAGTAATAATCCGTTGGCAAATCCAAAACACGTATCAAACCTTCTGCATAGAGATCGTCCACCATGACAAAAATGCCAAAATGTGTCACGCCCGTAATCGTCCCATTAAACTCTTCGCCCAGATGCGAGAGCGCAAGCGCTGTTTGGGTGAGTTTGTTGGAGGCGCGTTCTGCTTCAGTCGAGATGCGCTCGGTTGTTGAACAGTGCGTACTGACAAGCGGCAAATGCGTAGCAAGTTCTTGAAGGCGCTCTGCATCAGGCTTCCCAAGAGCAAACTCTTTCAAAAGGCGGTGAATAATCAAGTCGGGATAACGGCGAATTGGCGAGGTGAAATGCGAGTAATGGTCAAACCCCAAGCCATAATGCCCGATGTTGTACTCAGCATACACCGCTTTTGCCATAGCCCGCAGCATGACTTGATTGATAGGCATTCGCCCCGGATGTCCTTCCAAATTTTGCAAGAATGCGTTAATATCTTTCGAGGCAATTTTCCCCGCAATATTCGGTATCGCTACGCCAAATGAGCGCACGAGACTAAACGCCAAGCCAAGTTTGTCGGGGTCGGGTTGGTCGTGGATACGGTACATGAAGGGCAGCGTTTTTTTGAGGCGATACTGCGTCGAAAGTTTTTTCACGTGTTCCGCCACAACACGGTTTGCCGCCAACATAAATTCTTCCACCAGCGACGTAGCATCGGTGCGGCGCTTGAGCAGCGCCTTCACGGGCTGTTTGTATTCATCCAACACAAAGCGGATTTCGCTCGTTTCGAAATCAATACCGCCCGCCGAAAAACGCTTTTTGCGCAGTACATCGGCAAACGCATTCAGGTCGAAAATCAAGTCCTTGAGTGGGTCTTGGGCTTTGCCCTCAATTATTTCCTGCACTTCTTCGTAGGTAAAACGGCGTTTGCTGTGCATCACCGTTTCGCGGACTTCGTAGGATTTAAGCGCCCCGCGTGGGGAAAATTCCATCAGAACCGAATATGCAAGACGGTCTTCATTCGGGACAAGCGAACACATATTGCTCGACAGCGTATGCGGCAGCATCGACACGACACCATCCACCAGATACGTGCTGTTGCCGCGCTTGAGCGCTTCGGTGTCCAGTGCAGAGCCTTCGCGCACGTAATGGCTCACATCGGCAATGTGTACGCCCAAGCGTATATTGCCGTTTTCCAGCTTTTCCAGTGAGAGCGCATCGTCGAAATCTTTTGCATCAACGGGGTCTATCGTGATGATTGTTGCCTCGCGCATATCCAAGCGCCGCGCAATTTCTGCATCCGCAATCGGCACGGCGACGGCTTTTGCTTCGGTTTCGACTTGCGGAGCAAAATCGCGCACCAGCTTAAATTCTCGCAAGACCGATGAATACTCGACGCTTGGCATACCGGCACGACCCAAAATCTCGACAACATTTGCCTCCGGTGATTTCATCGGGTCGTCCCAACGGAAGAGTTCGACGATAACTTTGTCGCCATCGCCGGCATCCATCATGCGTTTGGGATGCACAAGAAAATCAACGTGGATATGGTCGTCGTCGGGAATGAAGAACGTAAAATCACCATCGCTTTCAATTTTTCCCACAAAGCGTGTCGGGGCGCGTTCAACAATACCAATCACTTCGCCCGTGACTTTCTGCTCTTTGCGGAGCGCAAGCAATTTCACACGCACTCGGTCGCCGTTAAAAGCAGTATTGAGATTGGGACGTTTGATGGTAATGCGCGGAAATTCTGGCGAATCCGTTGCCACCGTGCCGTTATAGCCGTCAACGGTCAAAATTCCGTCGAAGGTCGTGGAGGCAACCTGTACTTCGCGGACGACCTGTTTTTTCTTGACGGATGTTTCGCCTGTGGGCGTTTCGATGCCGTATTTGCGCCGCGTGGAACGGTAAATCACTTTGTCGTCGGTGAGCTGGGTCAGCACAATGCGCAAACGCTCGAAATCTGCCGAATCCACTGCAAAGTTAAAATGTTTGGCAACATCGTAAAGGCGAAGTGTAGCGGGGGCAGCTTTTTTGAGAAGTGCAATAATTTGGTCGTTATCTGGGAACATAAAAAGGCAGAAAGTGGCGTGGCAGCTTGATTATCAGCACACGGTAAAAATTATTATGAGCGAATCTTGGGCAAAATATCATCAAGGGAAGAAGCCGTGAACAAAGCCTGTAAAATTGCCGTCAATCGCTCTTGGTCGTCAAGACGGGCAAGGGATTCCGCAACATCCCTGGGCGGTTCACCAAAACGAGTCTGAATGCCGTAAAGAATATTGTCGCGGATGATTTGCAAACCTTTATCTATTCCTTGTTGCATTCCCTGCTCTAAACCTTGCTCCAAGCCCTTGAGCAGTGCATTTCGTTCAAAACTTGATAGATAGGGCATATTTTTTTTCTCCAAGATGTCAATATTGGTACGAAATTGTTCTTGTAAGCCCGGAGGCAAGGTGATAAGCCAATCAATAAGAATGAGGATACGCAAAATATCTTGTTTACTAAAATCCTTGCGATAAAGCATCGAAGCGATTTGAAACTTCCATTTCATGCGGTTTTCTGGCGATAATCCTTTGTCCAGCGCTTTCAAGTGCGCCATAACAATAATGGCAAATGGGTTATCGCTTGTTTCCAAATCCGACCATGCGTCCGCAAAATCAAGCATTTTTACACTTGGAAACGTGAGATGCATTGCTGAACCGAAAGCAGAATACGAGTATTCATGAGGTCTCCAAGTGGGCGAAGCATCCGTGAGCAGTGCCAGACTTGCCACAGGTTGGTCATATTTATCGAAAATGCGATAGTTGTATACGAACATCCGCTTTGCAAACTCGACTTCTGGCTGTCCCTGAATTTCGATATGCACCAAAATCCATGATTTCACGCCGCTTTGAAGCTGTACACGCACCAGTTTATCGGCATACCGCTTGCCAATTTCGCCGTCACGAACAATAGCTTGCAGTTCTTTGTCTAAAAACTCATACCCTGCCACCCAATCAATAGCTGTCGCGGCTTCAGGAAAAAAGAACGCCATAAACTCTTGGAAATAACTTTCCAAAGCGTCCTTCCAAGGTGTGTCGAAATCATTCTGCCAACGCTCAAGAATTTTTAATGCGAGATTACTAACGGACGCATTTTCCATAATACCCTTTCACTCAGGCAAGTTACGAAAATTTCTCCTGCTTTCGGGAAAATGTTAATGCTGTACCACAATCGGGCGCGTTATCACGGTCTGCGGCGTGACGATACGGCACGTGTACGCCCCGCTTGGCAAGGCGCTTGTTTCCAGCATAACCGTTATATTGCCTTCCTGCATTTGCCCATCCACAAGCCGCGTCACCATGCGCCCTGCGGCATCATAGAGCGCAATACTCACAGGCTGGGCGCTCAAAAGCGTATAGTTGATGTAACCAACGGTATTCATCGGGTTCGGATAGCAGCCCAAAAGCAGTATGGAAGCACCTTTGGTGGGCGGAATATCTAGCAAAGCGCTCTGCGGAGCGGTGTTTTGCGGAGGAACGTCGCCCAGTGCCACCGCAAGCGTCGTCCGAAGCGGTCTGGCAGGTGCGGGAATTGCTTGTTGTGCTTTCGGTGGTGCTGGCGTGTTGGAGCGCGTGAGGTTGCTTTGTCCGCTTAGGGTCAAAAAGCCGCCACCAAAGCGTTCCCGCGTGGATGGAATCAAAACAGTGTCCATGTACCAATAATCGCCCTGCGTTCGTTCCGGCGTGATGTCTAGCAGCGTATAACCATGATCGGTCAAATTCATATTTTTCAAATGGCGATTTTGCTCACGGAGCGCATCGCTTAAAATGCTGAGAAGTTCTTGCGTGTCGCGGGCTGCCATGATTTCCGCAAAGGCTTCGCGCTGCGGGCTGGGAAAGCCGAGAGAGCGCATTGCACCGTTAATTACGCCAAACAGCCCACCCGAGACATTTTCATCAAAATTGCCCGATGAAATACTCGGACACATAAACTCCACTGCCACTGCGCCCTGTCCCGTTGCGGGGTTGTAGCGACTCGTGTTTGCTGCTTCCGTCGTCACATCCATCGAAAATCCCGTGTGGAAATCGCCCGTCGCAATCACGACGTTGCGGATGTTGTTCCGTCGAATCGAATCCATGATATTGTTGCGCTCGGCGGGATAATTTGTCCACACATCGCCATAAAACGCCTCTTGAAGCGTGTTCATCAAGGTCGGGGCAAGCACACTCAGCGCAAAGGAATACCGCCGAACTCTCTCCATATCGACGCTCTCCACAGTAATCGGCGCAAACATGACTTGATTACCCAAGACCTTCCATGTTGCGCCGGAAGCCCGCAAATTCCCCGTCAACCACGCAAATTGTCGTGCGCCAAGCATCGTGCGTTTGGGATTGGCGATAGAATCTTTCGAGGCTTGCGAAGCAGACGGAAGTACGCCAATAACCTGCTCTTCGCGTCCTTCCAAGCGCGTGTCGAGCATGAACAAATCCACCAAATTACCAAAAGCAAACTGGCGATAAATGATTGTATCGGCGTTCTCCCGCGTGGGAAGCCACTCGTAGGCGACGCGCTTGCTAATGGCTTTCCGAACATCCCATTTGCCTTCGGTGGCTGCCTGATGATTTTCCGCGCCATTCATGTAGGAATCATTTGCCGATTCGTGGTCGTCCCAGACGTGAATCATCGGGTGCTGTTGGTGCAAACGGCGGAGATTCTCGTCGAGACGGTATTGGCTGTATCGGGTGCGGTAATCGCCAAGCGAGACGATTTCATTTGCCGGGATGCTTACACGCCCAATACGCAAGCCCGTTTTGCCGCCATAGCTTGTTTCGGAGGCATTGTACTCATAAATGTAATCTCCCAAATGCAGCACTGCATCAAGGTCATTTCGCGCAGCAATCCGCCCGTAGGCATTGAAAAAACCATGCGGATAACTGCTACACGACGTGATGGCAAGACGTACCTGTCGCACCGCCGCCGTTGGCAGGGGCAGCGTTTTAGTGCGCCCAATAAGCGAATTTGCGCCGAGCGCCGTGAACATATAGTAGTAGGTTTTATCGGCATCCAAGCCCTGTGCATCCACCTTTACGGTATAATCCCGTGCAGCAGTCGTCGTAAACGTTCCCGATGTGACGACGCTTTGCATTGCTGTATCTAACGCCACTTGCCAACGAACCTGTACAGGAAGATCGGGGGCGCTTGGTGTGACGCGCGTCCAGAGGATAACGCGGTCATGCAAAGGGTCGCCCGAAGCTACGCCGTGATAGAACGGGCGCAAGGTGGAATCTATTGCCGTCAGCATTGCTGCGCCTTTGCGCTTGGATTGGAGAACGGCGACGTTTTCGGCAAGGTGCGCGTCTTGCACGGGTGCGCTCGCACCTTTGTCGAGAAGGCGGATGGGGGGGAGATTTTTGAGATATTCCGGCGAAACCCGCGAAAGATCGGGAAGGTCTGCGGAGGAAGCCGGAAAGCCATGCTGCGCTAAAAGAGGAGCAATTCTGACGAGGCAAATCAAGCAAGATATGGCAAAATAGCGCATAGAACTTTAAGGGAGTGGCTGAGTAAAAAATGAGGAATTGCACCGCAAAGCTAGTAAAAAAGCGACGTTTCGCCAAGAAACCTACACGTTATTATTCGGAAAAACCGCCGAAAGAGATGCCGTCAAGCCGCTTGCCGTCAATGTTTGCTGGCTGTTGGCGTGTGCAAATGCGTCGCCTGCTCGTCCGTGAATGTATGCCCCCAGCGCGGCAACTTCAATCGTCTCCAAGCCCAGCAAACGGCTCTGTCCCAATAGCGCACCAATAATACCTGCCAGCACGTCGCCACTCCCAGCCGTTGCCATACCGGCGTTTCCACTCATGTTCCAATAGGAAAGCGCACCATTGCTTATGATTGTTGGCACATTTTTCAAAAGAAGCGTACAGCCGAGTTTTGCTGCCCATTCGGAAGCAAGTGTTTGTGCGGCTTCGGGGATAATCGCGTAATCGCTGCCCGTGAGCCGTGCAAATTCGCCCCGATGCGGTGTCAGGACGATATTTTGGCGCAAAGGGAGAAATGCTCCATCGCCCAAAATCAGCGCCCGCAAGCCATCGGCATCAACAACAACAGGCGTTTCCGGCGATGTTTGTGCCAGTAATTCCCGCACCACATCAAGTGTTTCCGCATCAGTGCCGATTCCGGGACCAATGACCAACGCCGTGCTTTTTTCGCAGGCTTCCTGCAAAAAAGGAAGTGCCGTACGAGATATTGCGCCATTGGCATTGGTGGGAAGTGTGTGGGTGATGATTTCCGGCTTCACAGCAGCATGAATGCGGGGCGCGTACAATCGCACTAAGCCCGCACCCGCTTGAATACACGCATTCGCCGCAAGAGCCGGAGCGCCCGCCATTGCTAGTGTTCCGCCAATAATTGCCACGCTGCCAACATCGTGTTTTGTTGCCCGGCGCGGGCGTTTACCCAAAAGCCGCACAATATCACTATCTTCCAGAACCCGCACCGTTGCTTGTTGCTCAAGGAATGACGCGGGTATGCCGATTGGAACGGTCATAATTTCTCCACACACATCCGGCGCATCATTCAGCAATAATCCCGTTTTGAGCGCTGCCATGCTAACAGTATAATCGGCGCGAAAGCAGTTTTCATGCGCTTTTCCCGTTTCGGCATTCAATCCCGTGGGAATATCAACTGCGATGGCAAGTGAGCGCGAGCGCCTATTTTGGCGAATCTTCTCCACAATAGTTGCCGCAATGCCGCGCAGCAACTCGCTTCCACCGTTGCCAATGAGAGCATCAATCACGCAATCCGCGTCCATTTCGATTGCACAAGCCATTTCTACGGTGGAAATATGCCGTGTGCGGATACCATGCGTTTCCAGCAAGGTAAAGTTCATGCGGGTTTCAGCACTCATTTTCTCCACCGCGCCCGTCCAAAGCACCTCTACATCAAGCTCGGCACAATGCGAAAAATGCCGCGCCAGCACAAAACCATCACCGCCATTATTACCCGAACCGCAGAAAATCATCAGTCGCGGATGCGTGATGTGATGCGCCTTGCAATGCCGCTCTACCAAAGGACGCATTATCTCAAATGCCGACCGAGCGGCGTTTTCCATCAGCAGTGCCGCCGGAATCCCCAGCGTTTGGATGGCGTATTCGTCGCCAGTACGCATTTGTGCGGGTGTGAGAGCAATTTGCATAATGAATTTTGTTAGCGTTGCACAAGAAAGGGAAGCGTTTGCTGAGGCGCTCCATCAAGCAAAAAACGGCAGAAATACACACCGCTTGGCAAGTTTTCCAGAGAAAGCGGAATTTCGTGCGCTCCTGTGTGAAGCGCCTTCGGTGCAAGCGTGAGGCGTGGAGCGCCGAGTACGTCCACCACCGTCACAACGAGTGTGTGAGCGCTTGTAAGCGATAATGCCAGCGCAGCACCATCGGAAGCGGGCTGCGGGGTAATACGCGCTGCAAACGTTGGTGCGGTCTGCATAACGGAGGTTATTTGCAACGAACAATAGCTGCGGCGCGGGTTGGTGGCGTTGTCGCAAGAAAACGTTGTGCGCGGGGCGCTTGCAAGCGGTTTGGGGCGGTCTGTCGCGGACATCGGTTTAATGGCGCGTCCCGCCAGACTGCCCATAAATACTTGCTCCGCGCTGCCATTGCCGAGAGCAACATTTTTTGCCACCGTATTTGCCGGATTGAAGGTGTATTGCATGAGTGCGTCCAAGGGACGAAAAACGGCGTAGTAATCGTAGGCATCAAACGCCCCGCCTGCTGGCGTATTAACGGTACAGAGACTGTGTCCGGCGCTGTAAACGTAATTTTGCACCGTATCGGCGAAAACCGTGATGAAATCTTTCTCCGCGTCGGGAATAGCGATATTGAGAAAAATATCCATTGCCAATCGGTGGTCGTTTGTGGCATCGTCGGCGTAAATTTGCATGAGCAGTTTGGTGTCACTGGGGAAGCTGCGAAGCTGCTCTTGCGTTGTTTCGAGAGCATACCAAGGAGCCATTGGGAAAAGAAATCTTCCGCGTCCGCCCCAACCGCGCTGCGTGAATGCTTTGTGCGCAATACTTGGAATTGCACCTGCGCCAAAAGAATGTCCCGCAAAGCCGATGCGTGTCGAATCAATCACATTCGGAAAGCGTCGTACCGCCTCGGCAAAGCCACTGTCCATTGTGCGGTAGAGCGCTGCGGTGTTAATCGAAATAGGGTATGGGACAAAAACTGCTGTGTAACCTCGTGAAACCACGTTCCGCAGGAGTTCACCATAAAAGCGTGGGTCATTGCCGCCAAAGCCGTGCGCAAAGAGCAACGTCGGGCGTGGCGAGGTTGTGCCACGCGGATAATAAACCTCGACATTTCGCGTCATGCCACTGCCTTCCCAGCCCGATGCAGGAAAGAACAGCGTGTCAATGGCGAATGTGCCATCTGCCCCGAAACCGCTTGTGATGCGGCTTACGGGGCCACGATAGGTACTTTGCGCCATGGAGATTTGCGGTGCAAACGCAGTGAAGAGTACGGCACTGCATAGAAGGGCAAAAATACTGGTGAGAAGGTGCATAATCTGGAGGAGGTGGTGAATGGTAAATTGTTCTCACGATTAAGTTTGAAGCCAAAAACTACATTCCTACGGGCAGTTCCACGATAAACCGCGCTCCTTTGCCGACTTCGCTCTCGACCCGAATCGTTCCTTTGTGGAGTTCCACAATTTGCTTGACGATTGCCAAACCGACTCCGGATGAGTGTTCATCAGCCGTTGGACGGGCGGAGAGTTTTTGAAAATGCCCAAAAATTTTGGTTTTGTCATCATTGGTGAGTCCAGGACCGTGGTCTTCGACGGAAAAGCTCACCATTCCTTGTGTTGGCGCTGTCAGGTGGACAGAGATGACAGTCCCGAAGGGTGAAAATTTGATGGCATTGGAAAGAAGATTTTCGACGACTTGCCTGAGCCGTGCTTCGTCGCAGCGAATAACACACTCCGTCGGTACGTGCATCTGGATAGATTGCTGCTTTTTTTCCGCTTGAGTCGATTGCAAAAATACGACTGCCGCGACGAGTGCGCCAAAGTCCATTTCTTGCGGCTTGAGCGTGATTTTGCCCATATCCAGCGCTGCCATATCCAGCAATTCCTCAATCATTTTCGAGGAATGATGGGTTTCTTGAACAAGCGCCCGCAGTGTTTCTGCGCCTTCGCGGGAATCTGAGCGAAGTTCGGTTTTGAGTGAGTTTGCTAGAAGGCGAATGGTATTGAGCGGATTTTTCAGGTCGTGCGAAACAATACTGACCATACGGGTTTTGAAGGTATTTGCCTCGTCGAGTTTCGTATTGGCGTGGTGCAGATCGTCATTGCGTTTGTACAACTCTTGATTGAGGTGAGAAAGCTCGGTATTCTGTGCTTCTAAAACCGCCGCTTTTTCTTGATCTTTACGCAAAAGATTGATACGATATGCCAAGCCCAGCGAAAGCAAGACAACTTCCAAAACGGCAGAAAATCGGCTCGAATACCACGTCCAGTTGGTGTAGGGAACAATCCCAAAACCAATCATCGTAAAAAGAAAGACCGACACGATAAGTGCCGTCCATGCAATGAGAAAATAATATGCCGGTCGGTAGCCACGCCAGACACAAAACACGGCAGCCGCTAGTGTTGTCAGCGAAGCAACGGAAACCAATCCGGATATGGGCGTTATCATTCGTCCGTAGGGGGCAAATAGCGCCGTCACCCCAAGCACAATACTCATCAGCATAATACCAAAAAGCGCACGGTCAAATAGCCGGGAATTAAAGGAAAGCGCCAGAAAGTCGCGGGTAAACAGCGCGGCTGTGCAGGCGGTCACGGCAGCAAATAGTAAATACGCTGTATTCGACCACAAGGGCGCATTCTGCCAAAGATATTCGATGGCAGTCCCATCTAAACACGCCTGATAGGTCAGAAATGAAGCTATATACAGCACATAGAACAGATAACTCCGCTCGCGCATTGCCACTGTCAAAAAAAGATTATAGAGCAGCATCACCAGCATAATCCCGTAGAACATCCCATTAAGCAAGCGCTCCCAGTAATCTTTTTGCAACAGCCCTTCGGTATGCCAGAGCGTAATCGGCGCAATAAGCGGTCCCGCAGAGGCAATCCGCAAATATATCGTCTGCTCTTCGCCCGGACGCAGACGAATGCGGCAAAGGTAGTTTCTATGCGGTATTTCGCGGGCAGAGTAGGGCTGCATATCGCCAACACGAAGCTGCGAATAGGTGTTCATGCTGCTTGGACGGTAAAATTCCAGCGTGTCTATGGTTGGATAGGCATATTCCAGCATAAAGACTTCTTCGGTGGCATACATATTTTTGACCGTGAAACGCAGCCAGTAGGCGGAGCGGCTAAATTTTAGGTTCAAAAATTGCATCTGCGAAGGCTGAAAACTACCCTGAAAGCCCCTTCCGGACACGTTCGCAACATTCTCAATCGTCCATTCGTGACGCGAATCTTCGCAATATTCCAGCGTTTTGCCCAGCGCATACTCTTTTGCCGTTGGCATGAGCAGCGTTGAAAGAGGCTCCGACAGTGCATTATTCCTTGCGCCAGCGATGCCCCAAAGGACAAATACGATGAATAATATGTGCTTCACGAGATTACGCCTCACTTACGCTTTCCGAATGTTCAAAAACTTCCGTTTTCCGACCTTAAACGTACGCTCGGTGCTGAGGTCAACGCTTGCCGCAATATCGCTCACGCGCTCGCCGTCCACCGACACGCCGCCGCCTTGAATCAACCGCCGTGCTTCGCCTTTGGAAGCCGCAAGCCCTGTCTGCGCCAAAACGTCAACAATCGCTGCTGTTGCTGATTCCAGCGCAAGTGCGACACTTTCGATTTCATCAGGAACATCTTTATTGACAAACATTCGTTCAAATTCGCCAAAAGCGCCTTTTGCTGCCTCGTCGCCGTGATACCGTGCTACAATGCTCATGGCAGTCTGCACTTTGGCATTACGAGGATGCAGCGAACCGCTTTGCAAGCCGCTTTCCATTGCTTTTACATCAGCATCGGCGGCAAATGCGCCATAGCGGAAATACCGCGCAATCAGGGAATCCGGTATCGACATCGTTTTCCCAAACATCTCGCGGGGCGAATCGGTAATGCCGATGTAATTACCAAGCGACTTACTCATTTTTTCTACGCCGTCTGTGCCTTCCAAAATCGGCATCGTCAAGATACATTGCGGTTCTTTGCCGTAAGCGCGTTGCAGCTCGCGTCCCACAAGCAGGTTGAATTTTTGGTCGGTGCCGCCCAATTCCACATCGGTATCCAGTGCCACCGAGTCGTAGCCTTGCGCAAGCGGGTACAAAAATTCGTGAATGCTGATGGGTTCGCCCGCTTTATAGCGCTTGCTGAAATCGTCACGTTCCAGCATTTGCGCCACTGTAAATTTTGCCGTGAGCGCAACAACATCCGTAAAACTGAGCTTTCCAAGCCATTCGGAGTTATAGACAAGCGCTAATCGTTCACTGGAAAGCACGTGCGTTGCCTGTTCGATATAACTCTGCCCGTTTTGACGAGTTTCCTCTAAGGTGAGTGCAGGGCGAGTTTTGGAGCGCCCTGTGGGGTCGCCAATCATCCCTGTAAAATCACCGATGAGCAGCACCGCGTTATGCCCTAAATCTTGGAATTGCCGCATTTTTCCTAAGACCACAGCGTGTCCCAGATGCAGGTCGGGACGGCTAGGGTCGCAACCGAGCTTGATTTGCAGGGATTTTCCCGTTTTGAGCGAGCGTTCAATTTTTTGCGCGAGTTCGTTCTCCGGCAAGAGTTCTTGTACGCCGGAGCGAATGATGTCCATTTGTTCGTTAAGAGGTGGAAACATTGCGAAAGTGAATGGGAGAGTTCAATAAAAAAACGCTCCATGCAAGACCTCTTCAAGTCCGCATAAAGCGTTGTAAAACTATAACATTGTCGCACCGAAAACAAGAAGAATCGGCTTTGGTCGGTAATGGCTTACAGCGTATGGGTTTCGATGGTTTCTACAAGGTCTTCGCGGGAGATGGGCTTTGCCAAATAACCGTCCGCACCTTTAGAAATTCCTGTAAGAAAGTCCGATGTACCATCTTTTGCGGTAAGGAAGATGAAGGGAATGCTTTTGGTATCACCGTCCGAGCGAATATGCTTCAGCACGGTGTAACCATCCATTTCGGGCATCATAATATCGCAAAGAATAATGTCCGGTTTGTTTGCTTTGGCGAGTTCAAGCCCCTTTGAGCCGCTATTTGCCTCGACAACATTGTATTTTGCCTCGTACAAAAAGCGTTTAAGCAATGAACTGACTCGAATATCGTCGTCAATCAGGAGAATTGTTTTCATAACTACACCTACGCCAGATGGTTTAAACAGTGAATCAAAAAAGAATATAACAAAATTATGGTTTCTTGTTGCTGTATAATGCTGTCAAACAACAGATTACAGGTTGTTGGATGAAGATGCGTGACGCACAATAAAGAATTTTTGCCACGAAAGACTTGGACTCTAGCGCAAATATAGCGAATTTTGCAGTATTGCCGTAGTAGAGGAAAGTCATAGAATGGCATGACCAAAAGTAACACATCCGAAGAGTATGCCCCGAAGCCGCATACTTGCTACGTTTCTTTTCCTTGAGAGGCGGTCAATACTTCCGTAACGAAATAAGATACTCAATTCTTATTTCACTGTCAATTACCTTTCAAAAAAAATCATAAAAAAAATGACACGTTTGCCTTCTTTGTTCATATTTGTCGCTTTTATCGCCGCGTGGAGCAACCTCACCACCGCACCAAACCTTAATGCGCAGGATGTTATCACATTTTCCCTTGATATGCGTGGTGCAATGGTGCAACGCTGGTTCGACCCGCAAAAAGACCTTGTTGGTGTTCGTGGCTCCATTCAGCCGCTTCGGTGGGATTCAACGCTTGTCGCCACCGACCCTGACCGCGACAGTATTTATACGCTGACGCTGACCGTAGCATCCAATAGTAAATATGCAAAACTCTTTGGCAAAAGAAAACTCGCGTATAAATTCAAAATCGAAAATACCGCCAAATTCAATAATGGCTGGGAAACCGTTCAAAACAGTACGGTGATACTTACGGGAAAACCCCAAACGGTGCGTCGTGTTTTCAACACGCGAGCGCTTGCACCAACCCCGGCAACACGTTTGCCCAATGTACGCTTACATGAGTTTTTTCAGCCCAAAACGCTGTTGCAGCGCACACTCTCGGTCTATCTGCCACCGGGATATGACAAAACCTCGCAGCGCTACCCGGTGCTGTATCTGCATGACGGGCAGAATATTTTCGATGATTCTACGGCATCGAATAGTGAGTGGTATGCCGATGAAATTGCCGATATGATGATTAAACAAAAGAAACTTCCGCCGTGTATTATCGTTGGCGTGAGCGTCCGCAGCGAAGACCGTGTGAATGAATATACGCCCGTGCCGTTGCGCCAAGCCGACGGCGTAGGGCGACCCGCCGATAGAGGTGGGAAAGGCGCACTCCACGCACAGATGCTCGTCGAGGAAATTAAACCCTTTATTGACAGCACCTATCGAACACTCAGCGACCGCGCAAATACAGCGCTTGGAGGCTCATCGCTGGGCGGTTTGATGACGATGTACACCGCGCTGAGTTATCCCAATATTTTTAGCCGATTGATGATTATGTCGCCGTCGGTGTGGTGGTCGAATAATTGGATTTTGTATTCCATGAATCAAAATATCAATGACTCGCTTTCGACAACACTAAAGCCCGCCAACACCCGTATCTGGCTGGATGTAGGCGATGCAGAAGGAAAGGAAACTGTCGAAGAAATACGCGCAATGAAAATGTTGCTGACGACAAAAGGTTGGAAAGTCGGTTCAAATCTTGCCTATACCGAAGCAAAAAACGCACCTCATAGCGAATCTGCGTGGTCGGAGCGCCTTGAGTCGGCATGGACATTTCTCTGGAAAAATACCCGGAAATAAGTACGATGGCTGCTTCTTGGCATACCTTTTGAATGATTTTTTTGATGGCAGTATTTTTCTCAAAAACGATCATATTTTTTTCATTTATCACCACTTCATCATGAAACGATTTTCGCCTCTCACCGCTTTGTGCTGCGTCGGGATGCTGCTGTGCTTGCTGTTTTTCACCCAAACCGCATCTGCACAACTGCTTGGCAGCACGAAAGAAAAGACCGATGCACCTAAACCCAGCGAACTAACATGGCATTCTATTTCCGATGGCTTAAAACTTGCCGCAGAGCAGAAAAAACCGCTCTTGATTGATTTTTACACGGATTGGTGTTCGTGGTGTAAGGTTATGGATGAAAAAACTTACGCGCATCATGATGTCGTCAAAACACTCAAATCCTCGTTTATCCTTGCGAAATTTAATCCCGAAAAAGCACCCGCTTTTGATTACAAGGGCAAAAAATATTCTGGACAAGAATTTGCGAAACTTATCGGCGTGAACGGATACCCGACAACGGCGTTTCTCAAGCCCGACGGCTCGAAAATAGATGCTCCTGCAGGATATATTGAGTTCAGCCGTTTCAATACCATGCTTGATTTCGTAGAAAGCAAGAAATATGAAACGGCAAATGTGCGCCTTGAAGAGTATATGCTCCAGCAAGATGTCGAGCGCGATCCAAACAATCCGCGCTTCCGGCTTAATCTAGCACAATACTATATTGATTCGGTGAACTACAAAAAATCGCTGGAAATTTTTCAATATGTGAGCGGGATGGATCCCAAAGACCGCCAAGACCTCTTTGCACTGCATAGCGGCATTGCTTCAGCGCAATATTTCTATGTCAAAGACTATAAAAGTGCAGCGCAACATTTCCAAAAATCGCTTACCTTCGCCAACGAACCCCAAAGCAAAGCACGAGTATTTTTGCTCACAGCCTTCGCAGAAGCCGGCAATAAACAGCCAAAAGCAACAGTTGAGTATTTAGATAAATTTATCAAGCATTGCAAAGACAACAAACTTGGTACTGACGGCATACGCAAAATGTTGGAGCAAACACCACAACTGGAGTTGGTGCGTACTTCGCAAGAGTTTCAGCAGTTTATCAAGAAATTGCCTCAGCAATAAGCATACAAACGCTTCTCAAAACAAGAACGGCTTCAAATCAATGATTTGAAGCCGTTCTTGTTTGTCGTCATTGCGCTTTTTGCGTAAAAAGCAGTAGCGGTCACATATCAAAACTCAACCGTTACTTAAAGAAGAATGAAGCACCTTCGGTTGTTGTGCCAAGCATTTGTGCTATTTCGACGTTGTTCAGTTGCTTCCACGAACCAGGTGTAAGCGAGTCCGCCGTCAAGCCACCGATACGGTAGCGCTGCATCGAGAGTGGCTCCAATTTAGCAACTTTCAAAATGGCAAAAAGGTCTTTGAACGAGCCGTGATACAGCGTAAAGCCAATCCAGCAATTCCGTGAATTTTTCTGCACAACCTCGACTTTTGCCACTTCGCCATTGCGGGCATTGATTTCTTTAAGCGCTTTGGTCATTGCGGTCAATTCTGTTTTTTTGACTTGGCGCTGAACCTTGATGCGGTATTCTTTTTCTACGCCATCAAATGCTGTCGAAACTTGCGCTTTATGTGCCGGGTCATTCGTCAGAAGCGTCAATCCGGAAGCAGCTTTGAGCAAACGTCCAAGCGGGAAATACCACGCTTCGGCATCGTGAATCATCGAATGAACCGTAAAGGTATGCGCCTCGCGTGAGCCGGACACTTTTGCGGGTTTGTTGATGAGCAGGTATGTTGAGGGGCGATTGCGCTGCAAGTCCATTGCATCAATTTTGATAGCATCGCGTTTGTAATTCACACGGTTATTCGGATCTTGCGAAATAACGTTGTTGACCGTTACGCGGGCATTGCGGATATACTCAACGGCGATTTTGCGGCAAGCAAACTGTTGAATTGCCAACATACGTGGCAAGGAAACAAGATGCCCTGTTTGCGGCTTCCGTGCTGGTTGCTGACGCTTAGGCTGTTGGCGTGGGCGCATACCGCGTCCGCGCTGTTGTCCGTCGCCCTGACGCTGCTGATAGCCGCCACGCCCACCACCGCCACCGCGATTGTAGCCGTCGCGCTGTTGATAGCCGCCACGATTTTGATAACCGCCGCCGCCATCACGCTGCTGATAGCCACCGCCACGATTTTGATAACCGCCGCCGCCATCGCGCTGTTGATAGCCGCCACGATTTTGATAACCGCCACCGCCATCACGCTGTTGGTAGCCGCCACGATTTTGATAACCGCCACCGCCATCACGCTGTTGATAGCCGCCACGATTTTGATAACCGCCACCGCCATCACGCTGTTGGTAGCCGCCACCTTGACGATTTTGATAACCGCCGCCGCCGTCGCGCTGTTGATAGCCGCCACCTTGACGATTTTGATAACCGCCGCCGCCATCACGCTGTTGGTAGCCGCCACCTTGACGATTTTGATAGCCACCGCCGCCGTCGCGCTGTTGATAGCCGCCACCTTGACGATTTTGATAGCCACCACCGCCGTCGCGCTGTTGGTAGCCACCGCCTTGACGATTGTAATTATCGCGATTGCCATAATTATCGCGGTTGCCGTAGTTACCATAGTTATCGCGCTGCTGGTAGCCGCCGCCTTGACGATTGTAATTATCACGATTGCCGTAGCTGCCGTAATTTCCCGTGCTACGATTGCCATAGTTATCGCTGCGGTTGCCGTAATTATCACGATTACCGTAGTTATCGCTGCGGTTACCGTAATTATCGCG
The DNA here is from genome assembly GCA_947459425.1 of Ignavibacteria bacterium. GTDB lineage: Bacteria > Bacteroidota > Ignavibacteria > Kapaibacteriales > UBA4661 > PH2015. The sequence goes on from CANHDJ010000028.1 coordinate 34,082, forward strand.
GTTGCCATAATTATCGCGGTTGCCGTAGTTGCTTTGTTGCGGGCGGTTATAAGTTCCGCCGCGATAGCCTTCGCTGTTGTAGTCGGTGGAATAGGTATTGCCGACATTCGTGCTGTACGTGGATCCCGGAGTGGCAGCATTGCCAACATTTCCAGAGACATCGCGTTGAGGGAAGCGTGGTGGTGCGCCCGAATTACCGGGGTTTTCGGCTTCATTGCCGGGCGAGGTGCGTTCCTCGTTATTCATAGAGCATTTCTCCTAGAAAAACAAAAAGTTGGTGGTAGAAAAAAATAAAATTCGTCATCTGCTTGCAATGCCTCAAGAAAAGATGAAGGCAACAATGGTTTGAATCCAAACCGAAGCGCCCGAAGCCTCACGCAGCGACCCAATCAAGCACTGATGGTCAGCGTGCGACTCTCCCTGTACGTTTTTGTCCGGCTCTTACCCCTCCGACCAAACGCCCATGGCGCAAAATTTCTCAATGCGCTTGTCAACAAGTTGGTGTATCGGCAGTTGCAGCAGTGTCTGAAGTTCGTTATGAAGTGTGGTACGAACAGTGTCGTAAATTTGTTGCGGATGTGCGTGTGCGCCGCCTATCGGCTCAGGAATAATGTGGTCAATAATACCAACGGCTTGTAAATCTGGTGCGGTTAATTTCAGTGCTTCGGCGGCTTGTTCTTTGTAATCCCAGCTTCTCCATAAAATGCTGGAGCAGGATTCGGGCGCGATAACCGAATACCATGAGTTTTCGAGCATCAAAATTCTGTCGCCAACCCCTATTCCCAGCGCTCCGCCAGATGCTCCTTCGCCGATAATGGTGATGATAACAGGCGTTTTGAGCGTAGCGAGAAGTTTCAAATTGCGGGCAATGGCTTCTGCTTGTCCACGCTCCTCTGCGCCAATGCCCGGATATGCGCCTGGCGTGTCCAAGAGGCAAATCACAGGACGCTTAAAGCGCTCGGCAAGTTGAAAAAGGCGGTATGCTTTGCGGTAGCCGTCGGGGTCGGGCATACCGAAGTTGCGGATAACATTTTGCTTGGTGTCGCGCCCTTTTTGGTGTCCAATCACCATCACAGGCTTACCTTCAAGACGCGCTAATCCGCCGACTATTGCCGGGTCATCCCGGAAGGTGCGGTCGCCGTGGAGTTCCGTAAATTCGGTGAAGACGTTTTCGCAGTAATCCAGCGTGTAGGGGCGCTGCGGATGCCGTGCAATCTGAACGCGCTGCCAGCGCGTGAGTTTGGAATACACATCAGCGCGAAGCTGCTCGACACGTGCTTGCAAGCTGTCTATTTCCGGCGCAATATCGGCAGCATTGGGCATGGCTCGCATTTCCGCAATTTTTTTTTCGAGTTCGACAATGGGTTTTTCAAATTCTAAAACTACCTTGGGCGTGGCTTTTGGTGCCGACGCATCACTCCTGAGGTCGTTGCTCATGACGTTTTACGCGAAAAAAGAGTGTTACAAGAATATCAACATCCAGCCACAGCGAATAATGACGCACATAAAATTCGTTCAAACTTTGTATCGCTACTGCGGAAAGATGCTCGGGGTTGTGGACGTGCGCAAGTCCGGTTAATCCTATTTTCCCCAATTTCACGAAATGACTAGTGTTTATTGTGGTCGGCGATTCTTGTGCCGATGGTATTGAATATAAGCCAATGAGACTTTTTGTACCTCGAAGAACATCCAGAATGTGCTGAACACGATGACGAATGTGGTGCTGAGGTCTGCGCAAAATTACAACAGGCAAACCGATTGTCAAAATAAAAACAGCACCAATAATATCAATTATGCGTTTTGTCAGACGATATTTCCACTGCGCAAGATTGTATTGTACCACAGGTGGGGCGCTCGCGGCAAATCCGCCCGTAATATTGCCCACATATTTCTCCACGATTCGTCCGGCAATGACTTCATCGTATTCCTGTGCGAAGCGAAATGTGGCTCGGTGTGCGACATTTGTGCCGCCGGATTGCGCGGCTTCCATGATACGCTGGACTATCTCGGCGCGTGGCAAAGCCGTATCGGTGATAATTACTTCATCAATGCGGTACTGCTCAATAATTTTTTTGAGATACGAAACATTGCCGATTGTGGGAACAGACGAATGAGCGGAAAAACTATTTTCGTGCGTCGGCACGGTAGAAATAATACCCACCAATCGCGCACGGCTGCGCTTGCCGACGGAAGCGGCTCGCGGCACATCCAATTGCTCAATAAGCTGGTCGGTTGCTGTGTTTTCGCCAATAAAGGCAATGCGTCTGTCGGAATCGCCACCAATGATTTTTTCGGCAAGTTCCGTCAAAATACGCAAAAGCGAGGTCAGCACAATGCCAATGCCGATGGTCAGCAGCAGAACACCACGACTAAAAGCATAGTCTTTGAAAAAATAGGTGAGCGCCGAGAGTGCAAAAAAACTTATCATCAACCCCGAAAATGCCCGCCGAATGGAGGGTTTAGAATATGGCGAATATTCTCCGGCAGCCACCATCGAAAGCAGCGTCACAAGCGAAACACCAAAAAACACCGTCGGATACGCATAATCGGGAAAGCCGTAGAAACGACCCTTCCAGAGTAGTGAACCCAAAAGCATCGCGGCGTTCAGCGCCAACATATCGCCGAGTGCGAATCCCGCTTCCAGTCTATATGCCGACAAGTATGCTAACGCTGAACGAAGCGTAATCCCCATACGCAAGAATATCAAAAACAGCCACGACGAGCCATAATGCTTTTCGGCAAAAATTTCCATTGCCTCGTAAAAGTGCTTTATTTCGTTGATAGCGCTTCGGCGTGTGCTTTCGCCTTGGTAATGAATGATGGAAGTGGTGTGGAGATACGTGATTTTCCAGCCTGCTTGCTGAACGCGAAAGCACAAATCTAAATCCTCGCCATACATAAAAAACGCTTCGTCAAAGCCCTGAATCGCTGAGAGTGCCTCGTTCCGAATAAACATAAACGCACCGCTTACGGCATCAACAGTGTAGGTTTCATCCTGACGACGAAATGTTTGATTGTACTGCGCAAAACGGGGCGATTGTGGGAACATTGCTTGCAAGCCAAAAACCTTGCAAAATGAAGCCCACGGCGTTGGAAAACCGCGCCGACAGGCGATTTGGAACGTTCCATCAGCATTTAATAATTTGCACCCCGCCAAACCAACATCAGCATTTGCATCCATGTACGCCAGCATAACTCGCATGGTGTCTTCGCTAATGAGAGTGTCGGGGTTCAAACACAAGATATATTCAGCCTTTTGAGCCAATGCCTCCCGAAAACCAACATTATTTGCTTTGCCAAATCCCAAATTTTCGCCCAAGCGCATAAACCTCACCCCTGGAAACATCGGCTCTGCGTAGTCAATCGAACCATCGGTGGAGTCGTTATCCACAACAATAATCTCGGACTCAATCCCCGCAAGCGAGGCTTGAAGCGACGCAAGGCAGGAAACAAGCAAATCTTTGACGTTGTAATTGACAATAACAACAGCGATACGCATAGTGGCAATCGGCTTAAAAAGGAAGGTCGTCGGTAGTTGAAGGAGTATCAATAGTGGTAGATGCTTGAATTGGAGAGGCTTGCAGTGTTGTGACGCGCTGTTCGGCGTGTCGCAAAAAATCGCTACACTCTTTTGTCAGCGTCGTTCCCTCTTCATAGAGCGCTAAGAGTTCTTCCAATGGCGCATCGCCTCTATCAAGGAGCGCAACGATTTCTTCCAAACGCTCTAAGCGGCTTTCAAATGTGGGTTTTGTCGTTTTTTTCATGGTGTTGGTAAGGGGGATACGGGCTGGGAGCGTTATTAACGTGTGAGCGATTTACCATTTGCTCATCACTATATTAGGACTTACGAAAAACAACTATTTTTGGGGCAACGGGCTGAAACCTATTGTTGCATAAGTCGTTATTTAACAAAAGTCTTCAGCCCCTTAGTCAGGCTTTTTTCGTAAGTCCTATATATCTGTCTTTTACCCATTTCGTGAAAGAGTAACTCGCCATTCGCAATATACGACATATTCCGAGTTCAACACAATACACAAAAATTGTGCGTTCAATAGTGATGGAATGCGGGAAAATTCACATTTTTGCGGGGAGAATCGTCTGCACATTTTTTGAATATTCGTTTGTATGCACCATAATTCTTCCCATCCTCAATCATCGCTCAATGAGCAAGGAGGCGGATTTCTGCCGACGGCAAAGCGCATTTGGCGTGTGTTGCGGCGGATTTTGCGCCGCGCCGATGAGCATCATATCTACCTTGCCGCATCGGGTATTGCCTTCAATATCCTGATTTTTATTTTGCCTACGATGTTGGTGATGGTGTTTGTAATTGGTGTTTTTATGGATAGAGCGCTGGTAATATCAGCGATTGAGGACTTTTTGCTTGATGTGCTGCCGCCCGACGGTGGTTTGGATGTGGCAATAGACCTTGTGAAAAGCGAAATCAATAATGTCTTGCAAAATTCCGGCTCGGCGGCGTGGATTGGTATTCCGGCGCTATTTTGGGTATCGCTCGCGCTCTTTGGTTCGATTCGCACGGCGCTCAATGCTGTTTTTGGTTTTCGGCAGGAAAAAACGTTTTGGGGGTCTATTGGTCGTGATTCCTTGCTTCTGACGCTGTTTGTCGGTGCGGTGCTGATGTCGAATACTGCACCCCGCATCGCATTGGGCGTTGCAGAATGGGCAACAACAACCGTTACAGGCGCTTTCTGGCTCAAATCGCTTGTCGCAACGCTGGTTTCTATGGTAATAGCGTACATATTTTTTGTTTCGCTGTACAGTTTCACACCAAACCGTTTGCCGCCTGTTTCCGTCATACTTTCGAGCGCACTCTTTAGCGTTATTTTCTGGCAATGCGCCCGTCTCGGCTTTGGATTTTATGTAAAATATTTTGCGACCTACGGTAAAGTTTACGGCATTTACGGTGCTGCTGTCGCGCTTGCATTTTGGGTGTATTACTCGGCGCTGCTGATTCTTTTTTCCGGCGAAATCGGTCAATATTGGTACGAATCGCGGCGGCGGCGCAAGCTGGAAGCCAAGCATGGCGGAGTATTCACCAAAACGGCGGATGTTTTGCCACGATAATTTCTCACAGCAACTTTCCACAACGTTTTTTTTGATTTATCATTTTTATCATGCTCCTTCGCCTGATTTTTAGCCTTGTTGTCGGATTTGCCATTGCCGTTTCTCTCGTCTCCGACGCGACTGCACAAAAAGCCCCAACCAGCGCATTAAAGCTACCGCGTGTCAAATATAGCGGCGGTGGCGATTGGTACAACGACCCTTCGGCAGAGGTCAATCTTTTGCGCTATTTTCAGGAGAAAACCGGCACCGATGCTGTTCCTGTCTTTGAGCCGGTGGATTTGTCGTCGGATAATATTTTTCTCTACCCTGTGCTGTTCCTCACCGGACACGGCACGGTAAATCTTTCTGACCGCGAATCGCGCAATCTTCGTGCGTATTTGCAGAATGGCGGTTTTCTCTACATTGACGACGATTTTGGCTTAGATGCTTCGATTCGTAAAGAAATGCTCAAAGTTTTTCCTGAACAAAAATTTGTAGAACTGCCTTTTGCACACGGTATTTACTCCTCGTTCTACAAATTTCCAACGGGCGTTCCCAAAACGCACGAACACGACGGCAAGTTGCCACAAGGCTTCGGGCTGTTCCACAAAGGACGTTTGTGCGTTTTCTACACCTACGAAAGTAATCCCAGCGACGGTTGGGCAGATGCAAGTGTCCACAACGACCCACCCGAAAAACGCGAAGAAGCGTTGAAATTTGGGGTCAATATCCTCGTCTGGGCGCTTTCCCACTAATGTTTGCACTCACGAATTGATGAAAAACCACGTTCTTTATGCTCAACAGTATTCTCGCCGTTTTTCTCAAAGATATTCGTAGCGAAATCAAAACACGCTATGCTCTGAATGCCGTGCTGATGTTTGTCTTAACAGCAGTGGCAGTAATTGCGTTTAGTTCTGCGGGCGAAAAAATCACCAACGGCATTGCGGCATCAATGCTCTGGATTGTCCTGTTTTTCAGCGCCATGACGGGTTTGCAAAAAAGTTTTGTGAGCGAAGAAGAGCGTGGCACGTCGTTACTACTCAGTCTTCATGCGCCTTCGCTGGCAATTTACTTTGGCAAATTGCTGTTTAATATGGTGCTGACTTCGCTGTTGTATGGCTTGGCAACGATGGCTTTTTTTGTGTTTATCAACGATGTCGAAATTCGTTCACCGCTCTTGTTTTGGACAAGTTTCCTGCTGGGAAGCCTAGCCACAGCAAGCGCAACGACGATTATTGCGGCAATTATTGCCAAAGCCAATACCAAAGCGGCGCTTTTCCCTGTATTATCGTTTCCAGTGCTGCTGCCGCTTATTCTTTCCGGCGTGGAAACTACCTACCAAGCGCTCTCCGGCGTAGCATTTGCCGAAGCACGAAATAATTTTCAGATTATCGGCGCATACACGGTTGTCGTCATTGCGGTATCCTTTATGCTCTTCGATTTCGTCTGGAAAGACTAGATAATTGGCAGTGTTTGATGAAAACCTGCTACCAGATTATTTGCTCAAATCTCAATATTCACCACAACCGATAATCGCCCACTTTTGCAAATGTTATGGAAAACAATCGCTCCGTTACGCACCGCTCTCAAGTCCGTGTTCGTTATGCTGATACCGACAAAATGAAAATTGTTTACAATGGCAACTACTTGATTTATTTTGAAATCGGGCGAACGGAACTTCTTCGCGCCTGCGGTCTTCCGTATGTCGGGCTTGAAAAGGCTGGTTTTTTGCTTCCCGTGTTGGAGGCGTATGCTCGTTACAAAATGCCCGCCGTTTATGATGATTTGCTAGATATTTACGCCACCTACACGCTGGAACGCGCACCAACGATTCGCATTGAATACGTGATTAAACGCGGCGAGGACGAGATTGTGAGCGGCTATACCCTGCACGCTTTTGTGACCGCCGACGCAATGAAACCCGTGCGCCCGCCGAAAATATTTTTTGATGCCATCGAAGCCACGATTGCCCGCGAAAGCGCTTCAGAACAGGCGTTGTAGTGCTTTGTGCCGATTTGCATTTTTCTATCTGCGGAAATAGTCGTAATTTTGTGAAAATAACGTTACACCATGGCTTGGTATTTTTGTGACCTCATCGTCGTCCTCACCGCTTCCCTCCTCGCTTGTCAACACTCGTCCCGTCTTGTGGCGGCGCAACGTGAATGTTCTCTGGATAGCTTCGTTTATCGCAATGGTCGGTATGAATGCGTGTTTGCCCTTTTTGCCGCTCTATGTCAGGGCGTTGGGCGTAACGGATTTTGCCGAGGCGCAGCGCTGGACGGGTTTGGTCTATGCGGGTGCTTTTATGCTGTCTATTTTCACCGTACCGCTCTGGGGAGCGCTTGGCGACAAGTACGGTAGGAAATTGATGATTATTCGCGCCATTTTTGGGCTGACATTGGCAATGTTTTTGATGGGATTTGTGCAAAATGTGTGGCAACTCTTTATCTTGCGCCTGTTCCAAGGCGGTGTGAGCGGTTTTATTCCTGCCTCTATTTCTCTTGTCAGCACAAGCGCCCCTGAAAACAAGCGGGGTTGGGCGATTAGCGTTATCCAAACCGCTATCTCTGCCGGAACCGTAATTGGTCCGCTTCTTGGCGGCGCGATTGCTGATGCCTTCGGTGTGCGAAGCCTGTTTTATCTGGTCTCGGCGCTGTGTTTTCTGAGTGGTATTGTGGTTGTGATGTACGTGGAAGAAGCACCCCGCGAAACTGATGAAAAGGCTGCGCCCACCTTGCACGATACACTCCGTTTTGCATGGGGAACGCCCATTTTGCGTGGGCTGCTGCTCACGCTTATTTTGATTCAGGCAGCGTTTAATTTCACGCCGTCGATTCTTGCCTACTTTATGGAAGCAAAGGGCGCTCCTGCGGCACTTTTGGCAACGATAACGGGTGCGGCAGTTGGTGTTGTGGGGGTGATTATTGTCATTTTCGCACCGATTTGGGGGCGAATGAGCGATAAGCGCGGTTTTATTTGGGTGATGGTGCGGGTGCTGCCTTGGCTGGGCTTGGCAACGATGCTGCAAGCGCTCGTGCCGCGCTATGAGTGGATTTTCCCTTTGCGTGTGCTTATTGGTATTTTTGCTGGGGCGGCAATTCCAACGCTCTATGCGGCTCTCAGCAATAATACGCCTTCGGAGCGCAATGGGAGCATTATGGGGCTTGCTTCGAGTGCAACACTGATTGGTGGCTTGTTTGCGCCGATTCTTTGTGGGGCGCTTGCTTCCCACGTTGGCATGGAATGGTGCTTTGCACTGAGTGGGGCGCTGTTTTTGATGGCATTGCCGGGGATTATGGAGATGAGGAAATATTACACATCCTTGAAAGTCTGAAATTTAGTACATGATTCTTAAAATAACTAACTATTTACAAGCAAGCATTGAAGCTACGTTAAATTCAAGAAGCCGCATAAATACTGGATTAAAAATAAGCGCTTATTTTAAGAATCACATATTTAGCACGAATCCAAAAGTGAATCACATTCTTTTATCTGACTCAAAATTACCATGCAAACCATTGAAATTACCACCAGTCCCAATGTTGTGTGTATCACGGTAGAACGTTCTGCACTCAATACGGCAATGCTTTCACAGATTACCGATATGTTACGAGAACTTATCCCAAACAAGCCCACGCCACAAGCCCTGACAGCATCAGAGCTACGGCGTTTGCCGCTCCATGAACGCGATGCAATCTTGGCGGCACAAACACATATTGCTCTCCAAGACTATGAAGTCATTCAGGGCGGCGAAGAACTTGCCGAAAGCGAGGTATTATGAAGCGCGGCGAAGTATGGCTTGTGGACTTTGCACCACAAGTAGGAACGGAAATCACAAAACAGCGCCCTGCCGTGATTGTATCCGTCAATGGCATTGCTGCCTTTCCGACACGCCTTGTTATGCCATTTCGTGAGCGAAAAGCCTCACATTCAAGCATTGTGTACTTCGTTGCTATGCAGCCAAGCACAAGCAATGGTTTGACCAAAGAAAGTACGTCGGGCTGTGTACAGATGAAATCTCTTGACCACCAACGCTTTCTTCGGAAACTTGGTGAACTTTCCATGACGGAATTTCAAGCCGTTATGGACGGTGTAGCACTGTGTTTGGGGCTTTGAGGCGGCACACGTGGAAGCGACCGAAGCGGTGTCCGTAGTCCGATAGTAGTCCAAAAGTTAGCCAAGAGTGTACCAATAATTCGGGTTTTCTCCACAGCAAAGGCTTAATCGTATGCGAAGTGTTATTCAAAAACTTTACCCTAGCAATTAGTTCGCCCTGGTTTGATTCAGTGGGAATCAGCATCCAAATAATGGTCGTATCCTAAAAGTGTTGCTTTGGCTTAATAGAGGGGTTTGAGATGCCACCGCTTTTTTGGACAGGTAAGCAGTTGAAATTTCTTGACCAACTGAAATCATTTAGAACCACAGAGTCAATATCCGCATCTTTACTCATGCTCAAAAAAAAGCCCACTTGGAAAACTATACTTCCAAGCGGGCAATGATTACGAGCAAAAAATTTAGGCAGGGTCGAGTTGTTGTACACCCTTTGGAGGCTGCGGAGGTTCATACTTGTCCAACTTCCCATTAAAAAAATGGATGGGTAGTGTGATTGGACCGATTAAAGAACCTGCATTCGTTGTTACGGAACTGATAAACGCTCTGATGTATGGAAACATAATCGCGGCAGCGTTGATATGCGTAAATGTCTCGTGTGTGGTATCATCCACCTCGCCCCGAAAAGCAAACTTGCCGACGGCAGACAACGAAATGGTAAAAAATCCTTCGGCTTCAAGTTCTGTTTCCATGAGTACCGAAAACTCATGAGTATTATCATCCGGCGGCAGAAGCAGTTTCGGCGTGATATTTACCTTCACAGGTGTTTCTCGGTCATATTGCCGTTGTACGTTGAAATGGAAATCAAAAATTTCTATTCCTTCAAACGCAAGTGCTGTATTTTCTTGAATTTCAGGCATAACGGTATCCATTAACAGCATTTATGCTGCTGCAAGGTAGGAATATCGTGAACTATCACTAACCACAATGCTATTTGTAGAAATAGTATTCAGCCAATCGTGATAGAGTTCGGGTGCTTTCGGCGGTACAAATTCGTCGGACACAGCCTTTAAGATATGAACCTCATTCGCATTATTATCCTGAGATTCAAGTTCTTGCCATGAACGACGACGCTCATTGTACCATTCAGCCAATGATTCAGGGGTTTCGCGGTCTAATGCCTCGCGTATGCGGCGTTTGGTTTCTTCAAGATTAACGGTAAGCATACTTTTCAATATATTAAGAGTTATTACGGTACAGTGCTACTTTCTTCGAGAAGCGAGAAAGAACGAATAATGTCCAATGTGTATGCAGCTAAGGAACGAGAAATAAATAAAAGCGTGTTTTAAGCGGCAATTCTATAATTTAATTCTGGAATACTGGCGTGTCGTTGAATTCTTTTTTCGTCGACTTCGCTTTTACCTGTTTTTATTCCTGTCTGATATTCTTGCAAGTGAATTCTGA
>CANHDJ010000029.1 GCA_947459425.1 Ignavibacteria bacterium
AAAGACATTTGCCGACATTGATGCTCTCTCGGCATACATCAAGCAAGTAGTAGATGGGTTAAGCAATGACATTATTCTCTCTTTAACTAGCCCTGATTGGGTGATGAGTATTGTTCATGCACAATCATTAACTTAAAATGGTATAACTGCTTTCCGGCTACAACATCCGCAATTTCCATTGTCGGTGCTGCCGAAGCACTTTCCCACGTCCGTTCCGTATTTACGCCATTTGCCGACGATGTAGCCATTTCCGCTTCAAACATTGAACGCGGCAACAGTACGCCATGAGAACGACCGTCGGAATTTTGTATCGTCAATGACACCGTTGGCGAATTTGCCGGCAAACGGAAACTTGACGGAATTTGTGCCGTGAACTGCGTGTCGCCGTCTTGGGAAACCAGTGTTAAGACCGATCTCGCTAATGTCGAAAAAATTCCCTGACTGAAATTCCCACCGCGCACGAGCAGTCGTCCGCCGCTTTGCAGCGTTACCGTTAGAATTGTCGGTGGCGGACGGCGCTCTATCCGTAGGCTTGCGGTAGTGCTTTGCCCATCAGTATTCACAAGGCGCAGCGCCAGCGTCACGCCGCCAGCGTCACGCCGCCAGCGTCGTTGAAGGATGCCGGAACTTCGATAATTGCTTGTGTGGACGATGGCACGGTTACTCGTGCCGCGAGGTTGTTCACAAACGCTTGTGCCGTGCGGAAGATGTTTGCTCCCGAAAGACGCACACTAAAAGCACGTCCTGATGCCGTTGTGGAAATCATCAAGGATTCCGCCGCCAGACGCACCGCCGCGCCCGGCGTTACGGTGAAGTTCGCTGTTGCCGTCTGTCCGTCGGGGTTGGTGAGTGTTATCGTTTTTGTGCCAAGTGTTTGTGCGCCACCCGGAAGAGTCACGACCACGCTTGAGGCGCTTACACTCTGCACCGCAAGGCTCTGCCCCGATGCGCCATCGCTCACCTGCGCCCGTGTGCCCGCGAGGATGTTTATGCCGGAAAGCGTCATGCTTACGTCATTCCCCGTCGCAACAACACTTGCGGGCGCAACGGATGTGATAACGGGCGACGGAAGGCGATTGTAGGTAAGCCCCAACCCGCTCATATCCAGAGTTGCCCCGGCACCGCCCGTAAGCGTAACGCGGTCGTTGACGGGGACACCACCCACAACCGCCGTAATCAAGCCGTCATTAACGACCACAAAGTTTGTGACAGGTATGCCGCCAATAAGCAGCCCCGTAGCACCCGTAAAACCTGAGCCGGAGAGCATGATGGGGGTACCGAAGCCGATAGTGCTGGGCGTGATGCCGCCAACGACGGCGGTTTGTGGTGCGGGTGTGCTGGAAGGAGGAATAATGCCGCCGCTTTGCGCGGTAGCACCGATGCTAAATCCGCCAAGCGATGCAATGCCCGCAGGAGTTGTTATGAGCAACTGCTGTGTTCCGCCTGTGCTTGGGGAACCACTACCAGCGACAACAGTAATTTGATTATCGCTGTTTATGGTGAAGGAAGCTACCGAAATACCGCCAATGCTAACCGCCGTCGCACCTGTGAAACCGCTACCGATAATGACGATGGTAGCACCCGGGCTTGCTACGGTGGAGTTAGCGGAGTTGATAGTGGGAATAGGAGTAATATTCAAACGGGCGATCCAATTCCTCTGCGCACCATTGTAGGAAGTGAAAGTGCCCCCCACAACGACTTTTCCGTCCGACTGCACGGCAAGGGCATCAAGATCGAAATTCAGCCCCACCCCTGTTTCGGCAAAGGTCAAATCCAATGTCCCGTCGTTATTCAGACGGGCGACCCGATTCCTCTGCGTACCGTTGTAGGAAGTGAACCTACCCCCCACGAGGACTTTTCCGTCTGCTTGCACAGCGAGAGCGTTTATTTGGAGGTTCAACCCTGTCCCTGTTTGGGCAAAAGTCAAATCCAATGTTCCGCTAGCACTCAGACGGGCGATCCGATTCCTCTGCATACCGTTGTAGGCAGTGAACCCGCCCCCCACGAGGACTTTTCCATCCGCTTGCACGGCTAAGGCGAAAACCCAGCTACTCAGCCCCGCCCCTGTTTGGGTAAAGGTGGCATCCAACGTCCCATCGGCATTCAGACGGGCAATATTATTCCGCGCCGTGCCATTGTAGTTCGTGAACATACCCCCCACGAGGATTTTTCCGTCCGCTTGCACGGCGAGGGAAAGAACCCAACTATTCAGCCCCGTCCCTGCTTGGGCAAAGGTGGCATCCAACGTCCCGTCGGCATTCAGGCGGGCAACACAATTACGCACCGTACCATTGTAGTCCGTGAACGTGCCCCCCACGAGGACTTTTCCATCCGCTTGCACGGTGAGGGATCGCACATCGGAATTCAGCCCCGTCCCTGTTTCGGCAAAGGTAGCATCTAACGTCCCGTCGGCATTCAGGCGGACGACATACCTACGCACTGTACCATTGTAGTCCGTGAATCCGCCCCCCACGAGGACTTTTCCATCCACTTGCACGGCGAGGGCGTAAACATCGTTATTCAGACCCGTCCCTGTTTGGGTAAAGGTGGCATCCAACGTCCCGTTGGCATTCAGACGGGCGACACGATTCCGCGCCATCCCGTTGTAGTCCGTGAACGTCCCTCCCACGAGGACTTTTCCGTCCGCTTGCACGACGAGGGCGCGAACACCACTATTCAGCCCTGTCCCTGTTGGGGCAAAGGTGGGATCAAGGCTGCCGGGCTGTGCGTGTGCCGACTGTATAGAGATAACAAAAATAGTGACAATGAGAAATAGTGCTTTTAGTACAGTCACTCTATATAGAAAAATAGCATTCAAATATAAAACCTGCCCAGCGCAACGGCGCAAGCGCACACCAACCATCAAAGAAAGCATAAAACATTCTCCAATCAAAAAAAGGAAAGAAAAAGAAGAAATTATAGGCAGCACAAGACACTCTGACCCGATACCGAAGCACGACAAGGAGACTTTTTCCAAGAGGAACGAAGACGGCATCTGCAAGCGACAAGGCTTTTCGAGGGCGCAAATTACCACTATGCAGCGGAAAAAACAGCAGAAAATTTTCATCTCATTGCCGCGCCCCTTTGTAGCCCGCTCCACCTCTCGCTAAACGCGAAACATATTGTTGTAAAAAATCCACAGGAGGAAACTGCCAGACGGCGAGGTTCTGTTTTCGCCAGTTCAGCAAGCCACCCGACGCTGAAGAAAGCGCCGGATGGCGCGGTTTGTGGGGCGTTGGGTGCAGCGCAAAAGAAGGAGCGGTCTCCCCCGTCGGGCGCTTTCCTCAAGCGTCCGGCTGTTGTACGTCCGCAGGTGTGCGGAGAAATACCGTTTTCCATTGCCGAATAATCCATCATTGGTTTTCACATCTCTAAATTTTTGAGTATTTTTGCCCCGCAGCATCTTAGAGCAATTCGCACGTTCTTTCTGAACGTCGGCGAGTTGACCGCTTGTGCTGCCTACCCTTGATAAATTCTACCTTCTTCACTGTTCATTCCCAAAATTTGTGGATAAATTTGTTATCTCCGGCGGAAAACCGCTCATGGGGCGCATCACCATTTCCGGCGCAAAAAATGCCTCGCTTGCCATTATGCCCGCAACGCTGCTTGCTAGCGGTGTCTATCACCTGACCAATACGCCCAATTTACGTGATGTTTGGACGCTTTCTCGCCTTCTTGGTTCGATGGGCGTTCACGCCGAACTCAATGACACCGACCTTTTTGTTGATACCAGCAACATTACGTCCTACGAAGCCCCCTACGAACACGTCAAGAAAATGCGTGCTTCGTTTCACGTTCTTGGACCCCTTTTGGCGCGATATGGCGAGGCAAAAGTGTCGCTTCCGGGCGGTTGCGCGTGGGGACCGCGTCCGGTGGATTTGCATTTGAAGGGGTTAGAAAAACTCGGCGCTCAGATTGACCTTGAAAGCGGGTATGTCGTGGCAAAGGCACCGCAAGGCGGCTTGCGGGGAACGCGGTTCCATTTCGATATTTCCAGCGTCGGCGCGACCGAAAACGTCCTGATGGCATCGGTCTTGGCAAAAGGCTCGACGATACTTTCCAACGCAGCCGTTGAGCCTGAGGTAACGGCATTGGCGCGAATGTTGGTGAATATGGGCGCAAAAATTGAGGGGATCGGTACGACAACGCTTGAAATCGAAGGTGTTGCCGAATTGAAGCCCGTGAACGAGGAAACAATTCCCGACCGCATCGAAGCAGGTACATTTCTCATCGGAGCGGCAATGACACGCGGAAAAGTGACGATTGACAAGACGAATCCGTATCATCTCGCTGCTGTTATTGCAAAGTTAGAAGAATCGGGCTGCGAGGTGGATGTCAATGGCGACAGTATTGCGCTCACGATGGAAACAGCGCCCAAGCCGACCGATATTACCACCGCTCCCTATCCGGGCTTCCCGACCGACCTGCAAGCGCAATGGATGGCGTATATGCTCATGGCGGAAGGTACGTCCCGCATCACCGACACGATCTATACCGACCGATTCAAGCACGTACCGGAGTTATTGCGCTTGGGTGCAGATGTCGAGATGGCAGAAAATACGGCAATTATCAAAGGTGGTAAAAAACTTTCCGGCGCAACCGTGATGTCCACGGATCTTCGGGCAAGTGCTTCCTTAATTTTGGCGGCATTGGTGGTCGAAGGGCGGAGCGAAATTTTGCGGGTGTATCATCTGGACAGGGGCTATGAAGCAATTGAAAAAAGGCTTGGTGCGCTCGGCGCTCAAATTCGCCGCGAACGCACCGAAGAGTTTTAGCACCCTGCTTGTCCGTTCAACAAACACCGCTCCATTTCTCGCACGAAACAAACGGCATTCATTATGGTCAAACTTTTCCGTTCCCTGAGCAATCGCGGACTTTTCATTTTAGCGGTTGCTTCGCTTGCTGGAGCGCCGCTTATGGCGTTGGGCGCATACCAGATTTTTCGGACGCAACGCGAGATTTCATCGGGTATGCGGGTGCAGGGCGTTGTTGTGCGCTCGCATTTGGAGCAGGGTGGGTATTATCCGATTGTCCGATTTGAAACCGTAGAGCAAGGTATTATGCGCTTTACCGACCGTTCGGGTTATTTTCAGCCGGAATTTCGGGATGGGCAGCAGGTTGAAGTGTTGTATCCGCCTTACGAGCCGGAAAAAGCCCGTATTTTCACGCCACAACGCTTTTGGTTTGCTCCGCTCGTAATGACCTCCGCGGGGCTTCTGCCGCTTATCATCGGGCTGCTTGCGGTCTGGTTCACCGAGCGCAAAGCTAATAATGGCGATTTTTCCATGACGCGGGCAGATGAGGATTAAGCCTATGACACCGAATCGCAGAATTTTCCCAAGAGTTTCCAATGGCGTACTTGCTGCTGTTATGGGTCTTTTTGTTAGCGTTCTGCTGACTTCAAACGTCGTTATTGCTCAGAAAAAACAAAGCACTAAAACTCAAGCAAACAAGCGACAATCGGTAAGTAACAAGAAACAAGCAACAAGTGTCAACAAGAAACAAAAAACAAGTGCCAAGCCCAAATCAAGCAAACCTCAAGCAGTCAAGCCGCAATCTACCAATCCCAAATCCGCCCAGCAACTCGCCAAACTTCGCAGTGATATTGAGCGCGACCGTGCAAAGTTGCGTGAGGTGAAGCGTAAAGAACGTCAGGTTTCATCGAAGTTAGAGCAGTTTCGCCAAAAAGACCAAAAACTCAATGGTGCATTGCGAACGCTCAATAGTTCGCTTTCGCGAGTACAAGATTCCCTCAATAATGCAGCGCGGAGAATGTCTATCCTTGCTGCTAATGCAGCTATTTTGCGCCGCGAATATGCCGATTTAGTCTATGCTGTCAGCCGTTCTGATGCCCCGACAACCGATGAAATGATGCTGGGCGCAGTATCTATGCAAGAAACAGCGCTTTGGGAAGGCACAATGCAGCAATTAAGCCGCATGGCTGGCAAACACGTCAGCGAAACCGAGAAACGGCGAGATTCCCTAGCACGTGTGAAGGAAAATCTTGTTGCCAAGCGCGAACAAGCCGCAGCGCTCAAAGCGGAGCAGGAAGCCGAGAAAAACAAGGTACAAAGCGCCATATCGGACAAAAAGCAAGAACTACAATCTGTTCAAGCCGATAAACAGGAGCTTATTCGGCATTTAGAAGAGCGCAATGCCAGCGCCCGCAAACTGGAATCCATGATTGGCAAACTCGTCAGTACGTCGGAGGGCGGTCGCAGTCCAAATCCCGCTATGATGAAAAACAGTAATAAAGGCGACGATAATTCTAAAGAACAAGCCTCTATTGAAGCCCGCGCTGCTAGTGCGCGTAATGGTTTCCGTCGTCATTCGCTACCCTGGCCAACGGATAATCATCTCATTCTTCACAAATTTGGACGCTATACCAATCCCGGCACAGGGACATTGATTGAAAACCTCGGTATTGGTATCGCTGCAAAAAGCGGGTCGAGTGTTCGTGCGGTTGCGAAAGGAACGGTGTCGTTGGTGAATTGGCTTCCGGGCTATGGTTCGCTGGTGATTATTGACCACGGCAACACGTTTCGCACGGTTTATGCTAATCTCGCCTCGGTCAGCATTCAGCAGGGGCAAACTGTTACGACCGGAGCGGTATTGGGGCGAAGCGGGCGCTCGGTTGATGGAGAATATCTGCACTTTGAACTTTGGCACGACCGCGATAAACTCAATCCAACGGCGTGGTTGGAATAGCGCAATATTTCCTTTTGGGAATATTGCCAGATTGTTGAAACTAGGTTGGAACAAGAATTGTAAAATCATTGTTTAGAAAAAAATGCCCAGCATACTTATTCATCAATGTTTCTGCTATGCGCCATCATATACTCTGTGTTATTGCAGCAATCCTTGTTCTCTGCTCATCTGCCGTGCCAAACGGAATGTCTGCTCAATCGCTTACGCCTTCCTTACATCGGGGGCGGTCTTTTTTATTGCCATATTTTATTTTGCCCAGCATACCTAACAATACTTTTTATGCTGGAAGCGGATTGACATCATGGCGAAGCCCTACGGCAACGGTGTTGTCGGGCAGTTTGCCGCGTTTTAGTAATAGAGCAGGCAATAGCATTCCTTTTGTTCCCAATGATGAGCAAGTGCCGCAAATTTATCTGTTGGAAAATATTTTTGGACCCATCTTCCCGCCATCGGACAGAATAGTCCCCAATGCCGCATTAATCTTAGGCTTTGATCGTCCGTCGGAGGTGCTTTATGATCTGGGTGCATACCAAATTCTACCCGAATCAGCACTCGGCAGAGAATACTTCGTCATGGCATATAATGGGGATTTTACGCCGAATGTGCGCCCTCTTATTCCTTCAAATCTCCCCTCGTACGTAGTCGTGCTAGCTACACAAGATTCGACTGAAGTTCTGATTACACCTCGTTTTGCAAGCGCAAGTCTCGGTAATAAACAGCGAACCGTTTTCCTTCGTCGTAATGAGGCATACACTGTTCAATCTGAGCCAAGTTTGGCAAACCAATTTCCTGACTTGACTGGGACGCGTATTTCAAGCAATAAACCGATTGCCGTTTATGGCGGAACGCAAGGCGGAAATGTGCCAATGCGAGAAGTGCAGAGTTTTCCCGGTTTTTTCAGAACTTCATTATTGATGAGCGAACAGCAACCACCTGTTTCTACGTGGGGGAAGGATGCTATGCTCATACCGCTTATCGCACCGACACAAGAGTTTATAACTGAATTGGAAGCCGATATCAAGCGGAATAGTATCCTGCGGAGTTCTCGGGTTTCTTGTGGTACTCTTCCAAGATTTGCACAGCCAAGAGTGAATCTACAGCAATATGCGCGAATTCTTGCTGCGTATAATAATACAGAGGTTTTTCGCGTAGGAGCTTTGGGAAATGAGCGCATAGCAGTACTTCAGGCTGGCGATTTTGTAGAGATAACCTTCGGTACGGCTACGCTGATTCGTGCTTCCCAGCCAATCTTGGTTGCTCAATGGATGAACGAACAAGATGTATCGTTATCTACGGCAATGCCTATCCGACCAACCTCCCAATATGCAGCAGTTCATACTGTGGCAACCATCACAATTTCTGATGATAATAGTGAGCCAATGCCAATAGCTAGTAGTATAAGGATAGATACAAATTGTGGGGTTATGAATCAGATAAGTGCACCTGCTATCATAACCAGTCGGCGATTTATTGAGAATTATCTAACCATCATTGCTCGCCTCGACGATACGGCAAATGTTCGCCTTAATGGAGAAAGCCTTCGTAATACAACGTACACTTCCAACAGGTTTGTACCGATTGCAGGGACTGATTTTGCTTTTGCCACAACTGCCGTTGCGCGAGGACTGCATACCGTGTCGTCTCAGCAGCCTATTATGGTAATGTCTCACGGCGCAAGAATTCAAGGACAACGAGTAAGTCTGACAGCAAACAGTGCTAATACATTTTTCGTTCAATCTAGAGAAGTAAGTCGTTTTTCGGCGACTGGTGTTTATGCTTATTCCAGTTACGGCAACTTACGGCATGAGCGCCGAGCTGAAGTGCTGGGATTTATATCGCAAGACTGTTACACGATGGATGTCGGTGTTGTTTCGGTGCAGGATGCGTCTGGGCAGAACGCAGGGAACCGTGCCTTGCAAACAGTACAAATCAGTGCAATAAACTGTAATGTTACCCCACTGACTCCCACACAAAACACCGATTCCGTGCGCTTTCGTGCAACATTGCAAAACCCTTTTGCCGATGGAACGTTTACCGTAAACACGACAGAAGCAGATGGCGCTCAGTTTTCGCAATCATTCACCATTGGCGGCTTTACCGTGAATGTGGACGACAGGCGAGAAACCTCCGCACCACTTGTACGGACGGTGCGTCTTTGCGCAGACACGACATTGCCAACGTGTGTTCCTGTGCGACTGAACAACTACGGCTCACAAACGCAGATTTTCCGGCGTGTAAGCCTCAGAAGTAGTGCTAACGTCAATGCGCTTGGTATTTCCGCAACTCTGCGTGATTTTCGTGTCCGAGAAGTTACCGCTGCGTCGGTACGCCTTTTTCCCATTCGTTTTCCGCAGGGGGCAGAACTCCTCGCTCTGCAAACATTCGCCACCCAAGCGACGTTCACACTTTCCACCATTGTCAGCACAAGCGTTCAAGGTGCGCTTCGCCGAGAACTTCGCGCAGAAACGGCTTCACGCATAGACCCGCAAACCAATAGCGACCTGACGTTGTGCTATATGGCAAACCGCACGGCATCGTATCAGGACACATTATTTGTTAGCGATGGTTGCCGTGAACGAGCGGTATTGGTGCTGAATATCGTAGCGGAACGCGATACTACGCCGCCGCGCTTTACGCGGGCGATTGATTCTTGCCAAACAACTGTTCAACTGCGTTTCGACCGCAATGATGGAGAATGCTCACGGGGGCTTGCAGGCGGTGAAGTTGTGCAAAGCAGTTTGCAGAATGTTACGGTCGTGCAAACACAGGGTTCTACCAATGCCACAGGACGAACACGCAGCTACACGGCAAGCGTCCAAAACCCACGCCGCGATGCTTTTTACACCATCATTGTTCGTGATTCGCTGGGCAATATCCGGGAAGTACGCGATACCATACCGGGTTTTACGGTACAAGTACGCTCAAGCAGTCTCACCAATCCTGCACCAACAACAATGCAACCATCGCCGCTTCCGATGGTGAGTCTTGGAACCGTCCCAGTAACAGAAATTAGCTGTCAAACGCTAACGGTTCTCAATACTGGGATAGCACCGATTCGGTTTGATGCTATCGGGCTTGCAAGAAATACGACGATTTCGCTTCCGCCAATAGAATCTTCGCGCTTTGCGCAGACGACGTTGATACCAGGGGGTCAACAAACAGTAACGGTGTGTGGCGCTCCGCTCGGTCTGGGGAGATATATTGATACGCTCACCATCAATCGCGGTTGTTTAAGTGAGCGAGTTATCGTCGTTCTGGAAGCCGATACTCTTCAACGCTTGGCAATATCACGGTGTGGCGCAGTGCTGCGTTTGAAAACGTCTACAGCGCCACGATCATTTTTTATGGAGCAGAATTTCCCTAATCCCGCATCAGGTCAGGTGTTGATACGGATAAACATCAATGACCAAGCATTGACCACCTTGCAACTCACCAATAATTTGGGTGTGGTTGTCAAGACACTTACCGATGACGTTATGGCGGCTGGTGAGTATGAAATTAGTGCTGATATTGCCGATCTACCATCGGGCGTGTATTTTCTTATCATACAGTCGGGTAGGTATAGGCAAACCAGACAAATGACGATAATGCGATAAAACCTAGGATTTACCGAGGACAGCTGCATAATTGTAGGAATCAAAACGCATTATTCCGAAACGAAAAGCGGAAATTCCAAAGTAAACGTTGCTCCCTTTTGGGGTATGCTCTCGCAGCGCACGGTGCCGTTCATAAGTTCGACGAGTTTTTTCACAATCGAAAGCCCCAAACCTGTTGAATGTTCACCGCCCGTTGGGCGTGCTGAGAGGCGTGCGAACTTGCCAAAAAGTTTCTCTTTGTCTTCATTAGTGAATCCGGGACCTTCATCCTGAATTTCTATCACAACCCATTGTTGTTGTGAACGCTCTTTTTTATTGATGCGAATCCAGATATTTTTATTGTAAGGCGAGTATTTAACAGCATTCGAGAGAATATTTTCAATAATCTGCATAAAGGCAGACTCATCGACCTGAATTTGCGTGGAAGCCGCATCAGCGAGGTTCATAAAGTGGAGCGTAAGACCTTTCTCGACGGCTTTGCCGATGTACTCATCTACTAACATTTCTACAATCGGAGCCGCTTCCAGCACTGTTAGCATAAGGTGCATTTTGCCCGATTCAATAGTGTTTGCATTCAATACGTTGTTCACCAATTCGAGCATTCGGTTCGATGTCTGGACGATAGATTCGCCAATATTCTGAATTTCGCTGGGCGAAATCTCATCTAATGAAATCATCTCGCCATAGCTGCGCAACGCACCAATAGGGTTCTTGAGGTCATGCGCAACAATTCCCAGTATCTCATTTTTTTCTTCGTTTAAGTCATGGAGTTGCTGATTTTGTTCGGCAAGCTGTGTGTTTGCCATTTCAATTTCCATTGCTTGCGTTTCCAAGATTTGTTGTTGGCGTAAACGCTCGTTCTCGGTGCGGCGTTTGTACTGATACCGACTGAATCCTACCGCAAATAACGCCAAGAGCAGTAGCACACCAGCAATAAGGAGATTCCGAATATGCGACTGCTGCTCGGCTTCGTCACGTAATCGGGCAATTTCAGCAATACGTTGTTCGTCGCGGTATTGTGTCGTCAAAACGGCGGTGCGCTCGGCAGTTTCGGTGGTGTGCATGGAGTCGTTCATTGCCTGAAAGTCTTTGTAATAGCGCAATGCCTCGTCGCTTTTTCCTGTGCGCTGGGCAATTTCGGCAAGCATTTTGTATGACCACCGTATGATTTCGCGTCCACCATACTCTTCGGCAAGGCGCAGGGCATTGCGCTGGTAGTGTTCAGCTGAGGTATAGAGAGACTTTGCCATATAGATTTCTGCCAACACATTACACGCCAAGGCAGCGTCCCGTTTGTCGCCAATATTTTCCGCTGTGCGCAAGGCTTGTTCAGCAAATTGTAGTGCCGTTTCTTGCTCGCCTTTGTGATTGAATGCCCAAGCAACATTCGCGGAAACAAGAGCAATGCTGGCAGAATCACGCAATTCAATATCAATCTCCAAGGCGCGTTGCCAATAGACAAGGGCGCTGTCGTACATTCCCTCGCCAAAACACAGTACTCCAAGATTATTGAGCATTGACTCCATACCACGCCTGTCGCTCGCGTTCGTACTGAGCGTGAGTGCTTGGGTGTAGTAATCTTTTGCTTTGGGGTAATTGCCCATTTTGCGATAATTCGCACCAATGCCGCCGAGTGCATACGCAATATTCGCACTGTCTTTGAGGTCTTGCCAAATGCGCAATGCCTTGAAATTGTACTCTACGGATTGTTCGTAAAATCCTTGTGTCCACAAAACTACGCCCATCCGCAGTTGTGATTTGGCGAGACCAAATTTGAAGTGTAATGAATCTGCTAAAAGCAAGGCTTGACGGGCATAAATGAGCGCACGGATGGCATTGCGGCTTTCGTACTCCTTAGAGAGGTCGCATAAAATCTGTATCTTGGCGGAATCCGTAACTGGCGTTTTATTTGCCAATAGCGCCTCAAGCGAGTCTGTACGCGGTGTTTGTGCGCAGTTCGGCGTGCTGCATACAAGCACAAGCAGTATGAAAAGCAGGGCAAAACGGAAAATGCGCATAATTAAACTCCGTGAAGGTTTCAATCCAGATAGTCCGTAACGGATAGTCGATGTGTACAAAGCGCAAGGTCTCGTGCGTCGTTGGTGGCGATAATGCAGGTTCCGCCGCGCTGACGATGGTGTTTTATTAATTCTTCTACCGCGTTCATGCCGTGTTCGTCTAAGTTCGTCATCGGCTCATCCAGCATCAAAAGCGGGGCATCAAAAAGAAGCGCCAGCACGTATTTCATACGCTGTTTCATACCAGAGGAAAAGCCTCGTATCTCGTCTGCACGGCGTGGAAGTAAGCGGAAATGCTCAAATAAATGTTCGGCGTGGTCGCGCCGCAAGTTCACACCACGCATTTGAGCAATGATAGAACAGAGTTCGAGAGGGGTAAATTCTTCGTAGAGCGTCAAATATGGGGCAACAAAGCCACAATACTGAGTGATGAGGTCATTATCCAATACTTTTTCTTCTACCGAAAATGTAATTTTGCCGGAAGTCGGTGTGAGCAAGCCACAGAGGGCGCGTAGAAGCGTAGTCTTGCCGGAGCCGTTATCTCCGGTTATTCCCAAAATATCGCCATTACGGACTTCCAGCGAAATATCATGCCAAACACGTCGGCGGTTAAATCGCTGCGTGAGATTGTCGGCGCGAAGATGAAATGCAGCTAGGGGAGGCATGATTACTAGTTTTTCGCAGGTGAAGGCGTGGTTGGCGTTGGCTTCGGTTTTGGTGTTTTGAGAGAGTCGTTCTTTATTGCTGGGCTGTTTGGAGAGGTTGATTTTGCCGGGCTTGTGGGCGATTGTTGTTGAGCAGGTATGCCCGTTGGAGGCGTTTGCTGCGGTAATGCAGTTTTAGGTTGAGGTGATGATGTTTTATTGACTGTTGGCGCAGGTGTTGTTGCCGGAAGAGTTTTGGGAGCGGCTTTCGGTGCGGCTGCTGGCGCAACGTCTTCTGCCTTGCGGAAGAAGGTGATGTCTGCCCGACGATTCCGAGAGCGCCCGTCTGGTGTCAGGTTGTTGGCAACAGGCTCTTCTTCGCCAAAAAACTTGAGTGCAAGCCGTTTACGTTCGCATCCAAGCGACCAGAGATAATCAACAACCGCATTAACGCGGCGTTGCGAGAGGCGCAAGTTGTATTCGTAGGAGCCTCGGTCATCGGCAAAGCCCGACAATTCCGCTTGATACGACGGATTTGCCTTGAGAAATTCCCATGCTTTGTCGAGTTCGTCCAAATACTGTTCTTCCAAAGAAAAATCGTCGGAATTGAAGTAAATGGTTCCGATTTTCGGTACATTCGCTGCAACACCAGTCGTTTTTCCGGCGACGGTTGCCGTTGTCACGCCTTTTGTTTTCGGTGGGCGTGGCGGCACAAGGTCGAGTTCGACATCAAGGTGGAAGACTCCGCCTTGCGTGTTTTCGGCATTGAGGGTAAATTCTTTGTTTATGCCCTTGTGCTTGCTTGCCGATGCGGAAAGAATATATTTTTTTCCCGGTTTGAGCAATGCCGTAAAATCACCGGCAATATTGTTGCTCCGCAAACTGAGAGAATATCCGCCGCCCGGAACATCTTCCATGCCTGTTGCAGGAACTTCGCTAATGTCTATTGAGGATTCAAGCGGGTTTCCGGTGGCTTTGCTTTTGACCGTGCCGGTGAGCAGAATCATCGGTGCAGACTTGAGTTCACGCGATTCGACTGCCGAAAGGTCGGCGGTGTAAATATCGCCTTCGCGGATGAAATATGCCTCTTTGCCGTCGGCGCTCAGAACAAAGCCGTAATCGTCGCCTTTGGTATTAAAGGGTTCGCCGAGATTGTAGAGTGTGCCAACCGTTCCGTCATCGTTGAGCGTTGCTTTGAAGATGTCCAGCCCGCCCAAGCCGCCATAGCCATTCGAGGAAAAATAGATGGACTTGCCGTCTGCGCCGATAAAAACCGAGCGTTCATTTTTCGGAGTGCTGAGTTCGAGGCGCTCAACGGCGGAGAACGTGCCGTCAATAAAGCGTTTGGCGAAATAGATGTCGTGCGCGGTCTTGGGGCTGAGGTCTTTGCCGCAGGTAAAAATGAAGAGATTGCCCGCCGGCGACATCGAAGAGCCGTCGCTGGCAACGGAGTTATTGTTATCGCGGCTTTGGCTTACGAAAAAATTCGTGAGTGTTCCGCCCAATCCAGCGAGATTATCCCATTTTTTGCCATGCAGTTCCGCCGTGAAATAGGGACCACCACTGCCTTCCCAACCGGAGCGAAAACTTTGGAAGAAGACATTTTGTCCGTCGGGGGTAATATTGGGTTCATCTTCGCCGAAAGCCGTGTTAATCGTTTCGGGAAGGGGCATGGGACGTTGCCAAACACCATCTATGCGCTCGGCGTACCAAATATCGCCATCATTGCGGTTGAGTTTATCGTCGAATTGCGACCAAGGCTGACCGCCACGCTCAGACATAAAGTACATGAAGCGTCCGGTGGGCGAAAGGGTGAGATTGGCTTCTTTGAAGGGAGAGGAGAGAGCCTCAACTTTGCTAACGCTAACGCCTTGCAGTTGAAGCATTTTGGCAATAACTTTTTTCTTTGGTTGCGCCGAAAGATGGTGGTTCGGGGGAACGATGACCCAAAGAAAAAGTGCTATCAAAACGGTTGTCAACGAGTGCAAAATGTGTACACGCCGCTTCTGGGCAGCAGAAACAATCATATCATTCGAGAGCTTGTGAGACGCTTGCCCAGCACCATTTCCCAAAGAACATAGTACGAGAAAACGCCAAGGAAGAAATCTATCAAACAAACCAAGCTACTAAAATGCACGTTTTTTCTGAGATGTGGAATAATTTTCTGCACTCGTAAAAAAAAGCAGTAGACTTTTGCGGTGTCTGCTCACGCTTGAGAACGTTATTAGCTGGCGTGAATTTCGCACAACGTCCATCCGCCGTATTTTACGCGGTATTCTTTACCGCTATTTTTGCGAATTTTGACAAGTGCTTCGTTTTCGAGAAGAATGGCATACCAGAGTCTGCCTTCGTATGCGATAACGCCTTGCGTGAAGAATGTGCGGTCGCCTTCTTCGCGCTTGAGGACGACTTTCCGTCCATCTTCGATTGCGAGTTTCTTAATCATGATGCTGTCTCATCACTAGGAAATTTGACAAAAGTATCGTGTTTATTACACCGTATTTCTACTAAGCATTTTTTGTGCCAAATTTCTGTGTTTTTTTTTGAATTGTTGTAAATACATTGCGAAAACCACCCGCCGGACGGACTAAGAAGCCGCCCGACGGGACGATCGCTCCTTCTTCCACGTACTACACACGCTGTGCTATCTACATCAAACGCCCCACGAACCGCGCCATCCGGCGGCTTCCTAGCTCGTCGGGTGGCTTCTTGGAGATTTGCTTATGCCAAATAGCGCTGCGACGATTCATGCAGCATTGATGCAGGTTTGCGCCCACCAGTATCATCAATGTCAAATTGCCTCAAAAGCGTCTGCAAATCCCGCACTAAGCCGGAAAGTGATTCCAACGAATGTTCGATATAATGCGTCATTTCAACCGTTTCATCAATACTGCCAACCGTTGATTGGACGGTTTGCACCACACTCTGAAATGCCGAAGCACGAGTCTCTATGCCGGATGCAATGACTTCGTATGCCTCTGCACTCTTTTTCGCATTGTCGCGGGTTGTCATAAACGATTGCCCTGCTTCTTCGACAAGCTGTGTACCACGCTCCACCTCGCCTGTACCACGCCCAATGGTGGCTACGGCTTGTTGTGTGTCGTGTTGGATGCGCTTAATCATAACGGCGATTTCTTTGGTTGCTTTGGTCGTGCGCTCGGCGAGTTTGCGAACTTCATCGGCAACGACCGCAAAGCCGCGTCCCTGTTCGCCTGCACGGGCAGCTTCGATAGCGGCATTCAGCGCCAGAAGATTGGTTTGGTCGGCAATTTCGTTAATCACTTGCACGATTTCCCCGATTTGATTGCTGCTTTCGCCCAGCGCCCGTATGGTTTCGGCAGATTGCGCGACAACAAAGGCAATCGAACCCATACCGACCATTGCTTCTTGAATGCGCTTACTGCCTTCTTGCGAACTTTGCACCGTTCCTTGTGCGGCATCCGCAAAACCTCGTGCTGTTCGCGCTCCTTGCTGCATCTGCTCGGTCAATTCCGCAATCCGTCTCGTAGCATCGGACGCTTTGCGGGACTGCTCGGCGGCGGAAAACGTCATTTTTTCGGTCGCCGACAAAATTTCGTTGCTGGATTGAGCCGTCGTATCGGCGGTTTCGCGGACTTTGCGCATGAGTTCGCGTACATTCGCAATGGCGTGATTTAAGCCCTCGGTCAATCGTGCTATTTCATCGCGTCTTTCGGTTTCCGATGCTTGTATTCTTACGGTGAGATTGCCTTGCGAAAACTGCTCTACGCCGCTTAAAATCGCTGCAACGCTGGATTCCAAGTATTTCTGTTGGATCTGCACGCGTTCCAGCATTTGTTGGTCTTTAGCATTGGCGGCGGCTTGCTCCTGTTGAAGTTGGGCGCGGGCTTCGTGGACTTTTGCTTGAATATTTTCTTGCTCTTTTTGCAACTGCAATAAAAGCTGCTCTTTGCCTGTTTCAAAGACCGAAATAAATGCGAACAGCACCATTGCAAAGGCAATCATGGATGAAATCCACGCACTCATCAATTTTTCTTGTGGAATGGCACTTGTCGGGGTCATGCCGTTTAATTCCAATACCCCCAAAACGAGGTAAAACGCAATAACACAGCCACACCAAAATATGCCTTGTTTTCGCCCGGCAATTACCGTTGCTATCAGGGGCGAGAAAATAAGCCACGGCGTTGTTTGCGAGCGCAAACCGCCCGTGGTGACATCAATCGTACCAAGCAAAAACAGCGCATTTGCTGCCAAAAGGTGCGCCGCAAGCGGGAGTGATGCTGTTGAGCGAAATATCAGCACCATAATTGCATAGACGACGATATTCACGCCAGAACATATAGCACCGATATAGTTCGGGTACGACAAATGGATAGGCGTATAAACCAATGACAAAATCGTTCCGATAAAGGCAATTTGTATCACTAAGCGTCCCCGACGCTGTACATCGGAAGCCGCATTACGCAAGGCTTCCGGGAAAAATCGCTCGACAATGGCGTTCATAAAATTCTTTCAAAAATCTGTGAAAATGAAGGTATTGGTTAGGAAGTTGTGCATCATGCTTTCTTTACCTTAGAGAGAAGGCGTGCGCATAAAAAACTCGACGATTGTTTCGCCAAATTTCCGCTCGGTCAGCTTTTCCCAGCCTTTGGGCCGCAAAACAACTTCTCGAATGTCGTGTTCGGCTATCATCACACATTCTTCACCGCAGATGCTTGAGGCGGCAAGGGTCTGGAAGATAGGATTGATGAGCTTTGCTGAATACGGTGGGTCACAAAAAATATAGTGAAATTGACTTGGGGCAAGCCCAGCAAGCGAACGCACGGCATCGTCGCACACAATCCGCACGGCATCCGCGAGACCAAGCATTGTTGCTGATTCTGCAAGTAATGTACAATTTTTACGATGTTTTTCGACCAAAACCGCCAACGCCGCACCACGACTGAGGCTTTCAAATGCCAATGCTCCTGTTCCGGCACATAAATCCAGTACTGTCGCGCCTTCGAGGTCGCCGTAGTTAAGAAGAATATTGAATATCGTTTCTCTGGCACGGTCGGTTGTGGGGCGTATTCCTTGAAAACCGCTTGTTTCCAGTGTTCTACTGCGAAGTGTGCCGCCGGTAATGCGCATGAATCGTATTGCTGTTGTGGAGAAAATTACATCAAAATTCCGGCGATGGTTGCCGATAAATACGAAGCCAACGTTCCGCAAATAAGCGCTCTCATGCCAAGTTTTGCAAGGTCGGTTCGGCGCGAGGGCGCTAGTTCGCCGATGCCGCCGATTTGAATGGCAATAGAACTCAAATTCGCAAAACCACAAAGCGCAAAACTCGCAATGACGAGGGCTTTGGGCGAAAGAACACTTTGCGAAATCATGCGCGACATATCGGAATACGCCACAAACTCATTCACCACAAATTTTGTCCCCAAAAGCGCTCCAACGCGCTGAATATCTTGCCCCGGAACGCCCATCACAAACGCAAAACCGGAGAAAATTAGCCCTAAAATATCCTTCAGCGAAAGCGTCGCAAGGTTGATGCCCACACCCGCAAGCGACCATCCGAAGCGGCTTGCACAGAATCCGCCGACTGCTCCCAAAAACGCATCTACCATCGCAATGACGGCAATAAAGCCAATAAGCATGGCGATAACATTGATGGAAACCCGCATCCCATCTGATGCGCCGTGTGCAATCGCGTCCACTAAATTCGCATTTTGCTTCTTGATTTCGAGTTTTACTTCGCCTTTGGTTTCGGATTCTTCGGTTTCGGGATAGACAATTTTTGCAATCACCAAAGCCGCCGGAGCCGCCATGAGGCTTGCTGCGATGAGATACGGAGCCGGAACTCCCATCGAAATATAGACCGCCATCACACCGCCGGCAATACACGCCATCGAACCTGCCATCGAAGCCAGTAACTCACTATTGGTCATGCCCGCAACGTAAGGTTTTATCATAATTTGCGCTTCGACCTGTCCCACAAAGGCGCTTGCCACATTTGAAAGTGCTTCCGAGCCGCTTACGCCCATGAGGTAATAGACTCCCTTGGCAATCACCGCAACGACGCGCTGCATCAAACCGATGTGATAGGCAATGCTGACTAGTACGGACACAAAAATAATCGTCGGCGTGACTTTGAGCGCAAAAATGAAGCCACTTCCAGCACCAAAGATTTTATCAAGGGTTTCGGGCTTGACGAGGATGCCAAAGACAAATTCTGCGCCTTTATTGGAATAATCCAGTAATTGAGCAACTGCTGCCCCCAAAGCGCTAAAAATCTGCTGCCCAATCGGTACTTTCAAAATAAACACTGCTAAGACTAATTGCAATCCCAAGCCCACCAAAACAAGGCGTTTATTGATAGCTTTGCGATTATTTGAAAGGGCAAATGCAATCCCTAAAATGCAAAAAATGCCCAAAAATCCAGTAAATCGTTCCATGCGGTTTCCTTTGTAACACACAAAATGAGAAAGAGTTGTTGCGGGTGCGGGGCGCTGTTCGGCTGGAAAAGCGTACAAACCGAACTTGAGCAATGACTTTTTTTGTTGAATAAATGCTCAAGCCGTGCTACGTTGCAGCGCTATTGTCATTTCTAATGACTCAAGGCTTGGCAAAGGGCGAAATTTACACTTTCGGCGTGAATTTCTGGTAGAAAAAATTTGTTTGATTTGTCATTGTTCCCAATCTTTTTTTCAACGAAATGTTTACCGCGCTTTATCAGGCTTTTCTTGATGTTCTCGCGCCCAGAATTTGCCTCATTTGCGGGGCATTACTCACCGATGAACGTGTCCCGCACTGTCTCGGCAAATATGTCTGTACGCGCTGTTTCGACCGATTGCCGCCAGCCGACGTTTCGGGGGCGCTGTTGGCGGGTATTTCCTCGCATTTTCGCGGAGATGAATTGGCGGTAAGCAGCATCACAGCACGGTTTCAACGGGAATTTGACTCTGGAACAAGCCAAGAATCAATTCATGAGGACTCTACTCCGATTTCGCTCCTACTCTATGCGCTGAAATATCACGGAATGCAAGGATTAGGGAGGTCTTTGGGGCAGGAACTGGGCTATTGTCTTCAACTGCTGAATCAAACGAGTTATGATGCCATCGTGCCAGTCCCCATCCACAGCGCACGGGAGCGGGAACGGGGCTATAATCAATCCCTGCGCATTGCCGAAGGAATTGCCGATATTGTGAACATACCCGTCGAAAAGGACGCTGTTGTGCGCCATACCTACACGCTTTCACAAACCTATTTGAATGCGGAAGAGCGGAAAAATAATGTGAAAAATGTTTTTAGCGCTGGTCGCAGGGGCAATGCCCTCAAAGGCGCATCTATTCTGCTGGTGGATGATATTTTGACGACTGGTTCAACGCTCAATGCTTGCGCAATGACGATGCTCCAATACGGCGCACGGCGCGTGGATGCGGCAACGGTGGCAAAAGCCTAGGAAAAGTATGAAGGATAAACTATGAAATTCATTGCAAGGCTGAGGAACCCCGTCAATGCTTGATTCAAACTATTTATCACGAGTCTATGCCACTTCCCCTCAAATTATTATCCATCCTCTGGATACTATCCAGCGCAAACGCCGTCTTTGCGCAATCCCGCGACATTCCAGCGTCGGAATGTCTCCAAAGCCTTGTTCGCGTCTATCCCGATGTGCTTCTTCGCGCCACAAGTGATTCGCTGTATTGGCGGAATGGCGCAGTGATGCCGTTTGGTCGCCTGACGCTTCCGAAAGCCCTTAGCGATGTTTCTACCGAAGAATGGGAGCGCTTCCTGTCGCAAGCAACCCTCCGCGACCAGATGGCGCAATGTTACAAGCAGGATGATTCGGCAACCGTGCCACTGCGCCATGATGACCCGGGGCGTATCCGTTTTGAGCCGTTTTTCCGCATGATGTATGGCGCGACGGAAAACGAGGTCCGTCAGAATCTTGTTCCCGTGCGCTGGCTCAAGAACCTGCCCAATGCCGCATCAACACTGATGGTGACACGTATAAACGGTGTAAACACGAAGTTGCAAGCGGTGTCTGACGAATTAGAGCGCTTGCCGAAGGAATTTCATCCATACATCATTCAACCAGCAGGAACGTTCAAATGGCGTGTCATTGCTGGGACGGAGCGCTTGAGCAATCACAGTTTTGCTGCCGCGATTGATATTAACTTGCGTTTTACGGATTATTGGCGCTGGGATTTGAATAAGAGTGACCGCTATCCGTTCAAAAATCGTATTCCAATGGCGATTGTCCATATCTTTGAAAAGCATGGTTTTATCTGGGGCGGCAGGTGGTATCATTACGACACCATGCACTTTGAATATCGTCCCGAACTTCTTTCAAAAGAGTGCGAATGTAAGGATTAGCGAGTATTTCTGAGTCGGGGCGCTATGCGAGGAGTTGTTGTTCTTATAATGGTTTAATTTTTTATTGAAAATGTGCAGTATTTCTTTGTTTGTTTTGTTTAAGAAAAAAAATATTAACAATATTAAGTTTTTTATAAAAAAAACTATTGACAATTCAAAAGAACCTTTGTATATTTGCCCTTGTAATTAACTATTGTCGAAGTAAGGAAGAGGTTCACTATGAAACCCCGTTTTCTCAACAACACTTTTGCGTTGGCAGCATTGCTGACCAATAGCCGACCAACAGCATTTGCCTTTGTTTCGTTTGTTATGCTTGCATTGATGCTTTGGGCTGCCCCCAGCCTTGCACAAAGCCAATCCGTCAACAGTCCGATTGCTACCGAGCAGGTATTACGACTCGGCAGCCTTGCCACAAAACGCACTTCGTCGCAACCCACTGAAGAAGAAGCAAAACCTGAAACACTACAATACGTGCGCCTTAGCGACCTTACCGGCGAAGGCAACACGCAGTATTCCTACACACCGGCGAAATATGATGCCAAAGAGTTGCGCGAACACTTGCGCTTTCCCGCCAATGCCCTCAAAGAAGGCAAACGTGGACGAGTTGATGTCGTTGTCTATCTGAGCGCCGAAGGCACGATTACGCACGTGAATTATATCGGTGAAGAGTCACACGCGCCCAATGACTTCGCCCGCAGTGCTTGCGATGCCGTGAAAAAATGTACCTTCACCCCGGCACTCCGCAATAACAAGCCCGTTCATAGCGTTGTCGTTATTCCCGTGAGGTTTATTCTCTAACAATCTTCACCCACAAAACTCTCTTGAATTCTGGTCTTCAAAAACATGAAAGCCCGTTTGGATGGATACCACTCAAACGGGCTTTTGTATTGCTAAAAAACAACGCCGCTTCAGAGATACTCTGAAGCGGCGTTTGATGTTTTCAACGAACAAACTTTACATCGCCGGAGACGTGAACGTTCCCGATGCACGGCGCTTGAGTAAGCCATTCTGATTCACAATCTCGCCGATAAGCTGCTGAGTAACAGCCGTTGTTCCGGCGGGGCGCGGAACGGGGCGCACGGTGTAGTTCATCAGAAGTGTATCGCCGCCTTTAATAGCGGAATATGCCGCTTGATACATAAACGTTGCACTAACAACGGTGTCGCGCATAACAGTGCCGCTTACAGTACGGTTTGTTACTTGCAGCAAATTGATCGTACGAATGGGAGAGTAGGAGTTGAAAACCAACTCCAACGTAACAACCGCGCCACTTGCGGGGGCTGCTGGTATTGTCCACGCATTTGTGGTTTGGATAACGGGGTAAAATTCTGTCGAAACCGCGCCCGGCGTTGTTGGGAATTGGCGCTCACACGCCGCAAGTACCAAAAAAGCCGCTAAAGCCCATATAATCTGAGTTCTCATACAAGTATTCCTGATAAAATTTCGTAATTCATAATTTCTTTTTATGGTCTGTCCCACCACATTGGCGTTATTATCCACGTTGCATCGGCAACGCCTTTTTTGTCAATTTCGGAGTACGCATTGCTACGGTTATAGAGAACTTCTGCCGAGCCGGGCAAGAAACGGCGCGGGAATGCGCCCATCAGATCCGTATTCGGATTCGTTGGCGGCGTGAAATTCGGGTAAATCGTTGTGCTGTAATCCATACGGCGCATATCTACCCATGTTTCGTGGTGCAGAAAGAGCGCAATATATTTTTGCTGCATGATATGTGCCAGCGTTAGCGCTGCCGCCGTCTGAGGAACAGCAACACTCGCCAAATACGCATCACGACTTGCCGCCGCAACGCCGATTTTGTTCATATGCGCGGTGATACCTGCCCGCAATGCCGTTAGCGCTCTATCGCGGCTGCCCGCACGGAAAGCGGCTTCTGCTTCGATGAAACGCATTTCGGCATTCGTCAAAATAAGCTGTACGCCCAACGTCCGCGAGTACCAGCCTTCGATAGCAGGAGCGGTGTTCGCCGCAGGCGCAGCAAGATTTGCCGTCGCGGTTGTCGTGATGTTGTAGCGCCCGTAAAAGTCTGAAGCTCCCAGTGCGTTTACTCCCAATAAGGCAGGATTTGTCGGCGCACCAGCACCATTAACAAAGCCTTTTGAACGGTTGGTGTCTGGCGCAATGATGACAAAGCGCGGGTCGCGGAAGCCAAGCGTTGTGCCGTCGAGCATATTAATGAAAAACCGCCCAAACGTCCGTGCATTCGCATTCGCACGTTGGTATGCCCAGATATTCGTGTGTCCGACTTGCGCCGCACTGAAGGCAATTTGTGCATCCTGGGCATTATCGTTGACGGCATTAGCGAGTGCATTCAATACACGCTGCGGATTATAGCTCGCTTTTTTTGTCAAGTGATTGTATTGGCGCGCCTTTAAGCCGTTGGCAAAGAGAATCCAGCGTTGGGCATTGCCCCCGTAGAGAATATCTGCTGCCGCATTAAATGCCGGAGCAGATGGTGGCTGCGATTTGCCAAATTCCACGATAGCTTCATCCAAGAGTTTGTCCATCGTAGTATAGATGCTTTCCTGCGAATCATAGATTGGCTGGAAATTCTGAGCAGCACGAAACGCATCAGAATAGGGAATATCCCCGTGCAGATCCGTGAGATGGAACAGCAGCGCTGCCATCAGCACTTTGCCCGCACCAACGTAGTACCACGCTTGTTCGCGGGTTGCACGTTCAATCATCGACGGAATATTACTTGCGGCGCGGAAATAGGTATCGTTAAAGGGATTTGCCGGAGGCGAAAGGAAAAATTGGTCATTGCCATTGCCAGCAGCCCGTCCGGCAAATTGTTGCGTGAAATGCCCTGATACCAAGACACTGAGAGCTAATTGTTGCTGTAAGCCGTTGGCGATAATGCTTGGTAATTTCGCTGACGGCGAAGCATCTTCGGGAAAATTTGGATTGCGATTCACATCCAAAAACGCATCGCAAGCGCTCAATCCCATGCCCACAGCACAGAGCAGCGCGAGAATAATTCGTGATTTCATAAGAGTAAAAATTTAATGATTGCGATTGAAGGGTTAGAACGAAATTTTCAAACCAGCGGTAACGCCCATTGTTGACGGAACGCCGCCATAATCCAGACCGTTCGAGCCTGCGCCGCGCACACCTGCACCAGAGACGGAAACTTCCGGATCCATACCAGTATAGCGCGTAAACAAGAGCAGATTGCGCCCGTTGACAAAAAATTCCAATTCACGAATCGGAAGTCCCATGCCGGACAGCGCTTCTTTGGTCAAACGGTACGACAAATTCACCGTGCGCAAGCGCACCCATGAGCCATCTTCCACAAAATTGGAACCAGCCGCAGCAAAGGTGAAACGGTAGTATGCTTCGGTGAGTTCTACTTCACGGGTGTTCGCCACCCAAGCATCGGGTGCATTCACATCCGTTTGAGCGCGATTTCGCACGACACCATCCAAGACGACTTTTTTGTAGCGGTCGAGTGTGCGCGGACTCATTCCTGAGCGAACCATGTCCCAATCGGTACCGTTGACCACTTTGCCACCAATACGAATATCCCATAAGAATGAGAATGTCAAAGCGCCAAAAAATTGGAAGCTATTATTAAAGCCGATAATTGCATCGGGTTGGCGGTTTCCGCCGTAATTCCAAACACCGACGCTGATAGGCGTCGGTAATCCATTCGCGCTGTCAATGATGATTTTGCCTTGCGGATTGCGGTTGTAATCGTTCATGGCGATAGCTTGCAACGGTTGTCCCGGGAAGGCAGAGCCGCGCACGTTGTCAATGACCCACGCATCAGATTGGTTCAATTCCGTCAGTACCGATGGGAGTTCTGTCACGCGACTTTGGTTGGCGGTGTAATTAAGACCAACATCCCAGCGAAAGCCTGACGAGCGCACGGGTGTTGCATTAAGAGCCACTTCCAAGCCTCTGTTTTCGACTGTCCCGCCGTTCAAATACGCAAAAATAAAGCCGGATGCTTGGCTAATGCGTGGCGCTATAAGCTGATTAAACGTGTTTTGCTGATAAACCGCCGCGTCAAGATTCAGTGCGCCCTCGAAAAAGCGCAAATCTACGCCGATTTCCGCCGATTGTGTAATTTCGGGCTTGAGAATCGGATTGCCTGCCCAAAAGTCGTTGCGGAAACCAGCACCAAGATATGTGTTGCTTGTAAGTGCCGTGTTGGTGCGGTATGGCGTGGCATCTTTTCCTACTTGCGCCACCGAAGCGCGAATTTTACCATAGCTCAAAATATCGCCACGTCCGAAATCTTCCGTGAATACGTAGCCCACATCAAGAGCTGGGTAAAAATATGAGCGGCTGGCAATCGGCAACGCAGACGACCAGTCATTGCGCCCGCGCAAACTGACGAAGAGTTTATTTTGCCAGCTTAAATTTGCCTGTGCAAATAGACCAATTAATCGCTTGTCGGTAATCCGCTCCACAACACGGTTTTCGGTGTTGGGGGTATTGTTAATGCTGATAAAATCAGGGTTGATGAACTGATTGCCGACGTAATCAAGCTGGTAATTGCGTGTGGCTTCTATCCAATTTCCCAACAGCAACTCCCCTTCCAAGCCTTCCATTAACTCTTTTTTGAAGGTAACGAGAAGTTGAGAATTGAGAATACGATTAAAGTTTTGCGATTGCGACACGCCACCCAAAACAAAACTTACTCCCGTATTGGCGTTGCGCAAGGATGTTCCGGGATAGCGGACGGATTTCGTCAATTCGTGCGCAATATCCGTTCCGGCGATGTAGGTTACATTCAGCCAATCTACGGGGTCATAAACGATGCGCACATTGCCCAGTACACGATTCACGTCGTCGTTGATGGTGTTGTATTTGAGCGTCCAATAGGGGTTGTCGGCATCATCAATCACCGCTCCGGCAAGCAAGCGGCGGCGCGTTCCGTCGGGGTTTTCCCAATCGCTCATATTGTCATTGCGGGGCCAGTAAATCGTGCTGACGATAATACCACCCGAACTGCCGAACAAGCCCGGACCTTGCAAAGCCTTGTTCCCACCAGTGTTGGTATAGTTGATAGATGCTTGGATTTGCAACTTATCGGCGACCTTTGCACCGCCATTGAAGCGAAGCGATGTGCGCGTCCAATTGGTCGTCGGGACGATACCATTTTGGTCGGTGCGGTTGATAGAAACAAGGAAATTCGAGGTTTCATTTGCTCCCGAAGCTGAGAGATTATGCACCATGCTGAAGGCGGGTTTGAAGAGTCCGCCCAAATTGTCATAGACGGACTCGCCCGGCTGGAAGCGTGGTCCCCACGAGCGGCGGGTTACAGGATCGTTAAAACCATTTTGCCCCTGTTTGTACTGTGATTGCAATTGCGGCAGGCGATTGACAACATCGTAGGAAAAAGAGTTGTTGTAGGTTACGTTGGTCGTCCCTTCTTTACCGCGTTTGGTGGTAATCAAGACAACGCCATTTGCTGCCCGTGAACCATAGAGCGCTGCTGCCGAGGGACCTTTCAAAACGCTGATGCTTTCAATATCATCGGGGTTGATGTCCACAGCACGGTTCGGGCTGGCAACGCTTCGAGCGACTTGCCCGTTGAGGGAACTTGTTCCTGCGCCAGTTTCGGTTGTGGTGGAGTTATCCATCGGCACACCGTCTATGATGAAAAGTGGTTGATTATCGGAGTCCACCGAATTACCACCGCGAATGATAATGCTAGAGGAGCCGCCCGGAGCGCCTCCGGAATTGGTAATCTGCACCCCGGCAATCCGTCCTTGCATAGCATTGACGATATTAGTTTGCTGGGATTCTGTGATTTCCGCAGCTTTGATGTCCTGAACGGCATAGTTCACGGCACGCTTTTTTTGCTCAATGCCAAGTGCCGTCACAATCACATCCTCAAGCCGAACATCATCCAGCGCCATTGCCACATCAATCGTGGTTTTGTCGCCGACCTTGATTTCTTGCGTCAGATGCCCGATGAGACTGAAGACGAGGGTC
The DNA here is from genome assembly GCA_947459425.1 of Ignavibacteria bacterium. Taxonomy (GTDB): domain Bacteria; phylum Bacteroidota; class Ignavibacteria; order Kapaibacteriales; family UBA4661; genus PH2015. The sequence goes on from CANHDJ010000029.1 coordinate 27,277, forward strand.
GAGCCTTCGGGAACGTCAATTTTATACTCGCCGTCGCGGTTCGCAATCGCGCCAATTTTGCGACCTTTGACGACAATTTTTGCGCCCGGAAGCGCTGTTTTGGTGTCTTTGAAGATCACCTTGCCTGTGACGGTGCGGTTTTGCGCCAAAGCCGAAGCTGAAAACGCCATAACCACGCAGCACAGAGCAATGCACAAAAGAAACATTCGTTTCATAATACACTACGTTTGTTTGAAAAGAAAAAATGAGTTGGATTATCAAGAAATTTCCTCAACACCTTCTGCAATTATGGCAGAACGTGTGAGTTTGGGAAGTATTGGAAACAGATAGTACGAAGGAAAATCTGCTGCTCACATTACCCTCAATGTGAGGAACACACACGTATCAGCAGCATACGTTATTTTCGGACACCTGTAACTTAATAAAGACGATGGTCAAATGCAATGAAATACCGTTACGAAAAAAAATACACGCAATTACCGCACAATATCTACACGCCCATACAACACTTCCTCTGCCGTGATAACGCGCAGATAATACGCACCCGCAGCCAACGCCTGCACGTCAAAAGCCTCCTCATGCACCAATCCCGTTTCCCTATCGCCCAAACTACGACGCTTTACCACACGACCCGCAGTATCACTGAGTTCCAGCACAACATTTGCCATCGCACTTTTCGCTGATAAAGCATAGCGAATCTGCACCAGATCCGATGAAGGATTCGGTGCAATGACAGTCACCAAGCCATTTCTGCGAGCAAAAAGTGGACGAAGTTGTATTGCTAGTGCTTCTGGTTCGCTCAGAATGCGAATATCGCTTGCTGGAGTGACGCTGCCATTGGTGCCAAGCCACTGCGTTGGCTGGGTAAGACGAATGGTGTTCGAGGTTGTCGAACCAAGCGTCGCCCGCACGAGGAGTTCCGCCAAGAGCAGATTTTCCATGCTCGTCGTATCGGTGCGCTCCGCAAAAATGATGTAATTGGCGGTGTTCGCCGGAACGACCGATGGCGATTCCATGCGGGCGCGAGGGGTGAGTGGCGAAATGCCGAGAACAGCTAGGTTGTTCGTATCAATCCGCACCGTTGCCCGCAGACTGCGAAGAAAACGCCCAATCAATCTCGGAGTCAGCAACCGTGAGCCCTTGAGCCAAAGTTGAATACGAGCGGAATCCCGCACACGAAGCGGCGGCTGCCCGATAAAGCGCAATTCCAGCGTCGTTTCTGCCCCCGGAGGCAGCGCCAATACTACCACCGAACCGCGTACCGCAACACTCGCAGAGGTAGCACTACTAACATTGCGGATGGAATCCTCGACCGCGCCAAGCCGCGACGAATCAAGTTTGACGAATATTCTGCGCCCAAGCGTACTGTCAGGATTGGGCAAAAGTGTGAGTGCGTTTACCCAGACCGTTTGAGCGCTATCGCGGAGCAGAACGCCTTGCGGCACGGTCACGCGCACGGGAGACCCCAGAAACCGTCCCCGAAGCGTGTAGGAGCGGACGGGCGAGGGATCGAAGTGAATAAGCGGCTCTCCGAAATCGGCGGAAGGTTGCGCAATAGCCGTAAGTTCGGGCTGTGGAATGACATTTCCCAGAACCCGCACGGTTGCTCTTGTTTCGCCGCTCACGTTGATAATCATCGAATCCAAGCGCCGCACTTGCGACGTGTTGAAGCGCACCGTGAAATTGCATCGGATATTAGCGGTGTTTGGCGTGTAGGTGAGCATGAGCCTGATGGAGCGCTGCCACGTATTGGTTACGGTATCCAAAATTTCTACGCCGTCGGGCGTGGTTAAAAACAAAGGGTCAAGGAGGTCTTGCCCCGTCAAGACATACTGCTGCGTCTGGACTGCATTGCCAAGCCGGAGTGTGCCAAAATCCAAACTCCTCGGTTGAACAAAAAGTCTTGCTGGGTCTTGCACAATGGCGACTATTTCGATGGTTGCGCTTGTTCCTGTGCTGGTGTGGTTAATGCGAGAAACCAGCGCTCCGCTTAGTCGGGAAGAATCAATCCGCACCGATATTGCTTGTGCGAGGCTTCCCAGCCTATCGGGAAATAGCGTCAGCGAGCGTACCCATGCTCCATTGGCGGGATTGAGAAACTGCACATCAGTAATGGAATTGATGGTAACGGGTGCAAGCAAATTTCTGCCGACGAGGTTATATGTGCGCACAGGCGAAGCACCACCACGAGTAAACTGCCCGAAAGAAATCTGCGAATCGGCGGCTGTTTCTGAGGTGAGTAAGAGAGGGAATTTGGGCGCTTCCTCTATCACCCCTATCACCGCCGCACTTGCTTGGGCAATGCCGCTTTGTGCGGTGACGGCGCTGTTGATAGCAAACGGCTGGAGTGCAGAGTGAAGGCGAATGCTGATGGTCGTTGTCTGAACAAAAGGCGCGAGTGTTAAAATATTCACCCAAATGCGGTTCACGGGGTCGAAAAGCAAGGTTCCGCGCGGCGCAAATACAGTTGTTTGCCCCGTAATATTTTTGCCCGTGAGCGTCAGTGTTTGTGCGGTCGAATTTGCACCTTGGAGGACGCTGCCAAGATTGATTGCGGCGGGAGTAATGGCAAGTTCCGGTGGTGGTGGCTCCAAAACTGTTCCCGTGACGACAACCGTGCGTTCAGCCGCACCTTGGCGAAACGTAATGGTGCCATTTATCGTGCCAGAGATTGGCGAAAATAGCCGTGCTTGAATGAGTGTCGCCTGAAGCCCCGCAGGAATGCTGAGAGACGGCAGAAAAGCATCGCCAAAGTTTGCTACTTCAATGCCCGAAGATGCCGTAATGGTGAGGGGTTGAGTCGAGGAGCCTTGGGCGACAAGCGAGATGGAACGGGCGTTTCCCGCCACACCCGCTATGGTTGTGTCGAGCCGAATACTATCGGTGCTGACGGCTAACTGCGCGTCAGAAAAATTTCCATTTACTGTTCGCCACGTGCCGCCGCCGTCTGTTCCTGCGATGAGATTTTCTCCGCTTTTTGTGAAGGACAAGACGCGAAGGCTGGTTAAGCCCGTATTGACCGCCCGCCACGTATAGCCGTAGTCGGCAGAAACAAACACGCCTCCGCCAAGCGTTCCGGCAAAAATCTCAATTCTGTCTTGATACAGTGCCTCAATCTGCTGCCCCGGCAATCCCGCAGCCCGCCATGTCGCACCGTTATCGTTTGAACGAAAGATGCCCGCATTTGTGCCAGCAAAAAGCACCGATTCGTGGGGAGTGTAAGAACAAAATGAAAAAACCGTGCGAGCTGTGCTGGGAAGCCCGGCATTAGCAAAATCCCACGTCCTGCCGCCGTCCACCGAGCGGATGATACCATCTTCCACCGTTCCGGCAACAATGACCGAGCCGACAACCTGAAGTGAGCGCACGTCAAGTTGCGTCAGAACACGCCACGAATTACCGTCGTCATCCGAAGAAAGCAGTCCACGCTGAGTTCCCAAAAATAGCCGTGAGCCGAGTTGCGCCATTGACCGCGCTTGGCGATTTGTTGGCTGCAAGCCTTGATTTGCCGCCGTCCAAGACTGCCCGTCATTGGTTGAACGAAAAACACCACCGCCCCATGTTGTCGCAAAAAGAGCGCCGGATGCGCGAAAGAACGACGTTACTTCCTGCCCGCTCCAGCCCTGCGTTTGCGTCCACGTATCACCAAGATTGGTCGAGAGAAAAACGCCATCGTTTGTTCCGGCGAGAAGCCGATTTCCTGTCGTGTGGAGGCAAATAATTTTTTGGTCGGAAATCATTCCTGCGGTTTTTTGCCAGACATAATCGGGCAAAGTTTGCGTATGGATAAAAACGGGTATAGCGGCGAAAGTGACGGCAAAAACAATCATCCATCGCAAGGAGAACACGAGACGAGCCATGATGAAGAGCAGATAATTTTCAGAAGGAAAGAGTGCTTGCAAGGCTTCAATATAGCGCTTTTTGGGGGATTGAACAAGTTCTGTCGGGGGGCGAGAAATACTCGCCGCGCAGATTGTTGTAACTTTCTTCGCGCTTTCCTGTTTTTTTCCTTTAGAGCGCACAACAAACACGCGCACACTTCCCAAAAATTATCGTCATTTCAGATTTTCGGAAACCTCCCAATTATGAAGCATTCGCGCCGCCGTTGACTATGTATCAGGACTATTGCTTTTGGAAATCCCCCAATATGCGTGAAAAGGGAACATGGTGAAACCACGCATATCCCACCAAACCCCAAAGGCATTTGAGCATAGACGGAATATGCAACTCCACACTTTTTTGTTCACTTGAAGGAACCACTATGAAAACCTTTTGGAATATGCAACGCGCTTTTTGCGCTGTTGCCCTCATCACCATTGCCGGAATCAGCCTAACAGCGTGTCAACAAGACAGCGTAATGTCGCCATTGGCAACGATGGATAATATCAGTACCGCCTCAACCACCGATATTACCGCTCTTACAGGCGGCAGTAGCAGTGAAACCTCATCCGATTTCGACCCCGCAATGAATATTCTCGGTCTGGCAGGCGGCAGCGAAACGCGCCCCGAAGCCATTGTGGAGATTTCCCGTCGCCGACTCTCCAGCACAAGCACAGAAACGGGCGCAGAAGCATCAGCCCGCTTCGACAGTACGCTCGGCGTAACGGGTGTAAGCCTCGCGGTGCTAGGCACATCCTACCAGTTTGTTCGCCCGCCGATGCGCTTGCGCGATGGTAACGGCAGACCCGGCAACGGTGGTAATGGCGGCAACGGCAATCCTCCGGGCGGCAATCCTCCACCAAATGCACAGCGTCCGGCACGAATCGCCTCAACACTCTTTGTTTTTCCTGCGCCGCCCGCAACGTCAGCAACGACGCGCCCTGCACTCATAACGTTGAACGATGCGAATGCTCTTGCAACCGTCACCGCCGTTGGCTACACCTTCGCGGACAACACGGTGGATATACCAGGCAAAATCACGCTAATATCGGTGAAGGAGGGGGACGTTGTTTCACGCTCGGCAGCGCTGAACCTACGATGGAATCTGGCGGGAACATTTACGAATGGGCGCGTAACGGTGCATAATGTTGCTGATTCCACTACACTTGCGGGGAAATCGCGCCAAGAAGTCGCTCAAATCCTGCGGAATATGCCGAAACCCCTCAGCAAGGAGCTTTCCGCCGGGACAACAAGCGTAGAATTTACGGCAACCGAACTTGCCTCACTGCAAGCTGGCATGGCAGAGATTTCGGTTGGTGTTGTGAATGCAAAACGCACAAATAGTGACAAAGCCGTCTTGATTGCACATTCGAGAAGCGGCATTCGTGTGCGGCTGCAATAAAAATTGTGTGAACTGTGTGATCGGCGAAAAAAACTATGTCAAGGGGGCTTGTTAAACAAGGACTTATGCAACAAAGGGTTTTAACCCCTTGCCCGAAAACGCTAGCCCTAAGACTATAAGATCCTGCAACGCAAAAGCCGCATGAAATCTCTATTTCCTGCGGCTTTTTTTTGTTCCTGAGCAACATTTATGTATTTTACCGTTCTCAACATTGTTCCCCCATCTCTGCGCCTTTATGAATCTCTCTGCCTGCCTCCAATGGCTATTTGTGCGAAAATATCCCGTCATGGCGAATATTGCCAACGTGCTTTGTTTTGTTGCCTTCTTTGGTCTAACATTTTCGCTCCTCAACGCACAAACCGTGCCAACACGCCCGCAGAGCCAGACGACTATTCGCTTCGAGCATTTAACCATTGAGCAGGGCTTGTCCCAAAGCAGCGTTCACTGCGTTATGCAAGATAAGCGAGGTTTTATCTGGTTGGGAACGCAGGACGGGGCGAATAAATACGACGGTTACTCCTTTAGCGTTTATCGCCACCGTGCAACCGACACCACGACGCTTTCTGATAATTGGATAACCGATCTTTACGAGGATAATGACGGGCAGATCTGGGTAATGACTCGCAACGGTCTCAATCTTTTTAATGCCGCCCAGGAGAAGTTTCGCCGTTTTACCTCTATCCCCCTTGTTCGTACTATTGCGTCCGATTCGGCGCACCACGTCTATATCGGCACGGTGCAAGGACTATTTCGTTTTGACCACACGACAGGAAGCATGACGCAAATTTCGGCAAACCCCGTTTATGATGTTGTTTTTGGCGGCGGGCAAATTCTCATTGCTGCCGCCGATGGCGCTTGGAAACTGGTTGGTGAGACCCTCGCACCACTGACAACCGATGCGCGATTTGCCGGGAAACCCATTTGGGCAATCGCCATGCGTGAGCAAAACGCACAAGAGCAAAACGCAAAACCATCCGTTGCGCTGATGAGCAGTCACCATACGGCATTGCTGGATGCGGCTTCGGGCAAGGTTCTTTACGGCTTACCATTAAGCGGGTTTGTGAATCCTCAGCAAAATAGTTTTTCCATTATCCCCAATGCCGATGGTAGCCTGTGGCTGCACCTGCCGCTTGCAGTCATTCTTTGGCATCCGGAGCGCAATATATCGTTGCCGTTTGAGTCGTCGGTGGTGCGCAAAAGCGATATTCCGGCAGTGGTCAATGCCGTTGCCCGCGCCAGTGATAATGCGCTCTGGGTTGCCACCAGCCAAGGAATTTGGATTATTCCGCCGCACAATTTTTCGAGCGAATCCCCCCAAAAGCCGCCCGTGCCGCTTGTTCTTGAGCCTAACCCAACCGAAGTTGATGCGCTCAATAACAGCGAAGTGCTTTCGCTCTACCAAGACCGCTTGGGAACAATGTGGGTTGGTACGCGCACGGGCGGCGCAAACCTCTGGAATCCACGTCGGTATAAATTTACCATCGTCAGGCATAACCCCTTCAACGCCAATAGCCTCGGTGCAGGTGGTGTACGGTCATTTTTGTCTGCTCCCAACGGAGGCTTCTGGGTTGGTACGGACAAAGGCTTGAGCTATTACGATGCCGCAAAACAGCGCTGGATGCGCTTTGAACCACGATTACAAGACCAAACCTCGCTCAGTCCCAGTTTTATCATTAAACTGCTCTACGACGACACAGGCAAACTCTGGATCGGCACCAGAGGTGGCGGTCTGAATCGGTTAGAAAATTTCAATCCAAATACAGGCAAAGCAGTATTTAAGCGCTTTCTGAGCAATCTGCTTGATACGACAGCGCTGGCAAGCAATTCCGTTTGGAGTATGTGTCTGGCACGAAAAAGCGCAACAAAAGGATATATTTGGATCGCAACACAAGGCGGAGGATTGCATTTGCTCAATCCAATCACCGGAAAAATGCAGCGTTTTCGGCACAACGCCCAAAACCCGTCAAGCCTCACTACCGATTCTATTCGCGCAGTTTTCGAGGACTCCAAAGGACGATTGTGGCTGGCAACAAGCGGTTATGGGCTGATACAATTTAGCGCCGAAAAGGGCGTTATCGCGTCGTACCGCTCCAATGCTGATTCTACCTCGCTTAGTAACAACACCGTTACGGGTATTTTCGAGGACAAAAAGGGCGGGCTGTGGATTACGACTGCCGCAGGGCTTAATCGCTATTGCGAAGCCACACCGCAGCAAAGCGCCCATTTTGAGCGCTTTACCGCCAACAACGGCTTGCCAAACGAATTTGTCTATGGTGTTCTCGAAGATGATGCCGGAAATATCTGGATGAGTACCAACAACGGTCTGGCGTGTCTAAATCCGCAAACCCGCACCGTGAGGGCATTTGATGTCCATGACGGTTTGCAGAGCAATGAGTTTAATACTGGTGCTTTTTATCAGTCTGCCGATGGAACAATGTATTTTGGCGGTGTGGCGGGTTACAACTCTTTTAAACCCGCAACCGTACTGGCATACAAGACCATAACGCCGCCCGTCGTGCTTATCTCCTTCAAAGTTCACGACGAAACCCGTGCATTTACGCACCCTTTGGCGGAAATGCGCGATATTACGCTGGATTTTCACGAAAACGTCATATCGTTTGAGTTTGTCGCGCTGGATTTTACGGGCGCAAGCCGTCAGATTCGCTACAACTATATGCTTGAAAACTTCGATACATACTGGCTTCAAGCGGGTAATCGTCGGTATGCGGCTTACACCAATCTCGACCCCGGCGAATATCGCTTCCGCGTCCGTGCCGGAGCAGACCCGGCGGCAGTAAATAACGGCGAAGGCGCATCAATCCTCATTCGCATTCGTCCGCCATTTTGGGCGACGTGGTGGTTTCGGCTTTTGATGCTGGGGGCGCTCATTGGGGCGCTGTGGTTAGGCGTACAATGGCGCTTGCGCGGCATACGCCGTCAAAATGAAATCTTAGAAGAGCAGGTAGAGCATCGCACAGAACAATTAACCAAAGCAAGCGAAGAAATTCAGCGCCAAAACGTGCAGCTTCACGACCAAAATATCGCGCTGGAAATGGCGATTGACGAACTTGCCCAACTCAACAAGGAGAAAAACGAGTTCCTTGGCATTGCCGCACACGACCTGAAAAATCCTTTGACGGGCATTATGTTGAGCGTACAGCTTATGCAACGCTATCGGGCAAAAATGAGCGAAAGCGAAGCGGTAGAAACTTTACAAAAAGTGTATCAGGCAGCAGAGCGGATGTTTGCGATAATTACGAATTTGCTGGATATTAACGCGATTGAGTCGGGGCGATTTAATTTTACGATTGCCACCATCCCGCTTCACCAGATTGCAAGCGCTGTTGCGGAGGATTATCGTGCGCGGGCTGCGGCAAAAAATATCACCATTATTGTTGAGCCAATGTCATTGGAAGACGCTTCATTCCACGCACTTGCCGATAGAGCCGCCGCGACGGAAATCCTCGAAAATCTTATCTCTAATGCTGTGAAGTATTCTCCGCCGGAAAAACGAGTCTGGGTGCGGGCTTTAGCGGGAAAAACCAACCCAATGGCTGAAGAGTTGCTGGCGCATGGCATCCCGCTCACACGCGAATTGCCAACGCGCTCAGTGATTATCGCCGTGCAGGACGAAGGACAAGGTTTGTCCGACAAGGACAAAGAGCAGCTTTTCGGACGTTTCGCCAAACTCAGCGCTCGCCCAACAGGAGGCGAACATTCGACGGGCTTAGGGCTGTCGATTGTCAAAAAAATGGTCGAATCAATGAACGGTGACGTTTGGTGCGAATCCGTCTTTGGCAATGGGGCAACGTTTTTTATTGCCCTTCCCATGGCTGAAGAGAAATAGAAGTCGTCTTTGGCGACACACAACAAAAACCCCAATAACCTCTTGCCAATCAACCAACTATGATGATGCAGCGTGATGATGCCAGGACAATTTTGGTCGTGGACGATGAAGAAAAAAATCGTTTAGCTATAAGCGCCGTTTTGCGCCATGCGCCAGAGCCATATTTAGTGATTACCGCACCAAACGGGCTTGTCGGCTGCAAAATGGCAGAAGCGCAAAAGCCCAATCTTATCATTATGGACTGGGTGATGCCGGAGATGAGCGGTTTGGAAGCACTGATGGTGCTGAAAGAGCGCGAGACGACGCATGATATTCCCGTTATCATGTTGACGGGCTTGGGGTCGTCGAAACACGTGGAATATGCCTTAAATGCTGGTGCGGCGGATTATCTACGGATTCCGGTTGACAAAACCGAGCTTTTGGCACGGGTGCGGGCGGCGATTGCATTGGCGGAATCGTATTCCCATATCAAAGAGCAGTCCGAGCGCTTGGAGGAGCAGAACCATGAGCTTTTGGCGCTTAACCAAGAAAAAAATGAGTTTTTGGGTATTGCCGCACACGATTTGAAAAATCCTCTGAATAATATCAGAGATTTAGCGCGAATCATTGAGCAGGAATTTCAAACCATGCCACCAGAAGAAGTCCAAGATTTTGCGAGGCTTATCGGGCAATCTGCTAATAAAATGTTTGAACTCGTGCGGAATTTGCTGGATGTGAACGCTATTGAGCAAGGCGGCATCAAACCTCATCTTGTGGATTTTGATATACGAGAAATCGTCAATCGTGTAGTTGAAAGCTATACCCAACGCGCCATGACCAAGGGTATCACCCTCAATTTTACGATTCCCGACGAGCCAATAGTCAGTTTTGCCGACGAAAATCTTACCGAGCAAATTATCGAAAACCTCATTTCCAATGCTGTCAAATACTCGCCATTCGGCAAAAAAGTGACTATCGAAATCTCAACAACTCAACAATCAGTAGCCAGCAATCAACAGCTTTTGACCGTTCTGATTCGTGACGAAGGACCCGGAATTTCCGCAGACGACCAAACAAAACTCTTCGGAAAATTTGCCCGATTGACCGCCCAGCCGACAGGCGGCGAGCACTCAACAGGACTTGGATTGTCCATTGTCAAGCAACTCGCCGAAGTGATGAAAGGCAAGGTTTGGTGCGAATCTGTGCTTGGCGAAGGGGCGACATTTTTTGTGCAGTTGCCGATGGTGGTGTAAAAGTTAAACCCGCTTCCAACCTATCGTACCACCTGTATCCCCCGCGTTGCGATCTCCCCGCCAGCACGAATTTGCACTGTGTATGCTCCGCTAGGAAGGCTGTCCACACGGCTTTGCAGGGTGTGGTCTCCGGCAGATTGGACTTCACGCTTCAATACCTGCACCACTTCACCACGAACATTGAGTAGTGATATTTCTACCAAGCCCGCTTCGCCAAGCGAATATGCAATCTCGACGGCGGTATTCGCCGGATTCGGCGCTATGACTGTGACAGCCAGCGTCGGCTTTGCCAGTGCGATAAGCCGCAGACCGTCTGCCCGCGAGATTTTGGCGGTAAAGGAGGCGCTCTCCAATGAATCCACAAAAACGCTGCCCGCGCCCCATTCGATTCGTCCAGCACCAGAGCCGTTGCTGCCGTCGAACCCGCCACTGCCACAAACCGCAACGGTAATTATACCATTTAAATTGTAAAATGACTATTTTGCATAAACAAGAACTCTATAGTCATTTTACAATTTAAATGGTATAACCATCTCCACTCATTTTTCCACGTCCAAACTTCTTCCCCAATTCCCCGTAAAGCCCGTAAAGTCTGCAAGAGCATCATGCCGAGCAACACCATTTTCTGATGCCTCAGTGCCTATTCTCTGCGCTCCAATGCTTGTATCAAAGGTATGATACGGTATTCACGAAATTTCGGTAGATTGCATCGCAAAGCAGATTCGATACGGTTTGGTGATGAATACAGTTTACCCTCAAAAAAAACACGCACAAATTTTTCGGCATTTGGTTTGTGGTAATCGTAGGGCATTGCGAAATACTATTACCTTGAAACACTGTATTGATGGTCTTTTGCGAGACATTTGGATAACATATTATTCCATTGTATTCCGCGAAAACTGCTTCTGCATGAGACAATCCGGTGCCAAGACGAGACAGACATGGCTTGCAATGAGACACGTTTCGCCGTGATGGTACAACCAGATTTTGCAACGATATTTTTTCACGTATTTCCTTTTTACACTATGCAACGACGCGATTTTTTTACCTTTCTTTTTAACCCTTCCGCCGAACAACAATCTTCTGCCCCGAATGAGGTTTTATCGGGCATGGAAGAATTTTCTCCGCCGGAGAATGAGGACAAAAACAGAGCAATGCTGCAAAGCGGTTTAGAGCCTTACACGCAGCGCCTTGACCGCAGAAGAGCATTACACCTTGTTCGACGACTCAGCTTTAGTGCGAATTACGCATTCGTCAACCAACTTGTTGGCAAAACGGCTCAAGAAGCGCTTGCTATAGCGCTTGGCACAAGTGCCAATACAGCACTTCCCACCAGTCTTCCCGGAACATGGACAAATGACATTACCGAAAATCCCGACAAAGCCGATAACGACACGCGCAGCCAAATTCAGGGACGCTGGGGCGGGCAGTTTGGGAGTTTGCAGTCGTGGTGGGCAAATTTGATGCTTGCTGAAGGATTTCCGGCACGGGAAAAACTCGTACTATTTTGGAGCGGGCATTTCACCAGCGAATTTTACTTCGATGACATTTACAATCCGCCTCAACTCTTGTTCCGCCAAAATCAAACGCTCCGCAAAGACTGTTTGGGTGATTTTCGGCAACTTGCCGAGGACATAACACTTGATGGCGCAATGCTGAATTATTTGGGCGGCACACTCAATAGCAAGGGCGCTCCCAATGAAAATTATGCCCGCGAGTTGCTGGAACTCTTCACAACGGGCTTAGGTGCATACACTGAGGGCGATGTCAAAGAAGCAGCACGGGCGCTCACGGGCTGGCGAGCCTCACGCTTTAACGACGAACCTCGTCCGAATGGCAATTTCAACACGTATTTTGTCCCAACGGCGCATGATACGAGCGCGAAGCAGTTTTTGGGCGTGACGATTGCGGCACGAGACGCTGACGCAAATACCGAATTTCAAGTGCGCTCCGGCGAAGTGCGGCGCTTAATCAATATCATCTTTGAGCAGCGCGGCGATGCGGCAGCGCGGTTTATTTCTACCAAACTCTACCGCTTTTTCGTCTATGCGAACCCAACGGCAAACGCCTCAGGCGTGATTCAGCAAATGGCGGATGTCTTCAAAAATGCGAACTACCAGATTCTACCGCTTGTGCAGGCGCTATTTACCAGCGCTCACTTTTACGATGAAGCAAATATTGGTGTTCAAATTAAAACTCCGGCAGAATTTGTGCTTGGACTGGCACGGCAACTCGGCATAAGCGCCGGAAACGCCATAAGTGCGATGAACTCTATGGAGCAAGTCCTGATTGACCCGCCCAATGTGGCGGGATGGGACGGCTACCGCACGTGGTTAAGCACAAAAACCTACCCGCTTCGTGTGCAGTACGCACAAGCCCTCCTGCGTGGCATGAGCAATGATGCTCTTGCTGCATGGGCTAGGCAATTTCCGCAAGCCGACAATGTACAAACGCTGGTGAGCGGTATTGTCGAATTTCTTTTCCCAAAGCCCTTGTCAGCAAGTCGTTTGCAGGGGTATGTAAATGCACTTCTGGCGGGCGCTCCCGACTACGAGTGGGCGGGAATTCTCCGCGACAGTAATTCGGCAGGAACACGTCTCAAAACCCTGCTTTCACAAATGGTGAAAGCGCCCGATGCGCAACTTTCGTAAAATCACAACCTTGAATCAAGCCCTCATTTTTGAGTTGTTTCTAGAAAAAATGCAACAGCCCCTTGCGTAAGCAACGCAAGGGGCTGTTGTAGTTGGTCGTGGAAATGCTCAATACATAATCTGCACACCAAAGCGCAAGAACCACGTATTGACACCAAAGTCGAAACCGCGCAAGTAGCTGGCAATATAATCGGTATCGCCGTAAGCAGCGTTTGCGGCTGTTCTTGCCGGAACAAGCCCTGTTCCATCAGGTGAACCCTTATCAAATCCGAAGCGCCGCACAATCGAATAGCCGCCCTCGAAAGAAACATACGTTTTTTCAAAAATGTTATAGCGGATGTTTGGTCCAATTGTGGCATTGGCAAAAAACATTTGGTTAATGTCTTGGACACGCTTATCGGTGCGATCTAAACCGATAATTCCTGGCGATTGTCCCAGTTGAAATTGAGAACCATTCAGAACGATGCTCAAGCCTAAATCCCATTGTTTGGAAGGATAATACCAAAGGTCGAGACGCGTTGGCAAAAGAGCATCCAAAAGCACTTCTGAGGAAGGAATCCAGTAAATATGTAACAGAGGAACGCTGATTAAGCGTCCAAAATTACTCGTGTTATAGACATATCCCAGTCCGAGTGTGAGTTTTTCATCAACGAAATAATCCAAGAAAAAGAGCGGTTCGATGCGAAAATGCGAGAGATTGATGTTGTTCAAATCAGAGAACAGTCCAGCTCTGGCAGCAAGCGCAAGTTGAAATTTTTCCGAAATCGTTTGCAAATAAATCCCCTCGTAGTAAATCGCATGACCACCGATGGAACCATAGGTAAAATCACCGTTGATGGGGTTTTTTGCCACCGGAAAAAAGGTATTGGCATTGCGATAGACAAATTGGCTATTGAGCAGCATCGTACCATCGCGGTCAAGTTGGGATTGGAAACCCGCATTGAAGGTGAAGAGTGAGCCACCGATATTACCACCATTGAACGTGTTAGGCGTTGCGGCTGGAATAGTCCGTGTTCCGAAGACTTCATAGCGTACACCGACTTGCTCACGTTGAGCGAAGGCGGTGCTGGCGGCTATCAGCAGGATACAACAAATGGTGGCGAAAAGTGGCGCAAATACGCGATTCATAGAACCTCCTGAAAAAATTGGTAAAAAAACACACAATTGTACTCGTTGTGGTGGGGAAATCACTGTTCCAAAGTTCTGGCTTAAACTAAATATTCAGTGTTTCCGTCAAACTCTTGGAACGTAAAATCTTTGGCAATATTGTGAATAATTTGTGCTGCGTCAAGAAAAATCTTTGCTTGAAAAATTTTAGCACAAAAACACTTGGCTACGTGCATGAAGAGTGTATTTTTGCACGTAATCCTTACCACAGGAAACCGCTCTCAAATCACTATTTTTTATACGCAAAGTTCTCAGGAGGAGCTTGTGAAGTCTGTTCTCGTAAAAATTTCTGTTTTGGCGCTTATGGCGCTCGTTGTGTCTGGTTCGGCGGCAACGACCGTATTTGCTCAAGATGTAAAATCTGCTTGTGCAAAAACCGATGACCTTTTGGAAGATGGTAAAGTTGGCGAGGCGCGTAAGGCGCTGGATGCGGCGTATAGTGTCGGTATTAAAGACTACGAATGGCTTTGGCGCTCGTCCCGCGTAACGCTTTTGCAGGCTGATTTGGAAAGCGATAATGCAAAAAGAGAAGGTATGTACTACGAATCCAAGCGTCTTGCCGATGAAGCCTTGAAACTCAATGGTAGCGGCATGAATGGTTATATTCGCCGTGCTGCTGCGGCTGGTAAAATTGCTCTCACCAAAGGTGTACTCGGTGCCGCCGAGCAGGTAAAATCTGCCCGCGAAGATGCAGAAAAAGCAATTTCGCTCAATAATGCAACGCCACAATCGCTTGCAGCTGCGCATTACATTCTTGGTCGCACACACCTCAAACTTTCTGAGACCGCTAAAGCAAAGCGCATGATGGTCGGTTTAGGCTGGGGTAATCTTGACGAGGCGCTTAAAAACCTCAAAAAATCGCTCGACCTGCGCAGTGATTTTGTGATGTACAACCTTGAGTATGCAAAAGCGCTTGCGGCAAATAACCAATTTGGCGATGCAAAGCAATACGCACAAAAAGCAGCAAGCGGCAAAGACATGGAAGCCGGCGATGCTGCCCGCCGCAGTGAAGCAAGTAATTTGCTCAAAGAGTGGGCTGCGAAGTAATCATTCTTCAATGCCTTAGAGTATCAAAGCAAAGAAAGGCTGACGGAATGTATTTCCGTCAGCCGTAGTTGGAGTTTAGATAAAATGAATTGGAAAGCAAACAATAGAAAACACTTAGAGGCTGTTTGAAAAGTCATTTTTTGGCTAACCTACGGAGCAAAAGTCGAATCATAGCCAGTTCAACGAATGCTTGATGAGATTCAGGTAACCGCTCATAGTCTTTTGCCAACCGCCTTGCCGAAGATAGCTGTGCAAAGGCTCTCTCGACCACCCAACGCCGTTGGAGCGGAATAAAGCCTCCCTTCTTGCGGGTACAACTTCCAAAGTTATCTGCCAGAGAGAAAGCGCCAGCGCTATCAAGGTCGCCTTGAAACCAGGAATGACGAAAGAATAAGCGAATAAAGTTGTAGATTGCGTTCTATGGAAAAATCACCCAAAACCCTCGAAGAAGTATCCCAAGCATTCTTTTTGTCATTGTCGGAAAAAGACCGTCGTTTGTTTGC
>CANHDJ010000030.1 GCA_947459425.1 Ignavibacteria bacterium
GCTGTGACTGATGCCGACGAGTGCAGCTGCCTCTGGCATGGTCATTGCCAGACCACTTTTGAGCAAGCGCAGTAATTGAAGGCGTTGCCGCTCTTTCGGGTGGCGGGCTTGGCGTTCTAAGGTAAAGAGTGTATCGGCATCTTCGGTGATTGCGACGACATAATCAAGCTGGTTCATGGCTTCTGGCGGTTTTTTATCCTAAAAAAGAGTTCTTATACCAATTTAAGTCGAGCATTGTGCATGATAATTGAGTAAACAAGGCGCTTCAGCCCAATGTTATGCACAATGATTAACTCAATTTGGTATTATTTATGCAAAATAGTCATTTTACAATGTAAATGGTATTACTCATGTCGTTTTCCCCCGTTTCTTCGCCTTACCCGCTAACCGCTCCGCTTCTGCCGTGAGCGGCGCAGTATAGCGTTCATACAACCCAAAAAGCAACGCTATCCGCTCCTGCTCCGTTGCCAGTGCCTTGCCCGTGTGGTAACACCGCTCTACGGCTCTATCCAAGTCCTGATGAGCCTTTGTGAGCGCGGGCGGCATCGTAAGCGGGTCGTAGAGGTCGGCAAGCGAAGACTGCGGGAAAAGCGCCCGTGCGTCCAACACCGCCTGTGCAGCCCGCTCTACCGCTTGCTTCTGGGCATCGGTTACGGATTCTGCCCAAGGGAAGTTGTTGTAAACGACTGAATTTGAGTATTGGTAATCACTTTTCAATCGCCCCGTAACAACGCGCATCCAAGCCATGTGCATTGCCGAAGTGAGGATGCCAAAATGATAAAGTGTCGCATTGGGAAGGATTTTCAATTTATTGCTACAAATAATCTTAGGCGTTAAGAAGCCAATAGGAATGTATGTACGCCGTTCGGAAGTAACTTCTGGAATAACCAAGTATGGGGCATTTGGCATATTCTCCACATGAAACCGCGTGGGAGTAGCAGCAATTTTGCGGGTAGGCGCACTGATGCTTGCAAGTCGGAATTTTCGCACGGCTTCAACCCGCTCCAATGCTTTAGGCATTGTTCGCAGCACTTCCGGTGGGCAGTCTCCTAACCATAGCACCCAGCGTTGGTAGTTGTACAAAAACTCGTCTGCGCCAATCCAAGGGCGCATAAATGCTGCTGCTGTGGGTTCTTGTCGAATAAACTCCTCTTTCTGTTCATCGGTGAAAAGGTAATTTCCGCCGTCTATCGGTTTATTGCCGATACCCATTTGCGGTACGTTGCAAAGCGGCGTTGAACGGCTTTGCACGAGGATATTTCCCGCCGCAATCAGATAGGGGCTAATGTTCGGAATAGTTACGGCGGTTGGTTCTCCCGATATATCTTGATATTCAAACAACATTTTTTGCGCGGCATCAAATCCCGCAAAGCCAATAACCACACAGTGTACAGCCGCTTTGCCCGGAGCCTCATTCGTCCATTTGAACGTGCGGTGTGCGAAGTGAATAGACATTTTTCGAGCAAATAATTCTGCCCATAATACCCCAACTTGTTCACCTTGCGAAATAGAGTTTGTCGAGACGAAAGCCGCTTTAATACTTGTTCCGGCAATATATTCACTTGCTTTGAGATACCAGCCTGTTACAAAATCTAACAGTCCTGCATTCTTTACATTCTGCGTAATTGCCGCCATGTCGCTGCGTTGAGTTTCGTTCATGTACTTTGCACCCACAAATGGCGGATTCCCAACAATATACGAACATTCCGACGGCGGCAGCACCTCGCGCCAATCCGTGCGAAGCGCGTTCCCATGCCGAATGTGGGCGGATTCGGTGAGCGGCAAGCGCGTGAAATAGCTGCCAAATTGCTGGCTGGCACGAAGGTTCATTTGGTGGTCGGCAAGCCACATCGCCACTTCCGCAATGCGCACGGGAAATTCCTCCAGTTCGATGCCGTAGAACTGCCCGACGTTCACCCACGTCATGGCTGCCACGTCGGTGGTAAGCTGTGCCGTGCCTTTGAGCGCGTCCAATGCCGTGAGTACGTCCAGTTCCAAAGCGCGAAGTTCGCGGTAGGCGGTCACAAGGAAATTGCCACAGCCGCAAGCGGGGTCGAACACCCGCACGGTTGCTAGTCGGCGGTGAAATTCTTCCAGTTTTGGGCGTTGTTTTTTGATGCGGTCAAATTCAGCACGGAGGTCGTCCAAAAAAAGCGGTTTGAGTGCTTTCAAAATATTGGTTTCGGAGGTATAATGCGCCCCCAAAGCTCGGCGCTCTGCGGGATTCATGGCGGCTTGGAACATCGAACCGAAAATAGCGGGCGAAATGCGACTCCAATCCAGCGCACAGCATTCCAAGAGCGTTTCGCGCATGGTGCGGTCGAATTGCGCGATTTGGATGTAGTCGCGGAACAAGCCGCCATTCACGTATGGAAGCGCTTGAAGCTGCTCATCCAGCGTTTTCATGCGTTTGTCCGGCGGCGTATTCAGCACTTGAAAAATTTGGGACAAATGCAGCCCTAAATCGCTTCCGTCCTCGCTTGTGCGGTTTTCGATGAACTCCAAAAAGGCATTCTTCTCAAAAATAGCGGTGTCCTCGGCGAACATACAGAAAAGCAAGCGCACAAGCAGCATTTCGAGGTCGTGTCCCGCAAAACCGCAATCCCTGAGGCGGTCGTGCAGTTTGCCCATCCGTGCGGCGGCTTCGATGTTCACGGGGTCTTCGCTGGTAAAACTGCGTTTTTCGTAGCCCGCCAAAAAGCCGAAATGGTGGACGTTTTGGGGAAATTCGGCAAGATGAAATTCGGTCTCGGACGAGGTTTCCAGGTCGTAGAGGCGCAAACGGGCAAAATCGGAGACGAGAATATACTTGGGAAATTCGTATTCTTTCAAGCCCGGAAGGTATTCCAGTGCTTGTTCAAACGCTTTATCGAGGTCTTTGCCACGCGATTTATGCTCCACCATAATCACGCCTTTCCAGAGCAGATCAATGAAGCCTTGTTTGCCGTCGAGTTTTTTCACGGCTTTTTCAAATTCACCAACGCGCTTGCGAGAAACACCAAAAACATTGAAAAAATCGTCCCAAAAGGACTTCGCTTCGGCATCTTCGCTGGTTTCGTTCTGCCATTTGTTGGTAAAAGCAAGGGCGCGGTCTTTGATGTCGTTCCAAGAAAGGGGCATATCTCATTCGGAGGAAATGGTGATAGAAGAAATTTCGCACAGACTGTCGGAAAATACAACAAAAAATGCAACAGAAAAATTTTTGATTACCCGGATTGTCAGGTTTTAGGCAGATACAAAAATTGTAACTCTTTCAATCATGACTTGTTCTTATATTCTGAAGTCGCGCTTTCTCTAATTCCCCTTCACGTTGTGAAGGGGTGTCAGTCCAGCGCAGCGCAGACTGACGGGGTAGCGTCTCTTGAGACGGTGCAGAAACACCCCGTCCTCGCTATCGCTTGGACACCCCTCTTTGTCCCAAAGAGGGGAATATTGAGCATTCAAGCGTAATCTCAGTTATATTCACGCTGCGTTACCTGAATGAAAATCATGGACGACAATCGTTGTCATTGCTTTTGGCACAGTTCATGCGGCGCTTCTCCACTCAAAAAACAGCAGGGATTTTATCATTTTATTTACCAATTTCGCTATGCGACCACGACACATTATTCTAGCGCTCCTCATTGCGCTCGGAATGAGCAACGGCAACATTTACGATGCATTTGCTCAAAGCACTCTGCCGGATATTCGTTTGCCAGAAATACGCTTCACTTCTAACCCGACAACGCTTGGCATTGTCAATCGGGAATATCGGTATCAGGCAAGTGCCGTTGGGCGCAGTGCAACTGCCTCCGTCCGCTATCGCCTCACAACAGCGCCACGCGGCATGACCGTTGATTCCATGAGCGGTCTTGTGCGCTGGACGACAACAGCAAGCACGACCGTGCCGATTCGCGTTGCCCTTCGCGCTGCCTTGGCGACCAATGCCAACGTGAACGTTACTCAAACATTTTCCATAACCATTCTGCCCGAAAGCGCCGCGCAACTGAGCGCCCGATTCGCTACAGAGCCGCCGCCAACGGCTTCGGTGGGCGTTGGCTACGTTTACAACGCTTTTGCGTACTACGGCGTTGACCCGCGTCTTGCCGCACCCGTGCGCGAGCGCGTCAGCACGATGCGCTACACGCTTATTGGCGCTCCGCAAGGTATGACGATTGATGCTTCCAACGGAACAGTGCGTTGGACTCCGTCAGCAAGCGGGACGGTACAATTCAGTATTCAAGCGGTCTCTACGACAGTTGCGACTGCCATCACCAGACAAAATGTCTCGGTTCGCGTCAGCGAAGCACGTCCGTTCTTTCTTAGCAGCCCACCAACGGAAGCGTTTGTCGGGCAGCCCTATTTGTACAATGCGATAGCACTTTTGCCGGGAGTGAGCATTACCGCAGACGGTACACGTCCGGGTGATGTTTCAATTTTACCAATTCAACAGCGCGTTCCGATGAATTACGTCTTGGTCGAAGCGCCAAGCGGAATGACCGTTGAAAGCACCTCCGGCGTTGTGCGCTGGTCACCGACAACTCCGACGACCGCCGCAAATATCCGTGTTGTCTTGCGGGCAAACGTTGTGGGCGGCTCGACAACACAAACCGTCACGCAAGAGTTTCGCCTTCGCGTTAGTACGGCGCAAATGCTGTTTCGCTCTCAGCCGCCACGAGAAGCAAGAATTGGAGCGGCGTACACGTATTCTCCCGTTGTGAGCTATGGCAATCTGATGTCGTCCACCGGGATTCTGCCGAACCTCACTGGCGGACTGATTGGCATACCAGCCTTTGTTCCGGCCTTTACCTTTAGCCTCGTTAGTCCGCCGCAGGGTATGACGATTGATGCGACACGCGGCACGGTGCGCTGGATGCCGACTGCGTCGGGTTCATTCACCGTCAGCATTCGTGCGGCTTTGCTCTCGAATCCAAGTCTCACAACGACACAAACGTATCAAGTGAACATCGCTACTGCGCCGATAACGCTGAATTTCACGAGCAATCCGCCAGCAGTGCGCGTGGATATTGGGCGAGAGTTCGTGTACCGCGCTCGCGCCGAAGCCTCCCGACCAACGACCGCCACGATAATTTATTCGCTGGGACGCGCTCCGCAAGGCGCTCGTATTGATTCACTCACCGGAGAAATTCGCTGGACACCAAGCATGGGCGGAGAGTTCACAATGGAAATTTTTGCCCGTCTGCCCAACGGCACACCGCGCCCTGCGGAAGCACGGCAAGCATTCACGATGTACGCTCAGGCTGTTTCTTGTGGCGTGGTGCGAGGAGTGGTGCGCTATACAGACGGAACAGTAGTGGTTAATGGCACGATTAGGGCATTGGTAACGAATGTTACGGCTGCTTCTGTCGGCAATACGCCTTTCTCCTACGCAGCAACGATTCGCAACGGTGTGTATTCGCTTCCGCTTGGAGCAAATTCGTATATTTTGAGTATTCTTACGGGCGAATCCAATGAAGTCTGGTTTGGCGGCAATGCGGGCAATACCACCGCAACCGTCTCCACACCTGACCGAGCGGCGCAAATCACGGTGCGCTGCGGCGATACGGTGAGTGTTTCCGCCATTGTACCACGCCGTCCGGCAGCACGATTTTTTGCTGTGAGTGGGCGCGTAACCCGTCGTTTAGACGGAACGGCTGTTACCGCAATGATTGAAGCCGTTGGCGATGCCGATCCGCTTTTGGTTAATGGTTCGATTATTCGCCGTACCGTTCGCACGGACGCGCAAGGAAACTATCGTTTGACGCAGTTGGACAATCGCTATATCTACACCTTCCGCGCTCTGCCTGATGAGCCGCGTCCAACGACAGCGACCATCAAACCGCCACAACTGCTTCCACAATATTTCGACAATACGCTGAATCTCGCTGAAGCCCGCCGTTTCAGGCTTTCGGGCGATATTACCAATATCAACTTTGCCCTGCAAGACCGCCCAACCTTTGCCAATGCTATCACGGGCAAAGTCCAAAGCACCACAGGCGCAGGAATTGGCGGACGAATTGTTGCGTTTATGACGGCAACGACCGCCAGTACACCGCAATACGCCTCGTTGGATGTTCGGACGGAAAATGTTGACAGCACAGGCGCATTCACACTGCGGAATCTTACGCCGGGCGAATACGTGTTGCAAGCCTTCCCGAATAGTGAACGAGACTTTGCTTCCGGCTATTACGCTGTCGGAACGACCGCGACGACACGCTGGCGCGAGGCAACTCGCATCACGGTTGGTGCGACAAGCAACGAGCGCGTTACGCTTACGCTTGCCTCACGCCGCACGGGTCTGGCTGTGGCTGCTGCAACGGTTTCCGGCACAGTAAGTAGTGATGCAGGTTCAAGCGGCGAAAGCGTTGCGGGAGCATCGGTCTTCATGCTCAATGAAGCGGGTGAAGTTGTTGGGCAGACATTGACCGACAACCGCGGCAATTTTGATGCGGGAATGGTGGAGTATGGGCAATACACGCTTATCGTTGACAAGCCTGGCTATGCTAATGCAACGGCACAAGTTGTTGCAGAGAAGCCCGCAGCAATTGAAAAATCCATCATTCTACAAAAACCGCTTAGTAGTGCGCTTTTGACGAGTGTAACGGAAAATGCTCCGTCAGTACAGAATCTTGGCATATCGCCCAATCCCGTAAGCGATATGGCATTTGTTCAACTTCCGGCATTTACTGGTACGGCACGGCTGTCGGTTATCAATATGCGTGGCGAAGAAGTCTTCAGCGCGGATATTGCTGCGGCAAACACGGTTATGCAAGTTGATATGAATGCTTTTGCCAATGGTGTGTACATCGTGCGCATCGCCGGAGCGAGTATTCGTGCGCATCAGAGAATGCTGATTGCGCGGTAAGCGATCGCAACAATGAAGAAGATATAAAAAAGGCTTTCCATTCGTGGAAAGCCTTTTTTCGTAAATGCCCACTTTTTTTCTCGGTGGTGGCAAAGAAGAAGCCGTAGGGCTTGGGGACGCGGTGAGGCGGGAGCGGTCTCCCCCGCTTGATGCAGTTTCTTCGCACTGTCTCTGGTGGCTGAGAGATGTGTGCGGTTGCTGCTCTTTGTGCGAGTATGGAGGCAAAATTTTTGTTGAGGAATTTAGCGCCGAAGAGCATTCACCGCAATCGTCCAGAGTATCTTGTAGCCCGCTTTTATCGTGCCTTTGAGCGTACCAGTGATTTTCGATTTCCCAACGCGCACCCGGTACGACACGGGGATTTCTGTGCAGCGAAGGCGCTGTTGTGCGGCTTTTACCTGCATTTCCACCGTCCAGCCAAAATTGCGGTCTGCCATTTGCAAGGTTTCAAGCGCCTTCCACGTGATGGCACGAAATGGTCCCAAATCCGTGAAGCGTTCGCCCCAAATCCATGCAATAAGCCGCGTAGAAAGCCAATTCCCAAACCGTGCTTGTGGCAAGAGTGCGCCGCGTTCCACCATGCCTGCCGCCATGCCCAAACGCCGCGAACCAATAACCAAATCTGCCACACCTTGCTCAATCGGTGCAAGCAATAGCATCATTTCTTCGGGCGAATCGCTGTAATCGGCATCCACAAACACGGCTATTTCGGGCGCGTACTGCCCGGCTTCCGCCAGACCGCGCAAACACGCTGCTCCATAGCCACGCTGCGGCTCTTGTACGACGATTGCGCCATGCTCTGCGGCAACAGCAGCCGTGCGGTCGGTCGAACCATTATCGCAGACAATCACCGTTGCGCCGAGTTGTTTGGGAATATGCTGTAAAACAAGCCCAATCGAATGTTCTTCATTCAAAGCCGGAATAATGACAACAATACGGGATTGCTTGAGTGGCTGTGTATTCATGCGGTATTTGAGTGTTCAGATGAGTGTGTAAGGAACGGATAAGCAGCGAGAGATCACAAAAAGCCCGCCCAATCATATCAATCGTTTTACGCATATCGCAAACGCTAGAAGCGCTGTGTGAACAACAAGTAATCGCACCGTTTGAATGAGCAAACCATTCAGCGCTCTACCTTCAAGCGCCATCATGCTTCGGCACGCAATCACGCCAAGGGGCGCAGACGCAAGCGGCAATAAAAGCCACCACTCGCGCCAAATAACCGCATACACCGTCGGTACAAGAAATGCCGCCACAACCCAGAAGCAATAGAGCAACCGCGCCTTTTTGCTGCCGATGCGCACGGCGAGCGTGTTTTTCTTGACCAGTGCATCCGTCGGAATATCCCGAATATTATTCACCAGCAAAATGTTTGCTGACCAAAACGCCGGAGCAAGGGAGAAAAGCAGCACTGCGGGTGACCACTCATGCGCTTGAACGAAATACGTGCCACAAACGGGAATAACACCAAAAAAGACAAACGCACAAATCTCGCCAAGCCCGATGTATGCAAGCGGCACGGGACCGCCAGTGTATGCCCACGCCGTAACGAGCGACAGCACCCCGATAGCGAGTATTTGCCAGCCTCCCACCCAGACGAGATATTGCCCAAGAATAAATGCCGTGAGCGCGACCAGCCATGCAGCCCGCTTCACATCTTGTTCCGAGAGCAGCCCCGATGCAACCGCACGGGCGGGACCCAAGCGTTCTCCGGTGTCCGCGCCTTTGCGAAAATCGTACAAATCATTGATAAGATTACTGGCAATTTGCATCAGCAATGCACAAACAAGCGCCGCCAGTGCTGGCAGAAGCGAAAAAGCGCCGTCGGCAAACGCCAGAGCCGTTCCCAAGATAACGGGCGATGCTCCGGCGGGTAATGTTTTGGGTCGAATGGCGAGAAGCCAAGGTTTTATGCTGGTCATTGGGAGTTAGTCATTAGTCGTTGATTGGGCGAAAAGTGTCTGCTTTTTGCACCAAATATAAGACATTCTGCCGATTGATGATTGCGGGGAAGAAAATTCTTTGAAGCGACTGCACCGCCGAAGCCCCAAAAATGATGAATTGGTTGAATGTGAATTAGGAATCCGCAAAATTTTTTGTCATATTTGTTGGCTGTGGCATTTGCTCTTCGTAATTGAGAGCAACTTTCACGGTGAGTCGCCGATGGACGCTGCGTTGCGGACTTCACTACATACATAGCTCGTTCGATATGGATTTAATACTTCTTCAACAAATGGTTGATGAGAAATTGGTTTCAGTTGAAAAACACCCGGAAGGCGATTTGTTCATTTACAACTATTCTAAGCGGGTTCAATATGAAAAGCTGTGGAACGACGTTACCTTACATACACGCGGCTTGATTCTTGATGCTGAGGGAAACACCATTGCCCGACCATTCGGGAAATTCTTCAATCTCGAAGAGATTCCGCCACAAGACCTGCCGACGTTACCGTTTGAGGTCTTTGAAAAACTTGATGGTTCGCTAGGGGTTTTGTACTTCTACAACAACGAACCACATATTGCTACTCGCGGTAGTTTTGTCAGTACACAAGCAAAAAAAGCGACGCGGATTCTCTACGACAAATACCGTCATGTATTCCCATTGCTCAAACGGAACAAAACGTACCTTTTTGAAATTATTTTCCCTGAAAACCGCATCGTTGTTGATTACGGGGCGTTAAGCGATCTTATCTTGCTCACGGTGATTGACAACGAGTCCGGCGAAGAAACGATTGAGGATATTGGATTTCCGATAGTCAAGCGCTACGACGGCATATCCGATGTGACCGCACTCACACTCAAGGAAACACCCAACAAAGAAGGCTTTGTTGTTCGGTTCCAAAATAATGTTCGTGTCAAAGTGAAATTCGACGAGTACGTCCGCTTGCACCGCATCATTACAGGCGTTTCCAACGTTACGATATGGGAATATCTCAAAGAAGGCAAGTCGTTTGAACAATTAGTCGAGAGAGTTCCCGATGAGTTCTACGCATGGCTTTCACAGACGAAGAATGAATTGGAGGCGCAGTATCAAGCAATCGCCGACAGAGCAAAGGCTGTATTCAAGCAAATCTATTCACCCGACAGAAAAGACTTTGCTCTCACGGTAACGTCGAAATATCAGGATATTTCTTTTATTCTGTTTTGCTTGTATTCAGGAAAGCCAATCGCGCCCGGCATTTGGAAAATGATACGCCCGGAATACAACAAAGCCTTCAAGATTGATACTGGCGACGAATAGCCCCACACGTAAAGGCTTGTAGATGCTTACCGATCGGTCGTCCTCGTTCTGCACAACCGTCCCGTCACGTGATTTGACGGTTTTTTTATGTTCCATGAACTCAACTCTTTTTTCACTCTTCAATCCGGCACGAATACAATGGATTCCTCAACAACACCCGCGCAACGCACAAATTTTTACGAGATTCACAAAGCGCTTGGCGCAAAAATTATTCCTTTTGGCGGGTTTGATATGCCTGTCAATTATCCGAAGGGAATTTTGCAAGAACATTTTGCCGTGCGGCGTGGTGTCGGGATGTTTGATGTTTCCCATATGGGCGAAGTAGAAATTTATGGTAAAAATGCGCTGCCATTTGTGCAAAAACTTACCGTGAATGATGCTTCAAAGCTGGAAGTCGGCAAAGCGCAATATTCCGCGATGTGCTACCCGGAAGGCGGAATTGTCGATGATTTGCTGGTTTATCGCCGAAGCGACCATTATTTTTTGGTTATCAATGCCTCGAATATCGCCAAAGACATAGCCTGGATGCGAGAAGTAGCAATGGGTATGAGTGATGTGGAGATTCGGGATGTGAGCGCGGAAGTCAACCTCCTCGCTGTGCAAGGACCGAAATCCTTGGCAACGCTGCAAAAGCTGACCACTACTCAACTGGAAACGATTCCTTACTATGCTTTTGCCGAAGGAACGCTTGCGGGTGTACCGATGATTCTGTCGCGGACGGGCTACACGGGCGAAATCGGTTTTGAACTGTATTTTCGCGGTGATGCGGGTGTGGGGGCTTCTGTTTGGAACGCTATTATGGATGCCGGAGCGGAATTTGCCATTGAGCCATGCGGCTTGGGAGCGCGTGATACCTTGCGTTTGGAGAAGGGGTTTAGTCTGTATGGGAATGATATTGACCAAACGACTCATCCGCTCGAAGCAGGTCTGGGCTGGATAACGAAACTCGCTAAAGACGATTTTATGGGCAAACAGGCGCTTGTTTCTGCCAAAGAGCAGGGACTAACGCGGAAACTTGTTGGCTTCAAGATGCAGCAAGAAAAAATCATCCCTCGGCAGGGCTACACCCTCCATGCGGGCGGCGGTCAGATCGGCACAGTCACAAGCGGCGGGATTTCGCCGATGCTCAATCTTGGAATCGGCATGGGCTACGTGGATGCGTCTGCCAGCGCCGTTGGCACGATTATTCATCTTTCTGTCCGTGGCAAAGAATTTCCTGCGGAAGTAGTAAAAATGCCGTTTGTTTGATTATTTCTTCCTTTTTACGATTGCACACCAAATGTACAACAGTTCTTCAGCTCATACCCGATTTTCCCCTGCGCCAGACCTTCAGAAAAAGGTGCTGGTATTGGCATATTATTTCCCGCCGATGGGGTTAAGCGGTGTCCAGCGCACGTTGAAATTTACGAAATATATGCGGCGGTATTTTTGGGAGCCGACCGTGATTACGACTGGTCCCGTCGGGTATTACGCCATTGACCAATCCTTGCAGGAAGAGGCAGAGCGCGAGGAAATTCGCATTGTGCGCACAAGCGGCGGCGACGTAAACGCGATGCTTGCAGCGAAGGGCGAATTTAAGCAACGCACTATGCCAGCAGAATTTCTGCGCAAGATGCTTTCGCGGGTGAGTAATTGGCTTTTTGTTCCCGACAACAAGCGTTCATGGGCGCGGCAGGCATACAAAACAGCCGCAAAACTGCTCGAAGAAGAAAAATATGACCTGATTTTTGTGAGCGCACCGCCGTTTTCCGCCATGCAAGCCGCCGCACGCCTCAAGAAAAAGTTCGGGATTCCGCTTGTGGTGGATTACCGCGATTTATGGGTCGGCAATCAGTTTATGTCCTTCCCAACGCCGCTCCATAGCCATCTTCACGAGCGCATGGAATATGCGGTACTCCGCGAGGCGAATAAAATTATCGTGACGAATCGTCGTATGAAAGAGCGGATGCTGCTTCATCACCCGTTTTTGCAGCACGATGACATCACGATTATTTCGCAGGGCTACGACCCCGCCGATTTTCTTGTGCCGCCTGTGCAGCGCACGAACTGGAAGTTTCGTATCGGTTATGCGGGTATTTTTTATGATTTTATTACACCCAAATATTTTCTCAAAGCGTTTCAGATGATTGTCAAAGAGCGTCCCGATATTGCTGCTGACATGGAACTGCACTTTATCGGGCTGTTGCGCAAAGAAAATATGCGCTTGGTGAAAAAAATGGGATTGGAAGAGTATGTGCAAAACCACGGCTATCTCGACCACAAAGACTCCGTTGCAATGATTTCTTCTTGCGATGCGCTGTGGATGATGGTGGGCAATGCTCGCAGCGCCGATACTGTCTCAAGCGGCAAACTCTATGAATATTTTGGCAGCCAAAAGCCGCTTCTGGTCAGCGTTCCCGACGGCGCACTCAAACAAGCAGCGCAAAAATATGGCGCTTCGATTATCACCGAACCCGATAATGTCCATCAAATCAAACTCGCGCTTGTGCAGCTTTATCAAGACTTCAAAGCCCGAAGCCCGATGAAACCTCACATTGAATACGTCGAACAGCATCGCCGCGATTATTTAACCGAACAGCTCACGAAAGAGTTCAACTTTGCACTGGATAACCCTTGAGCAAGCATCACGACATGAGCAGTGATATTTTGCAAAAACTAGTATTCATGCGGCTTCTGGGATTCATCCCTTATCCCCTCAATTTTATCCTTTCCTTACACCACCCATTATGAGCAAACCCCAGTCCGTCATTACCCAAGCGCATATTGCCAGTGCCTTGACCTATCAAGCATACACGCAGCTTTCCGAAGAATATTTTGCCAAAGGGCGCACCACTTCTGACGCGGACGACCTCAATACGCCCAAACACCTCGAATACACGAAGCTCAATCTCCAACGCATGACCAGGATTTACAAGACGACGGCGATACGTGAAGATTTACAAGAAGCCGTGCGCAGCATTCGCGGACGCTGGATTTGGCTTGTGCTGTCGGAATCGTGGTGCGGGGATGCGGCGCAAAATCTTCCTGTTCTGGAGCGCTTGGCAGAAATTTCTGAGAACAAGATTGAAGTCAAAATCCTGCTCCGCGACCGTCATCCGGACGTGATGGAAGCCTACTTAACAGGCAGCGCCCGCGCTATTCCGAAACTTATCTGCCTTCGTGCCGCCACGCTTGATGAAATTGGGCATTGGGGACCACGCCCCGAATCGGCACAGCGCTATGTGATGGAGCAGAAAGCGCAAGGCGTAGAGCATGACACGATGATAGCGAATGTTCACGCATGGTACGCGAAGGATAAAACCCAATCGCTGCAAAGCGAGATGCTGGCGTGTGTGCTGGATTGGGCGAAATCGTAAGAGTTTTGTGGGCTATGAGCCTCCGCCTTTCCCGCAGCATTTTCACCGGCGTTTTCTTGGGGAATATTGTGGCAATATGCGGTGTTTTTTTTGTATGTTTGCATCGGTTAGCAATTCTCGCATCACGTCAGCATTTTTGCGGGCTTCTAGGATGCACTCTTTTGTCTCATCGTTTTCTGGGAGAATCTTCATGGCGATTCGCGTAGCTATCAACGGCTTTGGTCGTATTGGTCGCAATTTCCTTCGTGCTGCTTTTGCAGCACATCCGGGCAAACTTGAGTTTGTCGGTATCAACGATATTACCGACGTAAAAACACTTGCACACCTGCTCAAATATGACTCCGTTCACGGTCGTTTCAACGGCACGGTGAGCGTTGAGGGTCAGAGTATCGTGGCTAATGGTCAAAACATCCCTATTTCCGCATCCAAGACTATTGAGGGCTTGCCGTGGAAAGATGTGGATATTGTGATTGAGTCCACAGGTATTTATACCAAAAAAGAAGAGTGCTTGAGGCACGTTGCCAATGGCGCAAAGAAAGTCATTATCAGCGCTCCGGCAAAAGATACTGTTGACGCAACCATCGTTTTGGGCGTGAACGACCACGTTTTGACGGGCAAAGAGCAGGTACTGTCCAATGCTTCCTGCACAACGAACTGCCTTGCGCCGATGGTGAAAGTGCTGCACGAAACATTCGGTATTGAAAGCGGTATGATGACAACGGTTCATGCCTACACCAACGATCAGCGTATTCTTGATTTGCCGCATAGCGACTTGCGCCGTGCGCGTTCTGCCGCTATCAACATCATCCCAACCTCCACTGGTGCTGCAAAAGCAGTTGGCGAGGTGTTGCCAGAATTAAAAGGGAAATTGGACGGTTTTGCACTCCGCGTACCAACACCAGACGGCTCGGTGACGGACTTCACGGCAATCGTGAAAAAAACTGCTACCAAAAGCGATGTTAATGCCGCACTCAAAGCCGCAGCAAATGGCGCATTGAAGGGTATTTTGGAGTATTCCGAAGACCCGCTTGTCTCCAGCGACATCATCGGCAACCCGCATTCTTGCGTCCTCGACAGCGATTGCACGATGGTTATCGGCAACACGGTGAAAGTTGTGGGCTGGTACGATAACGAGTGGGGCTATTCCAATCGCCTTGTTGACCTTGTTGTTAAAATTGGGTAAAAATTGTCGTTGTTCATCTCATGCAAAAAGCGTGATAGAATCAATATTCTATCACGCTTTTTCTGTTTATTCTCCCTGAATTGTCATTGTTCAGATTTGAGTGCCTCGTTTCTGAAAAGCGCATTGTGCTAAAACATTCCACCAACTGACGAAATTCGCCCGATACCCCGAATTGTTTGCACGGTTAAACATTTCCTTGTATCATGCCGTCCAACAAAAATTCGCTCTTCTTTTGATTATTTTGTCACCGTGTTTTGGAGAATTGTACCATGATTATTCAGCGTTACTGCTTTTGCCTTCTTGCCATATCTGTTTGTTTTTTCATGGCTTCCGCAGGCGCATCGGCGCAAGTCAAGAAAGTAGCTTCTCCGCCGTCGCCGTCGGCAATTTCCCAAAATGCTCTTGAATTCCAAGTATCGGTGCGGGATGCGGGCTTTATGGGCTGGACGGCAGGCGGCTTCATGTCGGGTATGCTGGAGCGCGGCTTTGCGATTGATGGTCTGCAAGTCCGCATGACAAGCCCTTACGGCGGTGTTTGGTATGCGGTCTGCACCGATGATGGTGTTTGGCAATCATGGGTAAGCAAAGGCGAAACGGCGGGCGCTTTGAATCAAAAAAATATTCACGCCATTGCTCTTCGACTCTACGATATGCCGGGCGCGGGCGTTGCCTACCGCGTTCACTCAACAGGTGGCGAATGGCAGGAATGGGTGAAAAATGGCGCTGCCGCCGGAATAAAAGGAAAGACGATTGATGCCGTCGAAATCCGCATCGAACCAAGCGACGCGCCGCCCTCTGCTCTTAGCAGCACCAATCCACCGCCGATGTTGACTGCTGATACGCCGATGCAGGGCGCTACTACGCCGCCCGGCGGCATCACGAAAACAACAACTCCCGAAACAGCCGTTTCAACGCCAGCACCGCAGAAAATTGAATCTTTTACTGTTCAAGATACACCGCCGCCGGTGACCAAAGCCTCTGCACCGCCAGCAGTGCAGAAATCTTCCATGCCCCCTTCCAACGCGACGCTTCCCAGCACGACGCTTCCGGGCAATCAAAATACCGCAAACCAACAAAACTCCGGCGGGCAGCCGCAATCGCAGGGCAACGCCCAAGGAAATACGCAAGCGCCGTCGTGGAATCCGCAAGGCAATATCCCAAATGGGAATAATCAAGGCGCATACTCTGGTGGAAATTCGCAAGGAAATACCCCAAATTGGAATACGCAAACGGGGCAATTCAATACGAATAACCCACCCAATCAACCTACGGGGCAATCGTGGTCGCAGTGGACGCATCAGCCCATGCAACGCGCTCAGGGCTTTGAAACCTCAGCACAACCAGTGTTTGTGCCAATTTCCTCACGCCGCATCGTGCTTGCTGCTCACAACGGTTATTACGTTACTGCCGGGAATGATGCCGAGCAGGGCGCTATTTTCGCCGCTTTTGGGCTGAATATTGGTACAACAGAGCTTTTTGATATGGCGTTTGTCGGCGAACATCGCGTGGCGCTGCGCACTCCGAATGGACGGTATCTTAACTTTCAGAGAACCATGTCCGGCGGCGGAGCGGCGTTGAGAGCGACGAATGATGCTATCGGCACAGCCGAAATTTTTGATATTATGGCGGCTGGGCAAGACCGTATCGCATTTCGTGCCGCGAATGGTCAATACTTGAGCGTGAGCGAGCGCGGCGGATATAGACTTGGGTTGAAAGAAGGTTTGGCGGGGCAATGGGAATCGTTTCTTATTCTCCGACCTGACGGCAAGCCGCTTCTGGACGAGGCTTCCGGCAATGGCATTTGGCGTTCACAAAATAATGGTTCGCAAACGGTGGTCGTTGACCAGCAAGGGCGCATTGTGGAATCAGCAGACCGTGTACTGATGCTGGTGTCGAACCCTGCAACAACAAACGCACCCGCGAGCGGTAGTGCGCCGAATGCCGCCGTACCCAACACCTCCGCATCTGCCAATACAAGCACCAAAGCGGCTTCTACCGTTAATCCCGCCACGTATCTTGCACCGATTGAATTAGATATTATTCAAGAACTCAATTTTGCCCGCACCAAGCCGGGCGAGTACGCGACGCTTTTGGAAGGTTATCGCCGCTATTACAAGGGCAAAGCCTTCGCCGTGCCCGGTCAGCGCTCAATCACCACCAAAGAGGGCGTAAAGGCGCTCGACGAGGTAATTTTAACGCTCAGAATGACTCGACCTCTGGAAGCGCTCACAACCTCACAAGCGCTCTCTAAAGCCGCCCGCGACCATGTTGACAATGCCGGAGCAAAAGGCATTATCGGACACGTCGGCACGGACAAAAGCAACCCCAACGATAGAGCAGCCCGCTATGGCAAAGGTGTTGTTAGTGAAAATTGCGGCTACAATCGCACAACAGCGCGGGAAATCGTTGTCCGGCTCTTAATTGACGACGGAACGGCAGACAGGGGGTATCGGAAAAACATTCTCAATCCGGCATTTAAGCTGGTTGGAATGGCATTCGGTTTGCACAAAAGTCAGCAAACGATGTGCAGTCAAGTCTTTGCGGCGGATTTTGTTGAGAAATAGATTTGCAGGTGGCGGCGATTTTTAAACTGGGGAATAAGCACGGTTCATCCAATGTCTTTCATCCGTTCCTCATTTCCCACCCGAATCATTATCAGGGCAATATCGTCATGCAAGGGTTCGCCGTCCACCCACTCGTCGGTCAAATAGTGTAGTTCCGCCAACATCGCATCGGCACTGCATTCTTGGCGATCTTGGCAGAGGCGCAAAAAGCAATCTTCCACGCGCTGTGTGCCGAGTTCGTCTCCGGAGGCGTTGAAAAGTTCGATGATACCGTCCGACATGAGCAGCAATCGGTCGCCCGCCGCGACTTCAATGTGGCGAACAGGATACACCGCATTTTCCATCGTCCCCAGCACAATACCTTGTGTTCGCAAATGCTCCACACGCCCTGTTGCAGCGCGGTAGAGCAGCATGGGCGGCATCCCAGCGCCCACCATTTCGAGTTGCCATGCGTGATGATGTGGATGCTCCTTGCGGCGCAAATGCAGCAATGACAGGCACATAAACATTCGCTGAAGCCGCATTTGCTTGATGGTTTGCGAAATCATTGCGGCTGTTTCGCTGAGAGAATAATCGTGGACAAGCGCATGAAAGCTGCTTTTGACGAGCGACACCAGCATTCCGGCGCGAACACCATGCCCCGTAGCGTCGCCGATTGCCAGCGTTAGCCCGCCATCGGGCGAAAGCACGTAATCGTAGTAATCGCCGCCCACTTCCGTTGCCGTTCTGAGTGCAAAGGCAATATCCAAGCCCTGTATCTGCGGGGTTTGTTTCGGGAGCATCGAAATTTGGAAAGCGCGGGCTTCGTTCAATTCCTGTGTTTTGCGGGAATTTTCTCTATCCAAAAGCTGATAAGCCCGCTCTAACTCTTGCCGTGCATTTTCGCTGGTGTGCAGAACCCTTTCCAATTCAACGTTCTTCTCTTGCAATGCTGCATTGGTCATTTGAATTTCTGAGCCTTGCGCTTCCAGGAGGTATTTCTGTTCGGAAATTTCTTTTGTGCGCTCATTCACCAAGGTTTGAAGCCGTTTGCTGGAAGCAATCATCCGCCGAACCCGCAAACGGTACGCCCCGACAATACACGCAATGCCGACAACAATAGCCAGAGTATGAGACCACCACGTTCTCCACCAAGGCGGACGCACAACAAGCGACAAAACAAGCGGTTCTGCCGTCCACACGCCATCGCTGTTGGAGGCTTTGACGAAAATGCTATACTTGCCCGGGTCGAGATTTGTGAGAGGAATACGCCGATTTTGCCCCGTGTACACCCAATTACTATCGGAATCGCCGAAATGATAGGCGTACTCGTTGCGGGCGGGATTCGTAAAATCCAGCGCAGCATATTCTATCTCAAAATTTTCCCCATAGTCAACCTCAAAGCGCGTTTGTGTCGGAGCGGGCGCGGCTTCCTCGTTATTGCCAAAGACGTGAAAGCGTGTAACGGCAAGGCTTGGCGGCATCATATTGTCGCGCAGCGAAGCGGCATCGAATGCCACGAATCCCGCTCCTACGCCAAAGAGCATCGTACCCGTTGCCGTGCGGAAGTATGCGCCCTTGCGGAATGCACTGCTTTGCAAGCCATCGGCAGCGCCATAGATGCGGATGCTCGGCTCTCCGTTGCCGCGTGGTGTCAGAGAAGCCAGACCACGACTGGTACTGAGCCAAAGTTTGCCTTTCGTGTCGCCCAATATTCCATAGATTGTTTCGCTTGGCAAATGGTCTTTTTTGCTAAAGCGCACAGCCCGCTTTTGCGCAGGCTCGAAGCGGTACAGCCCGCCGCCCAACGTCCCAAGCCAAAGGTGCTTGGCGGCATCTTCGTAGAGCGCGAGTATAGGTGCTTCGGGCATGGCATTGGTCTGGGCATTGGAGGACGACCGCGCAAAGGCGGTAAACGTGTCGGTATCGGGGTTGTAGCGGTTCAGTCCGTTATTTGTGCCAATCCATACTGCACCGTCGCTGGCGACAAGTATCGAAAAAACAAAATTGTCACTGATGCTGCCCGGCGTATCGCTGCTGCTCCAATAGTTTTGAAACGTCTTCAAACGAGTGTTGAAGCGCGAAATACCGCCGCCTTGTGTGCCAATCCAGATATTGCCATTGCGGTCTTCTGCCAGCGCAGTCACAAGATTATCGCTCAAACCCTCGCTTTTATCGGGTGAATATTCAAAGCGCCTCTCTGTGCCGCGAGACTCAATCTGCACCAAGCCATTCTCCGTTCCGAGCCATGTACTTCCTTGCGAGTCGTGCAAAATAGCCGTAATCACGGATTCCACCGCCAGCAATCGCACGGGCGAGTTTCCAACATAGACCACCACGCCATTTTGTGTGCCGAACCATAGTTCGCCATTCGCTTTGCCCGCTATTGCGTTCACAATCGGGCTTGGAAGCGACTTTTGAAGCGGGTCGTATTTGACATTGCGAAATGCCGACGTTTGAGGAACATACTTATTCACCCCGCCGGCTTGCGTACCGAACCACAGCACACCCGAACGGTCTTGTCGAATGACCGTCACGGCGTTGTCGCTGAGGCTTTGCGCATCATTAGGGTTGTTTGCGTGGTGTTGCCACAGGAGGTCTTGGGGCTTGGGGTCTGAGGAATGAGTCTCATGGGCAATATGGCGCGAGAATAGCCCTGCTCGTGTCCCGACCCACAGCATTCCTTGTCTGTCAACAGCAAGCGCTTGAATGCTGACGGAACGAGTATTCGAGAGCGGCACGGCTTGATTCATCATAGAAGATTCGAGAGACTCGACAGGCGTAAATTCGTTGTTGCTGGTGTGAAAGCGCCAGAGCGCATTGTCGCGGGTACTGAGCCACAAACTGCCGTTGGCATCGAAGGTCATCGCTGTAACGCCCGAACTCATTTCGTCGTTGTCGCTCATCTCAGGCTTAAACACGGTAAAAACGCCAGAAGGCAGATGCAGCCTATTGATGCCGCCATTCCGCGTTCCCAACCAAAGATGAGCGCGGTTCTGCGGTTCTTGAAGAATTGTGATAACGTCGCTGTCGCTAGGACCTTTGCCGCGCCCCTTTTTATCGGTCTTCCAGACTTTCCACTCGTTGCGGGCAATGTCCAAACGGTTCAGCCCGCGCTTGGTGCCGACCCAAAGTATCCCACGCGGTGCTTCGATGATGGAACGAACAAGATTATTGCTTAGTGAATTGGCGCTGTCGGGGTTGTTGCGATATGCCGTAAAGCGCCCGGTGGCGCGGTCGAAGGAATGAAGACCATTTTGCGTCCCGACCCAAAGCTTTCCGCTTTCGTCCTCATATAGTGTCGTGACAGCATTACTGCTCAAACTGGCAGAATCATTCGGGTCATTGCGATACATTACCACAGAATAGCCATCGTAACGGTTCAGACCGTTGCTCGTGCCAATCCACAGAAACCCCTGTCGGTCTTGGATAATCGCGGTAATATTCGATTCGGAAAGTCCTTGTTCGTAGGACAGATGGTCGAAAAGGAGGTTTTGCGCACTTGTTGCGTAAGCCGCCATCAGCCAAAGAAGGCACGTCACGAAAAAGAAAAGGGCAACGCGTACCATGAAGCGGGGTACGGGCTGCCTATTCCAAAGCCAAGGCAGAAAGTGGATTCCGCCTAGAGTTGCTGTCATCAAAGGGAAGCGATTCAGCGTGTGTGCTTGCTTGCGCATAACGTGTTATTTCATCGGGCTGACTTTCGCCAATCCGCAAACGTCTTTATTGATTTCTTTGGGTTCTCCCCAATATATCACTTTTGATACTCCTGAAACAGTAGCAGAAAGATATTTTTCTGCATAAACGGTCGCCTTGCAAGCACCATCGGCTTGAACAATGACTTTTTCTGCAATCAGGTCTTTCACGTTCACCACCGAAGCGCCCGCAACTTCAAGCATCAATTTCCGCACTTTGCCGGAAGCGTCTAAAACACACGCTCCGCTCAATTCAACATCCAGAACATCAGTATTGATGCGGCTTACTTTCATCACATTTGCGCCCGACATTTCAATGCTGTTCAGGTTTTGCATGGAAACGCGAACAACAATTGTTTTTTTGCCAAACTTCCATGCCGCGCCACTGATTTCAAGCCGTCCGTCGCTAACGTCGGTCTCAATTGTTCTTACGGCATCCGGCTCCCCGATAATTTCAATTTTGGGTTCTTGCTGGCACGTTACCTCGACAGTAATACCGCCACCATTGACATCAATGGCATTAAATGTTTTCGCAACGCGGCGCACTTCCACAACTTCATCCGTTCCGTCGCCGCCATCGGCTACCCGTGCTGGCGGGGTATGGCGAACAAGGTTTATTGCCATTGTTTGGGGATGAGAAATCTGGATGCTGAGAGCGGTTTGGCTGAGGCAGCCGATAAAACCGAAGGTCAGCGCGAGAAAAACGTTTGAGCGGCGCATGGCTGTTGGAGCGGTTAATCTTGGGAAAATATTCACAAATTGTTGTCTCCCTTAATCTACGCGCTATCGCTGAAAAAGTTGCAAGAAAATAGGGGCAAAACTCAGTCGTTTGTTTTTCGTTTACTTTTTCAGCGTAAAGCTAATTGCCGTGCCGCTCTGAGGCAGGCTTTGAACATAAATAACCGATTTGTGCGCCTCCAAAATATGTTTCACAATCGCCAAACCCAACCCTGTGCCGCCGACAGAACGTGAGCGCGTTTTGTCCACCCGGTAAAAGCGCTCAAAAATGCGGCTGTGATGCTCTTGCGCAATGCCTATGCCCGTGTCGCGCACACTCACGCGCACATCCACTACGCCCTTGCCATCGCGTACATTTTCGAGTAGTACCGTAACGCTGCCGTTTGGGACGTTGTATTTGATGGCGTTGTCCAGAAGGTTGGTCAGCACTTGCGCCAGTCTGTCGCGGTCACCGTAAACGTCGGTATCATCGGCAATCTGGCACTCAATCGTTACGGTAACGTTAAGAATTTCCGTTGCCGATTCAAGGTTTTGTATCGTTTCGCGCACCAAAGGAACAATCGGGAAATAGCGGAAACTCAGACGCATTTCGCCGGATTCGATACGGGAAATATCCACAAGATCGGTCAGCAGTGTATTGAGGCGAATCGTGTTGGAATACGCCCGCTCCACGAACTGCCGTCGCACGATTTCATCCTCCAACGCGCCATCCAACAAGGTTTCCAAAAAACCCTGAACCGCAAAAATCGGTGTACGAAGTTCGTGGGACACGCTCCCCAAAAATTCGGAGCGCATTCGTTCGAGTCGTTTCATCTCTTGCAAGTCCTGAAGAGGCTTTGCGGCAAGGCGGTTGACGGCTTCATGGGCGCGGCGCATCGCAGAAAGTTCGTCCGGCTCAATGGCAATGCGGGCAGAAGTCGCGCCATTGCTCACAGCTTCCGAAAAATCCACAATTTTTTCGACGGAATACCAGATTTTGCCCGTAACATTCCGAACAACCGTGTACGCAACCGCAGCACCAATGCTGACCAGCACCGCTCCGGCGACAATATGCAGCCAAAGCGGTGCTTGAAGCCATGCCAAAACAAGCCCTGCTGCTGCGACGCACAGATATGTCCCAAGAAACGTCCCGACGATGAGCGTTAAAAAGCGTTTATTGACTTTTGACAAGATGTTGAAGGAATAATGAAACGAGTAATAAATTGAGAGGATTTGCGCAGAAGAAGGCATTCCAGAAAGTATTCTTTGCAAATTTCGCCAATCTACACAATCTCCCGCAGCCGCCATCAAAAAATTCTCGTTACATTGGCAGGAAACTCCTATACGTCAATCGTTCCCCTCAAATACGGCGCGACAAATCCCGCCATGATAACGCGATTCCCGTCGGCGCTTTGACGCAACTCACACTCCAACTCCCCACCCCGTGCGGAAGCCTGATATGCCCGTAAGGAAGTTTTACCGAGTTTTTCCGCCCAATACGGCACTATGGAGCAGTGTGCCGAACCTGTAACAGGGTCTTCGGGAATACCGGCATTGGGACAAAAATAACGTGAAACGCAGTCGTAATCGGCACCTTTGGCAGTAACAATGACACCGATAACGTCTGGAAGGTCGTTCAATCTCATAAAATCGGGCTTCATGGTGCGTACGTCGTCTTCGCTGTTATACACGGCAAGGTAATTGTTCACGCTGTGAAATATCTCCGATGGCGACTTACCAAGTATGGCTGTCAGTTGCGTATGAAGAGTACGATGCTGCTCTGGAGGCAATGTATGAAGCGGTCTGGCAGGAAAATTAAGCGCCAATTTATCGCCAATTTTTTGGACGGTCAGCTCTCCACTTTTGCTATGAAAACGAATCGTATCGCCCGTAAAACCAAGGTATTCGTACAAAACATAGCCGGAGGCAAGCGTGGCATGACCGCAGAGCGGGATTTCAAGTTCCGGCGTGAACCAGCGCAAATCATAGCTGCCATCAGCACGACGCACAAAATAGGCGGTTTCGGCGAGATTGTTTTCGGCAGCGATGGCTTGCATTGTTTCATCGGGAAGCCAGTTTTCAAGCGGCACAACAGCCGCCGGATTACCGCCAAAACGCTTGCGCGTAAAGGCATCAACCTGATAGATGGGGAGCAGTGGCATGGGAAAATCCTTGCGAACAGTAGAAAAGAGCGAATTAATAGTCCAAATTTACGAGAATAGTGTACACCAAAACAGATACAATTTTATAACATTACACCGATACAGTTTGAAATTCGTCTAACGATTCCGTCTAAGGGAAAGCGATTCATTCAAGAGCAGTGCGAACACACTTTGTATCTAGCTTTTGTAAATATCTTGTTGTTGTCGTGCCGATACGATAACTTTGCTGGGCTATTCACGTCACCGACAGTTGTTGTCGTTTTTTTCAATGGTATCACTATCATGCGCTCAATCAAACGCTATCACTTTTCCGAACTCCCTTCGACCAACGACAAAGCGAAGGAATTAAGCCGTCAATACGCCGTCAACGAATATCTTGCCGTCAGTGCCGATATGCAAACGGGCGGTCGCGGGCGCAATGGCAAGGTTTGGCTGGGGCGCTTTGGGGAAAATGTCTATTGTTCGCTTGCGGTGCGGCACGGCGCAACAAGCCTCAAAACCTCATCCGACCTTGCTTCTTTCCAAGTGCGGGGCGCTCTGGCGGCACTGCAAGCGATTCGCTCTTTTTTGCCGCCGCTTCTCCGTCCAAACGT
Organism: Ignavibacteria bacterium; assembly: GCA_947459425.1. Lineage (GTDB taxonomy): Bacteria > Bacteroidota > Ignavibacteria > Kapaibacteriales > UBA4661 > PH2015. Next base: position 24,335 of record CANHDJ010000030.1, read on the forward strand.
CATGCTCAAATATCCGAATGATGTCTATGCGTTCAATCGTGAGCGTGAACGCAAGAAAATATGCGGTGTTCTGGTTGAGCATGAATTTATCGGAGCGCATTGTGCAGGCAGCATTATCGGCATTGGCATTAACGTCCGCCAACAGGACTTTCCTGCTGAAATTGCCCTCAAAGCCTCGTCGTTACTGGCGTGCGGAATAGATGTATCTGTGGAAGAAGTAACCGACGCACTTTTGCGAGAAATCGAATATTACTTGGAGGCTCCCTCCAATGCGCTTTTTGGCGAATGGTGGCGAGAACTAGCTTTAGAAGGAGTCTCGGTGGCAGTGAGCGGCTCGGAAAGCAGGTGGATTGCGCTCAGGCTCGAAGAAGATGGGAGTTTGCGGGTATGCAATGCCGACAGCGACGAGGAGCGTGTTTTGACCAATGGAGATTCGCTTATGCGCTTGGATTGGTGAGCAATTATTCGACAAGTGCCTAAAAATTCGACTCATCCCGCCATCGCCGAATCATCCAGACCTCGCTTGTTTTCTGGCGAATAAGACTTAAATTTACCCGCCCATCCAAGCGAATAACATCATTGGCATTGAAGGTAATGGTCAAATTAAAACCACGTTGAATATTCATCGAAAGCGAATCGCCGTCGGAAAAAATAATTTCATTCCACACCAAATCCAGTGCCTGAGCCGTTCGGAACAGCCCATTGGTGGAAAACATTTCTTCATCGCGCCCCCACGTCGCATCAATATTGCGCTCGTAATTTCGGTAAATAAACACAAAATTCGGCGCAAGAAGTTGTCCGTAGGTGAGCGTATCCCGAAAAATGTACGCATAACGAAAGTTCGTGAACACCCCGTCCAGCGTGCGTTGGTCGCCCAAAAGCGCTCCGCCGCTTTGTTGCGCAAAACGCGGTGCAAAAGGATTAAAGCAAGACGAGATGATGCCTAAACTCGCAACGACAACGAGCGCAAGCAGCAATCGAGAAACAATATGGTTTCGCCCAAACGTCATTCTGCTCAAAACGGTGTTTATAGATAAAGAAAGAGAAGTCCAGTGAAAATGCAAAAAAAATCCGACCTACCGACAAAAATTTGTGCGACGTGTTCGCGCCCCTTTGTCTGGCGCAAAAAATGGGCAAAAAACTGGGACGACGTGCGCTATTGCAGCGATGCGTGTCGAAGAAAGAAACCCGCCTCTGTCCAGAGTTTGCGCCATGAGCAGTAAATTCGCCCGTCAACCGATTTTCCCCGCAGATTTTCAGCGAAATATCGTATTTTTGCCCACTTGCAACCACAATATTTCCCGTTCCTTTTTTGCCCCCAAGTACCATGAAACTTACGTTTTCTCAAACAGCGCTTCCGCAGGAAAAAGCCCACGACGCTCTTGTTCTCTTCGTCCCAAGCGGCGAAAAACAGTTTGCCGACGCGCAAAAGCGCATCATCGCTGATTTCCCCGAAACAAAAGCCGTCTTTGATTCCGGTGATTTCAAAGCGAAACGCGACAGCCTCGCAATGACGTACCTTGGCGGTACAACGAAGTCGAAATCCTCTCGCCTACTGCTTGTCGGCGTTGGCGAAAGCGATAAAATTACTCTCGAAAGTATTCGCCGTGCCGCCGCCGCCGCCGCAAAAGCCGCTTCGGGTAAAAAACTCAAATCTCTTGCCATTGCCGTACCGACGGGATTGCCACTGGACGCAGAAGGCTTTGGTGAAGCCGCAACCGAAGGTTTTTGCCTTGCCGCTTACAAACTCACCCGCTATTTTTCGGACAAAGAGCGCACCAGCAACACGCTAGAATCTCTCACCTTTTACAGCGAAAATAAAAAAACACTTGCCGACGTAAAAAAAGGCGCAGAATACGCCGAAACCGTCTGCAATAGTACGCTGCTTGCCCGCACCCTTGCGACCACTCCCAATAACGATATGTATCCCGAAAAACTTGCCGATGCCGCACAAAAAGCAGGAAAAGAAGCGGGCTTCAAAGTAACGGTGCTGGACAAAAAGAAAATCGAAGCACTGAAAATGTATGGACTATTGGCGGTGAATCAAGGAAGCAAGCGCCCTCCGGTCTTTATTGTCATGGAATACAACGGCGGCAGCAAAAACGATAAGCCTATCGTTCTCGTGGGCAAAGGCGTAACCTTCGATACAGGCGGCGTTTCGATTAAGCCCGCCGCCGGAATGGGCGAAATGAAAATGGATATGCACGGCGCAGCAACAGTCATCAGCACGATGAAAGCGGCAGCAAATCTGGGCTTGAAGGTGAATCTTGTGGGAATCGTCCCTTCCACCGAAAATATGGTGAGCGGCAGCGCCGTCGTGCCGGGCGATGTGATTGTCTATAACAACAACGTCAGCGTAGAAGTAGATAATACCGATGCCGAAGGGCGCTTAATTCTCGCCGACGCGCTTATTTATGCACAAAAATACAAACCCCAAGCCTGTATTGACCTTGCAACCCTCACGGGTGCTTGCGTTGTAGCATTGGGAACGGTTACAACAGGCATGATGGGAACCGATGCGCCACTCAAAAGCCGCCTCAAACTTGCTGGAGATTACACCCACGAATATGTGTGCGAACTCCCTATCTATGAGGAATACGAAGAACTCATCAAAGGCGATATTACCGACATCAAAAATGCTGGCGGGCGCTATGCTGGCGCTATCACGGCGGCACTCTTTTTGAAGCGCTTTGTAGGCGAAATGCCGTGGGTGCATTTGGATATTGCTGGTACGGCTATGTTGGCTTCCGATGCTCCGTATGCGCCAAAAGGCGCTTCGGGCGTGGGTGTGCGCCTTCTTTGCGATATGCTTCGCAAATGGAAGGGGTAATCGTACCGCACGAACACCGCATAAAAACTCACGCCGTTCTATCAAACCTCAAATGATAGAACGGCTTTTTCTCACCAAAATTCCCCGAATGCTATGCGTTCGTGCCGCCTCAAAGCCTCGCTATATCTTGTTTTCGTGCTTCTCAGCGTTGCCAATGCTTTTGCCCAAACGACCTTTTATAGCCGACAAACAGGCGCATGGAGCGCTCTTGCGTCGTGGTCAACGGTCTCCCACGTCGGCGCGGCGGCTGCTGTGCTTCCTGCCGCGACGGATATTGTCATCATCGGCGACCCGGCTCACATCATCACGCTTGACCAAACTACCACGATTGCCGAACTCCGCATCCTGAGCGGTACGCTGCAATACGACAACGTAGCAGCGCGAGAATTGACCATCAACGGCGACCTGCGCATCGAAGCCGCCGGAACGCTGACGGTGCGCACTGTTGGCGCGGGTGTTGCCAATGCGTTGCTGTTGCGAGGAAATGTGGTTAATAACGGCACGTGGACGATGCGCCCTGTCGCAAACTCCCCTTCCTTCCGCGCCGCGACGGTATTTCTGTCGCCAACGCTCCAGACTATTACGGGAACGCCCATTTTGACGCGCCTCAACCAAGTTTATATCAACAAAGCCACCCGCAGTGCGGTTGTTGATTGTGCAATATCACTCGGCGTTGGGATTCCGAACAATGTCGGCTCGTTGCAAACGCTCGATTTTTTTACATCTGCCTTTGGTTTGGCTGGCGGTACATGGCGGCAAAGCGCAGGAATCCTGACCTTCGACGATGGTATCACCAATTCCTCAGAACAGCGCATCGAAACGCCCGGCGCACTGCATATCGTCGGCACAGCCACGATGGTTTTTGGGCAAAACGGCTTCGGCGCTTCCCTTGTGCTGGATGGTGGTGAATTTCTTGTCAACACCAGCAGTAATACGCCTTTGAGAATTGGTCTTGTTGCGGGAAATTCGCTCTTGTACACTGGCAGCGTTGACCGCAGTGATTTTCGCTTGCAGCAAGGAATTGTCGAGGTTTCGGGGCGTTTTTCGCGGAATAATGCGGGAAATATTGTGTCGTATCAGCAATCCGGTGGAACGCTACTTCTCTGCACGGCTGGTAGCCCGAATATCGCGTCCAGAGGGATGTTTGAGGCGGTGAATGCTGCTTCGGAATTTGCCATGTCAGGCGGAACGATTATTATTCGCAATGCTAATGCTTCCGCTTCCATCAACCGTCCCGCCGATTTTTTTCTCGGACTCGGCGTAAATGCAAACATTTCCGGCGGAACAATCCAATTTTCCGACGCAAGCTCTCTCGCAAACCAGCGTTTTGATTGGAACACGCCGTCAACACTGGTTTGGTCGAATGTGGTGCTGTCCAGTCCCTCGGCACGACTGCATCCTTTCGATGCCACACAAAACCTGCGTTTGGGCGGGAATTTCACCGTCAACGGCTCGTTTGACGGTACACAAACCCGCACCAATGTCGCCGCCGCTTCCACACTCACGCTGCAAGGCATAAACTCTGCAAATCAGACCTTATCAGGTGTTGGGACAATAACCGCACAAAACCTTGTTCTGAACAGGCAATCCGCCGGAAACGGTGTGGCGCTTGCTTCGCTGCCCATCACAGTGCGCGGAATCGTAGATTTGCAAGAAGGCAGCAATCCTCAACCGCAAGTCCTTGAACTCGGCATCAATGCTGACCTTCGCCTCACAAACTCCGCCACAAACGCCGTCGCCGATGCTGCCGAGAACCGCTCTTTGCGCACAAGTGCAAACGGCGGGCGCTTATATCGCACACTGAGCGGCAATGGCGATTATCTGTTTCCCGTCAGTTCTGCCGGAAGCAGCCTTAATGCAGCTTTCACCTACACACCGCTCACCATGCGGGCTGTGGGCGCATCGGGCGAGTTCGGTGTTCGCGTGGCGGCAGGGGCAAACACGACGCAAATAGGCGCTCACAGGCAAATGCCCGCAACCGCCACAAGCTACGTGCGGCGTGTGTGGTCGTGCGTGAGTGTCGGTGCGGTCGGCGGCGCTGCTCAACTTGTCCCTTCGATGACGAGCGATTTTGCCGATTTTGCCGGAAGCCCTGTTGTGGCTCGGCTTGCACGGTATCGTCCCAATGAAAGCGTTAGCGGCAGCGTGTGGCGTTATTCCGACACGGCAATAGCACAGGCGGCGGCGGAATGGAGCGGCGATTGGGCGCTTATTGAGGGGCTGAATCGTGTCTTTTTCAGCCGCGCCAGTGGTGTTTGGACGGATGCCAATGCGTGGTCGTTTGTGTCGCACACGGGCGCGGCTGTCCCTGTGGGCGTATTTCCATCGCGGCTAACGGACTCCGTGATTATCGGCGGTGGGACGCTTGGCGTGGAGAATCACGTCCTGACGCTGACTGCAAACGCGAGTGTTGGTGCAGTCTTGCTTGGAACAAGCGCTACCAATACCGGAACATTGGAATGTACGCAGGAGAGCCGTTTGAGCGGTTTGCGGTTTATTTTGGCGGAGCGCTCTACGCTGCGCGTCGGTTCTGCAAGGGGGATAGAAGAGTTGCCATCGGGCGAAGGGAGTATTGGTGCGACATTGGAACGGCGATTTTCCCCAAATGCGCAATATGACTACATCGGTACTGGCGCTCAAGTGTTTGGTAGTGGGCTTCCGTCCAGTATTTTCACACTGCGCGTGGCAAAGCCCCTAGGCGCTGTCCTTTTGGCGGAGCGCGATTGTACGATTTGGCGAAATCTCCTGCTTTCAAGCGGTACGCTGGATGCACAAGGATTTGCGCTGCGCAATATCACTACCGCAACATTGGAAACGCGCACTTTCACGCTTGATGCAAGCGCGATGCTCCGCGTTGGCTCTACGAGTGGCTTTGCTGATGCTTCCACTGGCACGGTGCGTGGATTTAGCACGTACAATCTGGACGAGCGCAGCACGGTGGAGTTTTACGGCGCAAACCAAGTTGTAGAGCCGATTCCAACGGGAATAGGGTATGGAAATCTGAGCATATCAGGCACTGGGACAAAAACAGCATGGAATCCGTTTTTGGTACGAAACGATATGACCGTGCAGAATGGAGCGTTCTTTGTCAACAATAGTCGTGGAGCGGGATTGCAGGTTTTGGGATCGCTGAAAAACAGTGCCGCATTTATCAATAACGGCATAGCAGAATTTGGACGGTAAAATCACGCCATCAATACTTTTTCACCCTGAGTTGTTTGTTCGGTGAACCCGCGTCGTTTAGGCGGGCGTGTAAGTACGCAGCTTCCCAAGCCCGCTACGCTTTTTCCAGCGCAAGGCGCACAAAGCCGTTTGCTGCCCGTAGGCGCTCTTGTGCCGTGGCAATATCATAATTCCCCAGCATCATCACCAGTGCCGTTTTAACGTGTCCGCCCGCAAGAGTAAGAACGCGAGAAGCCTCGTCGTAGTTTTCGCCTGTGATGTCCATCACGATACGTTTAGCACGTTCCACAAGTTTTGCATTTGTCATTTGCAGATCAATCATGACGTTGCCGTAAGTCTTGCCAAGTCTTACCATTGCTGCGGTGGTGAGCATATTCAGCACGAGTTTTTGCGCCGTGCCGGACTTCATCCGCGTCGATCCCATGATAACTTCCGGTCCGACGTTGGGACAAATAAGAAAGTCCGCTCTAATGCCGAGTTCTGCCAATTTTTCGCGGTTGGATGTTGTGACTAAAATCGTTGGAGCGCCGTGTCGCCGTGCTTCGGCAAGTGCGCCCAGCACGTAGGGCGTTCTACCGGAAGCTGCGATGCCGCATACTACGTCGTTTGTAGAAATATTCAGTGCAGCGAGGTCACTGGCTCCGACTTCGGGCTTATCTTCTGCCCCTTCTTGTGCGGAAAAGACTGCCTCGCGCCCTCCTGCAATCAACGCTTGTACCATTTCCGGCGGTGTGCCATAAGTAGGCGGGCATTCCGATGCGTCAACAATTCCCAAACGCCCACTCGTGCCAGCACCAGTATAAATCAATCGTCCGCCACGTTGGAAGCGCTCGACAATACATTCAACAGCAGCAGCAATGGCGGGCAGTTCGTCTCGCACAGCAAGAGGGACTCGGACATCGTTGTCATTGATAAGTCGTAGAATTTCTTCGACTGAAGCCGTGTCAATGCGGGCTGTTTCGGGGTTTTTCTGTTCGGTTGGTAAGCTGGAAATTTCATGAAAAAGAGTCGAAGCGGGCATAATGATTGGGGAAATATTGTGAGAAAATGGGCAGTTTATTCGTTGTACTGGCAAGATGATATTTTCAATCGCCCGTAAATTAGCAAAATTCCAATAACAATACTTCGGTCATTACGAGAGTTTTTGTAATTTGTACATCCTCAAAATTATCTGCTTTGCTAGAAAGCATCTGCTCTCCGGCATGACCGAACTTCAGGGAACATGGAACATCGTCATAGCACACATAAAGTCATCAAGCACCTATTTGCTTTGTCTGCGGCATATCACGCCGTAAGCATGGTGGGGGTATTGGTTATGGTATTGATTTGTACCGTGCCGCCCGTTTCTGCGCAAAATATCCGTTTTAAGAATATCGCCCTTTCCCAAGGCTTGTCGCAAAGCTCTGTTCAGGCAATGATTCAAGACAGGCGAGGATTTCTCTGGTTCGGTACCCAAGACGGCTTAAATTGCTACGATGGCTACACCATGACGGTTTACCGCTCTTCGCAGGGAGATTCGACGGCGCTACCTAATAGTTTTGTCCAAACACTCTACGAAGACCGTTCGGGAGCGCTTTGGGTGGGAACGTTGGGCGGTGGCGCGGCACGGATGCAGCGCTCTTCGCGCCGTTTTACCACATTTCAGACCACACCTAGCGCAGGCGCGCCGGAGCGCAATATCTATGCGCTCACCGAAGACAATATTGGGCGAATGTGGTTAGCAACCAGCGGTGGACTGCTGCGCTTGAACCCGCAATCCGGCTTGGTCGAAGAACGATTCACGCCACAAAATTCTCCACTCTCCAGCATCATGATTCGGACGCTTGCCACCGATGCGCAAGGCTGTATATGGATCGGCACACCGAAAGGGCTGTATTGCTATAACCCCAGCACCAAAGAATGGAATACGATTGCGCAGAGTCAAGGGCTTGCCAATAACGATATTCGTGCTGTCGCTGCCGATTACTTGCCCGTCGCCTCGACAGAGCGAACACAAGGATTAGCCTCGTTGCGCTCGGCGGCACCACCTTCTGCGCCGGAACGTCCCAATGCGCTTTGGGTCGGTACGGCAAATGGAATCTACCGTGTGGATTGTCTTGCAAAACGTGTTACCGATTCTTACCCCGCCGCAGTCCAAGATACCCCAATTCAAGCGCTCAGTCAGGGCATGAGCGGTACACTCTGGGTGGGATATGCTGGGGAAGGCTTGCAAATGATTAACACCCGCACACGCGCTTCATCACTTTTGCGCCATGCGATTGGGAAGCCAGAAAGTTTGAGCCACAATGCGGTTTTGTCGGTGTTTGTTGATAGGCAAAATATGCTGTGGGTCGGCACGGACGGCGCAGGGGTGTGTTATTTTAATTCTGACGAATACCGCTTTGAGTTTATTAACAATGACAACGGTTCCGGTACAAATATCGTGATGTCCATGCTGGAAGATAAGCAGGGGTTTATTTGGTTTGGGACGCTGGCTGGCGGTTTGCAGGTGTATGACCCTCGCACAGGCACGATACGCAATTACCAACACAACCCGAATAATCCGCGCAGTATCAGCAGTAATTTTATTTGGTCGCTCGCCGAAGACCGTTCGGGAGCGCTTTGGATAGGGACAAACGGTGGCGGATTGTGCCGATTCGACCGCGCTTCGTCGTCTTTTACCACCTACCGACACGACGACACCAATCCGACAAGCCTTCCAGACAATACCATTCATTCTCTTCTGCACGATACTCAAGGCAGACTCTGGATAGCAACAGACAATGGTCTGGCGATGATGAATCGGGAAAATGGCACATTTACGACCTTTCGCAATACCTCCGGTACTGCCAAGCAAGGAGAAATCAGTTCCAATGCCGTGCGAACGCTCTATGAAAGTCGGCGGGGAGCGCTTTGGGTATGCACACGCGGCGGGGGACTGAATCGCTTCGACCCTGCCACAGGCACGTTTGAAACCTTCCGCCATAGCGCCAGCAATACCAATAGTCTGAGCAGTGATGAGGTCATGTCTATCCGCGAGGATAGCAAGGGCATTCTTTGGATAGGCACTGTTAATGGTTTGAACCGCTTTGACCCTGCCAATGGCAGTTTTAGCGCCTTTCACGAAAAAGATGGTTTGCCAAACAAGTACGTTTGCAGCATTATTGAGGATTCGGGTGGTTTGTTGTGGTTGGCGACGGGCAGGGGTATTAGTCGTTTTAACCCGCATAACGGCTCGTTTAGCGTGTTTGAAGAGGTCAGCATTCGTGCCGGAAGCGAGTTCAACCAAGATGCGTGTTTGAAAGACCACGCCGGATATATGTATTTTGGCAGCGTGGCAGGTTTTGTGCGGTTTCATCCCGATAGTGTGCAGACGAATTATCTTGTGCCGCCGATTGTTTTGACAGCATTTAAGAGATTTAATAAGCCCGTCGAATTAGATACCGTGATTAGTGAAAAGCGCGAACTGCACCTTTCGGTGGATGATAGTTTTATTGCGTTTGAATTTGCCGCACTGTCGTTCTCGCTACCCGATAAAATTCGGTACTCCTGCCGACTGGAGAACTTCGATACCGATTGGGTAGATCTCGGCACCAAGCGAGAGGCAACGTACACGAATCTCGAAGCCGGAGAGTACACGCTGCACGTCCGGGCGACAAACTACGATGGTATTCGGAGCAATGATGGCGTAACATTGCGTATTATCATCCATCCGCATTGGTGGCAGACGGTTTGGGCAAAATTGGTCTTTTTGGGTATTGTCGTCATTATTGGTGTCGGGTTGTATCAATGGCGGGTTCGGCGCATTGAGAAGCACCAACGGGAATTAGAGCAGACTATTAACGAGCGCACCGCAGAGCTTTCCGCCGGAAGCAAAGAAATCAAGCGCCAGAACGATGTTTTGCTCTTGCTGAATACGGAAAAAAATGAGTTTTTGGGTATCGCTGCGCATGACCTCAAAAACCCTCTGACGAGTATTATTTTGAGCGCTTCTATCATTCAGCAATACCAAAGTCGTATGACGGTGGCAGAATTTCACGAGCAGACAAACCATATTTTGATAACGGCGCGTCGGATGCAGGAAACCATTCTCAATTTGCTGGATATTAACGCGATTGAAAGCGGGCGCTTCAAGTTTAGTCCGATTGCGATGAACATCGTCGAGGTCGTCAATGACGTGGTTGAAGGCTATTATTTGCGGGCAAAAGACAAGGATATTCGGTTGCATTTCAACCACGAATCCGATGAAATTATGATGCTCTGCGACCGCAATGCGCTGATGCAAATTCTGGAAAATCTCATCTCGAATGCGATTAAGTATTCACCACTCAGCACGAGTGTTTATGTGACGGTCTCCAGTTCATCCGGCGACCAGTTGCCAACAATTTTTGCCCGCGAAGAAGCAGCCATTGAGCGCGTTCAGATGCGGGATCGCCACGCCCGTGTCGAAATCCAAGACGAAGGTCCCGGTCTGACACCCGACGACAAAGAGCAGTTGTTCAATAAATTTGCTAAACTCTCGGCAAAACCTACGGGCGGTGAACATTCGACAGGCTTGGGGTTGTCTATCGTCAAAAAAATTGCCGAGGCTATGGGCGGACGAGTTTGGTGCGAATCCGAGCTTGGTAAAGGGGCAACATTTATCGTCGAATTACCGATTGTGGAAGTGCCGGAAGAATTGCTGTTAGAGCGCTTATCATAAAACTGACCGATGACATTTTTTATTTCTTCGGTTCACCCGCTTTAGGCTGTGTTGGTGCGCTCTTCAGGGCGGCAAGGTCTTTTTTGAGCGCGTCAACTTCTCGGCGAAGCGTCTGCACGGCTTCTTTGCTGATATTTGCCAGAAGATCGCTTTGCGTGGCATTTTCTTTGCGTTTTGCCTCAATATCGTTTTTTAGCGCGATAATGTACTCGTTTTTGATAGCGAGGTCTTTTTGTGCGGCATTTAATTCCACCAGTAATGTATTGGCGGTATCGGTTTGTTCTCGCAAATTCTTGTTCAGCGTTGCTATATCCGCTTTTTGAGCCGCAATCAGGCTGTCGCGCTGCTGAATTTCCGTGCGGCGGAGTGCAAGAGTTGCCGTGAGAGTATTTCCCGTGTTGGTCAGTGTCGCAATATCAACTTTGCGGGCAGCAAGGTCTGCCGTCAACGAATCAATTTGCTTGTCGCGGTCGGTGATGGTCGTTTTCATGCGCTTGATAGAGCGATCCTGCTCGGCATTCTCTTTTTTGTACGCATCAATATCTTTAGCAGATTTATTGACCAATTCGGTCATACGATTGAGTTGGCTTTGACAGTCTTGAGCCAATAGTACAGCGCTCTGCGTTGAGGCAAGAACAAGAGTGATGACAATTCTCACAAGGGAAAAGGACAATTTTTGCATAATGGGAAACATTGGTAAAAAATGAGAACAAAAACGCGATTTATCGCCTTTTGCAAATATTCTTCAAAAATCGTACCTAAAGCATAAAAAAAATCGTATTATTGAAATTCTGTGCTTGGCGCTCTCCGCGTTAGCATATTCACCCACACTTGTTTCATCCTGTTTTTCGGCTGTTCTATGCACTCGTTTTTGATTTCTGCATTGCGCTCCACCACATTCTGCCTTTTTGCTTGCCTTTTTTGCTGCTTCAGTGCTGGGCTTTTTGCTCAACCTGCCGACTTGCCGCCACTTCAGCGCATAGACCCGCCGTTTTGGTGGGTTGGCATGAACAACCCAAATGTGGAGGTATTATTGTATGGCAAAAATATTGCTCAAGCAACTGTTACTGCTGATTATGCAGGAGTAAAAATTCTCAAGCGCGAGACGACCGAAAACCCCAATTATCTTTTTCTTACGCTCGCAATAAGCCCCAAGGCAAAGCCGGGCAATATTATGTTTCATATTCGCAAAGGTGCGGACGCAATTTTCCGCACGATGCCCTTACTGGCACGGCAAAAAGGCTTAAAAGAGGCACAGGGCTTTAGCCAAGCCGATGCGGTCTATATGCTTATGCCTGACCGTTTTTCTAATGGCGACCCCTCGAATGATGTCGTGCCGGGCTTTCCCGATGGTATGCACCGCGATTCGCTTAATCTGCGGCATGGTGGCGATTTACAGGGCATTATCAATCATTTGGATTATATCCGCGACCTCGGTATGACGGCTGTTTGGTGTACGCCGCTTATCGAAAACAACATGGATAAATACTCCTATCATGGCTATGCGTTCACGGATTTCTACGCCATCGACAAACGATTTGGAACGAATAATGATTACCGTCGTTATGTGGATTCTTGCCACAAGCGCGGCTTAAAAGTTATTCAAGATGTTGTCCTCAACCATATGGGCGACAATAACTATCTCGCAAAAGACCCGCCCTCGCCCACATGGATTAACGATTTCAGCGCTGCCAAAGCAAGCACCAACTGGAAAAAAGAATTTCGCCGTCCGAATTATCGCACTTCTACGCATTCCGATCCTTACGCTTCCGACTACGACAAGCGTGGAATGACCGAGCGTTGGTTTGATTGGATGATGCCGGACTTTAACGGTAATGAGCCGCATCTGGCGACGTATCTGATTCAAAATACGATTTGGTGGATTGAATTTGCTGGTTTGGATGGCTTGCGTGTGGATACGTACCCCTATCCGGCAAAAGAATTTTCGACAAAATGGGCGAAAGCTATTTTTGCGGAATATCCGCGTTTAGGGATGGTTGGCGAGGTCTGGATTACCGAAAGTGTTGGAATGTCGTCGTATTGGCAGGCGGGTGTGAAAAATAAAGATGGATTTGCCTCTGCGCTGCCCGCTATTACAGACTTTCCGCTCAATGCGGCACTTGGAGCGGCTTTTTCGGAAAAAGAAGAGTGGGGAAGCGGTATGATTAAAGTGTACAATACCTTGGCTCAAGATTTCCTCTATGCCGATGCGACAAAAAACGTTATTTTTCTGGATAATCACGATCTGACCCGCTATCTTTCTGCTGTTGGCGATGATGTGCGCAAACTTAAAATGGCGCTCACGCTGTTGATGACCTTACGTGGAACACCGCAGATTTACTACGGTACAGAAATTGGTATGACGGGCATCAAAGACCCTGACCCGCTTGTGCGCAAAGATTTTCCGGGTGGTTGGCAGGGCGACAATGCGAATGCCTTCACATCACAAGGGCGCACCGAAAAGCAAAATGAGATTTTTAATCATCTGCGTACACTCGGCACATGGCGCAAAACGAAGGCTGTTGTCCATTCCGGTAAACTCATGCAGTTTGTTCCTTCCGATGGCGTATATGCCTATTTCCGCTATAATGCCAATGAAACCGTTATGGTCGTAACGAATAATAACGACACCGAAAGTACCGTCAAAACTGAGCGCTTCGCCGAGCGCATAAAAGGCTTCACAAAAGCGCGTAATGTCCTGACAGGCGAAGCAATCACATCAATCGGGAATCTGACGATTCCGGCAAAAACGGCGTTAGTGCTGGAATTGCAGAAATAGTTTTCATCACCCACGATTACCTTTTCATGCTGAATTTGCGACATTTTTCCTCCGCGATACTCGTTGTTGCACTCTTTTGGGCGATATTGCCTAGCACAGCCTCGGCACAATCGCTCATGCAAGCCTTAGAGCGCATAAACTGGGCAAAGTCAAACAAGGGATTGCCCGACACAAGCACGATTGTCCGCGCATTTGCCTTGAACGGAAAAAATCTTTTTGTTGCTGTTTTTGGTTCTGGTGTCTTTCGCTCTACCGATAACGGTGTGAGTTGGAAGCCAGCAAACAAGGGGCTGAAAAATTTTGATATTTGGTCGCTGACCGTCAAAGGGGCAACGCTTTACGCGGCAACAACAAAAGGATTATTCTTCTCTGCGGATAATGCTCAAACATGGCGTAAAAGCGAGGTTGTGGCAGATGTTCACTCCGTAGCGTTTACGGATAAAGCTATCGTGTTGGGATCGCTTGATAGTATTATGATTTCATCGGATAATCAAAAGACATGGCAAGTACCGTATCGGGGTAATAAAAATTGGCTTATCAAATCCCTCGTTGTCAATGGCGGGGTTCTTTTTGCCGGAACCTCCGGCGGGATATTGCGTTCAACCGATGGCGGGGCAACATGGCTTTCTGCAAACACAGGATTTACCCACTCAATAGAAGTCTGGTCACTGGTGGTGAATAAAGGGGTTCTTTTTGCTGCAACTGCCGATGGGATCTATCAATCCGTCAATAACGGCGACCTCTGGACAGCAACGCCCAACCGCGAGAATACACGATCGCTCATTGCTATCAATGGTGTACTCTATGCTGGCGCGATTGGCGCAGTTTTGCGGTCAACCGATAATGGTGCTTCATGGCGTGTATCGCACGAGGGCTTGCCAAATCTCAACATTTGGGCAGTGGCATCAATGGGAAAGAGCGTTTTTGCCGGAACAACCGATGGTGTTTATGAAGTCGAAGAAGCATTGGCATTTGGTGGTCGGAAAATAACGATTGGTGCCGAGCGGGTCATTGCCGAGCCGCTTCTTCGAGCAACAGCACTTACGCCGAACTCCGAAGACAATGCGGCAGAGGAAGAGCCGCTTACCAAAATTACGATGGAGGAATTCCCCAGCGATAAAATTCACTCGCTTTTGAACTACGTTTTTTTTGATGAAAATTCAGCCTATATACCACTTCGATACAAGCAATTAAGCGGCACCAAAGATGCGAAAGAATTTGTGCCGGAGCGTCTGGTGAACCGCGAAACATTAGAAGTTTATTACGATTTGCTCAATATTATCGGACACCGAATGCAGCAAAGCAGCAAAGCAACCGTCAGCCTGATAGGATGCAATGCTCAAAGCGGCTTCGAGACGCACAACACCGAAATTTCCTTCCGTCGCGCACAAGCCGTGCAGCAGTATTTGTCGGCAGTCTGGAATATCTCGGCTTCACGGATTTTGATAGAGCCGCGTGATTTACCAGAAAAACCCTCCAAACAGGGCGATGCTCAAGGTGACCAAGAAAATCGCCGTGTCGAAATCTATGCTTCATGGGATATTTTGAAACCCGTTATTTTGACCGATACCTTGCGCGATGCCTTGCCCGTCGTCGTGCGCTTGCGTCCGCAAATTCTTGATACTGCCGGAGTGTTGCGCTGGCGTTTGAACATCGAACAGTCCGGCAAAACGCTTAAACGCTGGGTGGGTGGTGGGTATGGTTCGTTGCCGAATTATCTGGATTGGTATGTCAGCAAAAAACAAAGCGCCATTCCGCTTGATACTAGTGCCGTGCAATGCCTGTTGGAAGTTACCTACAAATACCAATCCAAGCCCGTTACTTCGCGCCTTTTGACAATTCCCGTCGAGAGAATTTCTCTTGCGGAGAAGCGTTCCAGAAAGGCTCCCGACCTCGCTAAAAATCGGTATAATCTCATTCTTTTTGATGTCGGCTCGGACAAACTGTCCGGCGTGAATGAGCGCATCGTCACATCTATTCGGAATACAACGGTCTTTGCAAGCACATCCACCGTGCGGGTGCTGGGTTTCACGGATGCCGTTGGTACCGAAGAGACCAATCTTTTTCTTTCGCAGCGCCGCGCCGAAGCCGCCACGCAAAGCCTCGGCGTTACACCGCAACTTGTCCGACAGCTTTTTGTCAAAGGTCGTGGTGAGGCACTTCCTCTTCTCTACGAAAATGAAAACCCCGAAGGGCGCTTCTATTGCCGTTCCGTCATTATTGAGATTGACACACCGATTCAATACAAGTAATACTATTTTGATTTTAGCATCCTTGCCGTAAACCCCCTGCCTTTAGGCATGGGGATATAAGGCATTGTGCTTCAGCCAGGAGGTAGTGTCGGTCTGCACCGTCTTCGGTGCAGGGCGGCGCTCCGACTAGCGAAGCACAGTCC
>CANHDJ010000031.1 GCA_947459425.1 Ignavibacteria bacterium
CATGATACCTCTTTTCTTGATGCTGTACAGTGTGGTTACTTTACAAATCAAGGAAGAGGTATGCTTTTTTACTACTCTTTTTTTAAAATGTCCAGACTATTGTATGATAAAATCTTGCCTTGTGAGTTTTGTCGTGTACAAAGGGTAAATCTACTCTTTTCTGTGTATTTTTGATGATACTTTTCGATACTAAACACAGATATTCCCTTGCTCCTTGGGGTTTTTCAGGGACGACTGCTTAGGTTCACAACTTTCAAGACTTTCCGACTCACAAAGAGCGCTTCCCCATAAGAAAATACGTCTGCATCGTGCCTTTGCCTTTAATTTCGACCGCACCGCGCTCTGCAAAAACAAACGATTCTTTGAGTGCTTCATAGACCGCTTCCGAGCAGTGAATTTTCTGTGGAACGCCGTGCGACTCCATCCGTGAAGCAGTGTTGACGGTATCGCCCCAAAGATCATACGCAAATTTTTTCTGCCCGATAACTCCCGCAACAACATCGCCGGTGTGAATACCAATGCGAATGGTAAGCATCGGCATAGCTGGATGTTTGGTGGGAAGCGATTCCATATAATCAAGCATTGCAAGGGCAACTTCGGCAATAAGCGCCGCATGATGCACGTTCTGATGCGGTACTCCGGCGACAACCATATACTGATCACCGATGGTTTTTATTTTCTCGCACTGATAGTGCGCCGCAATATCGTCAAAGCCGGAAAACACATGGTCAAGCACCCGCACCAGCTCTCGTGCGGACAAGCGCGATGTTAGTTCGGTAAAACCAACAATATCGGCAAAGAGAATTGTTGCGTCTTGGTGCGCGTCGGCAATAGTTTTTTCGCCCATTTTTAGGCGGTCGGCGATAGCTTGCGGCAGAATGTTGGATAAAAGCGTCTCAGCCCGCAGATGCTCAAATTCGAGTGCATCTTGTTTGAGCCGCAATAAGGCTTCGCTTTTGTTTTTCAGCCAAAAACGATTGATAACCACACCAAAAACCATCAACACCAGTACCAGCGACACCAGAAGCATATTCCGTTGCCAACGCTCCAATGTCCGTTGCTGCATTGCGCGTTCACTATCAAAATTGGCTTGCATCTCGGAAAGCCGTGTTGCTTGTGCTGTATTGAAGACACTATCTCGCAATGCTGTGAAGCGTTCGTGCCAACGCAGCGCTTCCGATGGATTCTTTCGCTCTTTGTACAGTCGGTACAAATCCTCTGTTGCGCGAAGCATAGGAATACGAGCCTCAAAGCGCTCCGCCAGCACCAGACCCCGCAAAATAACGTTCTCGGCACTATCGCCGTATTGCGGGAAGGTCTTTTGTAACAAAAGATAGGAACGCCCCAATCCCGTGAGCGCATCTGCCATACCAATTTCATCTCCCATTGCCGCGAAAACAGTAAAAGCGCGACGTTTATATTCAAGGCTACGCTGCGGCTTATTGTCGGCTTCTTCGATCATGCCAAGTCCCATACATACGTCAGCGATACCCTGTTGGTCATTCAATCCTTCATACACTACCAACGAGCGCAAGCGATAGTACCGCGCCGAATCATAGTTCTGCAAGCGCCGATACGTACTACCGAGATTCGACAATGCCTGTGCTTCTTGCTGTTTGTCGCCGATCCGCACTGCTTCCGCGAGGGCTTTCCAGGCATATTCAAAGGCTTTGGTCGTGTTGTTTTGCATACGGTGAATCGTTCCGATAATTCCCAATGCTTGCACTGCCGCCGCATCGTTGCTATTGTTTTCGCTTTTTGTCCGTGCTTCGAGGGCAAATTGCATTGCCGAAGCATATTGGCTTTTGTCAATGGCAATGGTCGCCAAAAGGAGCAGTAATGCGGTATGCAGGTTGTCATCGTGCAATTCCTCTGCCAGCAATACGCCTTCTTTAGCATAGTGAAGTGCTTCATCAGGTTTGGAGCGGCGTTGCAAGCGCCCCAATTCGAGCAGAACCCTTGCCCGCACGGTATCGCGCTTGCTACGTGCGAGTTCCATGCGCAGGGTGGTAAAAAGAGAATCGCCTTGGCTTTGGGCAATGCAGGGGCTTTGCCCAAAGGTGAGCAACATTATCGCTGTAATGCCTATTGCCACAAGATGCCACCGTACCAGATGTGTGGTGGAGTTGTGGGAACGATAAAGGCAATAATGCTGCATAAAATGGCTTTGAGAACTCGTGAATTGAGAGATACAATCAAGAAATATTTTTGACAAGGTGTTCGCGCAGATGGCGCAGGATTCCTTTTTCACACGGCAAAATTGGTCATTTGCATCATTAAACACAACGAAAAAACACTGTCGAGGAAAAATGAACCTGCCCCTTTGACCCGTGCAAACATAAACGCTTCTCTCACATTAACATTTTGGACAAAAACCAACAAAAGCCGCATCAATCCTTGATTGAATGCGGCTTTTGCGTTGTTTCGGATGTGTTGGGGCTTATTTACCCGTCGCAGCGTCTTTTTGTGCTTTTGCGAAATCTCCCGCTTTGACGATAGAGATTTTTGCCGGGTCAATGTGTTTGCGCATTGCCTGAACGATCTGCTCCGGCGTGAGAGCGGCGATTTTTTTCTCTAAATCTTCGTCCCACAAAAGCGTGCGCTTAATGAACAAATAATCGTTCAAGCGTGTTGCCAAGCCACCGTCTTGAGAACGATTCACGGTTTGCGATTGCAAATAGCCCGATTTTGCCGATTTCACTTCTTCTTCGGTAAAACCTTCCTTCAAAGCGCGATCAATCTCTTCTTTGAACGCTTTTTCAAGTTTTTCGACGTTTTGCGGCGCGTAGATAGCGAAGCCATTGAATGAAGCAACGCTATCCAACGAACCCGCGTTAAACTGCGAACCAACGCCGTAGCTGAGACCGTCTTTCTGACGAATACGCACTGCCAGACGCGAGTTGAGGAAACCTCCACCCAGCATATAATTCCCTAAGACCAGCGCCGGATAATCGGCATTGTCGTTGCGGAGTGGCATCGTTACGCCTGCCAAAAAGAACGCATTGGCTTTGTCGGGCGTTTCCAGTTTGAGATTGATGGTTTCTGCATTTTTGCGCTTCGATTCAATCCGCTTGAATGCTTTCGGGCTTTTCCACGAACCGAAGGTTTCACGCACGATTTTCCCGATTTCCGCTTCGTCGAAATCCCCAACAATGCTCACCTGTGCGTCCGATGCGCCATAAAATTCTTGGTAGAATTTTTTTACATCATCCAGCGTCAGCGCTTTCAAACTTGCAACGCTTTCATCAATGGACTGTATGCTCAAAATATGTCCTTTTGCATACGGCGAAAGGTGCTTCTGAAGCGCTATTGAAGCCAGTGCAGTCGGCTCGGAGCGCTGGGATTCGTACCCTGCAAGTGTTTCCTGTTTCAAGGATTCAAATTCTTTTTCGGCAAATGTTGGCTCACGGAATGCCTCGCCGACAAGTTTCACCAATGCCGGCAGATTTTCGCGGGTGGTCTCAATGCTGGCAACAACGCTCTGACCGTTTGGAAACACGTTCAAACGGGCTTTGAGGCTATTGATAGCGTCTTGAATCTGCTCACGGGTCTTGGATTTCGTACCGCGAAGCAGCATTTGCGCGGCAACTTCGTGTGCGGTTGCTTTGTTCATCAGGCTTTGTTCATCACCAAAGCGAAGCGTGATGCGGGCTGCAACGCTGCCACCACGAGTTTTTTTGCTCAAAAATGCCGTCGAAAGCTGACCCAAATCGCCACCAGGCAGCACCCGTTTGGTGCGAGCTTCGATGTTTGCAGGAGATGGGTCGAATGCTTCGCCCGCAGCAATTGCTTCTTTGCCTTTGTAATCTTTAACAAGTGCGTCCACATCAGGCGTGGCAGGGACTTCGGTGCGGTCAGGCTTGTCGGTTGGGATAAACGTGCCTGTTGTGCGGTTCGATGGCTTCAAATAAAGCGCTGCTACTCGCTGCACGTCTGCCGGAGTGATTTTTTCCAAACGGTCGCGGCGAAGGAAAAATAAACGCCAATCGCCTTGCGCCATGTACTCGCTGAGTTGCAGCCCCACGCGGTCAGCGCTATTCAGCGTCAAATTGATAATCTTCAAGAGTGCAGTCCGGGCGCGTTCCACGTCTTCTTTGCTCACAGGCTGCTTTGCGGCAGAATCAAGCGTGGCGAGGAAGATTTGGCGGGCAGAATCAAGCGACTGCTGTACGCGCACTTCGGTTGCGAAGTACATATATCCCGGTTCTTTCGTGGGGAAACCGTAACCCGTAACACCGCTTGCTTTTTTCGTATCCACAAGCGCCTTGTAAAGCCGTCCGGTGCCGTCTTCAGCCAAAATAGAAATGAGCATTTCGAGCGCTGGGAAATCAGGATGTGTGCCAGCGCAAATTTTGTATGCCGCCGCCGCAATTTGAATATCTCCCGTCCGGCGAAGCGTTACCGAGCGCTCCCCATCTTGCGTGGGGTCGAGTGTGTAGGTATTTTGGATAGTGCGGTTAGGACGGGGAATCGGCGCAAAGTATTTGGTAATCAAGCCCAGTGCTTTTTTCTCGTCGAATTTGCCCGCAATGAGCAAAATAGCGTTATCCGGCTGATAGTAGTTGCGATAGAAAGCCTGCAAGCGGTCAATCGGCACATTTTCCAAATCGGCGCGGCAGCCAATCGTGGATTTGCCGTAGTTGTGCCAAAGGTACGCCGTCGAAAGAATGCGCTCTTCTAGGATAGAATTGGGGCTATTTTCACCCATTTCAAACTCATTGCGCACAACAGTCATCTCGCTTTCAAGGTCTTTTTTGGCAATGAAAGAGTTCACCATGCGATCGGCTTCAAGGTCAAGCGCCCATTCGAGATTTTCATCGGTCGCAGAAAATGTCTCGAAATAATTTGTGCGATCAAGCCATGTCGTTCCGTTCGGGCGTGCACCATGCTGAGTGAGTTCTTGGGGAATGTTAGGATGCTTTGGTGTGCCTTTGAATACGAGATGCTCCAAAAGGTGCGCCATACCGGTCTCGCCATAATTTTCATGCCGCGAACCCACTAAATACGTGATGTTCACGGTAATTGTTGGCTTCGATGGATCGGGAAACAGCAGAATACGCAAGCCATTGGGTAAGCGGTATTCGGTGATACCCTCGACGGACGTATATTTCTCCGGCGTTGCGGGCGCTATCGGCGTTGGCTCTGCTACGGCAGGTGTTGCTGGGGCGGCGGGGGCTGCCGGAGCGGACTTTGCACCTTTCTTTTGGGCAAAGAGCATCGGCTGTACTGCCAGACTTCCGAGCAGCAGCATGACACAGGAAATACGCAAAAAGCGCACGAATCCTTGAGATTGCAAGGATTGGAAGAAGGAAACACTCATAAAGAGGACGAAGGAATTATGAAAAAATAATGAGGGATTATCGGCTTGGGGAATGTGTTGTCGCACCATTTTTCAGGACTTTGGGTGCTGCGAGCAAAATGCTCCGACGAAATTACGCAAAAAACACCATAAAACCTTATGCGCTGAATTTTGTCTAAACGTCAATGGTTGTGAGAGCGTTTTTTTGTAATTTACGCAATAGCTCAAAAAATCTAGCCCTGGCACATAAACCTAAAAGGCTCATCACTACTTGATTTCAAACATCTATCCTTAACATTTTTTCTCCTTTTGCGTATTGCTCAAATGTACATTTCTTCCAACGACTTTTCGCATTCATCCTTTCAAACACCCATGAAAAACCCCGTTTTTTTGCGCTTTTTTTGCGCATTCCTTGTTCTGCTGACGGCAAGCCAAGTTGTTATCTTCGCCCAATCCGTCAGCACGGAAGAGCGAAAATTTCGCATGGCAGAATCCTACGAACAAAGCGGCGATATTAAAAATGCGTCGCGTATCTACCAAGAATTGTACGACGCTAACAAGGCGCAACAAACCTACTTCGATGGTGTAGTGCGAACACTCATGGCACTGAATCAGCCCGCAGCACTTGTGCCACTTGTCGAAGAGCAGATAGCCCGCACACCGCAATCGGGCTTGCGTTCAGTGGAACTCTTCTCGCTCAAAGGTGACCTTCTTTGGAAAATCGGCAAAACAGCACAAGCCGAAGAAGCGTGGAAATCGGCTCTTGCCGCCGCGCCCGCATTGCAACCCGCCTTTGCGACGATTGCCCGTGCGCAAGCCGGTAACCGCGCGTTTGACCTTGCTATTGCGACGCTCTTGCAAGGGCGAACTCGTCTTGGCTCGCCGGCACTTTTTTCCGACGACCTCAGCCAACTGTATGGTGCAGTGAGCAATTTCACTGCCGGAGCGCAAGAAGTCTTGACTTTTTTGAAACAAACTAACAATCTCAACACCGCTCAAGGGCGCATTGCTGCTTATCTCATTACACCAAAAGGCACCGAGCAAACTAATGGTGTCTTGGAGAAAACTGCCGCCGCCGAACCCAATAATTTTCTTGTTCAACGGCTCTATGGCTGGTTTTTGCGGGAAATAAAGGACTACAACCGTGCGCTTGATGTGACGCAACGGCTGGATAATATGCTCAATGCCCAAGGGCGTGAATTGCTGATGTTTGCCGAGAAAGCACGTCAGGAGCGCTTCTACGATGCGGCGTTGAAGGGATACGGCTTGGTTATTGACAAAGGGCGGCTCAATCCTAATGCGCTTTCGGCGTTCTACGGCTATGCCCGCACGATGGAAAGCCGTTTGGAAGAAGCAAAAACTGCTGGTACAACCTTTAGCGATGAGGAATTGAAGGGCATCATCGCTCGCTATCGGGCTGTGGTGGCGGATTATCCGGGAACACAGTATGCAGCAGAATCCCAATACCGCATCGCACGGATGATGCAGGATAACTTCAAAAAGCCGGAAGCCGCCGAACAAGAGTTTATCAAACTTGTCCAACAATATCGCGGTTTTCCGATTGCTGCACGAGGAGCGGTGGATTTGGGGATGCTCTACACCGAGCAGAACCAAATGCCGAAAGCTGCCGAAACCTTCCGCATGACGCTTCAAACCTTCGCCCGGATGCGTAACGAATATGATGAAGCAGAATTCCGACTTGCTGAATTAGAGTATTTTAGCGGCAATCTTGATTCCGCCGACCGCCGTTTTGCCAAACTTGCGGCGAATACCAATGCGGACATTGCCAATGACGCATTGGAGCGATTGGCGCTTTTGGAGCAGAAGCGCACACCCGAAGGCGAAGAGACTATCAAGCGTTTTGCTGCCGCCGAACTCCTTGAGCGCCGTAGTATGTTTGATGAAGCGGTTGTGGGATTTTCTGCCTTGGCAAATCTCATCAAGCCGACGGCTGCTCATGCCGTTATCGGCGAACAAGCGCTCTTGCGGGCTGGCAACATTGAGCTTCGACGCAAACGCTACGAAGCCGCACAAAAGATCTTCGCCCAGCTTTTGCAGCAATTCCCCGAAGGAACTCTTGGGGATTTTGCCATGATGTATGAGGCAGACGCAATCGCGCTGCAAGGACGGAAAGATGAGGCAATTGCGCTCTACACACAAGCATTAGCGCGATTCTCCCGTTCAACGCTCTTGCAGCAAATTCGCCTCAAAATCCGCAAACTACGTGGTGATGCGTAAGGAATTGTACCAATATCGGATCACCAACAGAAACGGGCAGCCCGCCTCAGAAGCGAACTGCCCGCCGAACATTATCATCATTCGTTGTAGAATTATCGTCCGCCAACGATGCGTCCTGAACCGCTAATATTCGCACGAACGGTGGGATTGCCAAAGTAAATAATGCTCCCCGAACCACTAATAGTGCCATCCAGCGTCTGCGAAGCCGTCACAGTGATATTGCCGGAACCGGTAATGCTTGCGGTAGCTTGTTGTACCGCGCAGTTGCGGGCATCAATATTACCGCTTCCGCTTACGGTATAGCTTCCGCTTGTGGCTTTGCCATTGACGAACATATCACCCGAACCTGTGATGCGCCCTGTGAAACTTGGCGTGTCAATTTCTTTGATGGTCATATTGCCGGAGCCGCTTATTTGTGCGTTTGTCAGCATATCAGTGCTGGCTTTAATGGTTAGGCGCGTTGGCGCAAGGAAACTGCGGTCAGAGCTGATTGTCAGCACTCCACCAACAACTTCGGTTTTGATATATTGTAGAATATTATCATCGGTGCTAATTTCCAGACTTGGCGACTGTTTGCAGACGATTTCAACGTTTCCGCTTAATTGATTCGAGATGCCCGTAAAAGAAGTCACAGTGCGCTTTTCTGTGGTAATCGTTCCATTGCCGACAATATTATCCAAGCCGTTGATATTGATAAAGCAGCTCGAAAGCGAAATGGTTAATGCAACAGCCGCAACAAGTGCGCGAACAGTAGTGAAGATGGCGTTCATTATGAATCCTTGTAAAAAATATGATAAAGAAGTTGTATTCGGTGTTCAAAAAGAAAAAGCCGCAGGGCAAAAAAAGGTTACAAATCAGAAAGAAGTTTTCACGTTTATTCAATCAATATTTATGCGAAACTGTTTACTTTGTCGTCGTTATACTAAAAGTGGTCAAAGATTTTATACGCAGCACCCGCCCGACGGCAGCGTACTTGCACTCCTCAGCCGCCGGACGGGGAAATTTTTTCGACCTTTTTCGGTATATCTCGGTACTATTGTTCTCGTCATTTTTTCTCTCCTCCCAGCACATTTGCCCGCTCTCCCCGACTCAACAACAGCCCTCAACACGCCTTCCAAAGCCGATGTTGGCGCAATACTCCTCAGCGACGTGCAGATTGCACTTGCCGACGGCGGAGCATATTTCACTGCTCCCTTGAGGTTTGCGGCAAAAGATTGGCTCTTGGCGGCGGGCGCACTTGGCGGCTCGGCAGCGTTGCTCCCACTTGATGAATCATTGAACGCTCTCATGTTGCGAAACCGCTCCCAAACAGCAAATATTTTTGCGGATATTGGGCAGTATTACGGAGACCTTGCCGTTGGAGGCGGCATTGGTGCAGGTGTTTATGCGATTGGTCTGGCGACCAATAATGCGGACGTGCGAATCACAGGGCGGCTTGTGTTGGAGGCACTTGTCGGTAGTGGAGTCGTAACCATCACGTTAAAATCCCTATTCGGGCGCAGCCGCCCGTATCGTGAGGAGGGTGCATTTGTTTTTCAGCCCATACAGTTCACAACCGACCGTACCGCTTTTCCCTCCGGACACGCCACGGTCGCCTTTGCAGTCTCAACGGTGCTGGCGGAACGTATCGGAGACCCATGGATTGGTGCGGGGTTGTATGCGCTCGCCTCGCTGACGGCACTTTCACGAATGTACCACACAAAACACTGGGCTTCGGATGTGCTTCTGGGCAGTGCGATTGGCATGGGGGCAGGGCTGCTAGTAACGCACTTTGAGCGAGAACGCAAGAAATCTTTAAGTACGGGTGAGCGTTTGTTCGTCTATCCGACGCTGACAGGCGTGGGGCTGACGTACCATTTTCGGTGAGAAACGCCGATGTACGCGGCGCTTACGACCAAAGCCGCGCAAACTCTTGTCGGAAGAGGTATTCTTCCTCTGGCAGAAATTCCCGCTTTCGGCGCGACATGACGGTTCGCGCCAGTGCTATGGCTTTCTCCACCTCAAACTGCGGCGAGGTCTCCAGCCCGCCCCACGAAAAGGACGGCACATATTTTTCTGGTGAGCGGTCGAAAACATTAGCACTGATGCCGCTTATCGTGCCAGTATTGAACGACGTGTTAATGGCGCTTTTGGTATGGTCGCCTGCCAGCAACCCCAGTGATGTTGCGCCCGTCGAGATTTCATGCGCTTTGTCGGCAGAAAAACGGACGCGAATGGTGCTGTAATTATTTTTCAAATCGGAAACATCCGTCCCGGCACCCAGATTCACCCATTCCCCGATAAACGAATAGCCCAAACAGCCATCGTGCTGCTTGTTGCCAAATGCCTGAAAAATCGTGTTTTTGATTTCTCCATTGACTTTGGAGTATTCGCCAAGCGACGTACCTTCATACAATCGCGCTCCGGCTTTGACAAGCGCGTTGTCACCGATAAAACACGGACCCACAACGCTCACGTGCGGCTGAATTTCAACGTTTTCACCCAGAATAATCACCCCTTTTCGGGCATCCAAAACAACGCATGGTGCAATCGTTGTTCCGGCACCAATGCGGATATTTTCGGCATTCTGCGCAAAAACTCCGGGCGCAGAAAGTGCTTCATTTTTCGACGGCGGAAAAAACCGTGCATCCTGCTGAAGAGCTTCCACGCTGAGGGCAATAGCATCCCAGAGGTAGCATATATGCTTGATATTGGCAATTTCAACCCTGAGAGCGCTTTGGTAGAATGGCGCGGCAAAGGCTGTAATTATCTCTATGGCTGTACCAAGCGAGTCCGGGTGGGCTTCTTTAGGGATATACGCCGCAAATGCCGCATTATTACTGGTAAAAAGAATGGGATGCTCCAATCCATGCGCTGTGAACAACTTTTCAATGTCGTCTTCCATTGTGCGCCACATCTCTTCGGTCGGCACGATATTTCCTTGCAGGACGAGAATATCACCCGCAACGTGACTGCTTTTGAGCGTTTCCCAACCAAATCGCGCACGGAATGAGGCAAGATGTACTTCTCGGTCTGGCGTGGCGGTATGGCACAGAAAACGCGACGTGGGAAATTGCCGTTGTGTTTTTTCAAACAGGCGCAGTGCGCCGCACCGCAATTCAAAACTCGGATGAAGAATATTGAACGGATAGAGGTTTGATGCGGCTTCTGCCGTACCTTCAGTTTCGAGAAGAATGATGGTATTGGGTTTCATTTGACTCAGGCAAAAATAACGAAAAATACAGGTCAAGGACGATAGTGCGCCCGCAGCGACCCAACACCAATGGTGAAGGTGAGCGGGCTTTTTGTGCCATGCAATAGCTTTTCGCGCCCGATACAGCCTATCATCGCGGCATTATCGGTGCAGTATGCCATTGCTGGAATAAATACGCGCCGCCCTTGGTGTTCAGCGCGTTCCCGCAAGAGCGCACGAAGCCGAGAATTAGCCGCTACACCACCTGCAACGACAATATCTCGCGCTTGATGGCGCTCGGCGGCACGAAGCGTTTTGTGGACAAGAACTTCGACAATCGCTTCTTGAGCAGAAGCACAAATATCCCGTAATTGCTGATCATTCGGGGGGTGCTGAAGTGTTTTTTGGCAATACGTCCGCACAGAGGTTTTTAAGCCGCTAAAGCTAAAATCGAAAGTGTCATCGCGGAGCATACTGCGCGGGAAAGCTATTGCACTCGGATTGCCTTCTTTTGCCAAACGATCAATATGAATGCCGCCCGGATAGCCCAAACCTAACAACTTTGCAATTTTGTCAAATGCCTCGCCCGCCGCATCATCCCTTGTTGAGCCGATGGCGCTGTATTTCTCAAATGATTCGACATGGAAAAGCGAGGTATGACCACCGCTGACAATCAATGCCAAAAAGGGGAAAGCAATATCGTGATGTTCAATAAATGCCGAGTAAATATGCCCTTCGATGTGATCCACCGCTATAATCGGCAGCCCATAGCGCAGAGCCAGTCCTTTGGCAAAATTTGCCCCGACAACAAGCGACCCCGCCAAGCCCGGACGCTGCGTGACGGCAATAGCATCCACATCGCTCATAGCCAAGCCCGACGTATGCAATGCTTCGCGGATAACTGCCGAAATACCCTGTACGTGCGCCCGCGAAGCCAATTCCGGCACAATACCGCCAAAAGTCGTGTGGAACATCTGTGAAGAAATGATATTGCTGCGAAGTTCCGCACCAACAAAAAGCGCTGCCGAGGTTTCATCGCAAGAGCTTTCGATGGCAAGCAAGGTGCTGTCCTGAGTGAATGTCGTCATAATATTCGATAGAATGTGGATATGTGCCGACCCAAACCTACCACTTTCACCAGCCACACGCAAATACAAAAACACGAAAAACACAGTTGAATCGTATATTGCGAGACGGAAATGCTCCATTCTTCTTTTTGCAAACCAATTTTATGAAGCTACCACCAGCATCGTTACCGAATTCATCCCCCTCGAAAGCCATTTTCACAGCGCAAAACCTTGAAATTTTTCTGCTCTATTTTCTCATGTTTGCTGGAGGACTGTGGCATATTCTGAACGTACTGCAAACTGCTATGCGCCTACTTTCTGCGCCGATGGTATTTATGCTGGCGCTCTGGGTGGCATTCCGCTACGACCAAACCCTGCGCCAACACGCAATTCCTGGCGAAAAACCGACATTGACCTCGCGCTTGCACTGGTGGAATATCATTGTTGCCATTTCGTGTTTTACGATTGAATTTATTGGCGTAAAAACGGGTTGGATTTTTGGGCGATATTCCTACACAGACGTATGGATTCCGGCATTTCGTGGTGTGCCGATAGCGATTAGTTTTGCGTGGTTGGGGATGTTGCTGACTTCGTTTGGCGTGATGCAGCGTTTTGCTCAGACGGCACATTCCATCTGGCTCCGGGCATTTTTTGTTGCGGTTTTGATGACTATTTTCGATGTATTTATGGAGCCGGTTGCTGTGAAATTGCATTATTGGCAATGGACAGACACGACGGGAAATCCGTTTTTTGTTGCACCCCTGCAGAATTATTTGGCGTGGTTTACGATTAGCTATGCTCTTGCCTACGGAGCGCTCCGTGTCGGGATTTTTGGCAAACCGACCATGCCACGTGTAGCGTTTCATGGGTATTGGGCGCAGCTGCTGTATTTTGCTATGGTTGCGCTTGGGAAGGCGTAATGGTTGGTCGGAACGGCAGCTCCTCAAGTATCCGTCCGTACTTTTTTCTCTTCTTTAGGGAACACCACCGTACCGTGTTTTTTCGCCCAGTTTTCGCTAAAGCCAACATGAGAGATGTTGTTTTTACTATTGTCAAGTTTGCGTTCTGCTTCTTTGAGCAAAACCTTCGGTTGTATTTCGTA
This sequence comes from Ignavibacteria bacterium, assembly GCA_947459425.1. Lineage (GTDB taxonomy): Bacteria > Bacteroidota > Ignavibacteria > Kapaibacteriales > UBA4661 > PH2015. The sequence continues at coordinate 12,879 of CANHDJ010000031.1, forward strand.
GATTGCTTTTACATCAAGGGAGTTTTTGTCAAAAACAGCAAGATAAATCGCTTTGTTCCTTGTAATGCGCGATAAACTCTCTTTCCGTTCTTTCGGTGGTGCTTTGAACATTCGGTCTAATTGTCCCGAACCGCCCACATTGCAAGTGAGATACTCATATTTGATTTTTGAATCAACGGGGTCGCAAGCGTCAGCACCATGTTTATCCGTAATAAGATCATGCCCCAAAATATCTGCAATGATCATTTCTTTGATTATACCAGGCTGCAAAATGTAAGGGATGCCAATGTTATCAGCCAATTTTTGGGCTTCTGCAATTAATTCGAGAATGGACTTAACGACAGATGATTTCTTCATTGAAATAAACTAAACTCTTGTTGCGAAATGATATTTTGTACTCTCTCATTAGCGATTGCAATATAATCCGGATTCAACTCAAAGCCGATACAATCACGCTGCAATCGTTGACAAACGGCAAATGTTGTTCCCACGCCGGAGAATGGGTCTAAAATCGTGTCGCCTTGATTGGAACTTGCTTTTACGATGCGCTCAATGAGTTTTTCCGGCTTTTGAATCGTATTGAGCACTTCGCGGCTCAGAAGTTCTTTGGATTTGTAGGTCAACTGTTTAATATCGCCCCACACGTCGCCCGGGTTCTTGCCATCGGCATTAAATTTCGTTTTTCCGTATTGACCGCTTACCACCGACGGAACATTCTCACACCGCAAACGATGCTCTAATTCGACAAGTTGCGGTACACGGATGCTGTCCAGATTGAAGGTTTTCGCTTTGCCTTTGGTAAAATAGGCAATCAGGTCGTAATTGTTCGTATAGTTCACGCGCCCTTGCGCCAAGCGGCTTGGCTGATACCAAATAATTTTTCGATTAAGCGTCAAATACGGACGATAATCAATGAAATCCATGCAGTCATCTTTCCCAAAGAGATACAATGCGCCTCCGGGCTTCAAGACTCTGGAAAATAGCTTGATGAGATTCAAGTTGTATTCTTGAATATTGGCAACGTTATCCCATTCGTTGCTGGTAACGCCGTAAGGACCATCACAAATAATCAAATCAATGCTATTATCGTTGATGCGATGAATAAGTTCGAGAGCATCGCCTTGATAGATGGCATTTGGTTGCATATTTTCAGAAAATAGAACGAATGAAAAGAAAAATAAGCCGTACTACCAAGCAGCAGTACGGCTTCAACGATAAATATCCAACTCACAATGGATTATTGCGCCACCGATTCTTCGCGGCGCAATGTTAGAAAGCGCTTCTTAATTCAACTCCAATTTCTGAACCTGCTCATCCGGCTGTTTGTGGTCGTGCGGGATGTTGCTGAAGGTCAGCGTATCGGCTTTGCCGTCGTGTTCGATGCGGATTTTGTCGCCTTCTTTGAACGACCCCGTGAGCATTTCTTCAGCGAGTTCGTCCTCGACATATTTCTGCAAAGCGCGGCGGAGCGGACGTGCGCCGTACTTTTCATCATATCCTTTGTCCGCCAAAAAGTCTTTAGCAGATTTGGTGATTTCCAGCATAATTCCCAAATCATTCACGCGCCCGAAGAGCTTCCGTGCTTGAATATCAATGATTTTGTAAATATCATCTTTTTTCAGGTGATGGAAAATAATCGTGTCGTCAATACGGTTCAGGAACTCAGGATTGAACATCCGTTTGAGCGATTCGTCAATCGTGTCCTTCATGTTTTCATAGCGGTCATCAACGACTTTTTCCGAGAAGCCGAGTTTGCCGCCCGCTTTAATATCGCGGACACCGACATTAGAGGTCATAATGATAATCGCATTGCGGAAATCAATGCGTCGCCCTAAGCCATCGGTCAAAATGCCGTCGTCGAAGACTTGCAGCAAGATATTGAACACGTCGGGATGCGCTTTTTCGATTTCGTCCAAAAGGATGATGCTGTACGGCTTGCGGCGTACTTTTTCGGTTAATTGACCGCCTTCTTCGTACCCAACATAGCCCGGAGGCGCTCCAACCAAGCGCGAAACCGAGAATTTCTCCATGTACTCGCTCATATCAATCCGAATCAAAGCGTCTTCCGAATAGAACATATAGCGAGCAAGCGCCTTGGCGAGTTCGGTTTTGCCAACTCCCGTTGGTCCGAGAAACATAAACGTTCCGATAGGACGCTTCGGATCTTTGAGTCCGGCACGGCTGCGGCGAATAGCTTTGGCGAGTTTGTGGACGGCTTCGGATTGCCCAACGACTTCGCCTTCGAGTTCGTCGCCCATGCGCAGGAGTTTTGCGCCTTCGGATTCGGCAAGTTTATTCATCGGAATACCCGTCATCATGGCAACAACGTCCGAAACCTGCTCTTCGTCCACAGGGAAAATCATCGTGGAAGCATTTTCGTCCCAATCCAGTTTTGCCAATTCCAGTTCGGTTTGCAGTTTTTTCTCCAAGTCCCGCAGACGGGCGGCTTCCTCGAAGTTCTGTGTCTTAACAACATTATTTTTCTGCTCTTTTATGCCTTCGATTTGGTCTTCGAGGTCGGTGATTTCTTTTGGAACGCTGATGTTTGCTAAGTGAACCCGCGCACCGACTTCATCCAGCACGTCAATCGCCTTGTCCGGCAAGAAACGGTCGGTGATGTAGCGCTCGGACATCATCACACACGCCTTGATAGCGGACTCGGTGTAATTCACGCTATGATGCTCTTCGTATTTGCCTTTGATATTGTTCAAAATCAAAATCGTTTCTTCCGGCGTTGGCGGTTCAACGATAATTTTCTGGAAACGGCGGTCGAGCGCACCATCTTTTTCGATGTATTGGCGGTATTCGTCTAGCGTTGTTGCGCCGACGCATTGGATATCACCCCGTGCTAATGCGGGTTTGAAGATATTCGAGGCATCCAGCGAACCAGATGCGCCGCCTGCGCCGACGATAGTGTGCAATTCGTCAATAAACAGAATGACATCTTTCGCTTTCTCTAACTCCGTCATCACTGCTTTCATGCGCTCCTCGAACTGTCCGCGATATTTTGTGCCGGCGACCATTGCCGCCAAATCCAGCGTAACGATGCGTTTGTCGTGCAGCACCCGCGACACTTTTTTCTGAACGATTTGCAGTGCCAAGCCTTCTGCAATGGCGGTCTTGCCTACCCCCGGCTCACCGATAAGGACGGGATTATTTTTCTTCCGACGCGAAAGAATCTGTGCGACACGCTCAATTTCTTTATCGCGCCCGATAACGGGGTCAAGTTTGCCCTCAACGGCAATTTTGGTCAAATCACGTCCGAAATTGTCCAATACAGGCGTTTTTACGCGGTCTGGTGCTTGGCGTTTGCCGCCGCCCGACCCTGAACCGGAGCCTTGCTTTTTCTCGCCTTTAGCGGGCTGCGTGGGCTTTCCGCTAATGATGTTGTCAAGTTCTTGGCGTACGTTGTCGTAAGAAACGCTGAATTGCGAGAGAATCTGCGCGGCAATATTGTCATCATCGCGCAAGAGCGATAAAATCAGGTGTTCGGTGCCAATCACGTCCGATTTATACAACTTTGCCTCCAAATACGTGATTTTGAGGACTTTTTCGGCTTGTTTGGTCAAGGGAATATTGCCGATAGTGAGCGTTCCGCCGCTTGAGCGGACGGTATCTTCAACAGCTTTTTTAATTTTAAACAAATCAGCGCTGAGATTGCGTAAAATCTTTACAGCAATACCTTCGCCTTCGCGTATAATACCCAGAAGCAGATGCTCCGTGCCGATGTAGTCATGTCCAAGTCGAAGCGCCTCTTCGCGGCTGAGGCGAATCACGTCTTGGACGCGGTTTGAAAAATTGCCTTCCATAGCAAAAATTCCTTGATAGAATGGAGGAAAGTTGTGAAATCGTTGTGATGAAATCGTTTTGCTGAAAATAACGGAATGTTTCGCAACAAAGCAAGACTTCGCTGACAAGACCATAAAATATTTTGCATTTTGCTGTTATTATTAGACGGACGAATTTCGATAAAATTGGTGTTGCAACAAAGACTTTTGTTGTAGAGGTAAAAAATATTGACCCAATTTTCTTGATTGCCCAATACACTATGGGGTGATCATCAATCGGCTATACCGAAAAAGGTCGAAAAATTTCTCCCGTCCGGCGGCTGAGGAGAGCAAGTACGCTGCCGTCAGGCGGATGTTTCTGTCTTTGTTGAATGCAGATATCGCCTCGTCTAGCAGTTTCATTGCTGTCTGGCGTTTTTTACTTCTTCGTCGTATCTTTTTTCCCGCCAAAAATATCAAATGGCAGACGTTTTTTCAGCTCGTCTTTTGTCTTCTGTTCGAGTTCTTTTGCTTTGCGGTCTGCTTCTTGTTTGGCTTTGTCTTCAAGCTCTTTGGTGCGTTTGTCGGCTTCGTCTTTGAGTTTTTGTTGTGCTTTTTGGATTTCCTCTTCCGCACGGCGTTTTGCCTCTTCTTGGGCTGCATCCAAGACCTGCTGACCTGCGTTCTGTGCGCCTTGCAGCGAGGGCTGGATAATTGGATTGTCCAGCGTACCGGTAATATGGACGCTGACGGGGATGGTCTTGGGCTTGAGTGCCGCCAAATTCAGTCCGCCCAAGTTGCCAAGCGCGTCAAATGACGCACCGGAGAGCTTTTCCGTCGGAATCACCATATTGACCGTGTAGTCAATGGATTTGTCCAAACCGTTTGAACCCTCGATTCCAACATCAATTCCGGCAATTTTTGTTTTGAACGGCTTCAGATAAAAGCGCCCGTCTTTGATCTCGTAAAATGCACTGATTTTGCTCAGTGTCGGGTTGCGCAGCCCGTCAAACTTGATAGCATCGGCAATGGCATTGATAGGCTTAAAATCCTCCAGTTTCAGCGTCGCAATATTAATGCCGCCATCGCTCAAAAGCGTGTTCCAGACAGGTTTCATCGAACCATCAAGGTCGGTGGCAAGTTTGAGTTTGAGTGCAATATTTCCCTGCAAATACTTTGCAAATGGCGTAAATTCTTGCACCGTCACAAATTTCTCATAGAGCGCCTTAATTCCCACGTCAGTCAGTTGCAAACTACACTCCGTCTTGGGTTGGAGTGGGTTCTGGGTGTTGTAAGAGCCGCTTGCCAGCATTTTTGCGCCAAGCAGTTTCACGCCCATATTCTCAAAGCGCAACACTTTTTCGCGGAGAGTCATTGTGCCTTGCGCTTCTTGCATATCCAAATTGGAAAAAATAACACGCTTCATGGTAGCTTGCATGGTAAAATCTATGTTCCCAGGAAGTTCTACACTGCTGACGGCGGTGTCGGATTTCGTCGTGGTTTCGGGCTTTTTGGCGGAGTCGCTTTTCATCCAAGGATTTGCGTCGAAGTAGTTGGACGCAAGGCGCAAAGAGCCTTTGAGCAAATCGTCGTACAGTGCATAGCCAATCACGTTTTCCAACTGCCCTTCCAGCGCAATATCGCTTTTGCCAAGCGTGATGCGGCAATGAGAAAGCATCGCCTTTTGCGGGCTGAAACTGAGCGTGGCAGAAGGAACAGCAACCTTTTCCGGCAAACTGTCCGAAGCGTATTCAAAGCCTTCCACACTTGCCGTGCCTGCCAGCGTCAGATTTTGATATTCCTTGTTTTTCACGGCAGACATTTTCCCGCGAAATGCTACATCCATCGTCGCAACGCCGCTTTGAATTTTGTTCAGCGCCGCATTTTCAACAAGCTGTTTCACATCGGCAGTATTCACGCGCCCTTTGAGCGATGCCGTGATGTTCGGGTCGGAAAGCGGTGTGCGCACCTCCAGCGTCATATCGAAGGGGTTTCCGGCAAGCAACAGCGAGAGTTGGCGGATAATCACGACGGTATTATCAAGGCTTCCGCCGGGACTTTGCGCCTCGAAATCCAGCATCACGGCTTTGAGTGCGGCAGGCAATTTCGGATGGTCGGCAGTGCCGTTCTGCACGGATGAGCGTATCTCGAATGCGGGATACGCTGTGTCGTTATAGACTCCTTTGGCAAAACCGGAAATATTGGCGCTGCCGCTTGCTTTCAGGTCTTGAAATTTTGCCGAGTACATCGCCGGAACGATGGAGAGAAAGCCCTTGAAATCAGCATCCCGTGTGGCAAATTTGATGTCGAGGTCGTAATCATCGCGGTCGTCAGGCATTCCGAATGTCCCTTCAAATCCGGCACGGAGATCGTTCATCATGAGTTCGTTTTCTTTAAAGGTGTAAATGCTATTTTTCAGGTCAACACCGATTTGAGCGGTAAGTTTAGTTTTGACAGCGTTTAAGTATGCCGCACCCTTTTGAGTAAAGGTCGTAAGAGCTTCGGTGCGGGTGACGAGCGTAAAAACGTCATTGGCAAAATCCCCACTGCCTTCGTGGTTGATATTTTCCAGAATAAAATCGCGGTCTGCCGGGTCGCTGCGGAATCGAAAACGTCCGTTTTTAATGGAATAGGTCTTGAGCGCGAGTTTCATGGACGACGTGTCGGTCTTGGAAGCCGCTTCGGTGCTGGGCTTGGTGATGCGCCAGTTTTTGAGACTGTCCGAGAGAACGTGCGTGTAGATACGCGGTTCGTCCAGTTGCAGCGCCAAAATCTTCACAACGCCTTCGCGGAAGTAGGCAATCGGCTCTGCCGTGAAGTCAATGGCTTTTGCGGAAAATAGCGTGTCGCCCTGAAATGGTGCGCCATTAACGATGGAGACCTTTTGCAAAATCACGGTTGCGCGAGGGAAGTTTTTGAGCAGCGAAATATCAACATCGCTAAAATTCAGCGTTGCCGTCAGATTTTGATTCGCTTTTTCCTTGACAAACTGGATAATGCGGTCTTTGAACAGAAGCGGCACTGCCGCCAAAATGACCACCACAAGCAATATCGCAACGACGAGAATAGATAGGAATTTTTTCATGGTACGTAAGGAATAACGCGGTTTTTAGAGGTTGGTAGCTTAGTCAGAAAAAAAGCGATGTGTTTTCTCTACAAAAAAAGTAAATGCTCAAGTATCACTCCGTCGGGCGGCTTCTTCGCCGTCCGGCGGTTTTTCGATATATTTCCATACGACTTCCATTGGTGGGCAGTTGTGCATAAACCCGCCCGACGGCAGCGTTCTGGCACTCCTCAGCCGCCGGACGGGAAGAGCATTATTCATCTTGTTGTGTAGAAAAGCAGAAGTTCCCCGAAATTTCGCACTTTCCTTGCTGTTACGCAACACGTTTTTCGGAAAATCTATGAAAATCGCCCTCTTTTTCCGATATTGAGTTTCACGCTGGTTGTCATGCCTTTCCTCACTTCTGCTTGCTCAAGAACTATTATGCGCTTTGTCGTCCACATCCTTGCGTATTTCGCCTTGTGTGTGCTGCTGTCAATAACCTTGCAAGCGCAAAAAACGGTATTGCTGCCCGCCCCAAGCTCACCAACGCTCAAATTTGAGCGTTTGGGGCTGGACGATGGGCTGTCGCAGAGCAGTATTTTCGCCATAACACAAGACCGTTACGGTTTCCTCTGGTTTTGTACGCAGGATGGCTTGAACCGTTACGATGGCTATACGTTTCGCATTTTTCGGAATATTCCCGATGACTCCCTTTCTTTAGCGCTGAATTGGGTGAATGACCTCTACACCGCACCGTCAGGGCGACTTTGGGCAATAACGCGCTCCACGCTGAATCTTTTTAACCCAACCAACGAAACATTTACCCGTTTCCCGCTTAATGCCGCCCAAGGTGCTTCCCCGCAAGCATCGGTAACAGTTTCCGGCATTCTTGAGTCAGCAAATGGAATGCTCTGGGTTGGCACAAATATCGGACTCATGCGCCTTTCCGCCATTCGTCACACGACAGAGTGTTTTGCGGTTTTGAACGAAGGCATAACGGCATTAGCGCTCGACAGCGCACAACGGCTATGGGTTGGGACGGCAAAGGGCTTATTTGTCGGTACGCTGCGTGATAACAATAAGATCCAATTTTCGCCCGTCACTGCACTGGGCGGAGCGCCCGTGCAAGCCGTTAGCAGCTTGAACCTCCAAGGAAATACGCTCTGGGTGGCTTCGGTAGGAGGGCTAGGTAAAATCATGGTTTCTGGGAAAAATAGTGATGGCGCGATTGCAGCCGCAGAATGGTTTTACCCCGCCAAGGCGCTTCCTGAGAGGCTTCGTACCAATAACCCTATCGGAGAAATCAAGCCGGACACACGGGGAAATCTTTGGTTGCGCCTCGCAACAGGGCTGCTCCTGTTTTCGCCGCAGAATGCTGTAACACGGGTGTTTATGAGCAATGCAAGCGAAATCAATGCTCGTCTGAGCAATAATACTGTCAGCGCACTCGCCGAAGACCGCACGGGCAAAATGTGGATTGCAACGGCTGACGGGCTGAATATCTATAACCCGCTTGATAACACGCTTTCTGTGCTAAAACACCGCCCCAGCGAACCCAAAAGTCTCGGCTATAACCTTTTGCGCTGCCTCTTGCAAGACCGAAACGGCACAATGTGGGTAGGCTCAGACAATGGAATAAACTCTTGGAATCCGAATCGTTACAAGTTCACGGCATTTCAAAGTAATCCTATGCAAACTGAAAGCCTGAGTAATAATAGCGCTCGTTCATTCTTGGCGGACAACCGCACAGGCGAGTGGCAAAGCGGCATTTGGGTTGGCACTGACAATGGTCTCAATTATCTCAACCGCCGAACGCAAGAGTGGAAGAGTTTTTCCACTGCTGATGGACTGCTTAATACGGACATTCGCGCAATGGCACAAACTCCCGATGGCACACTGTGGCTCGGTACCAATGGGGGCGGACTGTTTCGGTTCGATGGGAAAACCTTTACGCAGTATGCTTACAACCCCGATGACAGCACAAGTATCGCCAGCAACCGGCTTCGGTGGCTGATGGTGGACAGCAAAGGCGGTCTGTGGGCAGGACTGTATCTCACGCCGGGCGCACGTGGCACGACGGGCGGCGTTTGCTACCACCCCAACCCACAACGCGGCGTACAGACAGGCTGGAAGCGCCTTCAGAGTAATCCCGCTCTCAGCACATCCTTAGCGACAAATGAGATTCGCTTTCTCTACACCGACCCCGACGATACAAGTGGGAACACGATGTGGATAGGCACACATACCGCAGGCTTGGAACGGTTTGACCGAACAAAGGGCGTTCTCGCGCACTTTCGGCATGATACGAAAAACAATGCAAGTTTGAGTAGCGATATTGTGACGTGCATTTTGCGGACTCAGAGCAAGGAATTATGGATTGCAACGGCTTCGGGGCTGAATCTCTTCGACCCCCAAACGCAAAAATTTACCCGATTTACCGTCAAAAACGGTTTGCCCAATGATTTTGTTTATGGGCTGTTGGAAGATGCACAGGGAAATTTGTGGATGAGCAGCAACAACGGGCTTTCGCGCTTCAATCCTCGCACTCGGACGTTTCAAAATTATGACCGCTCTGATGGTTTGCCGGGCAATGAAGGAAATTCCGGTGCTTTTCTGAAACTTGCCTCCGGCGAAATGCTTTTTGGTGGGCTGGACGGCTTTACGCTCTTCCATCCCGACAGCATCCGCATAGATACGGTGCCGCCGACACTTGCGCTAACGTGGTTCAACGTGCTGAATAAACCGCGCTATTTCGACAAACCACTCAATGAACTTGATGAAATCAGGCTTGCGCATGATGAAAATTTTATTGCATTCGAGTTTGCAGCACTGGAGTTTGTCAATACCGCACAAAATCAGTACGCTTTTATGCTGGATGGGCTAGACAAAAATTGGATATTCCCCAAAGGCAGGCGTTATGCGGCTTACACGGATTTGCAACCAGGCGAGTATGTGTTCCGTGTGAAAGCCGCCAACTGCGACGGCGTTTGGAACGAGACAGGAAAAGCCATCCGCATCGTGATTGTGCCGCCCTTCTGGGCAACGTGGTGGTTTCGGATGCTACTGGTGCTTGCGCTGGGAATTGCCTTGTATGCGGCACACAAAGGGCGTTTGCGCGTAATGGCGCACCGAAACAAGCTTTTGAAAAAACTCATCGAAGAGCGCACCGCCGAACTCGAAGCCAGCAACGCCGAACTTCTCGCTTCCGACGAGGAAATACGCCGCCAAAACAGGATATTAGAAGAGCAAACCGCTCAAATCGAACTTGTCAATGGCGAGTTGCAACTGCGCAACAGCGATTTGGAAATTGTCAACGAGCAGCTTGAAGATTACAGCGCCGAACTCGACCGCTTCAGCGTTATGCTTGAAGAACAGGCGCGGGAAGTGGAGTTAGTCAACACAGAATTACAAGAAAAGAACACGAGTTTGCAGAATCTGAACCAGCGCAAAAATGAAATCATCGGCGTAGTAGCACATGATTTGAAAAACCCGCTTGCAGGAATTTTGATGAGCGCTTCGATGGTGAGCCGCTATTATCAGAAAATGAAGCCAGAGGATGTGTTGCAAAGTATTCAGCGTATCCAAGAAACAGGCGAGCGAATGCACAAAATTATCGTGGATTTGCTGGATGTGGAAGCGATTGAGACCGGTACGTTCAATCTCAAAAGCGAAACCGTCGATTTGACGGCGCTTTTGAATGCTATGTTGGAAGATTACCGCGAGGCGGCCGCTCAAAAAAATATCACCGTCCACAAACCCACTAATGAAGCGCTCTTCGTCCAAGGCGACGTGGGCGCACTCCGCCAAGTGTTTGACAATCTCTTCTCCAATGCGCTTAAATACTCGTTCCCGCAAAGTAATGTTTGGGTAGATGTCTCTGCCGATACAGCAATGGTGCGGGTCAACATACGCGACGAAGGTCCCGGACTCAGCCCTGGCGACCAAGCAAAACTCTTCCAACGCTTCGCCAAACTCACTCCGCGCCCAACAGCCGGCGAACACTCAACGGGTTTGGGCTTGTCCATTGTCAAACAGCTTGTGGAACTGATGCACGGGGAAATCTCGTGCCAGAGTGAACTTGGCGTGGGGACAACGTTTTCTGTTGTGCTGGCACGCCAAGATGGGGCAGAAGTCGTCGGCTAAATGTTCAGACACGCCCAAGCCGCAGATGCAATTTCCACCGCACCAAACGGCGCTCTTCGGGGCGCTCCCACACAGCACGAAGCGCTTCTTCGGCGATCGGAATTGGGCTTGTGCCATGGCGTTGGTGATATTCTTTTGTGCCAGACCATGAGCGATAGTACCCCAGCACATCTTCCAGATTCCATGCGGCTTCCATGAAAAAATCGGGCGCAGCGATTTCCTCAATGGGAAACGCGAGTGTTGTGTACTCTTCATCAACCCGGTGACGTTCCGGCGGGAAATAATCACGCATTTGAGCATAAAAGCCCCGCATCGCCGCATCAATGTTTGGTGTAATGTGGCTATGGCTATACGCCCACACTGCCAGTAAGCCACCAGGCTTCACCACGCGCCGCACCTCCGCATAAAATCGCTCTGCCTCAAACCAGTGCCACGCCTGCGCAACCGTGCAACTATCCGCCGAAAGCGACTCTAAGCCAGATTGTTCCGCCGTTGCTTGGCGGTATTCCACGTTGGGGCAGGATTCCGCCGATGCAATCTGCTCGGCGCTTGCATCGGTGGCAATAACATTAGCAAAATATCGTGCAAGCCCGACGGCAGCTTGTCCGTTTCCGGTGGCACAGTCCCAAGCGAGGTTCTGTGCGGGAGATTGTTCTGCCAAGTAGCGGTAAAGTGCATCGGGATAGTGCGGACGATGCCGAGCATAATCACTGGCAAGCGAGGAAAAATGGTCTTTGAAGGACATTGGGGTTTCGTTTTTAGTTACATCGTTGAATTATTTGTGCCGACAAGGAGCGAACTGCGTTCGCACTTCTGCCCAAACGGACACTTGCGCTCTTCAAAATAGCCAAAATCTCTCAGAATGCACAACGATAGCACGAATACTCTTTTGTGATTAAATTTCGCTATTGGCGAAAAAATTCTTTGAATTTGACCATCGGGCGGTTGTATTTTTGTAACGCATTTTCAATTGTGTTTGTCTATGTTCATCCGTTTTGACGGGTTTTCTCACTTGTTTATCAAAGGTTTGATATGACTGCAACGCTAGAAACGACGGCAGGTTTAGACTTTTCGCTCACATCGGAGCAAGAAGCCATCCGCGACACCGCCCGCTCGTTTGCGCAGAATGAAATTGCTCCACACGCGCTTCACTTCGACGAGACGCAGGAGTTTCCGCACGAAATTTTCAAAAAACTTGGCGATTTGGGCTTTTTGGGGATTATGGTTCCGCCGGAGCTGGGCGGTAGTGGTATGGGATATGTCGAATACGCGCTTATCGTTGAAGAAATTGCCAAAGCGTGTCCGGCGATTGCGCTTGGTGTGGCGGCGCATAATGGCTTGGGAACAGGTCATATTCTCAATTTTGGCAGCGAGGCGCTCAAGCAAAAATATATTCCACAGCTTTCCAATGGCTCTACTATGGGCGCGTGGGGGCTCACCGAACCCGGATCCGGCTCGGATGCAAGCGGTATGCTCACTACGGCTGTCCGCGATGGCGATGGTTGGATATTGAACGGCTCGAAGAATTTTATTACCCACGGGAACGTCGGTAATATCTGCGTTATTCTCGCCATCACCGACCGCAGCAAAGGAAACAAGGGCATTTCGGCGTTTGTTGTTGACAAAACAATGAAGGGCTTTTACGGCTCAAAAAAAGAAAATAAAGTTGGAATGCGGTGCAGCGATACTGCTGGTTTGACGCTGGAGAACGTGCGTGTCCCGGGTGAAAGTTTGATTGGCAACGAGGGCGAAGGCTTTATTCAAGCGCTTCAAATCTTGGACGGTGGGCGAATTTCGATTGCAGCATTATCGCTGGGCTTGGCAGAAGCAGCGCTTTCGCACTCGGTCAAATATGCACAAGCACGGAAGCAGTTTGGCAAGGCTCTCGCGGATATGCAAGGGATTCAATTCAAAATTGCCGAAATGTCCATGAAGATTGAAGCCGCACGATTACTGACCTTCAAGGCTGCTTGGATGAAAGACAACGGCATGAAAATCACACTCGAAGCCGCACAAGCAAAAATGTTTGCCAGCGAAGCCTCCGTCGCTATCGCGGAGGATGCCGTACAAATTCATGGCGGTTACGGCTACACGAAAGATTATCCCGTCGAAAAACTCTGGCGCGATTCCAAATTGCTCACCATCGGCGAGGGAACAAGCGAAGTACAACGCATGGTCATCGCACGAAACGTGCTGGCAATGTGATTTCGTTTGATGAAATACATCTTCAATACCGTACACATTGTTAATTTTTTTTTGACCGCAGAGGCGCTGAGTGAAGACATTTTCATCAAAGTATTCGAGCATCTGTCATGAGGGGAATGCTCTCTTTTCTTCTCTGCGCCTCAGCGCCTCTGCGGTCATTTCAAAAAAGTGTACGGTAGTGAAAAATACATCTCTACAATGCTTATGACAACTCAAAGGACGCACGATTTTTCCTAATTCGTGCGTCCTTTTTTGTCATCATGCACGAAACAGATCACATTCTCACCCGACGAGAGTATAATAGTCCACCTTCTCATGGGAATATAACCGCACCAACCCGATCCTCACCAGCCTAATAAGCAATCGTATTGCTCGGCGCTCCGAGATATTTGCAATAGCGGCAAATTCCTTTGCCGTGATTTTATTTTTTGCTTCGAGGTACTCAAATAACCGTTTTTCGTGCTTACCGATACTGAGCGTTACTTCCGTGTCGTCATTGCTTGCTTCCAGCACTTTTATCACCTCCTTGCTTGCTTGCAGTGCGGCTGCGCCCTCGCGCACAAAAACCGGACGCTCATGGATTTTCTCTAATGCCCTCCCCTCAGCATCCACCGTTAAACGGTGCGGCTTCTCATCACTTTCTTCGACACTGACCACGATAACGTCTTGATATTCAATGCTAATAATCTCCATTTGCGGTTCAATGGGCGGGTCAATGTAATAACGGCAAACAACTTCTAGCAGGTTAATTTCCTCTTTTTCGCTTCGCACTCCCACAATTGTTTTATCATCATCCACCCCCACAAGCAAGTAACCGCCTTTGCTATTAGCAAACGCGATAAGCTCCTTGGCAATTTTCACTTCCGACGTAAATTTTCGCTTAAATTCGACCGTCAGCGATTCGCCGCCGGCAATAATTTCTCGCAAGTGTTGACGCTTCATGGCAAAAGGAAGAAAGATAAAAGTGATGATATTGCTCACATAGCGCTCAACACCCGCCCGGGCGGGCTAAGAAGCCGCCGGACGGGGAGACCGCTCACCCTCAGAAGTTGCCAGACGAGAAGAGAACCGCGCCATCCGGCGGCTTCTTAGCCCGTCGGGTGGCTCCTGCTCGCCAGACGAAGGAGGAAAAACTACCCCCCAATATAAAACAAAACAGCGCCGCACCCAAAGGGTACGACGCTGTTTTTTTACCAGCTATATCCACTAAACCATCTGCTCTTTGAAAGAGCGAATGAATTAGTTTTTGATAACTGTGCGTGTCGAGGAATTTACACCGTCATTGATTTGAACGGAGTAAGCACCTGTTGGCAAGTTGCTGATGTTCACGTCGCGGCGATAAACTTCGCCTGCACCAACCGGAAGGTTGATTGTGTTCACCACTTGACCAAGCATATTGACAACTTTGATCGATACTGTACCAGCTTTTTGAGCTTGTGCTTGTACCGTGAAGAAGTCTGCTGTTGGGTTTGGCGAAACGCTGAAGCCAATAGCTGCCGGATCAACTGCAACGCTTGTTACGCTGCTACGAATCTGGATAATGAACTGATCGGTAGCACTGCGTTGAGCAGCCGCGTCACGAGCAGTACCATCGTTAGCAACGACCGTAATCGTTACTTCATCACCAACTGCTGCACCTGGTTGTACTGCATAGTACAAGGTTGGGCGTGGGTTGGTTGCGCCACCAACAACAGTTGCGTCAAGCGGACGTACTTGTACGGAGACTTTCGTTGGGTCAGATGATGTAGCGCTGTACGTCATCGGATCGTAGTTGTCATCGTAGAATACGAAGCCTGGAGCGCTGAAGTCATTGCGCCAGTTTGGTGACTCAAGTTCGATGCGGTCTTCGGTTGGTGTTGTACCAGTGCCACGCAAGAGTTGTTTGTCTTGGATAGCGTTGATAATCACTGGCGAAGCTGGGGTCGGATCAAGAAGTGCAACAAAGCCGGAATCGCGTCCGCCGGTCTTATCAACTTGGTAGATGGTTGAGTTCAACGCATCTGGATCCAAAAGTCGGAAGATTGCAAGACGAACACCTTGGCGTCCTGGGTTACGTGGCCATTCTTGGTCGCTGTAACGTGCGGTAAAGTTGATAAGCTGAGCAGGAACATTGGCATCCAAGAAGAATGTTCCTGGTGTTCTTGTTACACCAACGGTTGTTTGTGTGCGGCCTTCTGGTCTGGTCGTTGGTGACAAGTCGCCTTGCAAACCATTGATGAGTACTGCTGTTGGTGCTGGGAATGGAGGATTGGTTACCACACCCGTTGGAAGCGGAGCCGGAAGGTTACGAGCCGGTGCCGGACCTACGTCCTCAAGCGGTACAAGGTTAGCGCGGTTAGCGATAACGATGCTGTTCGGATCCGTACCACCCAATGCGTTGGTTGCATTGAAGTAGCTTGCGGTGTACGCAACGGTAATGTCATTAGCAACTTGCGTTGCAGGGCGGCTTACGCGGAGCGAACCGGATTCAAGCGTGTTATTGCCGGAAACATAGGTGCGAGCGCGTTCCTCAAGAACGAGGATGTTTGTACCAATCGTTGTTGCACCATTTGCTGGAGCGCCAACTTCCGTACCCGTTGGGATGGAGAAGCTCACCGTCGGAACAGGCAAGAAGGTCGTGGTAGCCGTTGTAATCGGAGGAATTGGACGGAAAAGACCAATTGCACCGGAAGAAAGCGGCTGATTCATACCACGCAAAGCAGGATCTTGGAAGGTGAGAACAACGTCTCTGCCCATTGGATCAAGACTTGCGTTACCTGTTGGGGTGAAGTCGCTATAGGTGAAGAGACCAGCAACAGCAGTAGCGGTTAAGCCCGTTGCTGTATAGATCTGAGTGTTACGCTTCACATATGGGTCAACCGGAGGCTCGGTAAATGTGAACAGCGGATCTGCCGAACCAGGCAAGCCGAGAGCCGGAGCGCGGAAGGTAATGGTAGCAACACCACCGTCATAGCGGCGAGGACCATTATCAACGCGGTTACCGAACTGGTCAACTGCTTGAACGTAGAACCATGTGCGTGGATCGCTTGCATTGCTACGACCGATATACATTCTTGACGGCATACGGTCAAGACGATTTTGGTTGTAGATGTCAGCCATCAAGACCGGAGCAATACCAACAGCCGTGCTTGGAACAATGTGAATTGTTGCCGAAGTATTGCCAGGAGCGTTGCCTAAGCCAATAAGGGTGTTCGGATCAAGGTTTTGTGCCGAAACAACAAGTGTTACGTTGCTCGAGGTAGCGCCCCAAATTTGGAAGTTCGGGAACGATGCCGTGTGCGAAGCAACTTGTGGGTTGTTGAACGGAGCATAACCGGAACCGGTTGGACCGATTGCCGGAGAAACAAGCGAAGCGCGGCTCGTGAGCAGGTTGGTACCTGTTGGAAGCGAAGGCGGATTCACCTGTGTTGCTGGCAATGTAGGCGCTTGGGTAAGACCATCGCCGCCCGCACCATAAACACGAGCAATACCAGGAGCTGCCAAAGCAGGAGCTGTTGCTGTTTCGAGACCAAGGTTACCCAAGCCCCAAACAACGCTGGAAATTGCAGTCTGACCAACAAGTGGCGTTGTGCGCTGATCAACCGGAGGCGAACCACCAGCAATAGCGATCGTCGCTGTTGTTGGGAAGGATGAGAAGTTACCGAAACGGTCTTTCACGATAACGGTAATCGAGCCAAAGCCCGGTGTAGCGTACGGGAAGGATACGGTTTCGCCAACAACAACACCATTAGTTGGGATGCCGGTAAGATTCGTAGGAATCGAACCATCATAACCAGGGTTATTGACATTGCGATCAGCCGCAACACGACCAGGAGCCGCGAACGGACCAGGAGCGCCAGGGTAAAGGTTCGTTGCACCAGTGAGGTTAGCATTTTGCGTAGCAAATGTTACGCTGAATGGGAAACCACCTTGGAGCGAAACCTGAACAGGTTGGTTATCGCAATAGGTAATCGTCGAAGTATTGTTATCACGTGGTACGAAGAAGGAGCTGCCTTCGCCAGCGTCGCCGGTCGTGATTTGGTTATCAAGACGTGGAAGCGTGGAAGCAGGAAGCTGGCTTGCATTACCAACAAAGTCATTCTCAAGAGAGAACGTGATTGTTGTCGATGCAATACCGTCCAAACGAACGTTTGGCCATTCAAAACGACCACCAACAGGACCGCCTGTGCCAGCATTTGCTGTTACGCCGCCGTTACCAGCAAGAGCGCCGATACGACCGGAAGCAACAGAAGAAGCACCTTGCCACAATTGTGGTACACCAGTATTCCAAGGACCTTGTGTTGCCACAACGCCACGAAGAATGTTAGCAGCATTTGCCGGATCGTTTCTGTCAAGCGTTGTGCCGATTTGACCAACAACAAGCGAAGCGCCTGTCGAGAAGTTTGTCGTCGCTACGTTGCCAAATTCGTCCAAAAGATCAGCGATAATCGTTGAGCTTGTTGCAAAACCTGCTTTGAATGGTCCAATAATCGAACCATACTGATCAGCCGTTGCTGCGCTGATACCACCGCCCGGAGCGTCAAGTGCAAACGAACCGAATGGACGTGGGAAACCAACGATGTCCGTACCACCTGCTGCGCCAAAGCCACTACCCGGACGGTCGCCGAAGCTACCACCAAAGCGTTGACCACGAAGCACCAAGCAACGAGGAGCAGGAATACCAATTGCCCAGATCTGGAAGCCAGCTTGTGGGTTTTGTGGGTTGTTTGCGTCAGGCAAACGACCATTTTCTGGATCACCAGTTGCAAAGTTACCCGTGTTGAGAACGGTTGCACCGTTGACAACTTGCTGATGACCGGTGATGGTCAACTGCTTCGCAAAGTTATACGAATCCAAACCAACAAGTTGTTGTGCGAACAATGCTTGGAACGGCCCAAGGAATGGGGAGCTCGCAGCGATGAGTGGTTGACCTTGAGCGCGGAACATATTCAACGATGCTGGTGGAAGACCAGGGGTCGTACCGTTTTCGTTGTTCAAGTCCGTGTCAATGTATTGCAAGCGGATTTCGGAACGAGCCATAAGCACTTCCATCGTGCCGGTCGTTTCTACTTGCCAGTAGCGATCTGCAGTGCGTACGCCCGGACGGGTCGAAAGAGCGCCATTCAAACCGTTACCGCGGGTCTGCCAACGGCGAACACGGAACTGAGCCGGATTTGCTGTTTGGTAGATTTCCGCACCAAGTCCACCTGGTTCTTCTTGCTGTTGGTTGATACCAAGATTTTGGTTCATCTGCTGGACGTTACGACCAGAGGTCAAACCAATATATGCACGAACGTTGCGGTGGTTGTTGATAACCGACGACGGACGGGTTGGGTAAACCGGAAGCGGATCGCCTGTGCGGTATGGTGTTGTAACAACGCCATTGCTCCACGTACCAGGGGTGATACCGTTGACGCTACCGTTGGTGAATGCGCGAGGCATACCAACTTGGTTTGCGTTCCAACGTGGACGACCACCGATAGAGTCAACATACTGCGTGCGCTCGAATGTTTCAACGAGCATCGAGTTGTTGCCACCAAGTTCGATGTTACGACCGTTCAAGTCAATATCACCACGAGCCGTTGCGATGGTACCGTAGATCTGCAAGCCAGAGAGTTCTGGTTTGAAGGTCGTCAAGTTCGCACTAACGGTGCCAGGATTGTTGGTGTTTGCTTCCAAGTTACCAACGAGCGTCATTACGTTCGAGGTAGCGCGAAGGAAGGTCAAGTGCTGAACGCCGCCGTGAATATACGGAAGGTCAATGTTCCATGCGTTGTTTGCACGGACAATACCAGCGTTGTAGGACGACGAGGTGTTTTGAGCGTTAACCGAGAAACCGGAAGCATTCGTGGTAGCAGGAGGGAATACCTGATTGTTACCGGATTGCGTACCAGTTTGAAGACCAGTTTGATTGCTAACGCCATCCAAGGTGTAGGCAATATTGGTCAAGGTAATGTCTGCATCACTGGTCATCTCAGGACCTGCATTGTAGCGGTCGGTGAAATTGTTTGCCAATTTTGCGCCTGTTGCAACAGGTACGTTAACTGTGACACCGTTGATAACGACAGCCCTTGTCAAGCTGGAGTTATAGCTTGGTGCAAGTGCTTGCAAACCAACAATACCCATTGAGACCGAAAGTTCGGTCAAACCGCTGTTATCGTTTGCTGTTGCAGCATAGTGAACAGGCTGAGGTCCAAGACCGGAGTTAAAGGTTGCATTTTCAGCACCCGTAGCATTCGATAATGTACCACCACCGTTACGAGCCGAAGCAAGGAAGTTACCGTCGATCGTTCCGCCTGTACCACCAGTGAAGATGATATTGGAGAAACTACCGCCATCAAAAATACCTGCAAGGTTATCTGGACCAGCAGGACCACGAACTACCGCAGGAGTCGTTGCATTCGGATTTGCCGAAGCGTTACGAACACCCCAACCTGCCCAGCTTGCCGATGGGAAGCTTGGATAGCGCTCAGCGCCCGTTGCTTCCGAAAGGACAACTTGTGCAGCCGCGTTAGCACGACCAACTTGCGTACCAAGATAGGTAACGTTTGCCTGCTCGTACGAGATGATCGCCGCTGACGACAGAACGAACGAGGAGTTGAAACGTGCTGCAATAGGAGTGCCAGCCGAGCCAACATTCGCAATAACTTCTTCACCACCACGCATACTCAATTTGCCACGACGAAGTTCAACAACACCGAAGTTGTTGTAATCGCCACGACGACCAAAGTCTTGGAACAAACCTTGTGCGGTCTGACCTAATGGAAGAGTACCGGTAGCGTTCCAGCCAGAAAGGACATACGCTGCTTGACCACTAGCACCAAAGGTTGGACCAACAACGCGTTGTGTTGGGAAACCAGCGCGAACACGACCGTCAAAGGTACCCGTGAGAGTAACGGACGGACGAAGACCACGGCCTGTGGTGTAGTAACGGTCATTGATTTTTGTATCAACGATAGCATTGTCTGGGCGAGTATCAATGTATGCTGTTGCCAAAGCGCCAGGGGTGATTTGCGCACCGATGGTACCTTGGTTGTAAACAGCACTTGCTTGATACAAACCGGTGGTTGGGCTGATAGCGTTACGTGGCAAGTTTGCGTTGGTGGAGTTTACATACTCCGGACCAAGAACAACCGTACCAGCAGTTGCGCCAAAATTAACCGAACCTTTGTTCAACCAGTTAAGGTGAGGAACACCGTTCCAGTTGATACCGGTAAACGTGCGGCTATAACGGGTATAGTCAGCCGTGCGGATTGGAAGGTTAAGTTGTACGTTGGAAGCTGGGTTGATAACAAGGTTATGAGGACCTGTTACGCCCGATGGGAACTCGATTTGCGTCATAACATCACCCAATTCGGTATCATACTGCAACGTTGTCGTTGCGGTCGTATTGATAGCGTAATCGTGGATGCTATTGGTGATCATTGGGAAGCTACGAACAATGTTGCCACCATTAACACCGACAACGTTGTTGACACCAACCGACGGGGTGCTCATTGGCGAACCGGTACCGTTTACACGGTCAACGGTCTGACGAATAACCTGACCGGTACGGATACCGTCCAAGGTTTGTGAGCGGTTTACAGAGAAATAGGAATAACCGCGGAATGCATAACCATGACCATCACCGATGGTTGTTGCCGCACCATCGTAGGTTGGTTCAGCAGGAAGACCGTGAACAACGCCTGGTTTGTTCCAAGGGCTCATGTCGATCTGCTCACGGTTCAAGGAACCGGAAAGAACCATACCGATAGGATAGGACTGACCTTCAGGATACATATCCTGATCGTAGAAAATAGGACGGGTCGAAGCGGTTGTGAAACCAACGAAGATAACCGGGTCAGTGTTGCCACCGTAAACCGACCACATCGTTTGTGCTTGAGCGCCACTGGATGGATCGCCATCGGCTTCAACGCTGGTGTTCGCTGTTGAAAGCGTACCACGGAAAGTTGTACCGATGTTGTTTTCCTGACGGAAACCGTTCAAACCTGTACCGCGAAGATACACGAGTGCAGGGAAGAAACCAGCGCGGGAAACATCACCACCAAAACCACCAGTTGGGCTTGTTGCTGCCAATTCGCCACCGGTTGGTTGTTGCAAGTAATATGGTACACCGTTAGAAGCGTTGTTCGTAATTGTGAACGTGCGACCGTCACCGGAAACGTTTTGCAATGCCAACGTTGCTTCACCTTGGAAGATGAGAGCGCGTGAGATTGTTACCGTCGTAGCGATGAGGAACTTCGTACCGTTACCACGGATAACCAAGTGGCTATACGCAGCCGTCGTCGAAGGCTGGAACAATGCAGCCGTACCAACGCCAAGACCAGCAGGAGCTGTGCCGAAGTCGCTGATAACGCCTGGACGTGGGTCGCCAGGATAGTTATTAGCAGAGCCGGGGTTTGCGTTATAGTTATTGTTGTACGGGTCAAACAAACCGTTTTCACCGGAATTCACTGAACCAGCACCAGCCAAAGAAACGACCGGTCCGTGCGGGTTGTAGGACAAGAACGGCGAATCGCCCACAAGCGTTTGATCGCCTGTACGCGAGTAGATAACCGTACCGTTGAAACGTACGTCGTTTGCACTAAGCGTACCGACAGCACCAACGAAATCCAATGCGCCACCTTCTTCAACGACGAAATAACGCATACGGGATGTTACGGCAAATGCACCGGAAGGAGTCAATGCGAAAGCAACAACATTGGGGTGACCGCCATCTGCAACGCTGATCGTATTCGTGCCCCAAGTAGGGAGAGTAAGGGGACCAGCAGTACCAGTAGTCACAATCAGTGCGGTACCATTGTAAGCACCGGAGAACTGACGGAGATTTACAGCCGTACGACCGATATTACCGGAAGCAACCTGAAGAACAGCGTTGTTCATAATCTGGATAGAACCGGAGGTAGCAGCGCCTTCGTTTGCAAGAAGAGCTTCACCTTCAAAGCGGACGGTACCACGACGAACTTGGATGATACCAGCCGTGAAGTTACCACGAAGACGACCAATAGCGGTTGACGGGTCATCGGTAGGACCGGTGAACTGGTCAACGGAGAAACTACGGTCAACAACACGACCAAGGTCGAATACAGCGGTCCAGAACGAGTTACGTCCCATCAAACCACGAAGGTTATTTTGACGTTCTGCTGGCTCACCGTTACGGTTAGCAAATGCAGGAATACCAGCATCACCTTGAAGAGCACGACCCGTGAGGGTGTTGTCAAAGCGACCGGTTTGTGTAGCAAGTGTGGTTGACCATTCGTCTGTTTGGGTAATTACGCGAGTAATACCACGGAAAACGATTGTCGAACCAGTACCGATAGTAGCAGCAGTCACTTGGATATTCGCATTGCGGTCGGTTTTGTCGAACGCAGCGCCAGCATAGTAACGGAGTTTACCGTAAACGCGCAATTCCATGTTGCGAGGGGTCGCAACGTTTCCACCCGATGGCTCAAGAAGCAAATTCGGAGCCGAATATACGTCTTGGTTACCAATGCGGTTAAAGACATAACCGCCAAGCGTGCCGCCCGGAAGTTGAGCAGCACCTGAGCCACCACCAGGGGTGAAGATGCTCAGTGCCGTGCTGACGCTACCGATAGACGGACGGAATCTGTCATTCGGATCCGCCGCACCAGCCAATGCTACACGCTGGCTCGTTCCGTCGCCGTCGTAGCGGTCGAGGTTGTTGCCAGCAGCATCATAGAGGAACGCATTGTCTCTCACACTACCAAAGGTCGTCGTGATGGACGCAGCAGTGTTAATGTGGAGGTTGTTTACTTCAACAAACGCCCATGCTTGGGAACCATTGTTATCCACTGCCGTTGTCTGAGCGCGGGTAGCGGAAATAGTGTGGTTTGTCTCAATAAAGACGTTTGTCGCGCCGTTAGGCACACCAACTTCACGTGTGGCAGGAATCCACACACCAGAACGATAGACTTGCCACGTGGACAAGTCCGACCAACGACCATTGCGGGTCGTTCGGAAATCCCGACTCTCACCTTCGACTTGTGTTCCGCCGCCAGTTGCCTGAGCGAGAACCAAAGCCGGAGCTGCTAAAAGAAGTGCGGCGAGAACAACAAGCGTAGCGCTTGCAGACCGACGCAACTGTGCTAGTACAAATTTCATTATGTACTACTCCTTTGAATATAGAAAAATAGTAAATTGATATGGGGTGGTGTTTTGAGACTGAAACGGTGTTGGGGGTTGTTATTGTAAGGCGGACACCGCCGCCGCCACAGGGATCAGGAAACATGAAACAGGCATACAAGAATTTGTACGCAGAACTTCAATACAACCATCAAACCTGAACAATAACCTTCAAGGACATCCCTGCCCTTGGTGCATTCTATCCGAAGGAGACTATTACAAATGATGTGCCAGAAGAAAAATCTGACAGTTTGCGGGAGACGACCTGACAGTTTTTGCGAAAAAACAGAGGTATTGGGGAAAAAGTGTCAGATTTTTCTGACAGTGTGAGTTGACAATTTTTTGAAACTGTTGCCCGTCTGACGAAACCCGCCGGACGCTTGAGGAAAGCGCCCGACGGGAAGACCGCTCCTCGTCAGCCGTTGACTCTCAGAAGTCGCTGCGCTCGACGGCGGTTTCTTACCCCGTCAGACAGGTTGGCTTTGAGGAAAGCACCCGACGGGGAGACCGCTCCTCGTCAGCCGTTGACTCTCAGAAGTCGCTGCGCTCGACGGCGGTTTCTTACCTCGTCAGACAGGTTGGCGGTAGGTGAGTAGCGAAAAAAAGCACAACAATCTCTCATACAACGCCTGAAAAGCGCACGAATACTGCTATTGGTTGATTTTTAGACAAAATATTTGGAGGGAAAAAGAAAATTCTGTATTTTAATACAGACAAAAGACTCCGAAATCTAAATATCATTTCAACGTTTTTTTGAGAGGCACAACCATGAAACTGTTCTATGAAAATACCGACAAGGGCGATGCACTGCCGAAAGTAGTGCCGACCAAGGCAGACCAAACTCTGGAATATAGTGATGTTGGTGAATCAGCGATGGTTAATGGGCATGAAGTACCCAAAATGCTGCTTTTTCTTGAAGCACGGGAAAAAGAGGAATTTGGATGGCAGCCGTACAGTTTTGTACAACTCAAACGATTTCGCACCAAAGCAGCAACCATCGGCTTTCTGACAGCGTTATCGTTGGCGGCAGTGTTCATTGGCGGCTACATGGGGTGGTTGCATATCAAAGCCCGCACCGAAGGTAGTAATCGAGTCACTATTGCAAAAATTACACTCTCGAAATTACCACCGCCGCCGCCGACCGCCGAACCGACCGCCGTTGCACCACCGCCCGTGAGCGACTCGCATGGACCGGCAGCTCGCGCTGGCACTCCTGTACCTGTGCCGGACGCGCTCGTCGCACCAGACGTAAAGGATTTTGCGAATATTGACCAAATTTCGCGGGCAAGTGCGAAGGGCGGAGATGGTGTAGATACTGGTGTTCTGGGAATTGCGAGTGATGACATCAAAATAGAAGTCCGCGAAAAAGAAGAAACACCGGATATGTACGAATTTGTGCCTGTCGAAAAAGAGCCATACATAGACATCAAGGATCTCCAAAGCCGTGTTATTTATCCCGATATTGCACGCCGGGCAAATATTCAAGGCAAAGTATTGGTGCGGGTTCTGGTGGGTAAAAATGGCATCCCAATAAAATGTAGCGTTGAAAGCAGCGATTCGGATTTGCTGAACGACGCAGCAACAACAGCGATTATGAAATCGGTCTTTACGCCCGCGTTGCAAAATAGCCAGCCGATTACGTGCTGGGTGAGTATTCCGGTTGTCTTTATCATTCGGCTCTAAAACAGTGGGTGAGTGACGTATTCGGGGGTTCTGCTTCTCAAAAACGACAATGCACATTTGGTCTATGCCTTGCATAACCAAATGTGCATTGTTTTTTTGCGTCCGAAAGCGCTGAAGAATACTTCACACTTCGGAAAACACTATTATCGAGAGTAGTATTCGACAACAAGCGGGATTTCGCAGATGATCGGTACTTCTTCGCGTGGCGGAACGTAGAGCATTTTCACGCTCAGGTTCGATTTCGACACCTCCAAATATGCCGGAGGCGCGGAAGTGCGGATTGCCTCTTGGAAGCAGACTAATTTGCGGCTTTTTTCGCGGACGGAAATCACATCGTTCACTTTTACGTGGTAGGATGGGATATTCACACGCTTACCGTTGACGAAAATGTGTCCATGCGTAACGTATTGACGCGACGCATAGATTGAGCGGGAAAGCCCGGCGCGGAAAACGAGTGCATCCAAGCGCGATTCGAGAAGCTGCACCAGAATTTCACCCGTGTTGCCCAGCGAACGCTGTGCTTTGTCAACGTAACGGCGCAATTGGCGCTCGTGAACGTTGTATTGCAAACGGAGGCGCTGTTTTTCAAACAACTGCTTACCGTAGTCGGAAACTTTTGCGCGACGCTTGTTGCCGCCATGTTGTCCGGGCGGATTGGGCTTGCGCTCCATGATTTTGCCGGATTTCGCGGTCAGCGCAATGCCGAGTTTACGCGAAAGTCGGACTTTGGGTCCTGTGTAGTTGGACATAGCAAAAAAAGAAAAAATACATCGGAGGTTCGTTGATAATGCGACGTTCTTGAAAAGACTTCCCGCGTTTCTCCAAAACCGCAAGTTCTTGTTGAATAATCACCTAGAACATCTATGAAGCCAAAGAAACAGCCGCTCAACGCTGAATTAACAAGACTGCCAAAATGCAAAAAAAATACGACATGGCAAGGAAGTTTTTTTGTAAATCCCTATTGGGCAGCATTGTTTCGTCTCGTATGTTGCCATACAACACAGCAAATTCCCAAAAGAAAAAGGTAGATTTTGGCACTGGCACGAAAGCAAAAGTATTGTATGTTTGTAGCAAGGCAGAGAGTGATATTGCCTTTTCTCTGGCGTATCTCCCCAAATCCCGCCAACATTCGGGCGGATAGACCAATTCTTATACGACCCAGGTCGAAAAATTTTCTGCCTTGCTTTTACCAGTTCCAGCATACAGCTATGCTGAAGAAGGTCGAAAAACTCTTCCCATCTGGCGGCTGAGGAGAGCAAGTATGCTGCCGTCGGGTGGGTGCTGCGTATGCAGTTTTTACCCTTTATGAGTATATGCTCGTAGTTTCTATCGCAGCGACAAAAAGAAAAAAAATTTCGAGAGTGTACAAAATTTTGTAGTAAAAGGTACAGTAGTTTTGACAGTTTTCTCTAGGTAGCAAGCGGCTCAAGAGCGTTTTTTGTAAAGAAGTCTGCCCCAGAAGATTCGGGGTTTCGCTGCCCCCGCAGCAAGCAATGGCGGAGGTAGGAGCA
>CANHDJ010000032.1 GCA_947459425.1 Ignavibacteria bacterium
AATGAACACTTTGCCCTGCGAATATTATCAATCTATGGACTTTCGGCAGAGATGATAAAAAATCACCCTGAGTTTCAGAATATCAGCAATTACGCGATTGTTCAGACATAAGACCAAAAAAATATCGGGCTAAATGTCCAGACTATTGTAAAAAGAGAGCGTTTTTGTAAAAGATTTTCTCGCAAAGGACTGATGCAAGGCTCAAACTTCCACGCGGTAGTCTCACCCTCTATCTCAACGCTCTATTTTCCTTAATGCGCTGGTTTGTCCGTACTTGCTGGCGCTGCGCTGGTGCTGCTTGCAACCTTATCATCGCAATCACATTGGCGCAAGCCAAAGTAGGTAACGGCTGAAACTGCCAAAACAATGAACAGAGGAAATACCACGCGCGGTACGAAGGTGCTGGGTTGTGAGGTTCCTGATGCCATAACTATTTGATAAAAATGGGTGAAACAACGTGTTTAATTGCAGTGTCGGTGCGGTACGCATTTTAGGGAGCGCGTATTGTCACGGCAAAAGTATTGAAGTTTTTGCTTTCCCGCAAGCCAAAAACACGTCCAATGGCAGAATATACGGCGTGTTTGGAAAAAATATCAAAAAAAAGCGGAGAGAGGCTCACCTTTATTACTTTGGGCGCAAGATTTTTACGTCCTGCCCCGACCCAAAGTACCCCTAAAAACAACAGCAAGCAAGCACGGCAAGCCATACTCCGCTTTTTACTCATCATTGGGTCTGCAAATATACACATTTCGTAAATTTTGTGTAAGTTGCTGGAAGTAAGCACTTGAGATGACTGAAAGTCATGGTGCTTCCTTTGCTGTTACCCATCGAATACCTCCTCAAAGCCGCATGAAATCTTCTTTGACAGAAAATCTACCCAGCCCTACTCAGGAATCCTCACAAGCCATTGGCGTTTTCGATTCCGGTGTTGGCGGGCTGACTGCTGTTCGCAAACTCGTCAATATGCTGCCCAATGAGCGCGTCGCCTATCTCGGCGACACTGCTCGTGTGCCGTATGGCAATAAAACGGCAGCAACCGTCAGTGCGTATTCGCAAGAATGTGTCAGTTTTTTGATACAACGCAAGGTCAAATTAGTGATTGTCGCTTGCAATACCGCATCAGCACTGGCTCTGGAGGATGTGCAGCGTATTTCACCCGTGCCAGTTGTGGGCGTGATTGCTCCGGCAGCCGAAGCCGCACTTGGGCAGACTCGCTCCGGCAAAATCGGCATTATCGGCACACGGGCAACCGTACAAAGCGGCGCATACCAAAGCGCCATCCGGAATTTATGCGTGAACGCAGGATTGGAGCGCGAAATTAGCGTCGTCGCCGAAGCCTGCCCGCTTTTTGTGCCATTTGCCGAAGAAGGTTGGCATTACCATCCCGCCACGCGCCTTGTTGCGGAAGAATACCTTGCACCGCTCAAAAAAGCACAGATTGACACACTCATTCTGGGCTGTACGCATTACCCGATGCTCACGGACGTTCTCCAAGACGTGCTACCAAATGTGCAGCTTATTAATTCCGGCGAAGAGGCTGTTGCGATTGCTGACCGCATTTTGCATGAGCAAGGCATTCATGCGGCGCAGCGAGGAATGGAGCGCATTGTCGAGTGTTTTGTTACCGACAAATCAACGGCGTTTATGAGCGTTGCCGAGCGTTTTTTGGGCTTTCCGCTTGGTATGGCAGAAGAAATACGCTTTGGTAAGTCGTAAGGCAATGCAGCACTTTGCCTTCGATGCTGATACCATCAAGCCTCCATGCTGATAACTCTGGTGCGGAATCAAACACTTTTTTATCGTGTAACAACGAGAAATTCAGTATTTTGCAGCAGTTATGTTGATACTCTTCTTTCGTTCCATTTTTATTCCCCCAACGATATGAAAACCCGCGTGTATGCTTTGGTTCTTCTGCTCCCGCTTGTTCTTCTGCTGACGGCTTGTCCGCAACAATCGCCAACTCCTGTCGGAACCGGTACGTCCTCAGCAGCGACATCATGGTTCACCAATGGCGTAATTACGGATATTTACAGCAATACCACTGCCGCAGAGTTGAATTTGCCGGATTATCTGTATTTGGGCATGAAAGATATTTACTATTGGAACAGCAAAGTTCCGCAAAACCTGAATGTTTCGACATTCCCAACGCCCGATTCCTTGCTAAGTTTCACCATTACTCGCCCTGAAGACCGCTTTAGTGCTATCATTCAAGATGGTATCGGCTATTACAATCGCCTCACTATGGGAACGTCATCACCAATTTTCGGCTTTGGCACTGCCTACGTTGCGCCCGGTGAAGTCCGTTTGACGCGAGTTCTGGGCGGTTCGAGTGCGGCAAGTGCAGGTTTGCGACGCGGGCAAAAACTCATCTCTCTTGACGGCGCAGCTATTCCCAGCACGGTTGAGGCTTGGAATGCGATGCTGAATAATCTTGGGGCAACAACAACAATGGTCGTCGAGGATAACGATGGCAAGCGCAGCACAGCAAGTGTGATGCGAACGGTCTTTAATGAACAAGTCGTTCCGACAGTGCGTACCTACACGGTTGCCGGAAAAAAAGTGGGTTATATTCTCCTTACTTCCTACACCCAAAGTGCTGTTGGCGAACTCACGACGGCATTTGCAACCTTAAAAGGGGAAAACATCACCGAACTCGTCTTGGATTTGCGCTATAATGGCGGCGGCTCTGTCGCAACAGCCGGAGCGCTTTGCAGTCATATCGCAACGCAACTTGCCGGAACGCCATTCGTGCGCTTGAAATACAACAGCCGTTATTCCGCAAACGACCAACAATTTGCGATGACTTCGCCGCCGAATGGACTTGCGCTCACGCGATTGTTTGTCATTACCACCGACCGCACCGCTTCTGCCAGCGAACTGACTATCAATGCGCTGCGTCCCTATATCACCGTGAGAACCGTTGGTGCGCGTTCCTACGGCAAGCCTGTTGGCTCGAATATTCACATTCACCGCAAATCAGGATATATGCTGCTTCCGATTAGTTTTGCCTATACCAATGCACTTGGACAAGCCGATTTCAATACGGGCTTTGCTCCCGATATTCCTGCCGCCGACGATATTACCCGCGATTTCGGCGACCCGCAAGAAGCCTCGCTGAAAGCAGCTCTCTTTTTTATTGAGACCGGGCGCGTCTCTGCCTTTGCCAAAACGACTGCACAGTTGAGCGCCGCAAAACCTGTTATCTCCGACCCACAAGACGGAATGGGCTTTCCGGCGGTTTTGCTGCCGAAATAAGACGTGGACGATTGTAGGCTTTGGCAAACTAGGCTGAAGACCGCATATATCCTCAGTTCGGGGACCTGTCTGAAGCATTACACTCATTCTGTCCACTTGCACCATGCTCAATCTCAACCAAATAGCCGCACCCTCGCCCAAACGTTTTTTCTACGGTTGGGTCGTTTTGGGGGCGGTTTTTTTAATTTATGCCTCCGGGACTATCGGCGTTACAACAATTCCGCTTTTGAACGTTAAATTGCGTACTGCCTTTGGTTGGACGCATGAGCAAACGGTCTTGGGACCGTCTTTGCTATTTCTGATTATGGGCGTTCTTTCTCCCATAGCGGGATTTTTGCTGGATTCGCTCAATCCCAAGCGATTACTGGTTATTGGTTGGATGTGCTTTATTGCCGCCCTTATTCTGTATTCGTCCATTACTTCCTTTTGGCAGTATATGGCGTTTTATGGGCTATATGCGCTGGGAAGTGTGTGTACAGGCGTTATTCCGGGGATGTTTCTCATTTCCAAATGGTTCAAGAAGCACAGGGGCATTGCGACGGGTATTTTTACGGTGGGGTCAAGTTTTGGCGGGACGGTATTTCCGCGTTTTGCCGGATATATGCTTGAACGCGCTTCGTGGCAAGAAACCGCGCTTTGGCTGGCAGTTGGAACGGCTATTTTTGCCGTTGTGCCGTGGTTTTTTATTCGCCTTACGCCGGAGAGCATGAACACCACGATTGACGGGCTTTCCAAACCTGTTATGGATGAAGAAGAACGTGCGAAAGAATTTACGACCGAAACACTCCAAACTGCACTGAAAACAACGGAATTTTATGTGATTTTGTTTGTAACGGCGCTTGTCTGGTTCAGCATCCAACCTCTAGTACAAAACCTCAGTTTTCACCTGAAAG
Organism: Ignavibacteria bacterium; assembly: GCA_947459425.1. Classification (GTDB taxonomy): domain Bacteria; phylum Bacteroidota; class Ignavibacteria; order Kapaibacteriales; family UBA4661; genus PH2015. The sequence continues at coordinate 4,149 of CANHDJ010000032.1, forward strand.
ACGTTGGCGTAGAGCCATCAAGAGCTGGTGTCATCTTGAGTACGCTCTTTTTATGCTCTATCGGCGGAAAACTCTTTTTTGGCTGGTTAAGCGATCACGCCGACAAAAAAAATATCTTGCTGGCAGCGACGCTCAATCTCACACTTGGCGCATCACTGGTGCGTTTGACGGGGGTTATTCACGAAGAATGGCTGTTCTATTGCGCAGCCGTTGTCTATGGCATAGGATTCAGTGGGTCTTTTACGATGGTGCAGCTTCTTGTGGCGGAGCGGTACAGCAAAAGCAAGGATTTTGGCAAAATTTTGGGAGCCGTCACCACCGCAGACTCGCTGGCGGTCGTCGCGGGCGTGTATCTGCTTGGGGCGATGCGCACGGCGTTAGGCAATTACGATGCTGCCTTTACCGTCATGGTCTGCTCGGCGCTTTTGGCAGCCGTAGGCGTAGTGCTGCTGAAGCAATTCGAGCGGAAGAGTATGCCGTAACGATACCCAACGAGTTTCTTCACGACCTCGCTGGCTATTCGATTATCGCTGAGAAGCGCCTTCACCACGTTTCGCCGATTTCTTCCGTTTTACCGTCTTTTCAAGCGACACCAGCGCCCGTGAATCTACATTGTCGTTGCTGTGCAGTTTCCCTTTTTGCTTAAAATAAAGCATTGCCGTTGGTCGCCATGCAATGCGCATTCGGGTCATCAATTCCTCTACCGTCGCTCCCGCTTCTACCATCAGGATTCCGGCAGTGTGCCGCAGCGAAAACGGCGTTAAGCGCCCCGTGCGCCCTTTCTGAACCCCACTCGACTTTAAGCGCAGCAAAATTGCCTCGCGCAAACCGCGAATCGTGATGCGCCCGCCTTGCGAGCGATTGCTATAACTGAGCAGCATCGGCGAGTCCAATGCCGGCGGGTGTTCTACGCCGTTCACATCAGTTGTGGTGCGGCTTTTGAGATAGTCCTGGATTGCCAATGCGGTATCGTGCGGGACTTGCACACGCTCGTCTTTAATGGATTTCCCTTTGCCTTGCATGAGTAGAAACGTGGATTTTCCTTGTTGTTCGAGGTCGCCAACGTCCAGCGACGTAAGTTCAATTTCAGAACACGCACATCCCAGCATAAGGCGAATAATCGCCACATCCCGCAACCCCGCACTATTGGAGCGGTCTATCGAATTGAGAAGAATATCAACTTCCTCAAGTGTTAAAAACGTGCGATTGTGCTGCTTCGGGCGGGCGCTTCCATAGACGCGCGTGGCGGGATTTTTCTCTAAAACTTCGATGTCCACCAAATATTGGCACAAACGCCGAAGCGAAGTCATGTACGTTGCAATCGAAGCATCTTGCATTTTTTTTGCTTGTGCCAAATGCTTGCGGTAGCGCTCCACATCTTGCACACGGAAGAAGAACTTCCCGTCTTGCGGGAAAAATTGCACAAATTCTCGCAATGCCCGCTCGTATGTGCCGACCGTCTCTTTGCGCTTGGTTGTGAGCGACGATAGAAAATTATCTCGGTGCTTGATAAGTTCCGAGAGTTTCATTTTCACGGGTTGGAAAACATCTTCAATCATAGCGCGTTCCTTGAAAAAATGTGAATCGTCATTATTGCGCAATATACGGCATTTGCACCGTTCCCGCAAATGCGACTCGTTGCGCCCAAAAATTCACCCTACCGAATAATCACCATCGCCTTCGCACCAGTAAACGTGCCGCTTTGCAACACGTAGTGATAAACGCCTTGTGCCAAATTCCGCGTCTCGGTTTCAACGGCATAGCGTCCTTGTTGCAAAATCTGCCCATCCAAAAGCGTCTGCACAGCGTTTCCGCGATGGTCGTAGATGACCAATCGTGCGGCGGCGGTCTCGGCGAGTTCAAACTCAATCGTGGTGCGGTCTGTCGCCGGATTCGGATAGCTCTGAAATAATTGTGCGGCGACAACGGTGCCGTTTTGTGACGGAGCGCGTAAAAACGTGATATTGCAGATGCCGTCTGTCGTCCACACGGCAGCGCTTGGAATAGGGCGAATGCGCAGAAACATCAGGCTATCCGAGCGAAACGATGCGGAATCGCTGCTCACCAGCATCGGCGTTATCAGTGTATCCGGCACTGCGACTACAAACCGCAAAAAGGCGACTGTTCCTGCTCTGAGCGAATCAACATTGCTAAAATTCAGTGTTAATGCGCCCCGCAGGGCTGCATTTCGTGGAAATGCGTTCTGTGCCGTAAGCGACGCGCCTGCAAGCGGTGTTGTTGCGCCGATGTACTTCAGCGAATAGGGACTGTATGCCAGATTCACGGTAAAACGAAATTTTCGTAGCCAAAACTGCGTTCCGCCCAGTGTTGTCGCCATATCGCGGTTAATAAGCAGGGGCAGCGTGAGCGTATCGCCAATCGTACCGCGCAATGTGGCACTTGTGAAGGAGAATGTGATCGGAAAGTCCGGTCGGAAGCCGCGTCCGGCGATAGTTGCTTGCGTAACGCTGGTGCAAGGAAGTTCGGAACGCACCGCCATCACCGTATCAATGCGGTTTTCGGTGCGAGGGCAGTATTGCAACGTGAGCGTGAGCGTCCCGCCAACCCGCACCGAATCGGTCAAAGGCGGCGTGGCAGCAATAATGCGAACATCCGGCGGCACATTCACGAGTGAAAACGCCCGCACTGCCACATCACCCGTATTGCGCACCGTCAGCAAGCGCGTGGCGCATCCCAAAATCTGTACGCTGTCGAACTGCACCGTCGGGCTTGGCAGCGCGGGCGCATCAATCCTCGTTTCTTGCACAATCACCCTCCCCGTCACTCCTGCGGGAATCAGGGTGAAGGGCGCTCCGCTCACCGCACGAGCAACAATGCTGTCAATAACAATAGGGAACGTGGCTCTGCGCCCCGTGATACTCGCAAACTGAACACGGAAGAGCGCCCGAACGGAATCAAGCCGTATGCTGCCCAACCGCAATTCCACACCGCCGTTTGTAGAGCGCATCAGCACTTGGCTTTGCGGCAGATGGTCGGAAAATGCGGCGACGGCGCGGATTTTCGTCGTGTCGAAAGCAAGGCGTAGTCGGATGTTCAGCGAATCCTGAACTTTTTGCGGTGAGAAAATCGGTACGCTGACCGTGCCACACGTCGTGACGCGGAATGTGTCTGTTACCGCCGATACGTTGTTGAACCAAATCGGCAAGCCGAGTGGTGCCATAAAACTCGAACTTTGCACCAAAATTGTCGTGTCAATGTCGCGGCAGGGCTGCGATTGATACAGCACCATCCGTGCGGTGTAGGGACGGGCTTCCGTTGGGCGAAAACCCACGACAACCTGCGTTGGCGGCTGGTTTGGCTGAATGGTAAACCGCCCCACAGGAGAAATGACGCGGAATGCTTGCGGAGTTGTCGGAAAGCCGTCTGCCGCCTGAAAGCCGATAGAATCTATCACCACAGGCTGCGGAGAAGGGTTTTGCGAAATACCCGTTGGGATGCTGAGGCTCACGCTCACGGGCATAGCATCCGTGCCGACAATCGGCGCAACGGGGAAATTCACCACCGTCGGCACAGGCGTAAAGACCAGTGTTCGCCGTCCCGTCAGGTCAATCGTGAAGCGCTGTTGCCGTGCGGGGCTTTGCGCAACAATGGTAAGCGATGCAGCATTGAGAACGTTTTGCGGCGTGGAAATGGAGCGCGGGCAAAAGCGAACCGTGATGGTATCGGTGGCTTGCGGAGGAATTTGGTACGGCGTTGTGCCATTCGGCGAAAAGCGCGAAGTCCACGTGAAAAACTCCGGCTTGCTGGCAGTTGGCTCGTTGTCATTCGCCCCAATAACGGCGCTTTGAACGGTGAATGCATTGGCAAGCGAGGAGTTGAAGAGCGTGGTCGTCGCGGTGCGACATTCGCAAGGGCGTGTAAAGCTGATATTGACAGGGTTTGCGCCCGCTTCGAGGTCAGAGCGGATGCCACGCCCTTGGAATCGTCCCGCCACACTTGCCGGACAGGGCGATTGCGAAAAAGCCGTAACCGTGCCATCGTAGCTTGTTTCCTCTTGTGGCGTGAAGGTCACGCCAAAGCGCACCGTTTCTCGCGGCTGTAATTGTGCAGACAGCATTTTTTCACTCCAATGCAGCGTAAAACCATTGGGAAGCGTGATTCTATCAAGGCTGATGGGAACAAGCGAAATATTTTCCACGACAATCGTATCGCGCTTAGTGTCGCCGATTTCCACTGCCCCAAACGCTGTGACGGGCGTAATAAAGAGCTTTGGTGCAACGGAAGTTCCGCGAATACTGAGTTGCCACTGCTGCCCTGCGGCGGTGAAGGTGATAAAAGCAGCATCCGTGCGGTCTTGCACGAGATCGGCGGGACTGTAACGAATATCAACAGCAAGCGATCTGCCACTGGGAATTGTGGTGGAAACAATATTCACGCCGTCTAAGCCTGATATAAGCTGGAAGCGCCCCGTAGGATTATTAAAACGAATGTCCGTTAATACTTGGTCGGTGCCGGAAATATTCACGATGGTAAGTGTTGCGAGGCTACTGGAACACCCCAACACTCCGTCAAGCCTCGCCACAGGCGGTTCGATGCGGAAAATCTCTTCTGAGCCTCGTCCTTGCAAGGTGGCGCACGTCGTGAAAAAACAGCGCTGCTCGGAAACGCAGATCTCATCGGCGTAGTCGGCACTGGCGCTGGGGCGAAATGCGATGGGAATGTTGACCGCGCCATTCGGCGGCAGCGTGAAGGAGCGTGCGCCCGTGAGGAAAAAATTGTCGCCTCGCCGGAGATACACCACCAAGCGCAAGGTGTCTTCGGCGCTGGGGTTTGTGAGGCGAACTGAATTTGTGCCTTGCTGCCCGACGGTGACCGTGCCAAAGTTCACCGCGCTCGGCAGAAGATTGACCACCGTCGCATTACCGCGCCCCGACACGTAAATTTTTTTCTCAAAACTGCACGTTGCGCCGCCCGGAAGACCGCTTGGAACGCTGGCGCGAATAATCACCGAATCCCGTACCAAGCCTGGTTGAAGCGGTGCAAAACGGAGAAAATTGGGGTCAGCGAACAAGCCCGGACGCAGCAATATCGGGTACCGCAGTGAGCGAGAGCGCATGAAGGCAGGAACAATCACGGTATCAATGCGGACATCAGTGCTGGAAATAGCGCTTTCCCACGTAAAATCGAATGGATCGGAAATACCGCTTTGCGGACATTCGCGCCCGAAGGCAACGCTGTCCAACCGCGCCAAACCATAGCCGCGCCGAATAATAATTGCTTCTTCGATGCGCCCCGCAAGCGGCAGAGCCAATTCCGGCTGGCAAGCATCGCCCGTGCGGACGCGCAGTGTGTCGAAATACGTGTTTGCGGTGTCCGTCGCTGAAAACCGCACCGTTACTTGCGCCGACGCACCGGCAGTCAGCGTTTGCGTGAGATTACCGATGATGCGAAACATTTGCGCCCGTTGCTGCCGGAATCCTTGGAGGGCAATGGGTTGTGTCCCCGTATTGCGCAGCGTCAAGGTTTGGTCAATAAACGGCACTTCGCGGCAGCCCGCATACAGCGTTGCAAAGGTGACGCTTGCGGGGGAAGGCTGCAACACGGTTGTTCGCGTGAGATTAAAGGGGATGTCGGTGGTGTCGCCGCAAAGATTTTCGCGGGCAATCCGCAAGGTGGCGCGGATGTCTCCGGTGAGTTGGGTGGAAAGCCGCACCGTTGCTTGCCCAACGGCTCCGGCGGGAAGCGTTATTCGCGCCGGGCTGACGGAAAATTCCCCTGCGGCAGCACCCGAAAAATTGAGCGTAATATTTTCAGAACAGCCCGCCGACAGCGATTGTATCACGACGTTATAGGTACGGACTTGCGCACAGCTAAAATTCTCACCTACCAAAGTCGGCTGAACACTGAACGAAGGCGGTATGACGCGGTTTTGTGTGGGGGCTTGGCAACGAGCGCCGGAGCGGAGTTCGCAGAGCGTGTTATTTGGGCTTGCGTCGCAGAGCCTCGTTGCATTGGCGGCTTCGTTGCACCGATTGTACAGCACCAAATTTGGCTCATTCCCCCGCAATGCTCTGTGCAAGCCGCATAAAATCTCGTTTTGCGACAGTACCCGCGACCACAACCGTATTTCGTCCATCTGTCCGCGAAAAGTTGAGTTCTGCTCCCCAAAATTGCCCAAGGCGTTGGTGCTGCCGATTTGTAATTTGAGCGAGGGCGTTTGTAAGGTGCGAAGGCGGCTTGCGGGTGCGGTGGCATTACGGTTTTGTGCGACCTGCACGCCGTTGAGAAAAATGGTAGCAGTTTGCGTTGCGCCGTTAAAGACCGCCGCAATGTGATTCCATGCGCCATAGCGCCCCGCAAAACTTATACGGGCAATCGTATTATCCATTGCGCCGAGCGCAGTTGTTGCTCCGTTAATTTCAAAAACAAGTTCGTCTTGAGGCGAGATATACAGCACCCACACGTCGTTTGCGTCGGTATTTGGTCCCCAAAGTCCGGCGATAAATTGCCGTGCGCCCGCCACACGCTGAGGATTTATCCACGCTTCAAAGGTGAGAACTGTCGAAAGCGCGTTTTGAGCGGCATTGGGGCTAACGTCCACGTATTGCGGTTGGGCGTTTTGCGTCAAGGTGAGTGCATTGCCGAGACAGGTTTGGAGCGTGTCGCAGCGTGATTGCGCCTGAGCGCGGGGAAAGGATAGTGCGGCAAGAAGACCAACAAGCGCAACTGAGAAAACGAAACGAGGTATAGCCACAAGATTATATGCGGTATGTGGAACAGAGTGTCACCGCTAATTTCTCCAAAATTTCAACACTTTGCAAGAAAATTTGCGACTACCTTGAGAGGAGTGCAGACAAAGACCGCGACAATTCGGATTCTCTGCTCAACACACTCGACACCTGTAAACACGAAACCCGCCCGGGACAACAGCGCAAATGCGCCTTTCAGCCGCCGGGCGGGAGTAGGAATAGCCAATGACAAATTCCCCATGATTTACTTCACAGGCGATTCGACGCGAATTCGTACCAAGCGCTTGTATGCTTCTGCTTCGGGCTGTGTGCCAGTGAGCAGAGGCGTTCCGGAATCGCGCAGAACAGCAGTTCGAGCATCTAAATTAAGCGCCTGTGCCACAGCGCGAGCATTCACATTCGGTGTGCCGCCAAAAACGACGATATGTACGCGGGATTGCGGAGTAATCGTGCGCTTTGCCGCTTCAAAAGCACTTTTAGAAGAAGCGTCCATGTCGCTCAGGGAAGCGCCAAATAAACACTCAAAGGTACTGATGGTTTTGTCTGGCGAACCGCTCTTGCGCTTGTCGGCAAGGGAAACCTGTTCTACTTTTACCGATTTCAAGGCAGGCTCCGGAGCGGCAGCATTGTTGATGTCAAATGCGCCCATGCGAATAGTCACGGGTTCATTGGACAACGGCACAGTCGTTGCTTCATCGTTCAAACGCCATTCGTAGCGCTGTGGAGCGGGGTCGCCGCCTCGGGCTTCTTTGATCGTCGTTGGTTGATTGTCCACAATTTGCTGGAATTCCAATTCCCATTGCTTCAAGCCCGCACCAGTATTGATTTCCATGCCAATATTGAGAACGGGCGGCGAGGCAAGGCGCGTCGTGTAATCCACCGTGAGTGGTGCCAAAACGTCGGCATTGTCGCTGGAGAGCGTCACGGCGCGTTTATCGGCTTGTGTGCTTGTGGCGGCGGGCTTGGTGGTGCGTTGGATGCGGGTGGCGGGAATTTTCCAGACATCAATCAAATACGACGCAATCGCTTCGGCGCGTTTCTCCGCAAGTTTTGCATCGGTTTCATCGGTGGTCTGCTGTCCCGTAAGTGTGATTTTTGCTGATGAGGCGCTGAGACGCTTTCCAACAATATTCAGCAAATGCGCATATATGCTTATTGGTGCAGCATTTGGGTCGCTTGGCAATTTATACGTTTCCCGTTCCGCGCCTTGAATACGACGGTAGCGAGTAACCGAAGGCAGGGCAGAACCTTGGTCGAAAAACACCGCCGGAAGCAAGCTCCGTTGCGTACTTGCGGCGTACTGCTCCACGCGGAGTGTTGGATTTTCTACTTCTGTACCGTCCTCACGTGTTCCGGTGATAGTCGTTATCTGTGCTTGAAAGACTTTTTTCTTGGTTTCAGTGAGTTGCGTTGTGAGTACCTTTTTTTGCTGTTCGGCAATGGATTGCTCGGTTTTGGCAATACGATCGCTGATTTTTGAGGATGCAATAATTGTGTTAATAGCCGAATCCGCCAAGGCAATGGATTTTTTGCGCAGGTAATCCACTTGTCCCTGCGATTTCAGCGCCAGAGAACGCACACTGTCTGCCTTGCGCTCCTCTTGCAAAAACTCTTCCTGTTCGGCTTTGTTGGTAAAGTTCAGCACAAAACTGAGTCCTGCGGTGACGGAAAATGGTTGGACGGTGATGTCATCGAAGCGCTTTCTGCCTGCATTGATCCCCGTTGTTGAGGCTATCGCCGGAAATCGAAAATTATTATCGCCATATCCGAGAGTGCGAAGTGATTGCTCGACTTCGGTATTCAATGGCTTCATTCCAGCTTCCGTAATGAGTGAGCCAAAGGCAGGTAAACTATAGCTTGCGTTGGCATTGAGAAAAAAAGTACCTACATTTTTGATAGAAAATAATGCTATTTGCATACCGATACGCGGTGCAATAAGAAGATTAATATCTTTTGTCTCAAGGCTTTGTGTCTTTTCGGTCAGTTTAAGCGCCGAAGAAGCTAATGTTTTGTTACTACCGGGGAAAAGCGGAATACCAATATTCACCCCCAAGAGAAACCCCGACAAATTCAGCATCGGAGAAAAAGAAAGAAATTGTAGCGTTGTCTGAAATTTTGCCGACTCTTCCTGATTCTCCCTAATGGGGTCATTGTTGACGAGTGCTAGGATATAAGCCTTGTATCTCGCCTGTGCAGCATCATCCAAAATATCTTTAGGTCGTACTTTCGTTCCGAACGTATAGGTAGAAAGCCCAATATCAAGATTAAGTCCAATTTTTTCACTGAATAACATTGGTGCATAAAGAGTGATACCGAAATCCGCTTCTGGCTTGATATCAATGTCTATTCCACTTGGACCGGCTAAATTAAACGTTGGCAAATAGGTCGGGTTAATCGTCCGAAACGTCGTATTGACAGTGCCGCGAACACCACCATACACGCCAATCCCCCAGTTTATCACTTCAGAAGGCGGAAGTAATTTTTTACTATCCTCCTCATCCGAACGGACTTGTGTAGGCGTAGTTTGGGCGCGGAGACAAAGCGGCACTGCGGCGCAGAGCAGCGCACAGAGCAGGAAGCGAGAACCGAAGCGTTTCATAGCGTGGCATTCCTAAAAGAGCATGAAGAACGTTGTTAATTGCTTGGCATTTGGGTGAACGCCAAGGTATTGTCATGGGGCGGTAATCTAACGACAGAAAGGCTTTAACGCAAGGATTTTTTATCAAAATATGGGGATTTTGGAGCGATATTGCCTTTTGTTTTCCTCATCACGCCGCCGCATCATCATCCGGCACAATACCAGCCGCCCGTAACTGCGCTGCGAGACGTTCTGCACGCTGTTTTTCCTGCTCGGCGCGTTGTTTTTCCTGTTCCGCACGGTGCTTCTCCTTTGTCAGTGCGTGTTGCTGCATTTCTGCACGGGAGAAAAGCTGGCGGAATGTCTCGAATCGTCGCCCGTCGTGGCGCGTAACGACGAGTTCACCATCTTCGGTGTGGAAGGAAAGGTTCATCCGTGGGCTGTGTGGAATATCTTCTTCATGCACAAGGCGCAAGTACCCATTGTTGCGCCGCCAGATTTTGAGGGCGAGTGTTTCGGGGTCGTACATGAAATATTCTTCCACGCCGTAGGTATCGTAAAAATCTAATTTATCCATCATCTCGGCGGGGCGATTGCTGGGCGAGAGTATCTCGAACACGACTTGCGGCGCGATATGCTCTTCCTTCCACTGCATATATGAGCCGCGATGCCCGCGTGGTCTGCCGAAAACCACCATCACATCCGGTGCGAGGCGCAATTTGTTGTTTCCTTCGACGGGGTACCAAAATAAATCTCCCGCCACAAACACGTCATCGCGGTCGATGAAGAGTGAATCTATACCGCCATGCAGCATCGTGATGATTTCAAATTGTTTGGTATTTTCTGCCATAGGTTCACCGTCGCTGTCAGGATAGATAATATCGTCCTCCACAATCGGATGAAGGCTTGTTTGTGTTGTCTTTTGCATTGAGAATACTCCGTACTCTGGAAAAATAGTTGGCGCTGAAAATATACAAAAATTTGGGCTGGAATCCACTGCAATTCACTGCAATTCCTTTGTATGTCCCTGTCCTAAAGTATGCATCAATTCTATGCTTCATTGCTTGGAAAAATCCGGCAACATGGCACCTCGCATTCACAGCTTGACAAAAGCAGCATATCAATAACACAAGGAATATTGTATTGACAAGGTGCAGGTTTTTCAATAACTTGCGACTCAGTTCTCATCAGAGCCTCGTTTCTGATTTGGAAATACTCGTTTATCCGGCACATTTTGATGTCTCGCCCTTCGATAAATTCAGGCTGAATACCGCATAAATTCTCATGGTGAGATTATCGAAATAATAAACTGTTTGCGTTCACAACCTTATTTTTAGGAATAATTCCATGAAAAACACTCTTTCTACTCTCACGATATTCCTGTCGCTTTTATTACTCACGCAAAGCCGTTCGGCGGCGCAAACTGCCGATGTAATTCTCGGAAAATGGCTCACCGAAGGGGATAAATCCATCGTGGAAGTGTGGAAAGCCAATGGCGCATATCAAGGAAAAATTGTCTGGATAAAGGACTCTCTTGAAAACGGGAAGCCAAAAGTGGACAAATTCAATCCTATTGAGTCGCGCCGCAAACAGCCCGCCTTGGGGCTTCAGATACTTTCCCATTTGAAATTCAACAATAACGAATGGGTAGAAGGCACAATTTATGACCCCGAAAACGGCAAGGAATATAGCTGTAAGGCGACCATGAACGGTGAAAAGCTGGATTTACGCGGTTATGTGCTAGGCTTGCCGTTTCTGGGGCGCACCACCACGTGGCGGCGCGTTCCCTAACGGGGGCAAGTGTACCCAACCGACAAAGCCTCGGTATTCCTCACCGCGCCAATGTAAATATCTCTCGCAATTCTTTATTCGACATATCGGTAATCCAGTTTTCGCCTGTGCCGACGGTCAAATTTGCCAATTCTTGTTTTGCTTGAATCATCGCGTCAATTTTCTCCTCAAATGTGGCTTGCGTAATGAACCGATGCACCTGCACATTTTTTACCTGCCCGATACGATAAGCGCGGTCAGTTGCTTGATTCTCCACCGCCGGATTCCACCAAAGGTCGTAGTGGATAACATTTGTGGCGGCGGTGAGATTTAATCCCGTGCCGCCCGCTTTGAGCGAAACAATCATAAACCGCGTGGCTGCGTCGTTTTGAAAGGTTTCCACAAGTTTGTCGCGTTTGGGTCTCGCTACTCCGCCGTGAAAAAAGAGTGCCTCAGCGTTTAACTCCTCAGCAATCATGCGCTCCAGCAGCGTTCCCATTTCTTTGTACTGCGTAAAAATAAGCGCCTTTTCGTCCGATTCTTGAATACTATCCAGAAGTTCCATCAGCCGTGCGGCTTTGCCGGAATCTTTGCTGTGCGGGTCGCCTTTTTTTGCGTAGTGTGCCGGGTGGTTACAAATTTGTTTGAGTGCTGTTATCATGCTAAAAATCAAGCCGGAACGGGCAATGGTGTCGCTCTCGTCCTTGCCTTCGATTGCCTTGAGAGCATTCTGCACGGCGCTTTCGTAGAGTGCTGCTTGCGATTTGGTGAGTGTGCAGTACTCGTTGGTAATGATTTTATCGGGCAGATCGGCAATAATGCTTTTGTCCGACTTCAAACGTCGCAAAATAAACGGTGCCGTTACGCGGCGCAAACGCTCAATGCTGTCCGCGTCGCGGTCTTTTTCAATCGGCTTGATAAAATCATCACGGAAGCGCGTAATACCGTGCAGATAGCCCTTATTCAGCCAATCAAAGAGCGACCACAATTCCGACAGGCGATTTTCCACCGGTGTACCCGATAGCGCCAGACGCATCGGTACGGGAATGGATTTCACGGCTTTGGTTTGTGCGGTGTCGTGATTTTTCATGTTTTGCGCTTCATCCACAATGGCGATGCTCCACGGGTGCGCCGCAAACTCCTTCATTTCGCGCCGCACAATACCGTAGGTGGTAATAACAAGATCGCTGCCTTCAAAATCAAAGGTACGATCAGCGCCGTGATAAATACTCGCCGTCAACTCTGGCGTAAAGCGATTACACTCGCGGAGCCAGTTCGTGACAAGCGTAGTGGGGCAAATAATGAGCGCATGGTGCGGAAGTTTGCCGTCATCCTTCAGGCGCTGGAGTAGGGATAGTGCTTGCAGCGTTTTTCCCAAGCCCATGTCATCCGCTAAAATTACCCCAAAACCGCGCTCCATTGTCGAATACATCCACTGAAAACCGCGCTCTTGATAAGGACGCAAGGTTGCACGGATGCTGCTCGGTAGCGTAATATCCTCAATGCTCGTCAGCGATTGAAGTGCGCTTTTGAAAGCAGCATCGCCATCGAAGACAAATCCTTCTTCTTCACCTGCCAAAAGCGCCCTCAATGCCGCTTGTCCGCTCAATTTCACGCCGCCGTCGAGTTTTTCCAGCAGTGCTTGTGCTTCGGTAGGCGAAAGCATAACGTAGGAATTGCGGAAGCGCGTAATACCGTTTGCTTCCTTCAAAAGCCGCTTAAATTCTGGCACCGACACGCTTTCATCGCCAATGGCAACGTCATACTCAAATTTTATCAAATCCAGCATCGAAAGAAACGTCTGCCCGCCGTGACTTTTTACTTTCGCACGGGGGCGCGGGCGAACAAGCCGCACCAATGCTTGCGGAAGAATCAAACTTACGCCCAGTTCGCGCAAACGATGTGCGGTTTCGGTTAAAAACGTGTAGAGTTCGGAAAGCGGCAACTGGACAGGTACGCCACGCTCTGCATTTCGCGCATCCAGCATCCATGAGAGTTCGGGGAAATATTTGGTGGCTTCATCAAGCGTCCGCAGCACGAGTGTTTGGATTTTCTCCGCATCCTGCCCCAAGACTTTCCCTTGAGCATTCAATACTTGACGAATCGGAATCGGCTGCGCAAGAGGATTCATGCGGTCTTGCACTTCGCAATGCAGAACAAAGGGCGCGTTGGGATTGTCCGTAATAGCGTCGTCTGCCGGCTCTTCGATGCGCAGAATTGGCGTAATATCTAGCCCCGACACATCCAACCACGAAAGCCATTCGTGAATTTCGTTTGCCAAAATTGTTACGGGTACACTGTTGGAAAAAAGCGGTATCGGCTCGGCAAACATCTCCGACAAAGCATCGGTTAGATGAGCGCCATAGCGCCCTTTGCGTATGGTTTGATGCACAACTTCGGTCAATATATCCGAAAAAAGAGTATCAAAACTCTCCGCCGACAAACCGGCAGAATGCTCTTTGTTGATGCACATTTCGGGCGGTAACAAGCCGCGAAGCGTTGCCATGAGCCGATCCAGTGCTTCTTTGTCTTCTGCTCGGCGCACGAATGGCTCATAGCGAATGTAGTAGCGTACATCTTCGTTTTTGCCGAAAATCTTTTTCACGGCTTGTGCTGTTCGGGCTATAACGCCTGTTTTGGCAAGTTTTTCGGGCTGCTTCTGGTCGCCAAAACGCACCAAAACAGGCTTGAGCGATAGCGTTGAAACAAGCCTATACGCTACATCCAGCGCCGCACAGAAAAATCGTGACGACTCGGTATGAAATTTCTGCGTCGAAAACCCCGCAACGCTGGAACAGATTTCGATAAGTGTTTCCAGCGAAGCAAAGGTCACATCCTGCGCAACGACGCGGATACTACTTTTTTGCCACGTTGGAAGTTTGATACTTTTGACCTCATTGCGGCGGGCAAGGCGGATAAATTCAAAATGCTCGTCAGGAACGGTGAGGTAGGAATACCAGTATTGATGTTCGTGGTCGTACTCTAACCAAATATGCGGCATCGCGCTTGGCTTTTTCCCGTTGGTTCGGCTGGCGCTGATGCGCTCGGAAAGGCTTTCGTAGAGATGGGTCAGAAACACTCGAAAATCTTTTTGTGCCGTACTAAAGCGGGGTTTGGGCGGCAGAATTGCCATAAGTCGAGTGGCATCATTTTTCACCAGCACATCAAACCAAGATTTACTCCAATTTTCAGGCAATGTTGGGCGGGCTGATGAACCCGCAAAGGGAACAAATTCCGGCACAGGAATCGGCGGCACAAGATCAGGCTGTTCGCTGTTTCCGGCAGCTTCAAGGAGTTCTTTTGTGGTAATGCCGCGCAAGTGGAAGAGCAGCAATGGCGAGCGGTCGAGGTCGTTTGCCAGTGCGTAAAAGACCGCAACTTGGTGTTTGCAAGGGTCGCCCCAATCGGGACAGGAGCAATCGCCTTTCAGCTCGCTCCACGCCGCCGGAACAATGGGCAAGCGGTTCTCTCGCATCCACGCCATGAACCATTCTGGCAGTGTGCCGCGACTAAGGTCTTGCGCCAACATTGGGTTCGCGGTGATAAAGCTCAACAGCATACTCTTTTGTTGAGGCGTAAAGGGGCGCAATTCCACTTTAACCTTGTAGGGGCGCGGTTCTGAGCCTTGTACCTTGCCGCGCACCGTCGAACCAGTAATTTCAATTTCACGAACTTTCCCCGTGTTTGCGTAGGTTTTGCCACGTGCCAAGCGTGGGTCAACCATTCCGCGCTGTGTGCCGCCTGTTTCTAATGCCTGTATCCATGCGGCTCCCCATGGAGTATTGCCGTATTGTATGCGTTTCGCCATTGTGAAAAGAAAATGTTCGGTAATAAAAAGGTCGTTGTTGGGGGTGTTTCAGTCCGCAAGCTACAAAAAAATCTTGGCTAGGCGTAAGCGCAAACGCAAAAATTTGGCAGAAAGGAAAAACTTGTGTAGCTTCACCGCGATTTTGTCCCACATTCTTTCCGTTTCATTATGATTATTCAACTTGAGTCAAAGCTACCGAGCAGCGCCACATCGGATGTTTTGCAAGCCGTCAAAAACATTGGCTACAAACCAACGACCGTCAACACGCAGTTTGGCAATTACGTTGTTTGCGTCGGCAAAAAAGATTTCGACATTCGTTCTCTGGGCAGTCTTGCCGGAGTGCGCGATATACACTACGTTTCGGACGATTATCAGCTTGTTTCGCGCAAGTGGAAAGTCGAGCGCACCGCAATTGACCTTGGCGATGGCGTAAAAATTGGCAATGGCGCGTTCCAGATGATGGCGGGACCATGCTCAATTGAGAGCGAGGAACAGGTTCTCAGCATCGTCCAACACCTGAAACGGTGCGGTGTTCGGATTATGCGTGGCGGTGTTTTTAAGCCACGTAGTTCGCCATATAGTTTTCGCGGTATGGGATTGGACGGCTTAAAAATGTTTTCGGCAATTTGCCGCGAACACGGCATAAAAATTATCACCGAAGTCATGGAAGTCGCTCAGATAGAGCCGATGTACGAATATATTGATGTTTATCAAGTCGGGGCGCGAAACAGCCAAAACTTTAATTTATTGGACGAACTTGGCAGAGTTGACAAGCCCGTGATGATAAAACGCGGCATCTCCGGTACGATTGAAGAACTGCTCTATTCCGCAGAATACGTGTTTTCTGCTGGCAACGAGCGCCTGATGATTTGTGAGCGCGGCATCCGCACCTACGAAAGCGCTAGTCGCAATACCTTCGATATCAACGCTATTCCCATTTTACGCGATAAAACGCATCTTCCCGTTATCGTTGACCCTTCGCACGCTATTGGTTTGCGGGATTTTGTTGCTCCTGTTGCCTTGGCTGGCGTTGCGGCAGGTGCAGACGGCATTATTATCGAAATCCACGAAACACCAGAAGAAGCTGCTTCCGACGGCGCACAAACACTGAATTACGAAGAATCCGCGCAGCTTTTCACCAGAATCCGTGCGCTCTTGGATGTGCAAGAGACGTGGTAAATTCTTTCTCACCATCATTTTTTACTCTTTTGGAGTTCACTATGAAAAAATTGTTTCTTCTTGGCACAGTGTTTCTTGGAGTATTTTGCTTAACAGCCCGCACCAATGCTCAAGTTGGAGCCGACGACCTTCGTAAAGCGATACCCGCAATGGACACGACGGGCTGGACGGTCAAAGGGAATATCGGCATTAATTTTACGAGTATCGGCTTGTCGAATTGGTCAGGCGGCGGCAATAATGCTACGTCTCTGCTTGGCTTGCTGAATTTCACGGCAAATTATCACACGAAAACCTTTTCGTGGGACAATGCTGCTGAATTTGGCTACGGGCTCACCTGGGTTTCTCCTGAAACAAATGCACGCAAAAGCGACGACCGCATTATCATTATTTCCAAAGCAGGCTTGGCGGCGGCAGAAAATCTGCGTTGGACGGGCTTGCTGGATTTTCGGACGCAATTCACCTTGGGCGAAGATTACACCAAAGCCCCTGGCACGGAAGCCCGCAAACTCTCGAATCTCTTTGCTCCCGCATTCTTGACGCTGGCTCTAGGAGCGGAATGGAAACCCGTGGACTATATGAGCATCCTCGTTGCGCCAGTGACGGGGCGGATTGTGATTGTCGGCGATGCTGATTTAGCGCGGCTTGGCTCGTTTGGCGTTACGGCGGGTCAAAATACCCTCGTGGAATTAGGTGCATTGCTGAACGTCCAACTCAAACGCGATGTGTGGGAAAATGTTAATCTGGCAACGCGCCTGAATGTATTTGCGCCGTACATCAGCATTGGTAAGCCTATTGTCAACTGGGAGAATTTAATTATTCTGAAAGTAAACAAGTTTTTGAATGTAAGTTTGGCGGGCGATCTGATCTATGGCGTTCCCGTGACTAATTCCACAAATCTTTTGCAATTACGCGGAGTTGCAGCCATTGGCTTTATCCTGCCATTTTGACGCAGAAGCGGTTATCACAATTTTTCATTCTTTTTTATCTGTTTTTATCGAAGGAGTGACGGTTATGGGTATGGTACAAGAATTTAAAGAATTTGCCGTTAAAGGCAATGTCATTGATTTGGCTGTCGGTGTTATCATCGGCGGCGCGTTTGGCAAAATCGTGTCGTCGTTGGTGGACGACGTGATAATGCCGCCGATTGGATTGGCACTGGGCGGAGTGAATTTCAAAGACTTGGCTATCAAGCTAAAAGACGCTTCTGCTGATGGTAAAATTCCTGCGGTGATGATAAAGTATGGCGCGTTCATCCAAACCGTACTGGATTTCGCTATTTTGGCATTTATCATCTTTTTGATGGTTAAAGCTATCAATAGTATGAAAAAAGCAGAAGCCGCAGCCGCCCCGCCAGCACCACCAGAGCCGACGACGCAAGAAAAATTGCTGATGGAAATACGCGATGCACTGAGAAAGTAAGCAGCGTTCTTGTCAGCAGCACATAATAACAAGCAGTTTTTTTTGCTCAACTCGGCAAAAAAACTGCTTTTTTATTGACGCTGCGTCAATAAAACACCCAAAAGCACCAATGCGCCGCCCACAAAAAAGAAGGGCGAGGGAAAAATACCAAAAAAGACGATGGTGAAAATTGTTGCTAAAACAGGCTGCAAATTGCTGAAGACCGCAACATTGCTTGCCGGAGTGCGCGACAAGGCATAATACCACAACCAATAGCCCAAAACCGAAATAATCAGCCCCAAATACGCTCCATACAACAGCGTCAGACCGCTTATTTCCAGAAGCGGTGTGTTGGTGGGCAAAAACGGAAAGACACACGAATACCACGCCATACCGCTTATCATCGTCAGACCCGTGGCGAAGATTGCTCCGTATTTGAGTGCCAAACGCTGCCCCAAGAGGCTGAACCATGCCCAGGATATGGCAGCGCAGAGTTCCAACATATTGCCTAAAAACAGCGTTGAAGTGAGATCAATTCCGCGCTCAAACAAAACCAGAAGCGTTCCCGAAAATGCCAGCAATATTCCCGTAATTTTCATCATCGTCGTTTTTTCGCCAAAAAATACTGCCGATAGAACCAAGACAAATGCCGGAACGAGCGCATACGCAAGCGCGGCATTTGCGGGTGTGGTGTAGCGCAAGCCCGCCACAAAGAGAAGTTGGTTACAGGGAATATTGAGAAAGCCGAGCAGGGCAATCAATTTCCAATCTTCGCGGTCAATGGCGCGTAGCGACTTGCGTTGTGGGAGCAGTATACACGCAAACGCTACGACGGCAATACACCCGCGCACAAACACAATCGTAAACGGGTCTGCGGCTTGATTGGCAAATTTGGCAACAAAATGGGTGCTGGTGCCAATAATCTGTTGAAGAATCATAACGCCGTAGATGAACGTCGGCGGGGCGGGGAGCGGCTTTGCGTTGGTGGTAGTGGACATGAGAAGTGGTGAGGTGGAGAAACAGAAAACCCGCATGGATTCAAGCACCATGCGGGTTTTGTCAAGAAGTGGTCAGAGAGGGATTTGAACCCCCGACACGAGGATTTTCAGTCCTCTGCTCTACCAACTGAGCTATCTGACCAAGCGTCAGGAAATTTTTACTCGTTTAAGGCGAGTTTGTCCAACATTTGTCGTATGAAAAGAGCGAAATACTGTGGTCAGAGAGGGATTTGAACCCCCGACACGAGGATTTTCAGTCCTCTGCTCTACCAACTGAGCTATCTGACCAGCCAAAACAGACTTGCAATATACGGATTGAAATTCTTTCGTGCAAGGCTTTTTTTATAAGTAGTGCGTTTTACGTTGGCACATTGTGTTGCGGTGGCATACTGTCATTTGTCAAGTTTGAATTTCAAGTATTACCCCTGTCCTCCACACCGAACACCATGACTTTTTATCACCGAAGAATATGACTTTACGGACTTTGATGGATGGGGAAACTTGTGTATTTTACGGGGTCAGGATGTTTTTTTGGATTCTAAATGCTTTCAGTTGGAAAACACATCCAATTGGCTGGTAAAACATCACTCCGTCATACCGACGCAGGTCGGTATCCATATCGAAAAGCACGATTTTATGCGACTCCGATGGATGCCGACCTGCGCCCCAGCATGACAAATTTTTCCAACTAAAATCATTTAGAACCTTTTTTTGTTGGTTCACGTTGACTTCGTTTACTTTTTATTTATTGCTATGAAAATGCTCCTCTCTTCGCGTTCGCTCTGCCCAGACTCTTTCTCTTTTTTGCGGACAAGCATTATCGGACTGCTCCTGCTTTTGTGCTGCTCTACCCAAAATGCTTGGTCGGCAACATATTTCTACAAAGCGGGCAACCCAAACCCCAATCTGCCCACAAGTTGGAATACCCTGGTTGGCGGTGGTGGCACCGATGCCACCAATTTTAATACTGCCGGCGATGTATTCGAGATTCCCACTGGCCGCACCGTTACGATGATTTCCGGACTTGTTTTTGGTAGCCCCGGTGTGGCAGTGGGTTTTACTATCCAAACGGGAGGGCAGCTTGATATGGGCGGTGCTTTTGTGCTGGATGTGTATGGTCAATTCATACCCACTGGGACAATCGTGGGGAATGCCAGTGCTTCTATTCGTCTTTACGGCAACGCAGGCGGCGGGTGTATCACGATGGTTGCGCCGCAAGTGCTGAATCAACTCCAATTAAATGCCACTTTCTCCGGCGGACTTGGCTTGGGAACACCACTCACGATTTTGGGTTCGTTGGCAATCGGTAGCGGTTCATTGGAGGTGAATAGTTGCGCCGGCGGCGCTGTGCTGACGCTGGGTGCGGCTGCTACCGTTGATGGTTCGCTCCGAATATTTAACGGTGGTACGCTCAACACGCAAGGATTTGCTATTGTCGGCACAGGCGCATTTGAGTTGCAAGCTGGAGCGACACTCCAACTTGCACGTGCTGGTGGTATCAATGGCGGGGCAATACAGGTTACCGGCACACGGACATATGCGGCAGGTGCAAACTATATTCTCACCAATAACGGGCTTGGTCTGACCAATATGGGCATCGGCTCTATTACCACGATGAACAACCTTACCGTCAATGGCTCTGGCGTTGGTGCCGATTCGTGGCGGTTGGATATGGCTTCGCTTACCGTGAGCAATGTTTTTACCATGAATCAACGAGTCGTCTATGACTGTGGGCAAGCGCAAACCTTCGTTATCAACAACGGAACAGCCAACCGTGAACTCTGGATAGGCTCCAATCCTGCGGCGGTCTTTACGGTCAATGGGAGTTTTATCTTTTCTGCATCCGGTATTTTGGATATTGCACCAGCAGGATGCCTACCGAATACTGCTCCCACTATCAATGGCGCTGGTTCTATTACCTACAATGCTGGCGCGATACTGCGTGTGACGGGCAATGTCCCAACGCTTGATATGCCCGAACTACCCATTTCCCCAACAGCAATGGGCGGCAATCTTGATTTAGCAGGTGCCTCAGCGCCCGTAACGATTGCCAACAATCTTCGCTTGCAGGGTAATTTGGATTTGAGTGGGATAGCTGGGCGAAACATGGTTATGGCGATGAATATGGCACTCACACTCGAAGGCGGCGGCATCATCAACGCACCCGGCGCAGGGTCGAAAATTCAATTAGACAACGTCAACACTCTTGTCATGCGCCGTGCCGGATTCAATAGCGTCAGTTTTTTTAATAGCTTCGTCTATCGCCTCGTGATTGATAATGCCGCAAACGTTGCGATGACGAATCCGCTTATCGTTGGCGAGGGCGGGTTGCAGTTTCCTCAGGCAGGGGATTTGGCTGTCGGTCCAACGACACTCACGTTGCAAGGCAATGGCACAAACCATGTTTCTGGCGCTGGCGCTGGTAGAGTCAATGCTACCAATGCCGCTTCCATTCTGCAACTCACAGGAAACCCTCAACTTGATGGGGCAAAATTCATTGCGCCGATTCAGACATTGCGCACAGGCGCAGCCCCAGTAGCAGCAGCGTTGCTTAATGCCGGAACCTTTAGCGTCAACACGCTGGATGTCGCCAATGGTTCTTTAACGACCAGTGTATCCCTTACCACCAATGTCGGCGGCGCAACTGCCGTTGGAACGACACTAACCGTCGCATCGTTTGGGCGATTAATTATTCCCAATGGGGCTACGATTACCAATAGCGGTACGATTGATGTCGGAAGCGCCGGAACACTGGAAATACAGGATGATGGCATTGTCTCGGGTACTGCGGTATCATACGATGGTACGGGCGCACGGGGAACGCTGCTTTACACAGGTGCAACAGGAAAAGTTGTTGGTGCGGAATGGAAAGGCACAATGGACGGTAATGTCACGATTGATAAAGGGGCGGGAAACTTTGTTCTTCTGTCGGCTGCGCCGCCGCGAAATCAAAATGGAACGCTCACTGTTAATACAGGCTTGTTTCGTGTTGGCGTTGCTGGAAATCTTGCCTTGAATGCTGCTACGCCCGTGCATAACGTCCAGAATGGAGCAGATTTTCGTATCGCCGATGGAGGAACGATTTCTGGTTTGAATACGCTCACGGTCAACAACGGTGGCACATTTTCCGTTCTCTTCAATGGCGGAACGTTGCCCATCAGAACAGGAACGCCGAATTTTTCGCCAACTGCTGTGCTGTCGTATCTTGGCGTGACAGGGCTGACGACAGGAAGTGAATTTCCAAATGCCATGCCCGGCGCAGTAACCATCGCCAGTGGTGCTGCCATCGTTCAGCAACCGGGAACAACCAAAACAGTCGCCGGAACGTTCACACTCGTCGGTACAACAATCTATTCCATCAATGGCAGCACCGGAAATGGTTTGGTCTTGAATGGTCCGCTCGTTAATAGCGCGGGTGGCTACTTCCAAGCCTTCGATAACAATTTCACCATCAACAATACCGTCACTGGAAATCTCCGCTTCGGTCCCACCATTGCCGAACAAACGCTCAATAACTTCACCATGGCGGCAGGCTCAGGGGTCGTTGCACTTGGCGCTCCCATCGTCATTGGTGCGACAGGTACGCTGGCTCTGAATGGCGGAAATATCACTACAACCGCAGCGAATTCCCTCACCGTCACCCGCACCGCTCCGGCAGCTGTCGTGCGCACCAATGGCTATGTAGATGGACCGCTTATCCGCGCTATGACCGCCGCAGGAGTTTATCTGTTTCCAACGGGCAACGGTGGGCAGTATTTGCCGCTTTCTTTCACGAATCCCGGCGCTGTTACCGTTGCAGCAAGCGCGTTTAATGCGAATCCAATGGGAAGTTCCGGTGTTGGCTTAACAAGCCCCAGTACCACCGAATATTGGCTGACCAACGTCACGGCAGGCGCGTATGGCGCGGGAGCAAGCGTCACCCTCCAACGTCCGGCAAACTTCGGCGCAAACACCGTTGTCGGGCGGCGTGATGCCGGAACATCTGCCGGAGCGTACAATAGCGTGGGTCCGACGGGCTATGGCGGCGGGTTTAACGTTATCACCAGCGATATTCTCACAACACCCGCAGCTCCCATGTTTTTCACAACGGGGCAAGGAGCGCAGCCCGCGACAGGTTTAGTTTTTAGCAATATCACAAACACCAGTTTTGATGCGATTTTCACGGCTCCTACGCCTGTGCCGACAGGCTATGTCGTTGTGCGCCGTCTGGCATCATCACCGCCAACATCGCCTACTAATGGCGTACTTCCTGCGGTCGGCTCGGCGCTGGGCGTGGGAACGGTTCTTTCTAATAATGCTTCTACGGGTGTATTTGCTAACTCTCTTTTGACAGCCGGAACAGAATATGCCATTGATGTTTATTCCTATACCGGTACAATGGCGACACCATCCTACCTCACGGGGCAGCTTCTCACGGGAAACGTTACCACAACAGGTGGTGCGGGATGTTTAACAACAACGCCGCCAGCAATCGTTGATGTTAGCATTCTTGAGCGAAATATGAGATTTACTGGCGTTGCCATGACAGGCGGTGGCATAACTGCTGGTGCGGGAACAAACGTGATTTATGCAACCAGCAACACGATGATAAACTTGAGCTATATGGTCAGTAGCACATCTGGTGGGGTGTATTGTCCCGGCTGTATTACGCAAATCTACGTGGGGATGAATGCGACACCAACGGTAAACACGTTTCGTCGGTGTATGAATTTTTTTCCTCAAATGCTTGCCACGACCTCAGCCTCCCAAACTTTCACTACCCCGGCAGCAGAAGGTGTTTACTATATCAACGTAACAGGAACATGGGATTTTTCCTGCCAACCCGTCAATTTCGGAACAACCTATGTTCCTAACAATACGATCGGGGTTGTTATCGTCGGTGTGCCGCCCTGTATCAGCTTTAGCGATATTATCCCTGATCCTGGTTTTACGCCGTCCACAATCATTCCCTACGTTGCGCATACATCCGGCACCGTCACCGCCGCAATGCCCAACGTGTGGCGATTCCGCTTGCGCGACGGCGGTGTGGCAGCAATGCCCCTGAACGACGGCGACAACCTACCAACAGTCTTGCAGCAAGTGACCATGACCATCACGAATCCTGCGCCGTTGGATAATATCGCCTTGTATGATGCTAGCGGTACGGTCAAACTCCATGAAGTACCAGCAGCAGCAAGCGTGACCTTTGTGATTCCAGCAGGGCTGCGGGCTGCCAATGCGACGGCTGCCGATAATGGCACAGTAGATTTCGTTCTCAAAGCCAGCTATAAAACGACTGTGACCGATAATGCCCTCTTTAGTTTCACCATCACCAATGCTGTTTCTGAGCCGTTTACTGCCGCCGCACCGCGTTCAACGATTTTGAACCCATCGGCATCTGTTATGAGCGGCAATAGCGGCATAACGGTTGTTGCCGACCGCCCGTCGTGGTCAACCCTTTTGGGAGCGGTACAGCCAACGGCAGTCGGCTTGAACCCGCTTCAAATCACACCTGACGTGCGAGTGATAGCGGTGGACGTGAATGGCAATCTGGATGTGAATTACGTGGGCGCAGTGCAGATAATCAACCCTCCGGCGCTTGTGGGCGGACCGCTCACCGTGAACGCTGTTGCTGGGATTGCGACCTTCACGGGCGCAAGCGCACTTCGCCACAACACCTCCGGCACGACACAACTGACAGCCCGCATCGGCGTAAATACAGCGCTGAGTAATACGTTCAATGTTGATCCCGCTCTAGCAAATGTTACCCCTACATCGTTTAATTTCGGCAATGTCGCCGTCGGACAGGTTGTAGAGCAGTCTTTTACGTTTACAGGTTCGACGCTTCCGTCGAATGGGCTTGTCCAGATGGCAGCAGCGCATCCACATTTGAGCATTTCGACGCTTGGCGGCGGTGCATTTGCGACCATTGCGAGCATCGCGCTTACGCCAACGCCCGCCGCACCAAGTTCCCCAAGCGGCAGTGCGCTTACACAGACATTTTTTGTGCGCTATGCACCAACGGCAAATACGCCGATGACGGGCGTGGTCACGTCAGGCTTTGCGGGAAGCGTTGCCGTACCGGTGACGGTGCAAGGGCAGGGTATCGCAACATCCGTGACCGCAACACCAAACACGCTTAATTTTGGGTCGGTGTTTGTGGGTTCGTCGGTCAATCAATTTTTTAATACGTCTGCTATCAATATCGTCGGACCGCTAACGCTCACAGCCAGTGCCGGAGTAACGCTCTCCACGACTGGTTCTGCACCATTCACGTCAACATTGACACTGTACCCATCGGCATCAACTATCAATCCGCAACTCATTACGGCACGTTTCACGCCGACGAGTTTCGGCGCGGCTATTAACGGCACTATCACGCTTACCAACCCTTACACCACCGCAACTATTGTTGCATGGCAGGGCTTGGGAGCAAATCCGATTCCGACGGTACTGGGATTTGCTTCGGGTATGGAATCGGCAAGTACCGCCACAGGCGGCATAGCGGGCGCATTGCAAGACGCAGTGCCGATAACAATCCAAGCCGCAGCCTTTCGGTCGGACGGCGGTTTGGCAAGCACAACGGCGAATGTTGAACTCGTCGTCAATTCTTTGCCGGGTGGCGTTGCAACGTTTGTTGTTGCGGGTGGAACGGGCGCTTTTCCGAATAATAGCCGTATTACCTTGCCCAACGTCAATATTACGTGGACAAATGCGCCACTGGCGGGCGGTACAACACAAGCGATTGTCACGCTACGAGACCTCAGCAATCGTCTTCAATCCACGCAAGCGCTTGTGACGATGAACAAGGGTCCGATTATTCCGCTTATCACAGGCATCAGCCCTGTCATTATCGGCTCCGGTTCGACGGTTAGCATAAGTGGGGTGAATTTCTTTGGTTCTACAACCGTTACCTTTGGCGGCGTTCCAGCAGCAAATTTTACGATTAACTCTCCAACGCTCATTACAGCACGTGTTGGCACAAGCGGCGCAAGCGGTGATGTGGAAGTACGCGCTCCTGGTGGCTCTGCACGGACACGCACGATGAGTAACAGCACTGATACGGTGCGGTTTTTCGGCGTACCGACCATTAGCGATTTTAACCCAAAAGAAGCAAAAGAAGGTGATGTTATTTCCGTCATCGGCACCAACTTTGACCCCTCCGCTACAACGCTCTTTGGCGGTATTCCGCCACAATCGGTGACGGTCAATAGTCCAACCCAGATGAACGCTTCGGTCTCGGCAAATGGCGACAATGGCATTTTGACGGTACGAGCCATTGGTGGCAGCACCAATGCTAGTGTTCCGTTCTCGTTTGTGCGTCCGCCGGAGGTGCAGAGTTTGAGAACACTCTTGGGAACGCTTGGAACGGAAATTGTCGTCACGGGTGCAAACTTTAAGGCGGTGCGCGAGGTATGGCTTGGTCCGGTGCAGATTACGTTGGCAACGGTGAGCATTCCGTCAGAAAACGAACTGCGTTTCCGCGTTCCTGCTGAAGTCAGTGGACCCGTTACGGTGCGCAATATTGCAGGTGTTGGTACGAGTGGGCAAGCGTTTACCTACGTTTTCCCACCGCAAATTACCTCCGTAACGCCTGATAGCGGGAGTTTGGGGAATCAAGTTATAATTCGCGGGCGAAATTTTATCGGCGTTTCGGATGTCAGTATTGCCGGATCGTCGCCCTTGGGGACGTTTGTGACTTCGACAACACAAATCGTTGTGGTTCTGGGACGAGGCGAAACGGGGACACAGCCAATTATTGTCCGCACGATTGGTGGCGTGACGGCATCAACGATACAATTTACCTTTATCAATCCGCCCAATATTGCCAATATTTTCCCCCGTGTTGGCGGTCCCGGTACGCGACTAACCATCACGGGTGCAAACTTTAGCGTGATAGACCGCGTTATGGTTGGCGGATTGGATGTGAAAAGTTTTGAGGTGATTTCGACGACGCAAATCGTTGCTATCGTCTCTGATGCTGGCGGCTCAGGGTTTGTGCAAGTATTTAACAGGCTTGGCGGGGCATTTTCGCCACAGCAATTTGCATTTTTCCTTCCGCCAAGAGTCAATAATTTTGACCCGCTTGAAGGCTCGACGGGTTCAACCATCACCATCAACGGCGATAATTTTTTCCCGTCAACGACAACCATTGTGACCGTTGGCGGTATGCCTGTTGTCGAATACACGATAGAGTCGCTGAACCGCATCATTGCTATTGTTTCGACGGGAGCAAATGGGAAAGTTGCCGTTCAAGGCGATGGCGGCTTTGCCGAAAGTACGCTTTCATTTCGATTTGTGCCGCCACGCCAAATTCCGCCGCCACGCATTACGAACTTTACGCCCGATTCTGCATCGGTGGACGACCCGATCACAGTCGAAGGTCTCAATTTTATCAACGTGCGGCGAGTGCGTGTTAATGGCGTGACGATTGCAAATTTTACGGTTACTTCGCCAACATCACTCACATTTTTGCTGCCGCAAGTGACGGGGGGGACGATTGAAGTGCAGACAACGACGGGAACGGCGTTCAGTCGGCGGAGCATTACGGTTATTCCGCCGCGCGTGGCGCTCACGCCGCTTCAGCGCGATTCGCTGGCGGCAGTGCAGATATATCTTGCCACAGGCGGCGAGGAATGGACGCGCCGCCGAAATTGGCTCACCGCCGCGCCGCTTGCGTCGTGGCAGGGCGTGACGGTGGAGAATGGACGTATTGCGCAGTTGTCGCTTGATAGTGCGGGGTTGCGCGGCACCTTGCCACTGGCGCTGAATAGTTTGACGGCAATGCGGAGTTTCCGTGCGCGGGGAAACAGCTTGGAAGGCGGCTTTCCGAGCAGCTTACTTTTGCTTTCGCAACTTCAAGAATTGATGCTCTCGAACAATCTTTTCATGGGGGCAATCCCGGCTGGAATCGGCTCTATGGCAGGGCTGACGGTGTTGCGTTTGGACGGAAATCGCTTTGCGGGGCAGCTTCCGCCGGAATTTTGCGAATTACGCAAACTCCGAGAAATCAATCTGGCGCGTAACCAGTTTTCGGGTGTAATTCCGACCTGTTTTGCATCGGCGGGAATATTGGAAAAACTTGATTTGAGTTTTAATCGCTTCACAGGTGGCATTCCGACAGAGTTTGCAGCACTTGTGCTGTTGGAAGAACTTTTCCTCCAGAATAACGCTCTCGCGCAGCCATTGCCACGAGGAATTTGGGGCGCAACGTCCAAATTGCTTGCCGAAAAGGGCGGCGGCGCATCGCTGACAACAACAGGGCTGCGGTCGCTCA
The DNA here is from genome assembly GCA_947459425.1 of Ignavibacteria bacterium. Taxonomy (GTDB): domain Bacteria; phylum Bacteroidota; class Ignavibacteria; order Kapaibacteriales; family UBA4661; genus PH2015. The sequence goes on from CANHDJ010000032.1 coordinate 31,846, forward strand.
AACGCCTGAACATCAGCAATAATCAGATAAGCGGCGAAATTCCAACGGAAATCGTTGGAACGACGACGTTGCAGGAACTTATCATGGCTAATAATCAATTACGTGGCTCACTGCCAAGTACGCTGGGTGCGCTCACGAATTTGCGCGAATTGGATGTTTCACAAAATACTCTTACGGGGCAAATTCCCGTATCGGTGCGGGATTTGCGGCAAATGGAGCGTTTGATAGTGAGTAAAAATACCTTGTCGGGGGCGATTCCTGCCGAAGTGGGACAAATGCTCAACGTCCGGGATTTGGCATTGGACAGCAACGCCTTTGCGGGTGCTGTTCCCGATGCACTTGCGTCGCTTGGGCGCTTGCAAACACTGCGTTTGCAGGGAAATCGCCTGACGAGTCTGCCGAATTTGAGTGGCATCACGTCCTTGAAGAGTCTTGCTGTCGAACAAAACCGTTTGCAATTTGAAAGTCTCGAAACGAATGTGCGCACAGGAATTACTGCTTTTAGCTTTACTTACGCGCCGCAAGACAGCGTTGGAGAGGCGCGGGACACGTCGGCAGCCGTTGGACTGCCCTTTGCCATATCCGCACGGATGCGGAGTGAGCAAAATCGCTATCAGTGGATGAAAAATGGTCGGGATATGAGCGGCAACACGTCGTTAGCACTGTCTTTCCCGGCGTTTACCCGCTTAGACACTGGTTTGTACAATGTTCGCGTCACCAATACTGCCGTGCGTGGGCTGACGCTTGTCACTCGTACGGTGCGCGTAAGAGCGTCGATGGCACCGATTCCGTCAAGCGCACCATTACTCGCTGCACCGAGCAATCAAGCACAAAATGTTTCGCTCAGTGCGGTGCTGGAATGGCTTGCGGTGCTTGGCGCGACAAGTTATGATGTGCAGATTGCTGCCGATGCCACCTTTAGCGCACCAGTGCTGGATTCAACAGTGAGCGCACAACAGATAGACGCACAGCAAATGCGTATCCCGACGGGCGTGCTGCGGAGTTTCACAGGGTACGTTTGGCGCGTTCGCGCTCGGAACGAGAGTGGCGTGAGTGCTTGGTCGGCGGCTTGGAATTTTACGACGATTGATGCCGGAGCGCTGGTCGTGATTCCGACGACGGACATTGGGCGCTCGGTTGTGGGGCGTACTCGTGCAGGTAACGTAGAGATTACGAGTGTAAGCGACGTTTCGGTGCGTATTGTCGGAGCGCGATTGGAAGGCGCGGATATTGCTTCGTTCCGTATAGATACGAGTGCTGCGTCTGTGCGTGATGTGGCGATTCCTGCTTTTGGAACGTATTCGGTGCGTATCAATTTCAGCCCGCTATCGCTTGGCGTGAAGCAGGTGCGGCTCATACTGACGCTCAGTAATGGCGGCACCAGCACGACGGAGCGCAGTGGTATTGTGCGCGGTACACCGACGTTTGTGGATGCGAATGATCTCAATTTTGGGGATGTTCTTGCGGGCTTTAGTAAAGTAACCAATCTTGTTGTTGAGAATTTGGGGCGCGATACGATCCGGATTCGAGAAGCAATCAAAATAACCAAATCCCTGCGCGATACGGCAATTTCTACGGTCTTTCAACTGGACCCTACTGCGCCGCAAGCGCCCTACACGATTTTGCCCAATACAACACTCTCGCTTCCGATACAAGCTTTGTCCAGCATCTTGGGGGAAACATCGGCAACGGCGCGAATTGTGACGACGCAAGACGTGCTTCTTGTTGATATGAAAGCCTCTGTGCGCAATCAAAGCCCACAAGACGTTCTATTGCAACTTGGGCTTGAGGCAAGCACAACGGCAGCAGTGCCGGGTTCGAGAATAAAATTGTTTTTGCGATTGTACAAGACTTCGACCACAGGCAGTATTGGAGATATTAACAATGCAGGCAATCCCCTCTTTACGTTTGATGTTCGCATGAATCGCAATGTTCTTGTCCCTGCTGGCGATGAATCGAAACTTGTACCACAATCACCGAATGTTTATCGCGTTCCGCAGACTCGCCTTGAGTTTTCCGACCCGACAAAACTTCTTTCTTTTGACTGTATTGTCGTTGCTGGTGACACGACCCGGACTGCCCTTGAAATACTCTCGCCAACGTGGGCTTCATCACAAATTTTCTTGCTTCCGTCATTCAGTAGTTCTTTGACAGCTCTTGTTTCCCGGGCGGGTGGGCTACGATTGATTACACCAACGGTAGCACCCACGCCAACAATCACAGCTGTCAAACCAAATCCGGCAAATGCGGAAACCGTCATTGCTTATACACTGTTCCAGACAGAACCTCTTGAAATAATACTCTTCGACGCACGAGGGGTGAAAATGCGCACCATTCTTTCCGAGATTGAGCAAAAGGCGGGGGATTACAACTTGACGCTAAAAACGAGTGATTTAGCCAGCGGACAATACCGCCTTGTTATCACTACGCCGTCAGGGACAGCGCAGGAGTCTATCAATATCGTTCGCTAGGCAATATCAGGGATTGGAGTTGTTTGGAGGCTTGGAAGCGCATTGCAGCCGTATCAATCTTGCTTGTTGCGTCTTTTTTCTTCGTGGTTGGCAGAGATTCTATGAATTGTTTGCAATGAAGAAAAAAAATTGTATTTTCCGCGCTTATCACGCTGTTTGTGTTATCACCACTTTCCACCAAACTCTATGAAACTTGTGCTACGAGTTGCTATACTCATTGTATGCAGTGCGGAGCTTTTCGCGCAAATTACTTTCCCCCCGCAAGACCCCGCAAAACCGACGTTTCCCTTTGTCCAAATCGGTGGACAAGTGCGCTATCGGGGCGAACTGGACGGTCGTTTTTTCGATGCCACTCAAAAGCCCCTGTTTATCAATATGCTCCGAACGCAAATTAGCCTCAAGACGGTATTAAATGAGGATATTAGCGCTTTTGTGCAAGTACAAGACTCCCGCAATTTTGGCGAAGTACAAGATGGCGCTTGGCGCGGGACGCTGGATGGTCGCGCCGACAATCTGGATTTTCGTCAAGCATGGCTGGAATGGCGGAATTTCCTCACTCCCGGGCTAACGATGAAACTTGGTCGTCAAAGTTTCGCTACCAATAATGAACGTCTTGTTGGAGCATTGGATTGGCACAACGTCGGGCGCAGCTATGACGGCGCAACGCTTGTTTACGCCACACCCGACAAATGGCAAGCCCGCGCATTCGGCTTCGTGCTGGGCAATGATGAATTATTGATGACCTCCGCCGACCGCCAAAACCCGCAAGCACTCATGGGAATTGACGTGACGATTCCTTGGCAACAAGCATTGAACCTCTATTTGTACCACGACCGTGCCGAGCGGAAAATTCGCCCTTCTGCTTTTGCTGCAATGGGCGACACCACCACGTTTCAACGCTTTACCGCAGGGCTGTATCTCAAAAATATTATTGATGGCTGGGAATATGAGTTCGAGGGCGCATACCAATTCGGCACAAAGCAGGACGTTCCCACACTTGGGCAAAGCGCTAATATTGCAGCATATCTACTAACGGGGTATTTGGGAAAACGTTTTACAAGCGGTTCGCAGAGCGGTGCGGTGGGAATTGGCGTGGATTATTACACGGGAGACAACACCACGACAACAGGCGTAAGCGAAGGATTTAATCACCTCACCACGACGATTCACAAGTTTTACGGCTACATGGATTTTTTCCCATTTACCATTTTGCCGAACACGGGATTGCGCCGCGCTCCGGCAATCACCAACTATGGTTTACTGGATCCGTATTTGCGAATAACCTACGCGCCCGATACCAAAACGGACTTCTATCTTGCAGGGCATTATTTCCTTGCACAACAATCCGTTTCGTTGCCGCAAAGTCGCACTGCTACTGCATTGGGGATAGAAATTGATGCTACCATCAATTACAAAGTTACCTCGTTTCTTGCCGCGCAATTCGGTGTTTCGGCATTCCTGCCCGGCGAGGTTATGCGGGAGACCAACGCCACACGCGGTTTGGGGCGCGACCTTGGGTATTGGAGCTATGTGATGCTGACGGCGACATTTTGAGATACGGGCTGTTTTCCACAATTTTTTGACCCTACCACGCTATTTTCACGACTCTATGAAATCGCTACCGACTTCTTCCAGCGCGGAGCCGCCGCCGCCGACAACTTTGGCGACATCGTCTTCCGGCAATGATTTTTTTTCGCATCTTTTGAATAATCGACCGCTCAAAAGTAAAATCGCCATGATTGTCACGCCGTTGATTATCATTGCGCTTTATGGTATGGGCTTCGAGTTGTGGTCGGCATATAAGCGCTATACGCGGGCGCAAGAACTAGAACAGGCAAATCGTTTTTCGGATTATATTCTCAAAGCCGCCGGGACGCAAGCAAAAGAGCGTGGATTCACCGCTACTGCGCTTTCTAATCCACAAGACCAAAAAACACTCAAGAACATTGCAGCTTTGCGCACCAGTGGCGATGCGTATTTGGACTCTGCCTTGCGCCTTCTGTCGCTTGACACAAAAGCAGAAACGCGCGTTGCCGTCCAACTCGCAAAATTCAAGGAAGTCCGCATCAAACGTGACGATTTTCGCAAACGCAATGATGAAATCTTGGGAAAATCCAGCCCCGAAGCAGGCATTATCAAACAATGGATTGCCGTGCAATCAGCAATGATTATGGCAGAACATGAACTTGCGAGTGCTACATTTACGGGAGAAAGCCGTTTGGAAGCGATTCTTGCCCTGAACAGTAGCATCAAAAATAGCGTGTTTTATGCCAGCGAATTTTCAGGGCGAGAGCGGGCAAATATTGGGACGGTTATTGGTTCCGGCAAGCCTATTGACGCAGAGCGTTTTGCCAGCCTTATGCAGTTTCGCGGCATTGTGCAGGAGCATTGTGATAATATTCTCGCCTTTCGCAATAATCCCGCAATTACCCCTACCATCAAAGCCAGCATTGACACGATGCAGCGCGTGTTCCTCACGGAATTTGAGACAACGCGCAAAAGTATTTATCAAGCAAGCACCGATAGCGCCGGAAAGCCATCGGCAGCATACCCAATTACCACCGCAGAATGGATACAACGCTCCACAGCAGCAATTAACGCTATTTTGAAGGTTTCCGATACTGTCAGCGAAGAAGTCGCCACACTCGCGGCAATGGAGCGTCGGAATAGTCTGTATGCGGTGTTTGTTGCCACAATCATTGTTATTGTGTTGGTGTTGGTGATTTTGTTGTCGAATGCTATCAGTACACTTGTTGTCAATCGCATTGTTCGCCTTCGCAATACCGCGCAAAAGGTGGAACAAGGCGATTTGGATGTGCGTTTGAAGGATGACGCGATGCAGGACGAAATTGGCGATTTGACGCACTCGTTTCACGGCATGATTGCGTCTTTGAAGCAAGGACTTAACGACCTCGCCCTAGAGAAAGCAAGTGTAGATCGCAAAGTAGAGGAAGCCATTCACGAAATCCGCGACCAGCGCGAATACTTGCAACACAGTGTCCAAGAAATGCTTGCGGCTGTGGAGGAATTTTCGCGGGGAAACCTTACAACCCGCCTTGTGCCTCAGCGTCAGGATGAAATTGGTACGCTCTTCGAGGGGTATAATCAAGCACTGGAAAATGTGCGATTGATGATTGCGAAAGTTATTGAAGAATCGGAAATTACCGCCAGCGCAAGTACGCAAATCACGACGAGTATTGAACATATGGCGCGTGGCATCCATCGTCAACAAGAACAATCCAGCTATATTGCCGTAGCAACCGAAGAAATGACAAAAACGATTGAAGAAACCACCCGAAGTACGGCGCTTGTGGCGGAGCAATCGCAGCAAGCACGAAAAGAAGCCGAATTGGGCGGTGCTTCGCTAGAGCGCATGGTGGCTGCTATTGACAGTGTGAATAATATTGTCAGTCGCTCTGCAAAAAGCGTGGAGCATCTAAACACCAGCAGTGAACACATCAGCGATATGGCAAATGCAATTGCCGAAATTGCTGACCAGACGAATCTTCTCGCCTTGAATGCCGCCATCGAAGCAGCCCGCGCAGGCGAGCAGGGACGCGGCTTTGCCGTTGTTGCCGATGAAGTCCGTAAACTTGCCGAACGCACACAAGAGGCAACGAAAGAAATTTCGCTGGTTGTACGCACTATTCGGCAAGACACACAAAACGTGGTGGAGACGATGACTGTCGGGGTTCGCGAAGTGGAGCAGACGCAAGCGCTGGCTGGCTCACTATCGCAATCCTTTGGGCGCATTGTGACGCGCACCGGAGAAATTTCCGATTTTGTCTCCCAACTCGCTGTTACAACCGAAGAACAGTACGCCACAAGCGCCGACATTGCAGCAAATATGGATACAATGACGATGGTTGTGTCGCAGTCAGCAGCCGTGAGCGAGGAAATTGCTCAGACTTCGGAGAGTTTGAATCAAATGACTCTAGCCGTACAGCGCCTGATGCAGAGATTCAAGGTCGAGAAATAGAGCAAGTTTGCGGATTTTTGCTCACTTTAAGGTTTTTTGCATCGTCCTGAAAAAAGTTGGCAAAAAGCCTTCTCAACTTCAATCAGGAGTTTCGGTCTGCTATGAAAAAAAGTAAGGCTATCAATTTTTTTTCTTGGAAAAGTGGTCGGGGGGTGGGATAGTTTTGCATTGGTCTCTCTGCTAGCGAGAAACCGTGTCAAATCCTTTCTTTTTAGTATATTTACAGGAGTTTCCGAATGGAAAACGTAAAGAAAAAATTGAACCTTGAGGATATCAAGGTCAAAAGCTTTGTAACAGCGAATGCCAATTTGCTTGACACAATTCGTATTCAAGGTGGTGATACAAATGGCTCATGCTGGCACCCATGTACAGACTTGGGTGGAGATGGGACTTGTACTAAAGGTAGAAATTGCCAAGGTTCTTCAGACCCTATCGCATTTCAGTGTTAAATGAAGTAGTAGTCAATCAAAAGTATTTGTAGATATTTCGACAGGTTCAGCATGAGATTGGAAGCGCTCTTCACCATTATACGTCAAAATTTGTTTGATGAACCATACTTAAAAAGGGTAAAAACTGTATACCCAGCACCCGCTTGGGCGGCAGCGTTTTCGCATTTCTCATCCGTCAGACGGGAAGAGCGTTTTAACCTTTTTTAGTATAGTAGGCTGTTCCAAGTGACAAGAGCAGTAAAACACTGCCGTTTTACTGCTCTTTTTTTAACAATTCTTGTTTTACCCCCTAGAATGAAAAATATACTTTTGCATACACATTTATTCTTATTGTTCAATGGGTAGTGGTCAAGTAATACATGAGAGATTGTAAGTAATAATAAACATTTCGGTTACAATCTGATGCCAAAAGTCTCGTTTGGAAAACGAGAGGGTTTTGCGGACATAACGCCCCACTCGTTGCCGAAGGGTGTTGTTCCACCGCTC